>JAJRVQ010000178.1 GCA_024277255.1 Acidobacteriota bacterium | reverse complement strand
TCGATAGCCTCCATGGAATCGCAAAGATAAAACGCAAACCGTCTGCCAGCCCGCTCAGCTCTGCCAGCCAGTGGAAAACAACAACCTGGATCTATCCTTAATGGACCGGGTTTCCGGCCGGACCTCTAGGAGAAGAACAATGGGACAAGGCCAGCTCCCACCGCCATGTTTCACCCAGTCCCATCAAGTTAACTGCCAGATTGACCCTATTGTGACCCAAATCGCCCTAGAGCTACGATTGGGCCCTTGAGCCAAATCCACTAACTCATTGAAAACAATGAGGTTAACTGGAGCCGACGAGCGGATTTGAACCGCTGACCTGCTGATTACGAATCAGCTGCTCTACCAGCTGAGCTACGTCGGCTCTGGGGGCCTGGGAGGCCGGGTGGGAGGCTGGGGGATTGTAGGCGATCTGTGGGTTGGGGTGCAACGTCTTGGGACGGGTCAGGGGGAAGGGGGACGGCACGGCTTGACGGTGGTGGCTGGCTCTGGGGTGGCGGGTGAATCTCGTTGCCGGTTACGAAAGTAGCCAGACGGTCAGCGCAACGAGGCCGTAGAAGCAGGCGGAGATCAGCAGGCCCAGAGCACATCCGTTGCCGGGACGCTTGCGAAGTTGGATGCGACGGTGCAAGGGGAGGAGGCGGCTGGAGGTTGGACCTCGCCGGTTGGGTCGGCTCTCTCTGGTTCTGATAGCGGTTGCGATTGACCAATCCGAGACGGTCCTCCGTGGGGGAGGATTTGTCGTCTGCTGCTGTTGTGGAATCTAGGGCTGGCCTGTAACTGCGGAGCTGGTGATGATGAACCGGCGGTTTCACCGACCGCGCTTCGGTAAGTGGTCTGGATCTGAAAGCTAAGTAATTGTAGTCGATTCGTGGTTGCGAGTGCAACGTGTGGCGCGGTGAGGTGAGTGCACGAGTGAGGAAAGCCCGGCGACATTTCGGTCGCCGGGCTGGTGAGGTGGGTGTCAGCGGTTGCACAGCCCGCGAGTGTGGCTCTCAGTTGTCCACGAACAGGATGTCCTGCGACGGCTTGCAGTACTTGCAGCTGTTGCCGCAGGCTTTGGTGCTGGTTCTTTTGCAGTCGCATTCGGTGCAGCCGCCCGATGGCTTTGGGTTGCAGCCTTCCACAACGCAGTACTGCGGTTTGTTGCACTCCGAGGTGCAGCTTTGGCTGACGATGGCGACCGTCGTGCCGTCCGCGGCGCGAATGGCGAATTCTTGGGTCGCGGTACGAACACCTGCTCGTACGGTGACTCGGGCTGTGCCGATGGCTTCGGCCCCGGTCAGCCAGATCGCTTGGTCCTTTTCGGCCAAAGAGCCGTCCTGAGCGGCGGAGGCGTTCGCCGGTTGGCAGAAGGCCGAGCTGATGTCTAGTTGTGGGTCATCGGCTTGCGATGGAGCGACGACGAGGGTGGCGAGAGCCGCGATGAGCAGGCTGAGTATCTTGCGATGCATGGGTGTGTTTTCCTCCTGTGCGTCAGGATGCCGGGTGAAGGGTGGAAAGCGGCCGGTCCGCCGGTCGAACGGGCCGGCCGTGTTGGGTTAGAGATCGATCGGCACGGTGATAGTCTTCTTGCAGTACTTGCACACGCTGCTGCTGCAGTTGGCGGCGTCGGCCTTTTTCTCGCAAACGCACGGCGTACAGGTCAAGTTCGCCTTGTCGGCGATACAGCCCTTTACCTGGCAGTTCGCCGGTTTTTTGCATTCGGACTCGCACTTGAGTTCGCCTTTGATGATCGCGGCACCATCCGCGCCGAAGATCACGTACTCTTGGCTCGAGATCTTCTTGCCGCCTTCGAAGCGGGTCTCAACATTTCCCACGGCGCGGGCGGAGCTGAGCCAGACGGGTGTTTCGGCGTCGTCAGGGTTGCCGATGACCAAAGAGGTGCCGGCATCGGCACACTCGTCGCTACCGATCAGGCTGGCCGATTCTTCAGCCTGGGTAGAGACAGCGACCGTGACGAGGAGGAGGGCCAGCGCGCAGAGGGTGAGCATTCGGATCTTCATCGTGCATCTCCTGCAGGTAGGGTGAACCGTGATTGGTCCTACTCATATCAGCGCAAAAAACCGCGATGGCAAATGATCCGTGAGCAAGAAAGGGGCGGTTTGCCAAGCAAGCGTTTCTCATTGAGGACGAGTTGTCTGCTACTCTCACACCAACCAGCTTGGAACGGAGGGAACTGCGTGGCCCCGGCAAACCCGGGATGCAGTGTTGGTCTGAGCAGCTTGGTTTGACCGAATCAGTGAGGAACGAAACATGCGTAGAAGTGTGGTAGCCGTGCTGGCTCTTGCGGTGGTCGCCGGAGCGTTGTGGATGAACCGATCCGAGGCAGCAGATGAGCTGCCTGAGGTGATCAGCGAGGTGGTGATCCCGGCGCGGGCCGATATCGACCTGCGCAATTTGCCCACGGTCGAGCCGTGGCAGGAGGGCGACCCGGAGTACATCCGCTCTTCGCACTATCCTGGCTTGTTGCCCGAGTACACCGGCGACATCGACTTGCGGCCCAATGGCCCGTTTTTCGATCCGCTTCGTCAGGCCCCGGGCGTCGGCGAGGGTGTCTCAGCGGCGGCGATCAAATTCGGAGTCAATCTGGAGGCGTTCACCTACAACGGTGTTCACCCGCCGGACGTGGTGGGCGACGTGGGGCCGAACCACTACATCGCCATGATCAATTTCTCCCTCTTCTCGATCTACGACAAGCAGGGCAATCTGTTGACCGGTCCGACCAATTTGGATTCTCTGTGGACGGCCGGTGGCCCTTGTTCCGCCGGCACCGGTGATCCGATCGTGCTCTATGACGACTTGGCCGATCGCTGGATGATGAGCGAGTTCGCCAACACCGGCAACCACCTGTGCATGTACATTTCGCAGGGGCCGAATCCGGTGACCGACGGCTGGTTCCTCTATGACTTCTCGACGCCCAGTTTCCCCGACTATCCCAAGTACGGCGTATGGCCGGATGCCTACTATGTCACTACCTTTGAGGGTGGCGACATGGGCCTCTATGCGATGGATCGCGTCGCCATGTTGGCGGGCAACCCGGCGACCTCGGTGCGTTTTGGCCTCGACGGCTTGAGCCCGTTGCCGGGCAACCGCTTCACCCGCATCTTGCCCGCCGACATGGACGGCACCACGGTGCCGCCCGGGGTCAGCCCGCCGGGCATCTTCATGCGGTCGGTGGAGGCCAGCCAAGATTCGGCGAACCAGACCGACCGGCTGGAGATCTATGAGTTCGCGGTCGACTTCGTCACCCCGGCCAACTCGACGATGGGTCTAGCCCAGACGCTCACCCCCGCCGCTTTCGCGACGGTGCCGTGCTCGCCCTCTCTGCGCGATTGCATCGTGCAGTCGGGCAGCGGCGTCAAGCTGGACGCGCTGTCCAATCGCATGATGCGCCGCTTGCAGTATCGCAACTTCGGGACACACGAGATGATGCTGGTCAATCAAGCGGTGGACGCCGGAGCGGGCGTCTCCGGCTTGCGGTGGTACGAGTTGCGGCGACCGATCACCGTCGAGGGTGTTGGTTCGTGGAGCATCTTCCAGTCGGGCACCTATTCGCCGGATGGCGACGGTCGCTGGATGGGGAGCATCGCGATGAATGGTGCGGGCGAGATCGGGCTGGGTTACAGCGTCGCCGGCAGCTCGACCTTTCCGTCGATCCGGGTGACCGGTCGTCTGGCCAGCGATCTCCCGGGCACCATGCCGATCACCGAAGGGGAAATGGCCACCGGCACCAACCCGCAGACCACCACCCAACGCTGGGGTGACTACAGTTCGATGACCGTCGATCCCACCGATGATCGGACTTTCTGGTATATCCAGGAGTACATGCCGACCACGCGGTGGCGTATTCAGCTGGGCTCGTTCCAGATCGCGCAGGAGATCTTCATCGATGGCTTCGAGTCGGGAGATACTTCGGGCTGGTCGTCGGTCACGCCGTAGCCTGAGGGAAAACCAGGCCCAAGGAAAGACCATGAAAGCCTCGCCCCGCTCCGAGCCCCCCAGCCGCGGAACGGGGCGAGACCCTCTGTCCTTCCCGACCTCTGTGGCGCTCGGCACGGCACTTTGTTACAAACGGTGCCGAGATTTCATGATGGCGGCGCTGTGCCCCTTGCCTCGCCATGGTGGATCGCACAGTATCGCCCTGCACTCCGGCGGTGGCGGGCATGCGGCTCGCTCACCGCGCCGGGTCTGAATCGAGGAGGGGACTGATGTCGCTAGCGGAGAGTTTCAATAATCTGAGCGTGCCGGTGATCGCTGCGCCGATGTTCCTGGTCTCCGGACCGCAGCTGGTCATCGAAGTCTGCCGCAGCGGAGTGGTCGGTACTTTTCCGGCGCTCAATCAGCGCACCACCGAGGGTTTTGATCAGTGGCTGACGCAGATCGAAGGGGCGCTCGACGACTCCTGTGCTCCCTACGGGGTCAACCTGATCGTCCATCGCACCAATCCGCGAGTGCAGGCGGATCTCGAAGTCTGCGTGCGCCACCGCGTGCCCTTGGTCATCACCTCGCTCGGCGCCGTCTCGGAGCTGGTGGATGCCGTTCACTCCTATGGGGGCGTGGTCTTCCACGACGTCACCAACCTGCGTCATGCGCGCAAGGCGGCGGGCGCCGGGGTGGATGGCCTGATCGCCGTCGCCGGCGGCGCCGGCGGTCACGCCGGCACGATGAGCCCGTTCGCCCTGACCTCCGAGATCCGCCGGTTTTTTGATGGCACCTTGGTCCTGGCCGGCTCGATTTCCAACGGCCGTCAGATCGCCGCCGCTCGCCTCATGGGGGCCGACCTCGCCTACCTGGGAACCCGCTTCATCGCCACCAAGGAGAGTATGGCGTCGAGCGAGTACAAGGAGATGGTGATCGGCGCCAAAGCCAAGGACATCGTCTACACCTCGGCGATCTCCGGCGTTGACGCCAACTTCCTGGGGCCGAGCTTGGCGGCCAACGATCTCGATCCGGAAGAGCTGAAGAAGTACGAGGCGCGACCCGACCTGAAGGCGATCGACGACGAGGTCAAGGCCTGGAAGACGGTCTGGTCGGCTGGGCAGGGTGTGGGCTCGATCGACGACGAGCCCACCGCCGCCGAGCTGTGCGCGCGTTTGGGAGAGGAGTATCGGGCGGCGCTGGCGGATGCTGCGACTCTTCTTTCTCCGCCATAGGTGGTTGCCGGGATGGAGACCCTTTCCTGCCGCGCTGTTCGCCGCCTAGCTCTCGCCAGCGCCGGTTTGTTCAAGCCGGAGTGGAGCGGATTTCCCAAGGCGGCCAGCGGAAACGGAGTGCGCGCGCGCAAGGGGGCGCACGCGGTGATCGAGCGGTTCGGCTACTTGCAGCTCGACACCATCTCGATCGCCGGGGCGCGCAGCCACGGCCTGGTGTTGCTGTCACGGCTTGCCGGCTTCGAGCCAAGGCTCGCCGAGGATCTCTTGCAGCCGGGAGAACCGCTGTTTGAGTATTGGGGACACGAGGCCAGCTGGATGCCGATCGAGCTCTACCCGGCCTTCGATTTTCGGCGTCGCGCCTTCTTGACCGAGAAGCACTACGGCAAGCTGCTCAACGAGCAGCCGAAGATGGCGCGCGAGATCGTGGCGCGGGTGCGGGGTGAGGGGCCGCTGCGTTCGGTGGATTTGGAAGGGGGCGGCAGCGGCGGTTTCTGGGACTACAAGGTGTCGAAGTTCGTCGCCGTGGGACTCTGGCTGGTGGGCAAGCTGGCGATTCGCCAGCGCAGCGGCTTCCAGCGCACCTTCGATCTGCCGGAGCGGGTGATTCCTCAGCCCTATCTGGGTGAGGCGCTTTCCTTCCACGACTCGTTGCGCCTCCTCCTCGGTCTCGCCCTCGATGGCCATGGCTGGGCGAGTGAAGGGACGCTGGCGGCGACTTGGCGGCTGGCCAACTGCCGGGCCGAGGTCCGCGCTGCACTGGCCGAGATGGAGGAGGCGGGCGAGGTGGTGCGGGCCGAGGCTGTACTCGCAGGATCTGGGCAGGGCGAGCGGCCGGCGGCGGGATGGATCAAGCCGCGTGATCTGGAACTGGCCGCCCGATTGGAACGGGCTCGCCCGCGCCGCGACCGCGGAGTGCTCCTCTCGCCGTTCGATCCGGTCCTCTGGGATCGCAAGCGGGTGGCGCAGCTCTTCGGCTTCGACCAGATTCTCGAGATCTACAAGCCGGTGGCGCAGCGCCTTTATGGCTACTACTGTCTGCCGGTGCTGGCCGGTGACCGGTTGGTCGCCCGCTACGATTTGCGGGCAGAGACGAAGGCTGGCCGGCTGAAGGTGCTTTCGCTCCGCTTCGAGGGAGAGGAGGCGGATCGGGCGCCGGGTGGAGACGAGGCGGAGGCTACGCGGACAGCTCTCGGTCGCTACGCGGCGGCGATTGGGCTGCTACCTCATCCCCCTGGTTGATGCGCTGCGGTCCGGAGAAGAAGGACATCAGAAGCGGCACCGGTTCCTGGCCGCGTTGGGCGATGATCCATTCGCAGGCGCGGACACAGTCGCCGCATTCGAGGCAGTGGTTGCGGCCGGGCGCGTCGGCGACGGAGAGCCCCGGGCGGGGACCGGTCGCGGCCATCAGTTCGCGCGGCTTCAGGTCCACCGGACAGACGTTGTCGCAGAGGTCGCATTCGATGCAGCTGTCGGCCTCGTTGCGGAAGTGGACACCGAACCACTTTGCCGGTGAGACGAACGAGTAGTAGAGGCCGATCGGGCAGGTCGTCATACAGAAGCCCCACCGCCACCAACGACCGTGTGCGTAGGTAAGGGCGACGCTGAGGGCCATCAGCCCCCAACTGAGGGCGAGCGCTGCGCTGCCGCCCTGCCAGAAGACGCGCAGATCGACCCACCAGGCGAAGATCGAGAGCACCAGGGCGCCGCTGAACAAGGCGCCCTTGGCTGAAGCCGATAGCCTCTGGCCACGCTTGGCGCCCGGCTGATCGACCGCCTCGCCGAAGCGGCTCACTTGGCCGATGGGGCAGCCCCAGCCGCAGAACAGCCGCCCGCCTCCTACGTTGACCAGAAAGGTCGCTACATAGAAGGCAGCGATCCCTACGATGACGCCGGCCAGACCGTGCTTGAACGGTACGGCCCGAAAGAGCAGAGCGTGGCGCCCGGACCAGAGATCGACCCGTGCCAGACCGCTCAGCGGTACGGCAAAGAGAACACTGAGCGAGAACGCCATGCCCACCGCGCGGCGCGGATTGTAGCGGTGAGAGGCGCGGCGCAGAGCCCGCAGGACCTTCTGGCGGGCACGACTCTGGTCAGACATCAAGGAGAATGTAGCAGTCAAAGGCGGAGCTGGAGCCACCTCTTGGGGTGGGACGCCCCCACCCGACGGCGAGTGCTGAGCTAGTCCGATGGATAGTCCGTCCGGGGCTCACTCCTGGTAAAGTCCCGCAACTCCATTGAGGTTTTTCATTTCTCAAGGGCCGGCTTCGCGGGCCGCGCCCTAGCTCTTTCTGTAGGAACCAGCCGCTTACATTGGCGCCCACTTTGCTGTGGCGCTGGTATTCTTGATAGCACAACTTACGGTAAGAGATGAGCCCGTCGGTATGGGTTTTCGGGAGTCAGGAGCACGATGACGAGCAAAACAGGAAGAGATGGCGGGGCGGGAACGGCGGGACTGTTGCTGGCAACAGTTGTGCTGGTGGCAATGACTTTGGGCTGTAGCGTGGAGCCGAGTGCTCAACAGGGGCAGCCGGCTTCGGCGGCGTCGGCGGCGCTCGAGTATCCGATGTGGGAGACGGTAGCTCCCGGCGAGAACGCCTCTTACAACCAGCGGGAGAGCTTGGTGCGCCGAGGGCGGTTGGTCTACATCAAGTACTGTATTGGCTGTCACGGTGAGTACGGCGACGGTCAGGGAGTCGCCGCCAAGCGTCTGATCACCAAGCCTCGCGACTTTACCCGCGGCATCTACAAGTTCCGTTCGACCGACTCGAGCAGCCTGCCGTTGGAAACCGATCTCTATCGCACGATCGACCGTGGGCTAGCCCAGGTCAGCATGCCAGCGTTCCGGCTGATGCCCGAGGGTGACAAGGTCGCGGTGATCGAGTACATCAAGGGCTTCTACCCGCAATGGGAGGAGCGCAAAGGTAATCGCAAGCGGGTGCCGATCCCCCTCGCCCCTGCGGATCTGGCCACCGAGGAGCGAATTCAACGCGGGCGGGTGGTCTATCTGGCCACCCAATGCTGGAAGTGCCACGGTACCGACGGTCGGGGTAAACGAGCGACACTGACCGAATACACCGACGCCTGGGGCAACCCGCAGAAGGCGTTTGACTTCACCCGTGGCCAGCTGAAGGGCGGCAACGCGCCGGAGGATATCTACCGGACCTTCCACACCGGTCTGCGCAGCATCATGCCGTCGTTCGGAGGCGACACGCTGTCGCGGATCACCTTGAACGGTTTCGAGCGCTCGCTCGAGGCGTTGGAGGCCGGGGAGGCGGAACTTCTGCAACCCTATGTCGCACAGTTTCCGGCGGATGGTATGGCGGTGAATGAGATGAGTTCGTCGCAACGGCTGAGCCTGGCTGAACGCAACAGCTGGGATCTGGTCGCCTATATCCAGTCGTTGCGTACCAGTAGTTCGACGCGCGCTGCGGTGCTCGCCACGAGCAGGACCGGAGGCTGATTATCATGCGACCTTCATTCAGGGAGTGTTGTGCCGATGAGTGATTCGTTGAATGCCGAGATTTCCGCCGGCGCCGGTGAGGCCGCTGTGCAGGAACTGCCGATGTCCAACAAGAGTCTGGTGAAATGGCACACCATCGCCGGCTTCACCTGGGTGGGCATTGCGATGCTCGCCGGCCTGTTTTACTCGCTGCAGCTGATCCAGCAATGGCCGCTGCCGAAGATCGCGGTTCTGTCGCCGGGCAGGATCCGCATGATTCACACCAACCTGGTCGCCTTTGGTTTCTTGACCAACTGTTTTCTGGCGATGCTTTACTGGACCGTGCCCCGGTTGACCGGGAGGCGGGTGGCCTCGAACCGGCTGGGTTGGTTGATCTTCGCCGCCTGGAACGCGATTATCTTGGCCACCTTCGTGGGGCTGCACTTGGGCGAGGCGCAGGCGGTGGAATGGGGCGAGACTCCGGTGTGGGTCGATCCGCTGGTGGTGGTGGGTGCCATCCTGGTGTGGATTCAGTTCTACACGCCGATTGTGCGTTCCCGCGAAAAGGCGATGTACGTCACCTTGTGGTACTTCACGGCCGGCTTCATCTGGCTCGGCCTGACCTACATCATGGGCAACTTCGTTCCCCAGTACCTGGTGGCCGGCAACGCGGCCGGGCCGCTTCTCGGCCTCTACATCCACGACCTGGTCGGGTTGTGGGTGACACCCATGGGTTGGGGAATGATGTACTTCTTCGTGCCCATCATTCTGCGAAAACCGATCTGGTCGCACGCCCTGTCGCTGGTGGGATTCTGGGGCTTAGCGTTTTTCTATCCGCTCCAGGGCGTGCACCACTTCTTGGGTTCACCGGTGCCGATGTTCACCCAATACAGCGCTGTGATCAGCACTATCGCTGTCGAGATCGTCGTCGCCACGGTGATCATCAACTTCTTCATGACCTGGCGCGGTAGCGAGGGGTCGGTCAAGCGCAGCTATGCCATTCGCTGGTTCTGGCTCGGCGCTTTCAACTATGCGCTGACCTGCCTGCAATGCGCTTTTCAGGTGACGCTGACCTTCCAGCAGGTGATCCATTTCACCGACTGGGTGGTGGCTCACGCTCACCTGGTGATGTTCGGGGTCTTTAGCTTCTGGATCTTCGGCATGATCGAGCATCTGTGGCCGAAGCTGACCGGCAATGAATGGTGGAGCACGAGGCTGCGCGCCTGGAGCTTCTGGCTTACCGCCGCGGGGCTGACCAGCATGTTCTTGGTGCTCACCGGCGGCGGGCTCATCGAGGGCTTCATGTCGATGAACTTGGTGCCGCGCGAGACCATCCTGACGTCGATGCGTCCGTTCTGGATCACTCGTGTCTTTACCGGCCTGTCGATCATCGCCGGTTTCTCCTGTTTCGCGGTCAATATGGTGATGACGGCGCTCGTTTCCAGCAGAGCGCACGTCGATACTGAATACACCCCGTATGAGCAGGGTGGAGAAGGGGGGGTTTCCATTGGAGCGATTTAGCTTCGTCTTTCTGGTCGCCGGAATTCTGTTCTTCGCCTTTGCGTTCGTCGCCAGCGGCTGGCTGCCCATGATCTCTGTGCGTGACTTGGAGGTGCGCACCGTCGAGCAGATGGCGCAGGAGCAGCCGCTTTCCTTCCTCCTCCTCAAGGACGAGTACCCGGAGGCCTACACCAAGGCCTTCGGCGGTATGAGCGACGCAGAGGCCTTCGCCGAGGCGCTACGCACCGGCCACAAAACCTACATCGGTGAGGCCTGCTGGCATTGCCATAGCCAGCAGATTCGGCCGTGGGGCGGCGACGAGCACCGTTACGGCCGTCGCAGCTTTCCCGAGGAGTATCACAACGAACTCAACATGCCGCCGTTGTGGGGTACGCGCCGGATCGGTCCGGATCTGATCCGTCGCGGCGGCACTCATTCCAATGATTGGCATGTGGCCCATTTCTTCAATCCGCCGGATGTCAACCCGGTCAGCGTGATGCCGAGCTATCCATGGTTCTACGAAGAGGACGGGCTGACCCCGAACAAGACCGGCTTGTCGATCATCGCCTATGTCCAGTGGCTGGGCAGCTGGGTGCCCAGCCTGGAAGAGACGGTGTACGAGATTCCTCATATAGAGTCCGGTTACGAACCGTCCACCCTCGAGCGGTCGCGCAGAGCGGAAGAGGCGGCGGAGTAGACGGTGGAGCAGGCAGGTCGATGATGACGATGGCGATTACAGGCAGGAGCGCGCGATGAGTGATTCAGAACAACGTCCGCAATGGAAGCCTCGCTTACGGGTAGTGCCTCCGGTGGAATCCTCTCCATCACCGGCAGCGCGCAAGTTTCTGTGGATCTTCAGCGTCTTCATGGTCTTGGTCGCGGGCAGCGGCTTCCTCTTCAAGTTGATCGAGTTCATCGTCACCGCCACCAGCCAGGGCAAGGACGCACTGTCCTCGTTTCTGTTGCCGGTGCTCAATTACCTGCTGGTCGCGGCGGGTTTCTTCTGCCTCTTCCTGTGGGCCTACTTCCGTGGCCAGTTCCGCGATCTGGAAGCGGCCAAGTACCGCATGCTGGAACTCAACGCGGAAGTGGACCGAATGGAAGCCGCGCAGCGCGGTTGAGAGCTGCGAGAGATGAGAGATAAGGACGACTGAGCCATGGCACAAGACAAGCAACAGCAACCTTTTCGCCGGCACAAGTTTCTGAGCTATCAGGGCTACGCTTTCCCCTGGTATGCCACGGTGATCTGGATCACCTTTTTCGTCGCGGGTATCGCCTACTTTGTGCGTAACGTCCTGTTAAAATAGAACGCGGGGGCGGCTCGCGGCTGTGCCTGGGCCCCTGCGCCCCTGTGCCATGAACCCAGCGCCCAGCGCCCAGCGCCATGAGCCCAACGTGATGAATGGGGATGGGTGCCTGCACTGCGGTCTGCCCGTGCCGGGAGCGCGGCGCGACGTGGATCAGGTCGGTTTTTGCTGCTTCGGCTGCCGGATCGCCCACCAGTTGGCCGCTCCGGCGGCGCTGGTCGCCAACGGCGACTCGCGACCGCCACCGGCCTCGACCTTGTTGTTGCGCTTGGGGATGGGAATCTTCCTGACCCTGAACGTGATGGTGGCCAGTTGGCTCTCCTACTCCCGCGAACTCTTCGCGGCCGAGGCGCAGCGCACCGAGACCGGCTTGATCGGGTTGGCCAGCTATCTGGCGCTCTTCCTCTGTACGGTGGTGGTCGCGTTGCTCGGCATGCCGATGCTCGCCGATTCTTGGCAGTCGCTGGTCGCCAAGGGGGCTTCCGGCAAGCGAGGCCGGGGGCGGCGTATCGATGCTCAGCTGTTGATCGTTATCGGCGTCTTCTCGGCCTACTTGTTGAGCGTGGTGCACACCTTGCGCGGCGAAGGGAGTCTCTACTTCGATACCGCCTCGACCGTGCTGGTGATCGTCACCCTGGGTAGCTACCTCGAAGCGGGTGCCCGGCAGCGGGCGACGGCTTCGGCCAACCAGCTGCTGGCGGTCTTGCCGGCGACCGTCCGCGTGCGACGTGATGGTTCACCCGACGATGTTTTCGAGCAGGCCGACAGGGAGAGCATCGAGGTCGGTGACCAGGTGCTGGTCGGTTCGGGCGAGACGGTGCCGGTCGACGGCACGGTGATCAGCGGCGTGGGCCGCCTCAGCGAGGCGAGCCTCACCGGTGAGTCCTGGCCGCGCCATGTCGAGCCGGGGGATCGGGTGCTGGCCGGTGCACAGAACTACGAAGGCCGGCTGACCGTCGAGGTCACCCGGACGGCGGATGAGACGGTGTTGGCGCAGATGGAGCGCTCACTCGCCTCGGCCCGTCTCAGCCGGCCGCCGATCCAGCGCTTGGCGGACCGGGTTGCCGCGGTCTTCGTACCCCTGGTGGTCGCCCTGGCGGTGGCCGTTTTTCTGCTTGAGGTCTGGCAGGGCGATTCCACCGAAGGGCTGCTGCGCGGCTTGAGCGTGCTGCTGATCAGCTGCCCATGCGCTCTTGGGTTGGCGGCGCCTCTGGCCAGTTGGTACGGCCTGCGGCGAGCGGCAGAAGCGGGGATTCTGATCGACTCGTCGGTGACCCTGGAGCGGGCCGCCGCGGTCACCACGGCCTTCTTCGACAAGACCGGCACGCTGACCCAGCCGGCGCCGGCGCTGGCGCGTGTGGTGGTCGCCGAAGGGGTGGATCGAGATTGGGCGCTGGCCGCGGCGGCCAGCCTGGAGACGGGCAGCTCGCACCCTTTGGCCCGGGCGCTGCTCGCCCATACGTCGAGGCTGGGTATCGAAGCTCGGCCGTTGGGAGCTGTCCGGGAGGTTGCCGGGCTAGGGATCGAAGGCCACCTCGATGGCCGGAGGCTGCGCCTCGGTGGCCGGCGGTGGCTGGAGCGCTGTGGGCTGGAGCCCGCAGCTTTGGACCCTGTCTCAGCCGGTGACAAGTCGCTCTTCCTGATCGAGGATCGCCGAGTGCTGGCCCGCTTCGATCTGCGCGAGTCGCTGCGCGACGGTGTGGTCGAAGTGATCGCCGAGCTGCGGCGCAGAGGTGTTGCCTGTCGAGTTCTGAGCGGTGATGACGAGAGTGCCACGGCCCGCCTGGCGGCTCGGCTCGGTGTAGACGCCGCCGGCGGCCTGTTGCCGGAGGACAAGGTGGCGAGGGTGCGTGCCAGGAGGCATGAGAGCGCCGGCGGCCGCACTCTGGCGGTCGGCGACGGCATCAACGACGCCCCGGTTCTCTCCGCGGCGGATGTCGGTGTCGCCATCGGATCGGCCAGCGATCTGGCGAGCCGCTCGGGCAATGTCCGTCTGGTATCCGACCGACTCGATCGAGTGGTGCACCTGCTCGCCATCGCCCAGCATGTTCGCCGGCGGATTCGTCTCAACCTCAGCTGGTCTTTCGGCTTCAATTCGCTGGGCATCGCCTTGGCCGCTGCCGGCAAGTTGACTCCGGCATTCGCCGCCTTGGCGATGGTCGTTTCGAGTTTGGCGGTGGTCACCCTGTCACGCGGGGCTGGAAAGTTGCGCCGGGCGGCGGAGCCGGCGCCGGTTCGCATGGACGGCGAGCAGGGCGCTGCGTTGCCACCGGCGGGCGATCGGCGGGCATGGGCGGGGAACCGGAGATGAGCGATCCGCTGCAGCCCGTCCTCTTCGGCTCGCTGTTCGTGGCTGGGCTTGCCGCCAGCCTGCATTGCCTGGCGATGTGCGGTCCGCTGCTCATCGCCTTCTCGAAGGCGCTCGATTCCACCCAGGGAAGCGAAGTGCGCAGCGGTCGAGGTTCTCGGGCTGCCATGCTGCGTCCGGCGGCCGATGCGCTCTACTACCACGCCGGCAGAATCTGGACCTACGGCCTGCTCGGTTTCGCCGCCGGCTGGGCGGGCTCGCGCTTTCGCCTCGGCGCGGCCGTTCTCGGTTGGCAGCGACCTCTTGCCGTGTTCGCCTCGCTGCTGGTGTTGTTGAGCGGCCTGGCGGCGCTGGGTTGGATCCCCGGGCTGCGGCTGACCTTTGCCCTGCCCAACGCCTGTCTCGACAGCGTCCAGCAGCGTCCCTGGCTGGCGGCGCTCATCACCGCTCCCGGCCGCTCGGCACGGCTGCTTCTGGGAGCGGTGATGGGGCTTCTGCCTTGTGGCATGGTCTACGCCATGCTGGTGTTGGTGGCGACCATGCCGACTCCGCTGCACAGCGCGCTCGGCATGCTCTGTTTCGGAGCTGGGACGGTGCCGGCGCTTTCGCTGTTGATGCTCGGCGGCGGTGCGTTGCCCAAGTGGTTGCGCGCCCGCTCGCCCCGGCTCGCCGCCGCCCTGCTGGTGGGTGTGGGCGTGCTGATGCTCGCCCGGTCGCTGCTCATCAAGCCGGGGATGTAGCCCTCCGTTCATGCCGCGACGTGCGATACTGCACGGTACCGTCTGCACAATCTCAGGAGTTCTGTCTCGATGCCGGATCCGCTTCCTCATACCCACTTGACAATCGACCGCTCGCTGTGCGGCGAGCCGCTGGAGTTGAGCCCCGGCCGGGCGCGAGTTGCTCTGGTCACCCGAGGTGAGATGGCGGCCGACGAGCGGGGGCTGGTGCACGGCGGATTCGTCTTCGGCCTGGCGGACTACGCCGCGATGCTGGCGGTCGACCATCCCAATGTGGTGCTGGGGGCAGCCGAAGTACGCTTCCTGGCTCCCTGCGTGGTGGGGGAGCGGCTGGTGGCCGAGGCGCGTCTCGACGGCGAGGAGGGTAGCAAGAAGCGTGTCTCCGTTGAGGTGCGCCGCGATGCCACCGTGCTCCTCAGGGGACTCTTCACCTGCTTCGTCCTCCTCACCCACGTGCTGGACGCGAGTCGATGACCGGCGGCGAGATCGTCGGGCGGGTGCTCGAACGCCACGGTGTGCGCTTTCTCTTCACCCTGTGCGGTGGCCACATTTCGCCCATTCTGGTCGGTGCCGAGGCGCGCGGCATTCGGGTGGTGGACGTGCGCCACGAGGCGACGGCGGTCTTCGCCGCCGACGCGGTGGCCCGGCTCAGTGGCGTGGTCGGGGTGGCGGCGGTCACCGCCGGGCCGGGCGCCACCAACACCATCACGGCGCTCAAGAACGCGCAGATGGCGCAGTCACCGTTGGTGCTGCTGGTCGGCGCCACGGCGACGGTGCTCAAGGGGCGCGGCTCGCTACAGGACATCGACCAGACGGCGCTGCTCGCGCCGCACGTCAAGCGGGCCTTCGTCGCCAAGCGGGTGCGCGATCTGGCACCGATGGTGGAAGAGGCCTTCGAGGCGGCGGCCTCGGGAGTGCCGGGGCCGGTGTCGGTCGAGTGCCCGGTCGACCTGCTCTATCCAGAAAAGTTGATCCGAGGTTGGTATCGGTCCAAGACGGACAACCCGAAGGGGTTGGGTGGCAAGGCGCTGGCCTGGTACCTGCGCCGTCACCTCGATCAGGTGTTTGCCCCCGGCGGCGAGCCGGCGGGTAGTCCGGCGCCGGTGCCGGTGGCGCAGCCATCCACGGCCGCGGTGGCGCGAGCGGCTAGAGCCGTGGCCGCCGCCGAGAAACCGCTGCTGGTGATCGGTAGCCAGACGATGCTCGATCCGTCGCGAATAGACGAGTTGGTGGCAGCGGTGGAGGCACTCGGCCTGCCGGTCTATCTGGGCGGCATGGCGCGCGGGTTGCTCGGCCGGGGACACCCGCTTCAGATGCGCCACCAGCGGCGTATGGCGCTCAAAGAGGCCGACCTGGTGCTGTTGGCCGGCTTCCCTTGTGATTTCCGCATGGACTACGGCGCCCACGTGCGGCGCGGTGCGACCTTGATCTCGATCAACCGCTCGCCGCGAGACCTGCGGCGCAACCGCCGGCCGACGCAAGCGGTACTGGCTGATCCGGCCCGTTTTCTGGTGGCTCTGGCCACGGCCGCCGAAGAGGTGGCTGAAGGACGTGCCGGATGGATCGCCTCACTGCGCAGCCGAGATGACGCCCGTGACCGTGAGATCGGCGAGCGCGCGTCGGCCTCGACCGAGCACCTCAACCCCATCGCCCTGTGCCGGGCGGTCGACGCTGTGTTGCCCGACGACAGTGTCCTGGTCGCCGATGGCGGCGACTTCGTGGCCACCGCCGCCTACACGGTCAGCCCCCGGGGGCCGCTACGCTGGCTCGACCCCGGCGTCTTCGGCACCCTCGGCGTCGGCGCCGGGTTCGCCCTGGGGGCCAAGCTCTGCCGGCCGGAGGCCGAAGTCTGGATCCTCTACGGCGACGGCTCCGCAGGCTACAGTCTGGCCGAGTTCGACACCTTCGCCCGCCACCAAATTCCGGTGATCGCCCTGGTGGGTAACGACGCTTCGTGGGCGCAGATCGCCCGCGAACAGGTCGAGATCCTCGGCACCGACTTAGGAACCACCTTGGCCCGCACCGACTACCACGCCGTCGCCGAAGGCTGGGGCGGTAAGGGCCTCCTGCTCAACGATCCCAGCCAAACCCCAGTCACCCTGCGCATAGCCCAAGAAGCCGCCACCGAAGGCCAGCCGACCCTGATCAACGCCTGGCTCGGCAAGACCGACTTTCGCAAGGGCTCGATCTCGATTTAGAGGGGGCGACCAAGAGTTGAAACTGACCGTCGCCACCTGCCAGTTTCCGGTCAGCGCTCAGGTGCGGACAAACCAGCGGCATGTGCTTCGACAGATGCGTCAGGCCAAAAAGAGCGGCGCCCACGTCGTCCATTTCTGTGAGGGCGCTCTTTCCGGTTATGCGGGGGTGGATTTCGACACCTTCCAGAGTTTCGATTGGGCGGCGCTCAAACTCAGTACGCAGCAGGTGATGCAGCTTGCGCGCGAGCTACGGCTCTGGGTGCTCCTCGGCTCCAGCCATCGTCTCACCGGGCGTCACAAACCGCACAACTGCGTCTACGTTATCGACGATCGAGGAGCGATCGTCGACCGCTACGACAAGCGCTTCTGCGCCGGGGACCGATCGGGCAAATCCGAGGAACTTGCCCTCTTCACCCCCGGCGACCACGCCACCCTCTTCACCCTGCGCGGCGTGCGTTGTGCCGTCTTGATCTGCCATGAGTACCGCTATCCCGAACTGGTTCGCGACTACAAGCGGCAGGGCGTGCAGTTGATCTTTCACTCGTTCCATGCCGCCAACGTTCCACCCGCCAGGCTCAAGGCTATGCAGAACCAGGTTGGCGTTGCGTTTCAGCGCTACAACCGGGGCACCACCTATCCCGAGATCACCATGCCGGCGACCATGCAAGGGGTTGCGGCGAGCAGCCATGTTTGGATCAGTTGCGCCAACTCTTCGGCTCGTTATAGCTGCTGGCCAGCTTTCTTTGTTCGCGCCGACGGGATCATCAGCGGTCGGCTGCGGCGTCATACCGCGGGCGTACTTCTTTCGACCGTCGATCCGCGACAGCCCCTATACGACTCCACCGGAGCGTGGCGCGACCGGGCGATGCGGGGCCAGTTGCACTCGGGGAAACTCGTTCACGACGCCCGGTCGCGAGAGCGGAGGCAGTTGTAGTCGCGGGCCTAACCGAGCGTCAGACACCCAACGTCGCCTCAGCGGAAGGGCAGGTAGAAAGCGAAGAAGTTGTGCGTCGCGACCAAGAGGGCGAGGGCGGCGAGACCAATCCAGTGTTGGCGATCTCGCCCGCGAGAATGGTCGGCGAGCATCGCGATCCAAAACGGCACGAATTCGACGATCCACAAGAAGGGCTCGAACGGGTTAAACAGCGTGTAGAAGAGCCAGCCACCGATAACCTGGGCCGCGAGCAGGGTGTGAAATGGATCTCCCGTCACTATGCGGCGCGCGGTGAGGGCGATGGTCCAGCCGAAAACAAGAAGAGTGGCGGTGAGGGCGAGGAGCGACAGAGCATTGTCGGCCAAGTTGAGCATGGGCTGGAGAAACAAGCCGGTCGAGCTGTACTTGGGCCGATCGGAGCGCAGCGGATCGTGGTCGTACCTCGGGAGGGCAAAGAAACTACGCTGGGCTGGGCTGGGCTCCACCGGCATCAGTAAGCTGTAGAGCGACACTGCCCGTCCCACCTCCCACAACGGGCCAGGCGAGAGATTGGATACCCGCCACAGCCGATCCTTGAGACTTCCTCGGTCGTGGCGTTGTAAGGCGCTGCTCGCAGCTTCGTTGTGCAGCTCGCCAAAGTAGACCTTGGCGAGCAGCGTGCTACCGCCGACCGCGAGCAGGCCGACGATCGCCAGATCGACCACCAGCGTGCGCCACCGTTGCCTCACCGGCGGTAGAAACACCAGCAGGCCGCTGGTGGCCGCGAAGCGGAAGAGATCCACGCGCGTCAAGCCGCACAGCACCAACGCCGCGATCAGCAACAGTCGGTCACCCCGTGAGCGGATGGGCCGGCCGCGCATCCGGGCCAGGGCCACCAAGTAGAGCCCGAGCATGGGCAAGGCCAGGCTGTGGGTTTCGAAGGCCGCGAAGTGGAACCAGGCCGAAACTGAGACACCGGTGAGGAGTAAGAGAACCACGCTCGCGCCATCCGACAAGCGCAGCTCGCGGAATAGCCAACGCATGGTGAGCAGGAATCCGAGACCACACAGGGCGGTGAAGAACTTGAGGTAACGGTAGGTTGAATCGATACCCGGCCCAGCCCAGATCTTCCAAACGCGAAAGCCCTGCTCGACGACGACGTGGTACAGCAGGTGACTCTGCGGATTCCAGCGGTAGGGCCTAGCCTGATCGAGATATTTCAGGATGTAGACGCTGTCTTGCCCAAAGATCTCCGTGGGGCCGTTGACGGCACTCGAAGGGGAGAAAGAGAAGAGATAGAAGAGGAAGAATCCGAGGAGCAGCGAGGCTTCAAGGACCTGGGTCCATGTGGAGCCGCCGACCGATACCGGAAGATCGGTCGATCGCGGTGAGGTAGGGAGTGGATGACTGGTGGTAGCGCTCAACATGATTGCGGCGTGGGCCGTTGCGGTCGTCGAACCGTCGGTGGAGAGACGCTACCAACGATGAATTAACAGCCCATGAACTCTGGCGCCCGTCGCCTCCACGGTTCCCCAACTATTTGACCGGCAGTGCGGCGAGCTGGTCTGATGGGGGGACAACTGGAGGTTTGAAGAGTGCGAGTTGCCGCGCTGTATGACATCCACGGCAATCTGCCGGCCCTGGAAGCTGTTCTCTCCGAAGTGGAACGGGAGCGGGTGGATCTGGTCGTGGTGGGCGGTGACGTCGTTCCCGGCCCGATGCCGAGCGAGTCGCTCCAGCTTCTTCTGGATTTCCCGATCCCGGTGCGCTTCATCGCTGGCAATGGCGACCGGGACGTGGTTGCGACGCACGACGGTTCAACACCGGCCCGCGTCCCGGAGCGCTACCACGAGACGATGCGCTGGGTTGCCCAAGAACTGACCCCAGAACAGCTCGCCCAACTCTCCCACTGGCCGGCGACTCTCACCCTAGAGCTGGGCGAACTGGGGACAGTGCTCTTCTGCCACGCGACCCCTCGCGACGACTTCGAGATCTTCACGCGGCTCACCCCGGAGGAGCGGCTACGGCCGGTCTTCGAAGCGACCCAGGCGGCCGTGGTGGTCTGTGGTCACACCCATATGCAATTCGATCGCCGGATCGGTCGCGTGCGCGTGGTCAACGCCGGCAGTGTTGGCATGCCCTTCGCGGAGCCCGGAGCCTACTGGACCTTGCTGGACGGCGATGTCGATCCGCGTCACACTCCGTATGACCTCACGGCGGCGGCCGAGCGGGTCGAGGCCACGGACTATCCGCTAGTCTCCGAATTCGACGTGCGCAACCCCCGGCGGGAGGCGGAGATGGTCGAGATGTTCGAGAAAGCGGCGCTGCGGTAGGCCACCAACTCTTTGACTGGCGCACCGAGGTCGGCCAACCCACTCTCCATCCGCTTACCCGACTCCCGCGCGCCGGCCGGAATCCGCCATTCGGGCGAGAAGCCCGGAAACTCAGGCTCTCCTGGACTCTCAGCCTGCCGCCGAAGCTCCCGTCGGCGTTAGCCTTATCCGACGCCCCCACTCCCCGCTTATCCGACAAGGTTCAGGCGGCTTGCAACGCCCTAGGCAGTAGGTTAGAATCCATGGAAAGTCGCACAAGTAAGGAGCTGGCCTGTCCACTGAGAAGTCGCGAACAGACTCTCGGCCGTCGCTGAAGCGCCCGAGAGTTGTAGACGGAGAATCTGGAGAGAAGTCGGCTAGGCCTACAGAGGGACTGGATCATGCCTGACAAGCGACCTGCCATTCCTCGGAGCACCATTAGAGATCTCTTGATAGAGTGCGGGCATAGGTGTGCTGTGTGTGGAGATCCATCCCCGCTTGAGCGTGCACATATTCGGGCATGGTCGAAAACCCAAGACCACGCCCTGAAGAACCTTATCTGCCTCTGCGCGAGTTGCCATCAGCGGGCTGATACAGAATTGTGGGGCGAAGAAACACTACGTCAGTACAAGAAACGCCCTTGGGTACTTAGGCGGCTGGCACCGCCTACCTCCAGTCCGTCCAGCAGCTCACGCCTTCAGCGTCTGATTGACTTTCAGGCAGAGTTCTTTCACCACGCACCGCCGAGCGAGACCGATACTAGTCTTCGACGCGGACACTCTGACTTAGTGATCAGTGATATTGCAAGGCGATGGTGCGAAGCGGTAGCCGCCAAGTACGATTCTGCGGTCATTGTGTATCGGCAGTATCGCGACACCTTGCCTGAGTCCTCAGTACGCCACCTCGACAAGGCCGTGCAAAGAATCCACGCCGGGCGCGGCAAGTGGATGAATCGCGCAGCCAAGCATGGCACCATGGCTGTTGGTTCTAACCTCAGCACCGCTGCGCTTGAGTATCACTTTCATCGCATCGTCTGCGACTCGATCGAAATCGAAATCCGTGAGGAGCGAGGGCTTTGCAGGGGTGCCAAGTTTATAAATAATATCGGAGATCTCATCGACATTGGGCAAGACGATGAGGTCTAACAAGCCGATGCAGACGGACGCTGCTTCGCGGCGCCGCTGATCGCCAAGGCGTTGGGCGTACAATGAAGGAGCAAATCACGAACGGCGGACGGCGACGTGTCTGATGCGATCCTGATCGCGGGAGCCAATGGTGCAGGAAAGACAACATTCGCTCGGCAGGTTCTGCGGTTGCAGTACCCAGACGCCGAATTCATCAACGCCGACGAGATCCAGAGAGAGGCTGTCCAGTTCGCCCATCCGGTCGCGGCAGGTCGGGAGTTGCTGCGCAGGATGGGTGACCTCGAGCGCCGATCTGCGAGCTTCGCGGTCGAGACCACGCTCTCGTCGACCCTGTACGCGTCGCGGCTCCGAGATTGGGCCGCCCGCGGATACCGAACGACGCTCCATTTCATAGAATTGCCCTCCGCCGACTACGCTGTGCAGCGTGTGGCCACGCGTGTGGCCGCCGGAGGGCACTCCGTACCAGAGGCAGACATCAGGCGGCGGTTCGACCGCGGCCTGCGGCTCTTCGGGACGCTCTACAAGGCACTGCCCGACCGGTGGTATCCTTGGCTTAGCGACGAGGGAGGTTTGCGACTTGCCGATCAAGATCAGAAGTGACCAAGACGACGCCGAACTCAAGTTCCTGCTTGAGGCCGCGCGGCGGGCAACCTGGGACGCCCTTCACGGGCCGATGTATCTGAGATCTGGCCGCTTTCACCCCGAGCGCGAATCCGTGGAAGAGGGGGCGCTCGCGGAACCCCGACGAGCCGCCCGACCAGGCGATGCAGCCGACGACGCTTCGCGTCGCCGCTGATCGGCAGGGCGTTATGCGGAATCCTGCGATCATTCTTCCGTAGACCTCGTCGAGGCAAGTAGACCGTCGTAGTATCATGAGTCCATGGTAGTCATGACAGGACAAGTGGTTGACGGCAGAATCGTGGTTCCCGAGGGAGCTCATATCCCTGAAGGGGCTTCGGTAACGGTCCTTGCTCCAGACAATCAAGCGACTTTCGAGCTGGGGCCAGCTGAAGAGGAAGCCATCCTGGAGGCAATCGGCCAAGCCGATGCCGGCATGTCCGTGGATGGGGATGACCTCCTAGCCCGGCTGTAGGGTTCCTGTGCCACCATCCTTCCGCATCCAGGTCGTGCCAAGGGCCGAGGCGGCAATCGTCGAGGCCGTCGAATGGTGGGCCAAGAATCGCACGGCAGCCGGTGACTCCTTCAAAAAGGACCTACACTCGGCATTCACGCTCATCCGCAACCATCCTGGCATCGGTGAGGTCGCTAGAAACGTCCGCCTTCAAGGCGTTCGAAGGGTTCTCCTTGGGCGAGTCAGTTACTATCTCTACTACCGATCTGTGCCAGAGAGGGAGACGGTCGAGGTCCTGGCGTTGTGGCATACGAGTCGTGGCGCAGGGCCAGGCCTATGAGAGGAGATTCCGCATAACCAGTCGCTGCACTGGACAATACCGCCCGATTCGCGCCCGGCATTCCCAGTGAGCTCAAGTCGTTGGGCAGGCGGAAGAACGCGGCGCAGCGGTGGCGAAAGCTTGGAGTCGATGGAGCACGGGTTAGAATGAGGCGTTTTTGGTGAACTGCCATGCGGGATGCTATGGCAGGGAGGCCGACCGACTCATCCCATCTGGTACTCCCGCCAACTGCCGCAGAAGCTTCCGTCGGCGTAAGCCTTATCCGACGCCCCCACTCCCCGCTTATCCGACAAGGTTCAGGCGGCTTGCGCCGCTCTGGCCAGTAGGTTAGAATCCATGGAAAATCGCACAAGCAAGGAGCTGGCCTGTCCACTGAGAAACCGCGAACAGACTCTCGGCCGTCGCTGAAGCGCCCGAGAGTTGTAGACGGAGAATCCGGAGAGAAGTCGGTTGGGCGGCCAGCCCCAATGCAGAGGTGAGGTAGCCCATGAGCCAAGCGCTTTACTACCCGTGGATCGACGTTCGCGATGAGACGTGTTTGAAGACCGCGCTCCTCTACTGGGACTCTGTGCGCACGATCGTCCCGGAGTCGGTTGACGCTCCCTACTCCACCGACACCGGTCGCGCGTTGCAGGACGCTGAGTTCCTCGTGCCTCTGCGCGTTCACTCAGGAATGGATGAGATCGAAGAACTCGCGGGAGATGTCCTGACGTACTTGGGCTCTGCCGAGGGTGCGGAGCTTCTGATCGCTGGCCACGGAGGTCACAGGCGCGACATCCACGTGGAAAAGTTCCCGAACGAGCTTGGGCGGCTTGCTGACATCCACCCGGAGATGCTGCCCTTCGAGATTCGACACGTTCTCCACGACCTGGCGGCCAACTCTGAACGCGGTGGAGACTGGCTCCGCGTGGATGAAAAGTTCGCCAACTTCTACATGACTCTTCTCGCAAGCTGGCTTGCGGATCGAGTTGGAGCGCGGTTGCTCACTTCTCTTACTGCAGCTGACAGGCTCGCCGCATCAGCGCGTTTCGACGCTCAGTTGAATGGAGTAATTCCGTGGGGCATGCACCCGCGTTGGAGGCACTGGTGCGAGTACGAGGCATTCGGCCCACGTCATCGCATGCCTCGGCACTTAGTCCCTGGAATGCTTGCTAATCTGGCGATAGGACGAATCGCCGTGGCTCCTGATACGCCGATTGATCGGTTGATCGAAGTCCGAGAGAAGCACCGAGACGAGTTCGCACAGTTCCGAACGAAGGTTGAACAACTTGCTTCCTCGATTGAGGCGGACTTCTCAGCGGAAGCCCTTCGCCAGCGCGTTTCGGAGATCTACACAGACGAAGTCGTGCCCGCCATCGGAAACCTCAAGGCCGCGCTGAAAGGCCGAAGGATCAAGTGGCTCGGCGATGGGCTTCTGAAAGTCGGATTCCTGTCGGCCGGGTTGTCAACGATGCTGGTGGTGGCGGGACTGGCGGTCCCTACGGCGCTCTTGGCGGGTGCGGGGATTTCGCTCATTGCTACCGGGGCCATGTACAACGTGGACAAGCGGGAATCACTTCGGGCGAACCCGTTCGCATGCCTGCTTTCGGTAGAACGCGAACTTGCGTGAACGGAGCTGCATAACAACCGGTTGCAACGGATGGTCCGCTACGCGGCCCGCCGCTGAACCGGAACGTTCGGCGTCACGCAGCGAGCTTGAAGAACCGAAATGATTGAGGTGATCGGCAAGATCCTAGCGGCTGTCATCGTAGCAGTCGTGTCCGGCCTAGTAGTCGACTGGTGGACAGGATGGCGTGGTAGGAGGTGGCTCTTCACAGGGTTCGGCAAGCTGCTTCGTCGCCTTGGAATACGAGGTCGAAAGAGTCGGCTGCTGATCTTCGTGAGCACTGGTGGTACCTGTCGTGACCCTATGGCAAAGGCGATCGCTGAGAAGCTGATCGAAAAGAAGGCGCCGGAGCTAGAGGGTCTGGTGGTGGAGGGGCGTGCCCTGATGGACACTTCAAAGGATCAGCCTTCCCATGCCGCCAGAGTGGCTATTCGCGAGCTCTATGGACATGACCTGTTGTTAACGGTCATCAGAAACCGCTGCATTCCGGTCATCTCGCTCGTTTCCGACTCGGCTCGTTCCTACACCTTCAAGCTGGCGTAACGTTCAGCGACGTAGTGGCGGTAGCTGGGGTCGGCGTCGGTTTGTCGTAGCTGCTCAATGAGGGGGCGCAGGTAAGCGAGGGAGCGGATGGGTTCGAGGGGGTCGGCGCTGGCCGGTCGCAGTGCTCTTCGGAGGCTGGCCAGGGCGATGGCGTGTTCGATGAGATCGAGGGGTACACCTTGCTCTTGGAATTGCCCGGCTAGAGTCCTGTCGCCGCGACGCGGCTTGTCGGGCGTGTCGGGTGCATTGAGGTAGAAGCGCAGTACGTGTTGGATGTAGCCGTTGCGAGTCACGGTGTCTTGGCCGGTTTTCGGCTTCGCCGGGCGCGACTGCGCGCCCGGCGCTTGGCCTCTTCCTTGGACTCTTTGAGTCGGAAGGAGCTGCCTTCGATGGCGACGACCTCGGAGCGGTGGACGAGGCGGTCGACGATGGTGACGACGCAGGTGGCGTTGGGGAAGACCTCGGACCACTCGGCGAAGGGTTTGTTGGTGGTGATGATGGTGGGTCGCTTCTCGTAGCGCAGCGAGACGATCTCAAAGAGCAGGTCGGCGTGGCGAGTGTCGTAGGCGAGGTAGCCGATCTCGTCGATGGCCAGGAGGTGAGGCCGGGTGAAGAGGGCGAGTTTGCGCTTGAGACTGGCCCCGGATTCTTGCTCGGCCAGGGTATTGAGCAGCTCCGAGGCGGTGAGAAAGCGCGCCGTGGCTCCGGCGAGCACCGCCTGGTGGACGAGGTTCTTGACCAGCATCGTCTTGCCGACGCCATTGGGTCCGACCAGGATGATGTTGGTCGGAGTGTCGAGCCATTCGAGGCGCAAGAGGTCTTCGATCTGGGCGCGGTCGATTCTCTTGGGCCACGACCAGTCAAAATCGGCGAGGGGTTTGAAAGCACCGAGCCGGGCGCGGCGCAGCCGCCGCTCGAGGCCCCGGCGACCTCGTTCTTGCTCTTCCCAGTCGAGCAAAGAGCTCAGCCAGGGCTCCTCGCGGATCTCGTCGAAGTGAGCGAGCAAGCCATGGAGTTTGAGCGCCTTGGCGCGTGTTTCAAGGTCGTTCATGAGGCCTCCTCTGGGTCGTCGTGGGGGTCGTAGTCTTGGAGTCGGTGCGGGATCACCGAAAGGTCGCGCACTTTGGGATTGTCGGGCAGCCGCACGGGTATGGGCGGTGGCTCGTGGCGTGCTCGCAGGCGCCGGTCAAGGATGAGTCGTACCGCCTCGGGATGGGGCGATCCGCTCTCCAGCGCCTCCTCGATCGCGGTGCGCAGCTCGTCGCGGCCGTAGGCGTCGAGCATCTCGAGCAGTCGGGCGACCGCGGTTGTGAGGTGACGCTGACGGCGCGCGAGGGCGCTGAGCAGCTCCTGCGCGCGCGGCACAGCACGACTCAGGCGATCCTGGCCAGCGTGGACGCGAGCCCGGCGCTTGGCTTGCCACAGCGCGTCGATGTGAGCGGGATTCTCCACCGTTTGTCCCTTGCCCCAGCAGCGCCGATGCGTAGCCACCAGCTCGCCACGGTCAAAGACCCGGATGCGCGCCAGGTCGGCGACGACATCGAGCACCCGGTCGATCCGATCGTGAGGTACCGAGTAGCGATTGGCGTCGAAGCGGATGTAGGGCGACCGGCGCAGCTTCGCGGGCAGGCGCTCATGGCTCGGGAAAGGCTCATCGGGTAGCGGCAGCAGATGGCCGCGCTCCTCGCGGTAGGCCTGCTCGACACTGCGCCGCCTGTCTTGTGGCCAGGGTCGCTCGGAGGCGATGCCTTTGCACCAGAGGAGCGCGTCGCGATTGAGCGCTTCCAGCGTCCAGCTCGCGCGCAAGGGAAAGAACGAGCTGCGCAGATAGCGGATGGCGCGCTCGACCCGTCCTTTCTCGTTACCTCGGTAGGGCGCCACGGGTCGCGCCAGGAAGCCATAGTGCTTGGCCAGCGCGGTGAGCCGTGGATGGAAGCGGATGGCTGTATCTTTGCGTTCGAGCACTGCGCTCTTGAGGTTGTCGTAGAGCAGGGTGCGGGGCACACCGCCAAAGAAGGAGAAGGCTTGGGCGTGACCGGCGAGGAAATTGGGCAGGCGGGCGTCATAGAAGAAGCGCAGAAAGATTCGCCGCGAGTAGCTGAGCACCATGATGAAGGCCAGCAGGCGCCGCTGGCCTCCCGGCACCTTGCGCTGGCCGAAGTGTGCCTAGTCGACTTGGGCTTGCTCGCCGGGCAGGGTGCGCAAGGTGAGAAAGGCCTCCGGAGCCACGCGGGGACGCAGCCCCAGCAAAGCGATGCGATGGCGGAAGGTCACCTCGCTGCCCGGATAGCCGCGCTCGCGCACCATCCCATACAGCGTGCTCGCGGGTAAGCGCGGATAGCGCTCGAACTGCGCGCGCACGAAGGCCACGTAGGGATCCAGCGTCGAGCGCCACCGCGTGGCGATGCCCCTCTCGGGCAAGGCACCCGCACGGCGCAGGGCTCGATCCACCGTACTGTGATGAAGGCCTAGCTGGCGCGCGATGGTGTGACGACGCCAGCCCTCGACCTCGAAGAGGCGGCAAATCTCAGCCACCATCTCCTGCGAGATCATGACCGGCTCTCCAACGCTTGGCGACGCGAGGCCGTCTGATGCGCAGAAAATCGTCGCGCACGAAGGGCAAACACCATCTCTGGCAGCCCGAGCAGAGAATCCAGGGCGTGGGTGGACCCATCGGTGGTGAATTCGTCCATGCCGCGACCGTCTCAGACCGCTCTACGCTGCGGCAACCCTGATGCGTCACTTTCTTGGCGCGTTGCCGCTGCCGGTGCCGGTACGCGCATTGCCGAGCGGCGTGGTGACGCCGTCCACGAGCCGTTTGCTGGTAGCGCTGACCGGCCTCGCGCAAGCTGCGCCGGCGAGCCGCCTGGGCGCACGGCGTAGAGCAGTAGCGCTGCCTCCGATCGCACCACGAGCACAGCGTCACCTCTCGCTGACAGTGATCGCAGAAGAATCGGCGGCAATCCGGGCGTAGGCTTGAGTCCACAACCTCCTTGAGGCCTGGACTTGCCTTGCGACAACCGAGATACTGAACGAGTCTGAGGAGCTATCTCAGGCCTATACGGGGGGCGACTGAGCTGCTAACTCAATCGCGTCGTCCCCCGTAGTTTTCCCCACCAGAGCATTCAGCGCAAACCCAGCTAGCCCATTGCCCACGGCTGCACCCCGAAGTCGCGCGCTCCCGCGCACGACGAGGATGCTGAATTCACGGAAACGAGCGAAGTGGCCGGAATGCGGCGGTTTTTGGTGACCGCTCACACCTGTTACAGGACTATGTTCCAAGGCCCATCAGCGACGCCGATAAGAAGCACGCTGATCTGATCCTGGTCATGGCGAGCAATCTCCTTCACAGGGACTTGTTGCCCACCGAGAAGACCTATTTGTTCGGAGAATTCTTCGGGTCAGAAGGCGATGTCGAAGACCCTTGGCCCGACGGCTCCGACCAAACCACGTTGGACCGCTACCGCAAGTGCGCTGAGGAAATGCGGGGCATCATGGATGCGGGCTTGCCTCACCTCGTAAGGGCCCTGGGGACTTGACGAAGAATGACGCCGAACCAAGCGGATGCAGCGGATGTCGAACGGCGCTACGCGCCGCCTGCCACCGCTAATCCGCAGCCACGTTAGGCATACTCACTGGATAGGAGCTGAAAATGGCTAGATACCAAGTTGTTAAAGGGACAGTAGGATCAATGAACTGATGGCGGACCGACTATTTGACTGGCACTCCGGAGACGGAAAGATCGGGCTAAGGTCAAGCAAATCAATACCTTGCAGCGCTCCAGCGCGCTCCAACCATCCTCCTCCGCCTATCCGCATAGGCTCCTGCCAACCCACACTCCATCCGCTTACCCGACTCCCGCGCGCCGGCCGGAATCCGCCATTCGGTCGAGAAGCCCGAAAACTCAGGCTCTCCTGGACTCTCAGCCTGCCGCAGAAGCTCCCGTCGGCATAAGCCTTATCCGACGCCCCCACTCCCCGTTTATCCGACAAGGTTCAGGCGGCTTGCACCGCCCTGGACAGTAGGTTAGAATCCATGGAAAATCGCACAAGCAAGGAGCTGGCCTGTCCACTGAGAAACCGCGAACAGACTTTCGGCCGTCGCTGAAGCGCCCGAGAGTTGTAGACGGAGAATTCGGAGAGAAGTCGGTTAGGCGACAATCAGTTTTCGCCTCTCGTGGAAGAATAACTATGCGCAGACGCCGAACTCTGATCGTTCTCGCCGCCGTGGTCTATTTGGGTCTGGGACCAGCGTCTATCCACGCAACCGGCGAAAAGGTCAACGAGATTCTCCAGGCCGGGTCCTCTGGCTACCCATGGCTCTCGGTTGAGACGGAAGTAGTGGCCGTGCGTGCCCCTGAGCCTGGATCTGGTGAGAGCTCTGTTGGGCCGGGCGAGGCGATGTACTCGGAGCGTCATCAGACACTGCTCCGGCTCATTACGAATTTCGCCGTACTCAAGGAGGAGTTCTTTTTCAAAGGACGGAAGGGGGTTCAGTTACCAGTCGGGACTGAGCTTGGTAACTTCTTTCTCACCGACTCTGGCAAGCCTACGGTCTATATGCGCTGCTCCAAGGCCCACACCTCCATAAAGCAAACCTTGCTAGGCCGAGCCATCTACAAGTCCGCAGTGTGTTTCCGCGAGATCAACGGTTTTCTCGTGCCCTCCTTCTTCAAGAAGTATCCGACTCCTCCCAGCGTTCGCCTTAGGTACGAGCTGCGCCCGCAGCTTCTTGAGTCGGCGGTACGCGGCGAGGGTAGCTACGAACTCCTGTACCAGGGCGTAGGGGGCGGTGTTCTTCGTTTGACGTACAGAGAATTCACGGGCGATGATCTAGCTCGGCCTGCTTTCACCCAGGAGGTTACGTACGACGTTTGTCTTGCTCGGAGTTCTTGGGACCTGGGATAGCGTTAGGGATCCAGGGATCCCAAGGAGGACGAGCGATGGGTAGAAAGAGCGGACTGTCGGTTGGTGAGCGAGAGGAGGCGATCCTGCGGTGCCTTCGCAAGGAAGAGC
>JAJRVQ010000177.1 GCA_024277255.1 Acidobacteriota bacterium | reverse complement strand
GTGCAGCTACCGGCCTGGCAGGGCTGGGCCAAGGTGGCTAAAAAGAAACTGGATGCTTTGATGGACAAGGATGCCGAGATCGCGGCATGACTCACACAAAACCAACTCATTCCGGTCCAGCCGAACTGCGAGCCGAGACAGTTACGTACGACGTTGCCCCAAACGTCCCAACTGAAATCATCTTCAAGGGCGCTCGAATTACGGTTCTCAGCGCCGGCAATACCGAGGTACGCTATCGTGTGGAGACACCATTCAAACGTTAGCTCTATCCGCGCTGCGTGCCGTGCCAACTATTTGACTGACACTCCTTAGGCGATAGTTTTGACATCCGATGTGAGAGGTCCTAACATCTGATGCCATGAGCCGGACGACCCTCGATATCGACGCTCCGATTCTGGATGCGGTCAAGCGGATTCAGCGCAGAGATCACCGTTCGCTGGGGCAGGTTGTGTCCGTTTTGCTGGGTGAGGCGCTGCTCGCGCATGAGGAAGACAGCGCAGCGCCGGCAACATTGACCTGGATCGCTAAGCCGATGCGGGCTCGCATCGACCTTGATGACAAGGAGGCGCTCTACGCGGCTCTGGTCGGGCCCGAGAGCCGGTGAGCTACTCGATCGACGCCAACGTTCTGCTGCACGCCTCGAACAGCTCCGCTCCGCAGTGTGAACCGGCGCAGCGTTTCTTGGCGGAGAAGCTCGCGGAACCGGAGATGCTCTATCTGGCCTGGCCGACGGCGATGGCCTATCTGCGCATCGCGACGCACCCACGAATCTTCGACGCGCCTCTCCAACCCCGAGAGGCGTTGGCGAATCTACGAGAACTACTGGCCCACCCGCGGGTCCGCGCCTTGTCCGAAAAGGCCGGGTTTCTGGAAGCCTACGCCGGGCTGACGGGACCATGGCCCGTCCGGGGCAATCTGGTCCCCGACGCCCATCTGGCGACGATCCTTCACCAGCACGGTATCCGCACTCTCTACACCCACGACACCGACTTCAAGAAGTTCGATTTCTTGGATACCCGGAAGCCGTATGAATGAGGCGTAGCACCCAGGATCCTGCGGCCCCAATCAACAATGGGGTGGCACCTGTAGCTCCAACTTTAGGGTGGCACCTGCAACACTCGCTCCCCCAAACCTCGGCAGTTCGGGTTTCTTTAGGTGTCAGAGCATCGTCTGTATCTCGGCGAGGATCGGCTTTCCAACGGGTGAGGTGAAGATTTGAATTCAGTGACCGCTACGGAACTGCCCGAGGACTAAGGAAAACTCTGATGTCATCGGAGATACTGCATACGGTCTTTGGCCAGGCGATTCACGGCGATCTCCCCATGAGCTTTCTGCTCACTCTGGTGGTGGAGTGTTTCACCGTCGGCGCGGCGATAGGCGCGAGGGCCAGGCGCCGCCGAGATTTCTTGCCTTGGCGCTACCCTCGAAACGGCGCCAGGTCAACGCTGCTGCCTGATCCATCGCCGGCCCTGTGGAGCGTTCCCTTGCTGACCTGGGCGCTGGAAGCAACTCTCGGCTTTAACGCACGGCTGCTCGCACTCGGTGAGGGCCTGACCGACTCCGGCCTCGAGTCCGTTCATAGCTTTGGTGTCGCCGCGGTGATTGCTCTGGGCCTGCTGCTGGCCGTCCAGAGCACCGCGTGCCTCGTCTTGGGCGATCGAGCAGGCGTACTGGGTCTCTCCGGTAGGCTCAACACGGCGGTCAGATTCGCCATCATGAGCGTCTTCCTCGACATGTTCTTTTGGTTCATGACCTCGAGACTGGCGACTCTTCTCTAGAGGCTCGGCCAACTAGCCCGAAAAGGGTGAGGGAAAGGGCAGGCCGGCGCTTCGCCAGCGTGGGGGACACGACGGCGTTCGCGGTGAACTGACAAGATGGCTCTGAATTGGCTCGAATGGGAAGATGGCTCTTGGGCTGGGCCTTCCGGTCGAGGGAAAGGTGAGGAGCGAGTTATGCGAGTCGCTGCGCTGTACGACATCCACGGCAATCTTCCGGCGCTGGAGGCCGTCCTCGCCGAGGTGGAAGAGGAGCAGGTCGATCTCATCGTGGTGGGCGGTGACATCGTGCCGGGGCCGATGCCGAGAGAGTCGGTTGCGGCTCTCCTCGAACTCTCTGTGCCGGTCCGTTTCATCACGGGAAATGGTGAACAGAACATCCTCGCGCAACACCGCGGTGAAGAGCTGACCCGAGTCCCGGAACGCTTTCACCCAGCGATGCGTTGGGTAGCCGACGCACTGGCGCCGGAGCACCTGGCGGCCTTCGCCGGCTGGCCTTTGACCCTCAGTCTGGAACTCGGCGGGCTGGGAATGGTCCTCTTCTGCCATGCGACGCCGCGCGACGAAAACGAACTCTTCACCAAGATCACCGCTGAGGATCGGCTACGGCCGATCTTCGAGCCGACGAACGCAGCCCTGGTCGTCTGCGGCCACACCCACATGCAGTTCGACCGCACCATCGGCGGCGTGCGCGTGGTCAACGCGGGCAGCGTCGGCATGCCCTTCGGCAAGCCAGGCGCCTACTGGACACTTCTCGGCCCGGGTCTCGAACTGCGTCACACCCCCTATGACCTCGCGGCGGCAGCCCAGCGGATCAAGGCCACGGACTACCCGCCAGCCGCAGAGTTCCATGTGCAGAACCCTCCCGGGGAAGCGGAGATGCTCAAGATCTTCGAGGCGGCGGCGCTGCGCTAGAGGGGGAGGCGGCACCGGTCAACTTTGGGGTGGCACCTGTTCTTCAACTTTAGGGTGGCACCTATCTCGGTCCCTACCGCGAGAGTTGATTCCGGCGGGGCTACCCTGCTGGCTCGGCGGACGTTTTTGGGTCGCTGGCAGCGGTTGCCTGGCCGACCGCTTCGGCGACGGTGATGCGGGGGCGGCGGCGAAGACGTAGGAAGAGGGCGTTGAACTCGGCTGCCAGCCAGAGTTTGAGGCCGGCGCGGAGCATTCCCATTCCGCCGCCGAGTCCGACGGTGGCGGTTTTCTTGAGCTTGCGCCAACCGCGGTTTCTGCGCCCGTAGGTGCGGTGACGGCGGCGCAGGCGGGCTATCTTGACCAGGCGGCGGTTGTAGAAGCGCATGAAGCGGAAGGCGGCGGAGGTTTGCCAGAGGTCCTTGCCGTAGAGGGGGTAGCGCATCTCTTCGATGTCGGCGTCGAGCGGGGTGACTACGCCGATGTAGTAGAGCGCGGTATCCAGCAGAAAACCGGCGCCGGTCAGCTCGGCGTCGCCCATGTACTCGTACTTGTCGAGGTAGAGGGCACCCAGCCAGCGGTGGTAGGAGCGCTCGAACTGGCTGTTGTGCTCCTCGACCGCCGCTTCGACGGCGCCGGAGGCGGCCAGCTTGCCGCTGAGATCCTCTTCGATCAGCCGCGCGGTGGCGTAGACGCTGATCGAGGCATGATCGAGACCCGGGCTGTACCAGGGGTCGAGGAAGGCGGCGGCGTCGCCGACCAGCGCCCACCCCGGCTCGGCGTACTTCTCGGCGCGGTAGGGCAGATGGGCGTAGGAGTGGAAGTCGGCACCGTCGAGAACGGCATCGGCGAGAAGCTCGCGCAGCCCCGGCTGACTGGTGACGAAGTCGTGGAAGCGATCGATGGCGTCGCCCTCGGTGGGCCACCGGAAGCGGCGCTTGTCATAGACCAGGCCGATGCTGGTTTCGCCTCCCCGTAGAGGGATCATCCAGCACCACCAGCCGTAGCCGCAGAAATGGTTGGTCGCAAGGCGCCGAGATCCCGAAATCGGTGGCAGGGCAGGTCGTCGCGGGTCGACGCCCAAGACCTCGACTCCGTCGAGATCCTTGACCCCTTCCCACCGCCCCCAGGCGGCGGCGATGGGATGCTCCTCGGTGCGTCGTAGGATCTTCTTGCGGCGGGCGATCACGGCTTGACGGCCGGAGCCATCGACCACCCAGCGGGCACGGACGGTACGTTCGCCGCTCGCCGCGGAGAGGGTCACGGTGCTGACCGGCCACCCGAGGTCTAGCCCCTCCACGGCGGCTGGCCGAGCGACCTCAACGCCAACGCTCGCCGCCAGTTCGAGCAGTGACTGATCGAGGCGCGAGCGGTCGAGCTGAAACGAGGGCAGGCGTGGGATCTCGCTCGGACCCACCTCGCTCATCTCGGCAAGCGGGCAGCCGGGGCTGTCGGCGAACCAGTAGCGCAACCCGTGCTTGGGGAGCTGCTCGCGGGCCAGCAGATCGCTCAGACCGAGCACGCGGTGGAGCATCATGGACGAAATCTCCACTGTCGCTTCGCCTACTTTGCGGTCGAATCGGTGGCTGCGTTCGACCATCAAGATCCGGGCTTGCGGCAACCATCGCTGGAGCAGGGTGGCGAAGACGGCGCCGGAGAAGGCTCCGCCGATGACGACTACGTCGTAGGTATCCCGCCGAGAATCCCCATCCATAGCAGCAGTTTATACGCTCAAGGCCGCTGGACCGCTGCCGCGGTGCTCCGGCTTCATCAGCCAGCGGACTCAATCGACGTAGCCGAGTGCGCGCAATGCTCGCCGGCTTTCGTCATCTGTCGCGGAGAGGCTGTGGGCGGAGTCGAGCTGCTGCTCGAATTGCGCGAAGAGCGCCAACAGCCGGTCACCTTCAGCGCGCGACAGCGTGGAGGAGGTCGGAGCCGGCAGGAGTTCCTGCCCGTTGCCGAGGACCAGGCGGCCATCGCGGCCGACGGCGAAGAAGCGGTGGCCGAGGATCGGAATCTTGGTGCCGTCGCTGCGCTCCTCGTTCACCACCCTGGTGAAGGTGCGCCGCATACCGACCGCGCTAGCGGGTCGCAAGGGGGGCGCGAGCAGACTTTGCGCCGGTCCGCGGTGGGGCAGACCGGCGAGGTCGAGAAGGGTGGCGGCGACATCGACGGAGCCGGCGATGCGCTCCTTGCGGCCCGGTTCGATGCGCGGCGAGAGGATGAAGAGCGGTACCCGGATCTGTTCGGGAGTGAGCCGCTTGCCGTGTGCCAGCGCCCCGCCTTCACCGAAACTCTCGCCGTGGTCGGCGGCGACGACGATGTGAGTGGTGAATCGATCTGAATCGGCGTCAAGGCGGCTCAGCAACCTGGAGAGTTGCCGGTCCATCGCCGCCACGTCGGCCTCATAGGCCCGCCGGGCGCGCTGGAGAACGGCCTCCACCGGTCGGCCGCGGCGAATCGGCCGCATGATCTGCACCATCCGAATGGGCTCAAGCCCAGCGCTATCGCCGTAGGGGGAGTGGGCGTCGAAAAAGTGGATCCAGAGCAGCTGGCGCTTCCCTTTCAGGTGGTCGAGAAGGGTGATCGCCTTGTCGGTGATGGTCTCGGCGGTGTTGTAGAAGCGCTGCCCTGGGATGGAGTGATCTTCCCAGGACTCTCTGGGGTGGCGATGGTCGAAGTGGTCGTCAAAGGAGCTGAATCCCTGAGCGAATCCGAAGCTGCCGGCCAGCGGGAAGGAGGCGACGACGGCCCCCGTTTCCCAGCCGGCGGCGGCCAGAGATTCGGCGACGGTTTCGACATCGCCACTGAGCAGCTGGCCGTTGCGGGTGACGCCGTGCTGCCAGGGGTGCAAGCCGGTGAGCATCGAGGCATGGGACGGCTGGGTCACCGAGGTGGCGGCGTAGAAGTGGTCGTAGATCGCTCCTCGTGCGGCCAGGGCCAGCGTCCGCGGCATGCTGGAGGGTCGCTCGGCCGAGCCGAAGAAGCTGTCCGCTCGCAGGGTGTCGAGGGTGATCAGGACGATGCGCTCGCCCTTGGGGGGGGTACAGGCGAATCCCACCGCAAGGAGGGTGGCGACAAGCAGTTTGGCGAGAGGGGCGAGGCGCGGAGTGATCACGATACCGGTTGCTATCACATTCCAATCGGCGGCAAGACCAGGAACCGGGCCGGACTCTCAGCCACGACTTGGGGAAAGTCGCGGCAGGAGGGTACGGCCCGGAAGATCAGGTCGGAGTGGGCGTCTACGGTGTGGTGGAAGTCCAATTCGTGGTGCTGCCGCTCTCGAAGCCGTCCGAGAAGATCTCATTGGCTGCCCCAACCTGGGTACCGGCGGCGTACACGTCCACCGAATCGGCCGCGCCGCCGCTCTCGTTACGGTTGTCGGTGTAGATCGCGATCAGGTCGTTCATCACCACGTCGAGACCGTTGTAGTCGCCCCACTCGAAGAAGTCGTTGATCTGGGGAGAGAGCACAGAGGTCAGCCGCATTGGGGTACTCCAGCTTTGTGCACCGTCCGTAGAGAGGCTGTAGTAGAGGTCGACACCGGTGCGGTTGGGCTCGTTGCGGGTGTCGTAGAAAATGACGTAGACCGTGCCGTCGGGGCCGACGCGCAGCCATTCGTGAAAGCGGTCGACGCTCTGAGCGTCCGCCGTCTCGTGCGGTGTGGTGACCGTCCACGAGTTGCCCCCGTCGCGCGAATAGGCGACTTGGATACGGCCGTGGTTGTTGCTGGCGTTGCCTCCGGTCGTGGCGGTGGAGTCGGTCCAGGCGGCGTAGATACTGTCGGCATACGGCCCGTTGCTTAGATCGGCGTCGGCCGAGACGTAGATGAAGACTCGGCGGTTGGGCATCGCCGGTAGCGGGAAGTCGAATTCGCCGAGGGTGGCGGCGACCGTCGAATGAGGACCGAAGGTCGCTCCGCCATCGGTCGATTTGAGCAGCGTGATCGCTTGAGCCGGCGCCAGAGCGGGGTAGAGGTAGTAGACGTTGCCGCTCTTGTCGGTGGTGATGTCGCTGCCGATTCCCTGTGGCGCGCTGGAGAAGCTGAGGACGGGGCTCCAGGTGTGTCCCAGGTCGGTCGAGCGCGAGAATCGCATCTGGTTGCTCTTGTGCCAGGTCAGGTAGATGTTGTCGGCGTGCGGTGAGGTCGGGTGCATGTCGACGTGGAGGTACTCCTTGTCGACGAAGCCGGAGTCGATCTCGCGGCGCGGGTCATTGCCCGGCTCGCTTGCCAGGTCGGTCCAGCTCTGCCCATTGTCGGCGGAGCGGTAGAAGTAGACGGCGTTGCCGAGGGTGGCGGTGTAGGCCTTGCTGCCGTCGATCGACCAGCCGACCGTCGGGTCGCAACAGGTGCTGCCCAGGGGGAGGCCACCGGCGAAAGTCCAGGTGGCGCCGCCATCGGAGGAGAAGTGCATATTCTGCCCGGAAGCCGGCCCGTTGCTGCCGGCGATGACGAAGTTGGGATCGGTCGGCTTGATGGCGATGGCCGATTCGGCACCGCCGGTGGGGTTGGTCACCCGGGCCTCGCCGCTGAGCTTGAGTTGGGCCATCTCGTCCAGGTCGATGCCGTCTTCCAGGATGACCTTCTTGCGTTCACCCTGGCGCTTCCAGGCGCGGTAGATCTTGCCGTCCACCAGATAGCCGTCGTGCTCGATGAAGAACCGGTTGAGCGCGCTCCGCGGGTAATAGCGCACCCCTTCGAGTTCCGGGTAGCGCTGGCGCAACTCAACCCGATAGAAAACGGGAATGGCGGCATCCATCTCTTCCTCACGCGGCGAGAGCAAGGCCAGATCCTCCAAGGTCAGCTGGTAGTTGCGATCATCCCAGGGGCCCAGTTTCTCCAGCTCGGCGTAGTCGACTCTGGAGTCGACACCGCGTGTCTGGACGATCGTCTGGCCGGCGAGCTGTGTCGCCGTCGCGCCGAGTGAGAAGAGCAGAATGAGTAGTTGAGCCGTGCCGAGAATCTGGTGCCGCATGTCCGTTTTTTTCCTCCAGGGGGGCGATCGCGAGTGGCGTTCGCTTCTCTTTTGTTGTGACTTGCGGAATTATCTAACAGTTTCGTACCCCGATGCACGCGGACTGTGGCTGCACGGTTCCGGGAAGGGGTCGAGCGGCGGGCCGGTCTGTGTAAGATGCCGGCCATGCGGCGTCGAAGTGTAGCTCTCGTCTGGATTGCCGCCTGCCTGGTGGGCCTGCTGCTGCGCTGGTGGAATTTGCCCGACCAGATCCTGGGAGGAGACGAACTGCATGCGGTGCGAGCGGCGGTGCGCTATCCGCTTGCGCGAATCGTGCGCACCTACAGCCAGGCCGATCCCTGTATTCCGCTGGCCTCCTTCTACCACCTGGTGATCGACTATCGCGGCTACCTGGACGAGGCGGCTGTCCGCCTGCCGTCGATGCTCAGCGGTTTGCTGGCGCTGCTTCTCATCCCGCTACTGGCTTGGCGACGGGTCGGCGGCGCCCGCGCCCAGCTGCTCGCCTGGATGGTGGCGATCTCGCCCTTGATGGTGCTCTACAGCCGTTTGGCGCGGCCGTACATGCCCATCGTCCTGCTGGCTTTCGTCGCCTTCATGGCCTTCGACCGCTGGGTGGAGGGTGGGCAGAAGCGTTGGGCCGCGCTGTGGGCGGTCAGTTCCGGCCTCGCCGTCTGGTTCCATCTGGTGACCGCCCCTTTCGTGCTCTCGCCGTGGCTCTTTGAGGTAGTGCGCAAGGTTCTACAGCGGCGGCCTGGGGCATCCCAAGGTAGAGCCGCGGACCGAGGGGCGAGCGGAGGGGGTTCAACGGCTGAACGTCCGCTGCCTTGGCCGGCTCTTGTCGGCTTCGGTCTCCTCGCCGCTGTGGTCATTATGGCGCTGATCGGCCCCGCACTGGGCTCGTTGATCGAGGTTCTGGCCAGCAAGGAAGGGGGGAGCAGGATCGATGGTCGAGCATTGCTCGGGGTTTGGTACCTCCAAGCCGGGACGGCCTCGGCCCTTCTCTCGGTCCTCTTCTGGGGGCTGGCGCTGGTCGGATTGGTTCGGCTCTTTGCGCGGCAGAAGCTCTTTGCGGCGCGCGGCCTGGTTGCCGTGGTGGCGCAGGTCGCGGTGGTCTGGGCGCTGTCGCCCAAGGGTGTTGCTCACCCGCTGGTGCTCAACCGCTACTGGCTCGTCGGCTATCCGATCGTTCTCTGTTGGTGGGTCTGTGCCTTTCCTTTTGGCGCCGGTGACCAAGCCGGCCGGGACAATTCCTCGGGGCCGATCGGCCCTCTGTCGCGGGGGGTGACCCTGGCCGCCGTGGCCATGGTCCTCTTGCTGCTGGTGCGCGGGCCGTTGCTCAGCCGCTCCTACGCCACCTCGTCGTTCACCCAGAGCAACGACTATGTGGCCTTCTACCAACCGGCCATTGAACCGATCGAACTCCCCTCTTCGCTCGCCGATCTGCCGGAACCTGGGCCGCTGCTAGTGTTCCCCTGGCCGAGCCGTTGGCGACTCAACCGAGGGCTTGCGGTTCAGCAGCAGAGTCTCGGCAGGTCGCTGGTCGTCGCTTCGCCGGAACGGCCGTTGAGTCGACCACCGCTTCACTTTCGCAACCTCAGCGCGGCCGATCCACGGGCCTTTCTGGCCAGTCGCGGTCGCTACTTGGCGGTCTACCTGGACTTCGCCGCCGAAGAGCGCCGTCCGGTGCATCCGGAGGGTCGATCGATCTTCCGGCCGGATCAGGCGGAGCGCTATCGACGGCAGGCCCGCCAGATGGTTCGCCTGCTCAAGGAGCAGTGGGGGGAACCGATGGCCCAGGATGTGCGTGCCGTGGTGTGGGACCTGGATGCGGTGAGGAGTGGCCTAGTCCACGTAGCCGAGTGCTGCCAGCGCCTTGCGGCTTTCCGCATCGAGGGTCGAGGGCGCCGCTGAGTTCTCGAGCCTATCTTCGAAGTAGCCGAACAGGGTATGCAGTGCGCGGAGCCTCTCGGCGTTGATCGTCTCGCTGTGGTCGATGTTCGTCCGGTTGCCGCGAAAGATCCGGCCCGTGCGATCGACGGCGTAGAAGCGAAACGGTTCGAGCAGCAACGACTCTCCCGTGATCCGCCGATCCGCGTAGGGCTTGGCGAAAGTGCGCCGCATGCCGAAGGCCCTGCGCCCGGCGCGCGGAGAGGCGAGCAAACTGGTCCCCGAGGTGCGGTGATTGGTCTCCGCCAGGGCGAGCAAGGTGGCGGCGACATCGACGGATCCCACCACATCGTCCCGCTGCTGGGCCTCGACTCGCGGCGAGAGGATGAACAGGGGGACGACGATCTGTTCTGCGCTCAGCCGCTTGCCGTGGCCCAGGGAACCACCCTCGCCGAAGCTCTCGCCATGGTCCGAGACGAAGATGACGTGGGTTTCGAAGCGAGCGGTATCCTCCTCGAGCTGCCGGAAGAGTCGGTCGAGTTGCCGGTCCAGTGCGCGAACATCGCGATCGTAGGCCGCGCGCAGACGGGCGACCTCCTCCGCGACCGGTCTCCCCTTTTCTACCGCGTCGTAGGCGGTGGCCAAGGTCAGATGCTGGCCCCCGGAGTCGCCGTAGGGAGAATGTGGATCAAAGTAGTGTAACCAGAGGAACTGGCGCTCGCCCTGAAGAGACTGCAACCGTTGTAGCGCCTTGTCGGTAACCGCCTGAGCCAGGTCGTAAGGGCGTATCTGGGGAAGGCGGATTCCTCGCCACCGGCCGCCGACGACCTTCAGCTTGAAACTGTCGTCGTAGTGGTTGAATCCTTGGTCCAGGTTGAACCGCCCATCCAGGGTGAAGGATGCGACGATGGCGGCGGTTTCCCAACCGCGGACTTGCAGGTGCTCGGCCACCGTGTCGACCTGTTCAGGCAGGAGCATGCCGTTGCGGCTGACGCCGTGCTCCCAGGGGTGCTTCCCGGTGAGCAGCGAAGCGTGCGACGGCAGCGTCGTGGAGGTGGCGGAGAAGTAGCGGGTGAAGCTCGCACCCCTGGCGGCGCGGCCGGCGGTCAGCGGCATCGAGGTCGGGCGCTGTGGGGAGTCCGTGAAGCTGTCCTGGCGCAGCGTGTCGACAGTGATCAGCACGATCCGCTGGCCGCCAGCGCCGGAACTCGATGCCGCGGGCTGGCCACAACCGAGGAGGGTCAAGGTGAGGGCGCAGCTGAGCGCCGTGCGCAGATAGCGTTGAAGGGTGTTCATGGCGTGGTTCTGGTAAACCTAGTCAACATAGCCCAGGGCGGCGAGTGCTTGGCGACTTTCTTCGTCGAGCCGATCAAGGCCGAAGGAGACACTGCTGAGGCGGCTCTCGAAGCGAGCGAAGAGCGCCAGCAGTTGTTGCTCCTCCTCGGCACTGAGCCTCTCCGCGTGGTCGATCTTACGACCGTTGCCGCGCTGCAACTGTCCGTGACTGTCCACGGCGTAAAAATCCAACTCGTCAAGGAGAACAGGCTCGCTATTGATTCTCTCTTCGTAGACCGGATGGTTGGCGAAGGTGCGCCGCATGCCGAAGACCGCTGCGCGACGTAGGTCTTGTGCGAGCAATGAGCGGCCGAGGGTAGGGTGGTCTATGCCGGCCAGGGCCAGGATGGTGGCTGCCACATCCACGGAGCCGACCACCGCGTCGTGTTGTCCCGGTGCGACCCGCGCGGAGAGAATCAACAGGGGCACCACCAACTGCTCTCGGTTTATCCGTTTGCCGTGACCCAGCTAACCGTCCTCGCCGAAGCTCTCACCGTGATCGGAGGCGAGGATAATGTGGGTAGTGAAGCGGTCGGCATCTTCTTCGAGGCGCTCCAACAATCGGTCGAGTTGCCCGTCGAGTTCGCTGACATCGCGGTCATAGAGATCGCGCAGCTCTTGCACAACGGGATCGACGGGGAGCTTCTCGGCCAGCGCGGCGAAGGCATCGATGGGTCGTGCCGCTTGGCCGACGGTTTTCCCATAGGGCGCGTGCGGATCGAAATAGTGTACCCACAGCAACTGCCGGTCACCGTCCAGCTTGCTCAGGGTGTGTAGCGCCTTGTCGGTCATGCGCTTGGCGAGGTTGTAGAAGCGACGCCGCGGGACCGTACGTTCACCCCAAGTGGTGGTGCCGAAGTCGTGGTGGAAACGGTCGTCGAAGAACTCGAAGCCCTGGTCGAAACCGAACTGTGCGGCGAGCGGAAAGGAGGCGACAGCAGCTCCCGTGGACCATCCGGCCTGGTGCAGCAACTCGGCGACCGTCTCGACCTGATCGCTCAGCCGCTGACCGTTGCGACTGACGCCGTGCTCCCACGGGTGAAGTCCGGTCAGCATCGAGGCGTGGGAAGGTTGGGTGCTGGAAGTGGCGGCGAAGAAATGGGGAAACCAGGCTCCGGCTTGCGCTCGGGAGCGGGTTAGCGGCATGGTCGTCTCTCGGCCGGCGGCACCGAGAAAACTGTCCTGGCGAAGGGTATCGACCGTGATCAGAACGATGCGCTCGCCTTTGGCCCCCCGAGTGTGGCCGGCAGTGCCTTCCAAGCGAGGTCCACAGCCGAGAAACGGCAGGGCTGAGAAGAGAGCGAGGAAGACCGAGAGTAGAGTGGACAGCTGCCGCCGGTTCATCTCTCCCGCGGTGCTGGAGGCGGCGCTCATCTCCGCGGGCTCACGGTTGGGTGGGGTGCTGACTCTGTCGCCCAGCCGAGAAGAGGGAACTGCGCAGGCCGATGCGGTGGCCGTACCAGCGGGCGAAGGTCCACAAGGTTTGGATGGCGTACTTCGACGAGGAGAGCAAGCCGATGCTCGAAGCCTCGTCGAAGTAGCGGACCGGGATCGGCACATCGCCGAGCTTGAAACCGGCATCGACAGCCTGCACCAAGAACTGTGAATCAAAGACGAAACTGTCGCTGTTGCGGCGGTAGGGCACCGTTTCCAGGACGGCGCGGCTGTAGGCGCGAAAGCCGCTGTGCCACTCGCCCAGATTCTGGCCGGCGAGGACGTTCTCGATCAGCGTCAGGCCGCGATTGGCCAGGTACTTGACCAGCGGCATTCCGCCGGCGAGCGCCTCGGCTCGGGTGCGGATACGGTTGCCGAGCACCACGTCGCAGACGCCGACCTTGAGGACGCCAACCGCCGCGGGAATCATCCGCGCGTCGTACTGGTAGTCGGGATGGAGCATCACCACGTAGTCGGCGCCGCGCTCGAGGGCTGCGTCATAGCAGCTTTTCTGGTTGCCGCCGTAGCCGCGATTCTCGGCGTGCTGGATGAGCGTCACCGGTAGACGGCGGGCGATTTCCACCGTGCGGTCGCTGCTGGCGTCGTCGACCACGATCAGCTCAGCGGCGAAGTGGTTCGGAATCTCGGCGACGATCCGCTCCAGCGTCCGCTCAGCGTTGTAAGCCGGCATGACGATGATGGTCTTGTCGCTCATCTTGAATGGGGGGCGAGGGGGAGATTGGGGCGGCGGTACGCTATCATCTGCACCCCCAATGCGACCAAACCTCTAGGGAGGATGCCGATGCGAGCTGCCACGTTGTTGACCCTCACTTGCGCTGTCTTGTCCATCGTGCTGCCGCGGCAGGCAGTGGCGGCGGAGTCGAACCGGTTCACCGCCGGCGATCTGGTGACCTTGGAGCGGCTGTCCGATCCCCAGCCCTCTCCCGACGGTGGCTGGGTCGCTTATGTGCTGCGCAGCACCGACCTGGAGGCGGACCGCGGCCGCACCGATCTGTGGATGGTGGCGCTGGACGGCAGCTCGCAACGGCGGCTGACGACGCACGAAGCCGGCGACTTCAACCCCCGCTGGGCGGCGGACGGCAAGAGTCTCTTCTTCCTCTCGACCCGCTCGGGATCGTCGCAGGTCTGGCGCCTGCCGATGGCCGGGGGTGAGGCGGTTCAGGTGACCGACCTTCCGCTCGACGTGGGCAACCTCGAAGTCTCGCCGAGCGGCGACCGGCTGGGGTTCAGCCTCGAGGTCTTCCCGGACTGCGCCGGCCTCGAGTGCACCGTCGAACGGCTCGAAGCAGCGGAGAAAGCCAAGACCAGCGGCCGGACCTACGACCGGCTCTTCGTCCGCCATTGGGATACCTGGAAGGATGGCCGCCGCTCGCACCTGTTCAGCTTGCAGCTGGACGAGGACGGGGCGCAGCCGATCGATCTCAGTGGTTCGTTGGACGCCGATGTGCCCTCGAAGCCCTTCGGCGGCAGTGAGGAATTTACCTTCAGCCCCGATGGGCGCGAGATGGTCTTCAGTGCCCGCATCGCCGGCAAGACCGAACCGTGGTCGACCAACTTTGATCTCTACTCGGTGGCCGCGGACGGATCCTCGCCGCCGCGCAACCTGACGGCGGCGAACCAGGCTTGGGATACCGCCCCGGTCTTCTCGCCGGACGGTGAGAGCCTCGCCTATCTGGCGATGGAGCGGCCGACTTACGAGGCGGATCGTTTCCGCGTCGTACTGCGCGACGTGGCCAGTGGCAAGAGCCGCGAGCTGGCCCCAAAGTGGGATCGCTCGCCGGGTTCCTTGACCTTCTCGGCCGACGGCAAGACCCTGTACACCACGGCCAACGACCTGGGCAATCACTCGCTCTTTGCCATCGATGTGGCCAGCGGCGAGGTGACGCGGCTGATCGCCGATGGCCATGTCAGCTCGCCACGGCCGGTGGGCAAAGTGGTAGTGGTTCAGATCGACTCGTTCACCGCGCCGGCGGATCTCCATACATGGTGCGTGGGCGGCTGCGGTATGCGTCAGCTCACCCAGGTCAACGCCGACAAGTTGGCGCCGATCGAAATGGGCGAGCCCGAGCAGTTCACCTTCGCCGGCTGGAACGGCGAGACGGTCCACGCCTGGATGGTCAAGCCGGCCGGTTTTGAGCGCGGCAAGAAGTATCCGCTCGCCTTTCTCATCCACGGCGGACCGCAAGGCTCGTTCGGCAACCACTTCCATTACCGGTGGAACCCGCAGAGCTACGCCGCGGCCGGGTATGCCGCGGTGATGGTCGATTTCCACGGCTCGACCGGCTACGGCCAGACCTTCACCGACTCGATCCGAGGTGACTGGGGCGGCAAACCTTTGGAAGACTTGCAGAAGGGGCTGGCGGCGGCGCTGGCGCGCTACCCGTGGATCGACGGGGACCGCGCCTGCGCTCTCGGCGCCTCCTACGGCGGCTTCATGATCAACTGGATCGCCGGCAACTGGCCGGATCGGTTCGACTGCCTGGTCAACCACGACGGTGTCTTCGATACCCGCTCGATGTACTTCGAGACGGAAGAATTGTGGTTCCCGGAGTGGGATATGCGGGGAACCTACTGGGGCAATCCGCTCCAGCACGAGATGCACAACCCGGCCCAGCACGTCAGCAAGTGGAAGACTCCGATGCTCGTCGTCCAGGGTGGCCGCGACTACCGAGTTCCGGAAAGCCAAGGGCTACAGGCCTTTACCGCCTTGCAGCGGCAAGGCATTCCCTCTCGCCTCCTGTACTACCCCGACGAGAATCACTGGGTGCTCAAGCCCAACAACAGCATGCAGTGGCATGACGAGGTGCTGCGCTGGCTGAAGCAGTGGACTCAGTAGTCACGGTGGAGTGAGGTATGGTGTGCCGGCTATGCGTGAATCCAAGTTGAACTCACGACTCCGATTCGATCCTGTCTGGCTCATTCTGATAGCGATCTGCTTGCTCCTCTTCGTACTGATGGCTCATCACAGAAAAAAGCTCCGCGTTCGTCCGCCCAAGAACCCCGATGTGCTCAATGTGTTGTTCATCGGCAATAGCCTGACCGCTTCCAACGATCTTCCCGGCATGCTAAAGGCACTGATCGAATCGGTCGGCGCCGGTCCCGTCGAGGTGGGCGAAGTGATCTTCGGCGGTTTCGGTTTTATCGATCACTGGCCCAACGGCTCAGCCCGCAAGGCGATCAAGGCCGGCGGTTGGGATGTGGCGGTGATGCAGCAGGGTCCCTCGGCCACCGAAGGGCGGCCCTCGTTGATCGAGTACACCGCGCGCTACGCCAAGCTGTGCCGCAGTGTCGGCTGCGAGCCGGCGGTCTACATGGTGTGGCCTCCGACCCGACGTTTCCAGTATTTCGACCAGGTCAGCGAGTCGCACCAGATGGCGGCGGACAACATCGACGGGTTGCTCTTCCCGGCCGGCGAAGCCTGGCGCATGGCCTGGACCCGCGACAAGTCCCTCAAGCTCTACGGCGGTGACGGTTTCCACCCGACCAAGCTGGGCACCTATCTCGCGGCGCTTGTCATGTTCGAGCAGCTGACCGGCCACTCGCCGATCGGGGTGACCAGCCAGTTCAAGACCCAGCGCGGCGTCAGCGTCAAGATCGATCCGGCAGTGGCCAAGAAGCTCCAGGAGTCGGCGGCGGAAGCCAACGAGAAGTTCGCCCGCAAGCGCTTCGCCGGGGCTAAGAAACGGTGATCTGTTTCAGTTTCTCGTCGACCCAGAGGTAAGTCAGGCTCACCAGAAGCAGGAGAAAGGCGGGCCAGCGCGGCAGTGGGCGGCGCTGGCGCTGGTGGCCGGCGGTGGCGGTCCGGCTGGGCAGGGCCGCGTCGCGAAAGGCGCGCAGTACGGTGGCCTGCCGGCGCTGCGCTTCGATCCAACTGCTCCAGGGCTCTCCCGGCTGGCCGTAGAAGTCCGTGGCGGCTCCGGATTCTATTGCCGCGAGGTGGTACCAACCGGTTTGGCGCGGCCAGATGCGCCCTCGCCAAGGATGGGGCCCTGGGCCATGGCGCGACCCGTCTCGTGCCAGCGCCACGGTGAGTCGTTCGCCGGCCGGGGTGAGGAGTTCGGCCGACGGGCTCTCTACCGCCGACCACAAGACGAGTTCCATCGGCCGGTCGAGCAGGGAGGGTTGGGCAGGCAGTTGCCAGCGCTGCCCGGACCTCGGGCGTGCGAGGCTGCTGAGCAGATGGCTCCAATAGCGGTGATGGGTGGGTGCGGCACCTTCGAGGATCCAGCGGAAGGTGTCGCTCACCAGGGTGGTACCGCTATAGCCGGTACCCAGCGGTTTGCGCGCCGCCAGGGCACGGCCGGCGCCGTCGAAGGCGAGCGGTTCCACCGCCCCGCGGATGGCGAACTCGCGGGCGGGGATGCGCAAGACCGGAGCCGGCTCGCCGGGCGTGCTCTCTTCGCTTCCCGGCCATTCGAGCCGCACCGCCAGCTCTTCGAGATCCTCGATCGGGGCTGTATCGATGTCGAGGCTCAGCCGGCGCAGCCGGGAGGTGGAGGGCTCGCGCTCGCCGACCGGCAAGAGCAAGAGACCGAGGCCGTGATCGCCGATCTCGCGTCGCAAAGCGCCGACCTCGGCGGTGGAAAGGTCAGCCAGAGAGTCCCGGTCGACCACGACGAGATCGAAGTTGCGCAGCCTTTCGCTGGTCAGCCTCGCCGGTGGCTGTGGCCCCTCTCCCAGCCGTTCACGGCGGTAGCGGTCGCGGCTGATGGTGGTTCGCAGGGCGAGTAACCCCCCCGTGCTCGCCAGCCAGTTCTTGAAATGGCGGGTCTCGAAGCGCGGCGCCGATTCGAGCCACAGGAGCCGTGGTGGCTGCGGCTCGCTCACCGCAATGTCGAGGGGTATGTCGCCGGCCGCCGGGTCGCCGGTCGAGGATTCGCCCAGCGCCCGCCAGCGGAGCCGATAGAGAAATCGGCCAGTGGTGCGGGGTTTGGCGGTGAAGGAGAAGGAAACCAACCGCGAGGTCCGAGTTGCCTGTGGTTGTGCCGCTGCAATTTGCTGAGTCGCCTCCACACCGCCGGGTCCCACCAGTTCGAGGCGGCCAGGAGCTTCGCCCGCCGTCCAGCGTCCTTGCACCAGAAGGGACTCTCCGAGGGTCAAGGAGCGGCGCCAGGAGACTCTTTCCAGGCCGCGCGACGGTGGGGGAGTGGAACCTGGTTGCAGCCGTGACGAGAGGGCTGCGAGTTGCCAGGGGTCGAGCCCGTGGCCCACCACTCTCAACCGGCGCAGGTCGGTGAAGTGGCGAGTCAGGAAGGCGGCGTCGGGAATCGACTGGGCGCGAAGCGGTCCCGGCGACGGCAAGAGTGGCGAATCGGCGAGTGAGAAGTGCAGCGCCGCTTGGGGTTGAGTGCTCCGGCTGGTCAGTTCCACCTGGGGCGATCCCGCGGTGAAGAGCACCCCGGCCCGCGGATCCGTATCCACCCAGTGGGCGGGGCGCAGGCAAAGAAGGAGCAGCGCCGCGACGCAGCCGAGGGTGGCACTCGCCCGCACGATGCGGCGAGGGACGCTGCGGTCGCGGCTTCGGCGCAGCTCTAGGGTGAGCAGGAGGGCGGCAAGGAGCAATCCGGCCAAACCGAGCGCTGGTGCCAGACTGGGCTTAGCCACTGTCCATACCTGTGCTGTCCATCCCGGCGCCGTCCATCCCGTCACCGCCATCAGCCCCATGCCGTTCATCCTCCCTCCGCCAGCCGGTCGCGGTAGACCGACCACAGCTCTCCAACGCCCGAGGGGCGGCGGCGAACCGGGCGGGGTTGGGGCTGGGCCAGGAGGCGCCAGAGCGCCGCTTCCACTTTGGCTACGGGCGGCAGGGGGCCTCCCAATCCGCTGTTTTCGGTTCGTAGTCTCTCGATGAGCTGGCGCAGATCATCCAACGCGCCGATCTCGGTCAGGGGATCGTCGAGCGAGCGGCGGGCAAGCTCGCGGCCGGCGCTGTCGAGCAGGCCGACCAGGCGCTGCCTCTGGGCGGGATCCAAGCCGCGATCGAACTGGGCGAGCAGGTGGAGCGCCAGCTCGATCTCGGAGGGCGGTTGCGAGCCGTCGCCGGTGAGGCGCAGGCGCCGGCTGCGGATCTTGTCCAGTTCGCCGGTCAACCGCTTGCCGGCGGGATCGAGCGGCGCCGGCGCGAAGCCGACTCGCTGGACGTAGACGCGGGCGGCCTGCTGGACCTCCTTGAGCAGGGTGAGAGCCTCGTTCTCGTGCGGTAGCGCGGCGCGTGGCTGGACAGTGCGCAACCGGCGTTCCGACTCCCACATGGCGGCGAGGCAGGCGCGTAGTTTGGATCGAACCGCGTCGGTGAAGAAGGTCGAGATCTCGCCGGAGTCGTGCTGGTGGGTGAACTCCTCGGGCGCCAGCTCGATCAGCCGACCCGAAAGGTTGGGGCCATCGTCCGCCTCGGTAGGCGGTGCCGCGTGCTCCTCATCGTGGTCATCACGGTGCTCGTCCGCTCCCGGCCCGGCCGCATTGTCCACCCTGCCCAAGGGCGAGCCGTTCTGGCTCTCCAACCCCAACATGTTGCCGTAGCGATGGCGCAGCGCCGCCTGATCGAAACCGATCGACTCGGCGCGATAGCGCAGCTCCTCTCGGCTGAGCCGTGAACGCTCGGCGAGCAGCTTCTCGGTGTCGATGATGATCTGGCGTTGGCTGCGGAAGAACTCCGGCACGCCCCGCAAGGCAAGCCCACGCCCCAGAGCGATCGAGGCCCCGCGCCCGCCGGGAAGGCGAATCCGCTGGGTCGCGCTGCGCGCGCGCTGCGCCTCGGGCCGCCGGTTGTCGGTGATCTCGACAAAGTAAAAGAGTTCGGATCCCGCCTCTAGTTTGAGTTGGCTGAGGTCAAGCCGGCGGCTGAATCGTGCACCGATTGCTCCGGCGGGGAGTAGTGGAGTGGAGGAATCGAAGGCGAACTCCTGTTCACGAAACTCGACGCGCTCGCCGGTGCCGGTGGCCAGAGTCGCGATCAACATCGCTCCGGCCACGCCATAGTCGTCGCTTACCTCGGCTTCGATCACCACTTCGCCGGGGTGATCGGCCGCTACTTCGATCGTCGGGCGCGGCCGGACGATGCGCACTTGTGGAGGTCGGTCGGGGAGTACGACCAGTCGTGCGAAAGAGGTACGCAGGACCTCACCCGCCTCGTCTTCGAGGATGATCTGGTAGACCTGCGAGCTGTTGAGTCGCAACGAGCCGCGAAACCGCGTTGGCGCAGCGGAGTCATCGTGGACCAGCGGTTGCCGGCGGTCGGCGAAGAGGAGAGAGGCGCCGGTGGCGGAGCCGGCTACTTCGACCTCCCAGGTCAACATCGATCCCTCCTCCGCCTCCACGTCGAGCCCCTGCACCCTCCGCACCGGCCGGCCGGTGTAGGAGGGAGGGGCGATGCGCACCTCGATCTGCTCGAGGGTCGGGCGCTGGAGAGGTCTAGGGAGGCTTTCTGCGCCAGCGCCGGCGGCCACCGGCAGGTGGTCTGCGGCAGGTGCGCCCAAGTGAGCCAGCCAGCCGGGGAGCAGGGCCAGCAGTGCGCCCGAAAGGGTGAGCGAGGCGACAAGCAGGATGGCGGAGCGGCGCAGCCTCGCCGAGGGCAAGCTCCGTGGCAAGGTTGCCGGATCGAGGTTCTTCAGCACTCTCTGAGTGCGCCTTCTCTGCAACCGAGCCAGCGGCGGCAGTTCTGCCTCCGGGTGGAGGAGCAACTCGGCGCTCTCTTCGAGGTCGGGGACGATGCGGTCGAGATGGCGGGCGATTTGGCCCTGCCGAGCGATCTCCTGGCGGCGGAGCACTCTCGCCTTGGCCAGCAAGAGCCAGACCATCGGCGCGACGATTCCACCGCAGCCGATGGCAATGGCAAGCGGGATGGAAAGCAGCTTCGTCGTCAAAGTGAGGAGCGCCACTAGGGTGAGCGGGAGCAGGCCGATCGCCAGGGTGATAACAGTGCTTCTCACCAGCTGGCGGCGCAGCCAGCGGCGGCTGAGTGAGGAGAGAAGGGAGGACGTGTTCACCGCAGAGCCATCCAGCGTTCGACGCAGAGGAGAACTGCAACGGTAGCCCACAGCGGGAGGGGTGAGCGCTCCTCGTCGACCGGTTCGGAGTTACCTTCGGTGTTGGGTGGCTGGGGACCCAGGCGCCGTGGAGCAGCCTGACCGGGTGCCGGGCGGTCGTCGATGACGAGACCGGGGGTCGCCTCGGATGCGGGATCGGCGGCGTCCACCAGCTCGGCGATCCACTGCGGGAAGGTGTCGCGAGTCACCCAGTCCGACCAGGCGGGGTGGAAGCGGCTGTGGAGGTGCAGCTGGCTGAACTCTCCGCGGCTCGCTTCGAGCAGCGGACGGCCGAGAGCATCGCGCCAGAGCGGAACAGATTCGCCTGCGTCGCTGGCGACCTTCCCTACCTCAGCCTCCTCGCAGCGGTGAAGCTGCAGCGCCGGCGACCTGGCGGCGAGGTGGACGACGGCCAGCCGCCGGCACCGTCGATAGGGCAGCAGGCTATCGGTAACCAGCTGGCCGCCGGGGCGCAGAGCGGAGTCGAGTTGGCCTGCGGTGGGAGAGCGACCGAGCCAGAAGGCGAGATCGGCCGGCCGGCCGGTCGTAGCGTGACCGGCAGCGCTCGGAACGGCTGTCGATGGAAAGGGAGAGGCGGACAGAGGGCGGCGCTCGATGGTCACCGCGGAGCCGGTCCTCTGTTCGCGGGCGAGACCGGCGCTCTCCAACGCCGCGATGACGAAGCCGGCGTCATCCGAGCGCTCGCCGGTATAGGCGACGAGTGCGTGGAGGGGCTCGGCCTTGGGTTGACGCGAACTCTCCGCCGCTGCCGTCTCGACTTCACCGGGTCGGGCCTGCGCAGAGGCAAGGGCGATCGATCTCCACTCGACGGCTCGGACGAAAGCCGGCCGCTGGCCGCGTAGTGCAGCAAGCCGATCGAGAGCCAGGACCTCGAAGCGGGTGGCCGGCGGTGCCAGGAGGTCGGCTTCGCGCAGGAGCGACCAGAGATCGGCGATCGGCTGGCGGGGGAGAGCGGGGTCCGTTTCCTCGACGATCGGCAAGCCGGGGGCCAGGAGGTGGATCGGCCAGCCTTCGGCGGTCGCCTGGTCCAGCCGGGCGAAGGCGGCCACCGCGCCCTCGGGGGCCGACCGGGCCTCGACCTTCGATCGCGCGGCGAGCAGAGCCGGATCGACCAGCAGCCAAACCTCGGCCGGTTCGGTGGTGGCGGCTGGCCACCGCGGTCCGGCGAGTGCCACCGCCACGGCGGCGAGCAACAGGCAGCGTACGGCGAGCAAGAGTAGCCGGCTGGGATGGAGGCGGCGAATGCGCTGGCTGGCCACCTCGCTGAGCAGCCTAACGCTGCCCACCCGCACTCTTTGGCGTTGACCCCGGCTGAGCAGGTGAAGGAGGAGCGGGATGGCCAGGGCCGCCGTCGCCCACAGCCAAGCCGGCTGGCCCCACGACGGTAACCACCACTGCGCCAGAGAGTGTGCCAGTGGCGGGCTCAAACGGCCTCCTGGCGACGGATCAGGAACCGCCGCAGGGCCTCGTCCAGCGGCTGGTCGAGAGCGATGCGCTGGTAGCTGGCGCCGCAATCGAGCACCTGCTGGCGCAACTTGGCGAGATCTTCTTGCAGTCGCGCCAGGTAGAGAGGGCGCAGCTGGTCGGCGTTGCCGCGCACCTTGCGGCCGGTCTCCAGATCGACGAACAGCAGGTCCCCTTGGTAGCGGAACTCCAGCTCGTCCCGGCCGAGGAGATGCAAAACCAGCACTTCGTGGCCCTGGGCGGCGAGGCGAGCGAGAAGCGAGAGGGGGGACCCCGGCGGCGAAGGGTCAGCCGCTGCCGGCGCGGGGTGATGAAGATCGCTCAGCATTAGGATCAACTGTCTTTGGCGGTTGCGCCCGGCTCTCTCCAAGACCCTCAGCTGCTCGTTGCTCGGCCAGCCGCCGGCGGCCTCGACGGCGGCGAGGCGGTGGAGAATCCGCTCGACCGTTCGGCGCCCTTCGGGGCGCCCGCTCCACTCTTCGACGCTCTCTGCGCTGACCACGGCGAGGCTGACTCGGTCGCCCTGCCGGTCGGCCAGCCAGGCGATCGCCGCCGCCAGGTAGCGGGCGTAGTCGAGCTTGACCATCGACGGGGAGGAAGATCGGTCCTCGTGGGCCATCGATCCGGTGGCGTCGAGGACGATGCGCACCGGTACTTCGCGCTCCGCTTCGGTCTCGCGAACGTAGAGGCGGTCGGAGCGGGCGTAGGCCCGCCAGTCGAGCCGGCGGGGGTCGTCACCCGGCTGGTAGGCGCGGTACTGCAGGAAGTCGCCGCCCGCTCCCGGCCGGCGGCTGCGATGCAGGCCGGCGACGAAGCCTTCGACCACCTGTTGGGTCGCCAGACGGAGATCGCCGAGGGTGGCGAGGGTTGCCGGCGGCAGCAGGTGGGCGGCCGGAGTGCTGGCGCCTCGCCGGGTCAACGCAGTGGACTTCTCGGGCGAGGGACGGCCTCCAGCAGCCTGCGGCTGATCTCGTCGACGGTCATCTTCTCGGCCTGAGCACGGTAGTTGAGCAGTACGCGATGGCGCAGGACCGGGGCCACCACGGCCGCGATGTCTTCACCGGTGACGGCGAAGCGACCGGCGAGAAAGGCACTCGCCTTGGCGGCGAGGATCATCGCCTGCCCGGCGCGCGGACCTGCTCCCCAGTCGACCAACTCGTCGATCCACTCCCGGGTTGCGGCCTCCGCGCCTGCTGGCCGGGTGGCGCGCACCAGCTGCGCCACATACTCGGTCAACGCACGGCTGATGTGCAACTGGCGAACCAGAGTCTGGGCTTCGATCAGCTCCTCGGGACCGATCACCGGCTCGATGCGCGGCTCTCTCGCCGATGTGGTGGCGGCGAGCACTTCGACCTCCTCCTCGGCGTTGGGGTATTCGACCTTCAAGTAGAGCAGGAAGCGATCGAGCTGCGCTTCGGGAAGCGGGTAGGTACCGGCCTGCTCGATCGGGTTCTGGGTCGCCAAGACGAAGAATGGCCTGGGCAGTGCATAGGTGGCGCCGCCGTGGCTCACCTCGCGTTCCTGCATCGCTTCGAGCAGCGCCGCCTGCGCCTTGGGCGGGCTGCGGTTGATCTCGTCGGCGAGCAAGAGGTTGGCGAAGACCGGCCCGCGCTCGAAGCGGAAAGAGCGCCGGCCGGTGTGGGCGTCCTCTTCCAGGATGTCGGTGCCGACGATGTCGGTGGGCATCAGGTCCGGGGTGAACTGGATGCGCTTGAAGCTCAGCCGGGTGGCCTGCGCCAGGGTCCGCACCATCAGCGTCTTGGCCAGACCGGGAACCCCTTCGAGCAGACAATGGCCGCCCGCCAGCAGCACCATCAACAGCTGACGGCGGGTCTCATGCTGGCCGATCACCACCTTGCCCATCTCGGCATCGAGCGCCGCTAGACGGCTGACGAGCGAGGCTACCCGCTCCTCCAAGAGAGGGTCGTTATTCAAGATGAGGGTCTCCATGGATCGATGTTAGCTCAGCGCCTTTGGCTGCCGCGGCGGTCGCTTGCCGGTGCGCGCCCGTACGGGGGCTGAGAAATCATCAACGTCAGAATTTCGCCGCGGAATCCGTCTAAAGCAATGACCGATGAACCTGGACGCGCGCCGATCGCTCCGTCCAGCCACCGAGAAAGGAGCAGCGAATGAGTATCGAGGTGAGGATTCCGACAACTCCCCACGAACCGGCCGCGGGACCTGTGAGTCGAAGCGGGTCTCAAACACACGATGAGAGCAAGGTAGTGGTCAAGTTGAAACGGAGCCAGGAGGCTGTTGGGCGGTTCCGAAGAGCGGCGGAAGGTCGCGGTGACAGTTTCTTCGAACGGCTGGTGAAGGATGGCCATGCGTTGCATGTGACGCCGATATTTTCGGGTACTCGCGGTGTCTCTCGCGCTCCTTCCGCGGTGATTCGTGATGTGTCTGAGGAGGCGGTGCGGACGGATCGTCCGGCGCGTTCGGTAGTCAGCGTCACTGTTGCTGCATCGACGGATGCTCATGACTTGGCCCGCCACCTGGCAACCCTGGAAGCGGAGATCGACTACGCGTTTGTGCCGGCCGTCAAGAGGTGCTTGGCACCTTCGTCTCCATCGGTTGGACCCGATCCTCTGCGCTCGCGGCAGTGGGGCCATGGAGCCGTCGCCATCAACTTGGCGCGCAGCCGTGCCGGATTTGTGGAAGCGGACGAGGTCGTGGTGGCGGTCGTTGACAGTGGAATCGATGAAGACCATCCAGACTTGCAGGGCGGTACCATCCACTCGTACACCAACTACATCATCCAAGAAGACAAGCGTGACCTCTTGGGGCATGGCACCCACGTAGCTGGAATCATCGCGGCGCAGACCAACAACGCTGTGGGCATCTCCGGGCTCTGCCGGGTTGGCATCATGGTTGTCAAGGGCTTGCCGCATCCGACCGCTCAGTATGATCCGGACGAGTTCTACCGGGCCTTGGCTCATCCGGTCGATGAGGGAGCGCAAATCCTCAACCTGAGTCTCGGTGGTCCGTTCGATCCGTTGGAAAAGGAGCTGATCGACGAGGCTTTGGTGGCTGATATTGTCGTCGTTGCGGCGATGGGAAATGACTATGAGAAGGGCAATACGATTGAGTATCCTGCCGCTTATCCTGGCGTGATCGCGGTTGGGGCCAGCGACGAGTTGGATCAACGTGGGAGTTTTTCTTCGACTGGCAGCCACATTGATCTGGTCGCTCCCGGTGTTCGTATTCTCTCGACAGTTCCCACCTATCCCACTTATCTTACCAACCAACTGCTCTACGATTCGTGGCCAGGAACCTCGATGGCGGCCCCCTTTGTGTCGGCTGCCGCGGCTCTGCTGAGAGCCAAATATCCAGCTCTGACAGCGGTCGAAATCGCCGAGAAACTGCGCTCCACGGCAGACCGGGTGGGGGCGGGGTTGGACCATCCGAATGACGAATACGGCTGGGGAAGACTGAACATCGCGACCGCGTTGATATGATGTCCCTTGCATGAGCAGACCTTGGAGAGTGCAATGAAGTTGCTGGTCAAGACGACTCACGATCAAGGCGAGGCGGCCAGGCAGATGGTGGCTTCTTCTCTTTCCCTCATCCCGTTGGCTGGACCAAAGATGGAATATTCCGTGTCGCGGGTGTTTCCTACCCGCGACTCGGGCAGCCGCTCGCGGGTAGTCAGCATCGAGATGCCGGACGATACGCCAAGGTTCGCTCTCGATATGGTCCGTCTGCGTTTGGAGGAGAACCCAGGAGTCGAATACGTTCATTTGCCGGATCGAAAGAGATTCTTGACGCAGACCCACACGCCTACGCGGTGAGTGCGTAGAGCACGATGTTGACTCCGAACTTGGTGTTGTCTTCGGCCAGCCAGCGCTTGTTGCGGAAGTCGTAGTCCCACTCGCAGCCGTAGTCCTTGTTGCTGTAGAGGATGCCGATGCGGCCGTCGATTTCGATCGCCTTGAGATAGTCGTGTACCAGGTCGTCGCCCCAGCCGTTGAGTTCGAAGGAGGTGGCCGGCGGACCCTCGTCGAAGTTGAAGAAGGATCGGTAGAGGGGATGGTCGTCAGCGATCTTGGCTAGCGCCTCGGGACCGAAGATCTCCGCCATCTGCGCTTCGAACGAGCGGGCGAAGAGGCCGTCGATGTCGTGGTTGCAGTCGTCGACGAAGACGAAGCCTCCATGCTCCACATAGCGTTCGAAATTGCGCCGCTCCTCGGCCGAGAACTGCACCAGCCGGTGGCCCGAGAGGTAGCAGAAGGGAGCCTGCGCCATCGCCGGGTCGGCCAGCGGCACCACCCTCTCCTCGGTTTCGACGGAGAGGGTGGTGTATTCGATCAGCGAGTTGAGGAGGTTGGACGGCATCCGCTGGTCGACGTCCCAGTCGCCGGAATCGTATTGCAGCCGAGTGAAGGCGAAATCCTTCATCGCGCGGCAAGACTCTTCAGGCGGTGGAACGCCGAACCCACGGTAACCCTCGCGACCCGCTACCGGCTAGACCGCGTCCGACAGGCTGGAGAAGGTGAAGTCCCGGATCTTCATCGGTGGAATCATGCTGCCGTTGGAGCGTTGGGGCTTGCCCAACGCTTCGATGTTGTTGAGCATGATGATCGGGCTCTCATTGAACCGCATGTTCTTGATCGGGAAGGCGATCTTGCCGTCCTCGATGAAGAAGGTCCCATCGCGTGTCAAGCCGGTGAGCAAGACGCTCTGTGGATCGACCATGCGGATGTACCAGGTGCGGGTCACCAGAATGCCCTTCTTGGTGTCGCGCACCAGATCGGCGGTGCTGGCGCTGCCGCCTTGAATCACCACGTTGCCGGGGAAGGGGACCGGTTCGACCCCCTTCTTCTTGGCCCAGAAGCGGGAGTAGAAGAGATTCTTCACCACGCCCTTGTCGATCCAGACGGTCTTCAGCCGCCGTTGCCCATCGCCGGTGAACGGCTGCGAGGGAATGCCCGGGTGGGTCGGGTCGGAGAAGACGGTGATCCGCTCGTCGACGATCTTCTCGCCGAGCTTGGTGCCTCCGCCCTTCTTCGACATGAAGCTTCGCCCTTCGTCCGCCTGACGGGCGCCGAAGCCGAAGAACATGTTCTGGAGCAGCCCGCCGGCAGCGGCCGGTTCGAGGATCACGGTGTACTTGCCGGGCTCGATGGCTTTGGCCTGGCGCGAGCCCAGAGCCTTGTCGATGGCGATCTTCGATGCGATCGCAGTGTCGAGCTTGGAGGCGTCGTTGAAGTCGTGGTTGACCCAGCCGGAGCCGGTTCCGTCTTCCGTGCGCATGGTGACGGAGAAATCGACCCCGGTCTCGGTGTGGTAGCCGAAGGTTCCCTTCGAGTTCATCATCGCCGAGAAGTTGGCCGAATCCTCGAGGAAGCCGGCGGCGACGAGCTTGCTCTTCTTCGCCGGTTGGATCGAGGAGATCGCGGCTTGCGCGCGGTAGGCGGGGTCGATCTTCGCCGTCGCGTCGAAGTAGGCCTTGGCCTTGAGATACTCGCCGGGAGGCTCGATAGGCGGCATGAACTCAGGATTCTCCGGTGCCAAACGGGCCAGCTCCTCCGAGTGTTTGACCACTCTGGCCAGGGAGCCATCATCGAGTTCGTTGATCGTGGCCACACCTTGCCGCTTGCCGAAGTTCGAGTTGACCGCCAGCGTAAGGTCGTCGACCACGCCCGCCGTGCTGACGGAGTTGCGGGCATAGCGGATGTTGCCGTCACGGCCGCCGCCGAGGTTGGCCACACAACCGTCGGCCTTGGACATGGCGAGTACCTTGGTCAGGATCGCTTTGGCGTCGTCTTGGGTCAGGATTGCCATTGTTACTTGAGCTCCTTCAATCAGCCCAGCTTGCGCTCGGTGTTGATGACGTTGACATCGTTGAAGCGGGCGGTCGACGCGCCGTGCGAGACGGCGCTGACCTGCCCGGGCTGACCCTTGCCATCGAAGAACGAGCCGCCGACGCGGTAGTCCCGTTGGTCGCAGAGATCGACGCAGGAATTCCAGAACTCCTGGGTATTCGACTGGTAGGCGACATCGCGCAGCATGCCGGCGATCTTGCCGTCCTTGATCTCGTAGAAGAGCTGGCCGCCGAACTGGAAGTTGTAGCGCTGCTGGTCGATCGAGAAAGAGCCGTTGCCGATGATGTAAATGCCCTTTTCGACTCCGGCGATCAGTTCATCGACCGTCTTCTTCTCCTTGCCCGGTGCCAGCGAGACGTTGGGCATACGCTGGAACTGGATCGAACTCCAGCTGTCGGCGTAGCAGCAGCCGTGGGACTCTTTCTCGCCCAGAATGTGGACCTGGTCGCGAATCGCTTGGTAGTTGACCAAGATGCCATCCTTGACCAGATCCCACTTCTTGCACTTCACGCCCTCGTCGTCATAGCCCACGGCGCCCAGCGAGCCGACCTGCGTCTTGTCGGCAAACAGGTTGACCTTCTTCGACCCGTAGTTGAACTTCTTGCTCTTCCACTTGTCGAGGGTGGCGAAACTGGTTCCGGCGTAATTGGCCTCGTAGCCCAGCACGCGATCCAGCTCCAGCGGATGGCCGACCGACTCGTGAATGGTCAGCCACAGGTGGGTCGGGTCGAGCACCAGATCGTACTTGCCAGGCTTGACCGGATCCGCGGTGAGCATCTCCTTGACCTGCTGGGCGGCGAGTGCGGCGTCCTCGACCATGTCGTAGGACTTGCCGTAGCGGGTGGTCACCCCGGCCACCTTGTCTTCCTTGTTGCCGTCGAGGTACTCCCACGACATGCCGACGGGGGTGGAGAGCGCTCCACGCCTCTTGAACTTGCCCGATTTCGGATCGATGCCGGTCACCCCGAAGGTCGGCCACAGGCGGTGGATGTCCTGGTCGATGTAGGAGCCGTCGGTCGAGGCGAAGTACTTCTGCTCGTTGACCTGGAAGATGATCGAGTTGACGAAGTTTGCGCCGTTCTTGAGCGCCGCCTGGTTGGTCGCCATCAACAGGTCGACCTTTTCGGAGATCGGGACGTCGAAGGCGTTCTTCTTGATCGGGGTCTTCCAACTCACCTCGCCGACGCCCTTGACCGGCGCCAGCTGGACCGGCTCGGTTTGCAGCTTCGAGTTGGCCTTGGCCACGGCCACCGCCTGTTCGGCGGCTTTGGCGATCGAATCTTTGTCGACGTTGGAAGTCGCGGCGAAGCCCCAAGTGCCGTTGGCCAGCACGCGGATGCCGACACCGTAAGACTCGGTGTTGACGATGTTCTGGACCTTGTCCTCGCGGGTGAAGAGGAACTGGTTGAGGTAGCGGCCGATGCGGATGTCAGCGTACGAGGCGCCCTTGGCCTTGGCGGCGTTGAGGGCCACATCGGCGAGGGCCTTCTTGTCGCCGGCCGGTATCGGCGTCGTGGCTCCCATCAGCGGCCGAGTGCCGCCCAGAACCGGGACGACCAGAGTACCCATACCGATGCCGGTCAGGCGGAGAAATTCACGTCGATCCAAGGTGCGGCCCTCCATCGGGTGGTTGAAGCGGACGAAGCAGGCTCTATCAGTCTATTACGGCAGTAGGAGGAAAAGGTTCCTACTTCGCGGAGAGGGTAGTTTCCTGCTAGAAGAGACCCTCGCTTAGCGGAAGAAGTTCCCAGTACCAGTGGCAGTTGCTGGATGCGGGAGTGTACGGGTGTTAGAATCCATGCAAGTGGTACCGGTTCGAATTCTTCCCTGCTACTTCATGAAGCTGGATTCCACCATGCGACGACTTGCCTTCGTACTGACTGTAGCGCTCGCTGTTTCAATCTCGCTGTGGCCAACGCCAGCCTTCGGCCAATCAGCGCCGGCTCTGCTGGCGGATATTGGGGACCAGCACACACCGCGGCAGCTCCTCGGTGCTCCGGTCGCCAACTTTGTCGAGATGGGCGGCCTGCTCTACTTCCTGGGCGACGACGGAGTGCACGGCCAGGAGTTGTGGGTGACCGATGGCACGCCAAGCGGAACCCGGTTGGTCCGCGACATTTGCCCTGGCTACTGCTGGAGTCGATGGAATTCCGAACTCGTGGTCATGAACGAAGTTCTCTACTTCACGGCCTCTGACGGAATTCACAACCGGGAGCTCTGGCGCTCCGATGGCACCCGCGATGGAACGTGGATGGTGGCCGATCTCGCCGAGCTCAGGTGGTCGGATCCACAGTGGCTTACCGTCGTGGGCGATCGGCTCTTCTTCGCCGCGAGGGCGGATCGCCAGGTGGGCCAGGAACTGTTCGTCAGCGATGGCACCACCGCCGGTACGCGGAAGCTCTCGCCCACCGGCGCGGGGCTAGGCCCTCTCTCCGAGCCCAGCCACCTCGTAGCGCTGGGTGACCGACTCTTCTTTGTGGCCAGCGATCCCGCTCACGGTCGCGAACCCTGGGTCAGCGACGGGACGGACGCGGGCACCGTGCTGGTGGACGATCTCGTAGCGGGACCGGAGGGGAGTTCGCTGCGCTATGCCGGGTCTCTGGGACGGCGGAGGGCGGTGTTGGTCCACCGAGGGCAGGTCCTCTTCGCCACCATAGACGCGCTGTGGGTGAGCGATGGCACGAAGGCTGGAACAGCGAGGATCGATCTCGGTTCGCCGGCGCAATTCGTCGGTAGTTTCTTCGTCTTCGCCGGCGAGGTCTATTTTCAGGCCCGGACGGCCGGCCTGGGGGCGGAGCTATGGGTCAGCGACGGAACGCAGGCAGGTACCGAGTTGGTGGCCGATATTGAACCGGGAGAGATGAGTTCGTGGGCCGACCCGCTCGCGGTGCTGGGCGATCGGCTCTATCTGGCGGCGACGACCGAGGGTCTGGGGCGCGAACTCTGGCGCACGGCGGGACGAGGAAGCGGAGCCGAGCTAGTGCGAGACTTGAACCCGGGTCCAGCCAGCGGCATGTACTGGTCCTCGAACTCCGGTGCTCTCCCTTGCACCAGTGGCGATCAGTTTCTCTTCTTCGGCCAAGATGGAGTTTCGGGGGGCGAGCCGTGGATCACCGACGGCACCAGCGAGGGCACCAAGGCGCTGGGCGATCTCGATCCTGGTCCCAACTCCTCTGCACCCTACGGTGCCGACTTCGGCTGCGCCTTCCTCGACTCCTATTGGATCTTCCAAGCGACCGATCCAACTCTCGGTCGAGAGTACTTTCGCAGCGACGGCACCGCGCCAGGAACCCAGCTGCTGGTGGATCTCGATTTTCAAACCTCATCGTTGAGACAGAGCTACTCCTTGATGTTCGGTGCTTCGGTCGCCGCCCAGGGCCGGATCTTCTTCGAGGCTCAGGACTCGGCCCACGGCAACGAACTCTGGGTGAGCGATGGAACTGCTCAAGGAACTCACCTGGTGATGGACCTTTTCCCAGGAGCGGAGAGCGGAGTGGGAGCCTACAGCGGGCTGACGGCGAAACTCTGGTTCCACGATGAACTCTATTTCGCGGCTTCGGACGGTGTGCGGGGGCAAGAATTGTGGGCCACGGACGGTAGCGAGGCCGGAACGCGCTTGGTCCAAGACCTGGAACCGGGGCCCATCGACTCCTACCCGCAGGACTTCGTTCTCTACCAAGATCGGCTCGCCTTCGCAACGAGCAATGCCGTCTGGGCCACCGACGGCAAGTCTGCACCGGTGCAACTCGCTGTCGGCTTCTTGCCGCTCGGTTTAACTCCCGCCGAAGAGTTGCTCTACTTCATGGCCGACTGTCAGGTACAGGTTTACGATGCTGACGCGGGCTCGGTAGTTCGCTTGGCTGTACCGGATTTGGCAGTTCCAGATACGCCAGTCCCGACCTTGGGCGTCAGCTTCTGCCCCCACTCGTTGACCCTCGCGGATGCTGGCAGGCAAGTCGATGTGGCCGGCGGGCGGCGCAGCGACCACCTTCGTCTCTTTTTCGTCAACGAAACTTCTGCCGAGGGTGGCGAACTCTGGGTCTATGACCGTCTCGCTGGCGGCAGCCGGATGGTCCGCGATATCTACCCGGGCGAAGCGACCTCGATGCGTTTGGACTCAGAGCCTGACGAGCCGGACGAGGCCCTGATCGCGCGCCTCGACTCGCGGGTCCTCCTGCTGGCCGACGACGGTGCCCACGGGACGGAGCTCTGGCTGAGCGACGGCAGCGAGGCCGGCACCGTCCTGCTCAAGGATGTGAACCCGGGCCCGGCCTCCTCGCGCCCGCGCTTCTTGACACCGGCCCCGGGCGGCGCCTACTTCGTGGCTAGCGATGGCTCCCACGGTCGCGAGCTGTGGTGGAGCGACGGCACCGCCGCTGGCACGAGGATGGTGGCGGACCTCGCGCCGGGCGGCGACAACTCGATGCCGCGCTGGTTGACCGTGGTGGGCGACGAACTCTACTTCTCGGCCACCGATGGCCACAGCGGCGTGGAACTGTGGCGCTACCGGCCGGGCAGCCCCGGGCCGGCTCGCGTTGCCGACCTCAATCCGGGATCAGGAGCCTCGACGCCGCGCCTGCTGACTCCGTTCGATAACGGCCTCTTCTTCTTTGCCACCGACGGAGAACTCGGGTTTGAGCCTTGGATGCTGCGGCTGGAGCGGGGTCAGGGCGAGAGTGGCCTTATGCGATCGCTACCGCGATGACGACGGCTATGAGGAGTAGCTTCTCAGGCCTCCGGTCGGTCATCGCTCATCCTTGCGCAGGTCTCGCAGGTAGGAGATGAAGGCGGTTCCCGCAAGAACGGCGATCACCAGGACCTTGAGCAGAAAGCGGGTGGTGAGTTCTCCCTCCAGAAAAGGGCCGCGGTCGCGGGACGGGAAGCGGGAAGTCCACTTCGGCGAAGTCGCCGAGCGCCTGCGAGACGTGCTCGCGCGCCCAGCCCGCCTCCTCGAGCGCGGTCTCGATCCGCTGGCGGGGAAGGCCCTGGGTGAGTGCGTCATGAACGAAGGTGCGAAGCTCTTCCGGTGTCGCTGCCATGTGTGCCTCCTTCTGCGCGTTTATAATCAGCCGTGGAAACACGATAGATGATCCTGGCTGACGAGACCGAAAGAACGATGAACACTCTCTCCACGATGGCCACGGCCGGTGCCCGGCTCCCGGTTGCCCACGGTCGATAGAGTGGCCGGTAGGTTCCCGCTGTTTCGAGGTGTTCTAGGATCGGCCTGTTGGGTCTGCCTGGTGCTGGTGGCTCTCGGTTGCGGCGGTGGCGACGGCCCCACCGCGCCTGACAACAAGGAGCTATGTGCCGGCTACTCGCCATGGGAGAGTTCGCAATACGTGCTGCCCTATCCCGTGGGGGAGGCTCACATCGTCTCGCAGGCCAACTGCACCGCCTTCAGCCATAGCGGCTTGCTGCGCTACGCCTACGACTTCGAGATGCCGATCGGCTCCTCCGTGGCCGCCGTGCGCGATGGAGTGGTCACCTTCGTGCGGGAGCAGTACGCGGACGGCGACTTCGAGCGTTTGCACTCGAACCTGGTCCAGATCCAGCACTTCGACGGCACCTACAGCGTCTACGAGCACCTGACCCGGCAGGGTGCGCTGGTCGCGGTGGGGGAGCCAGTGCGCCAGGGGCAGTTGATCGGCCTGAGCGGCAATACCGGTTTGACCGCCGGGCTACCGCATCTTCACCTCGACGTGGCGCCCTGCTTTTCCTGGGAGCGATGCGGGACCCTACCGGTCACCTTCCGCAACACCGATGCCAACCCTGCGGGCCTCACTGCCGGTCGCGTCTACCCGGCCAATCCGTTCTGATCCGATCGCTTGCTGGTCCAATAGTCAGGGCGGGACCCCGATCGAGGTCGTCACCGCGCTCAGGTGGATCGACTTTTTGATCACGGTCGGCGGCAAGATGGCGAGATTGGCCGTGTGTTGACGCGATGAAGGGTAGAACGGTCTGACCGTCTAACCCCGTCAAGGCTCTGGCTCTCGGCACGGCCTTGACCCGCATAAAGGAGGACTCGATGTCTCAGTCTCTCTCGACCATCCGCCCCTTCCGCATGGTGCTCGCAGTGGCGCTGGTGGCGCTTGCCGCCCTCGCCGCCCTCGCCCTCGCCCCGCAGGCTTCAGCGGCGCCGCTGCCCTGCGAGGACTCGTGCACTTTCAACACCCCGTGTAGCCAATCCTGTCGCAACGGCACTTTCAATACGACCTGCGGTGGCTATGGAGTGTGCAAGTACCCGCCGCCGAAACCGGCTTGCTACAGTTTCAAGAACGAAGGCTATGGTGAGGCTTTCGGCTTCTACCCATTCCCCTGCTATGTCGGCTATCGGCAGATCGCCATGGGTGCCGCGATCTCCGACTACGAGAGGCACAACGGATCCGGCTCCTGGGACAAGTCCTGTAACAAGGAGATCGGTCCGAACCTGTGCACCTGCACTCAGACGGGCTACCAGACCAAGTGGAATTGCATCGTGCGGGCGCAACCACCGCGGCCCTGATTGCCAGCGCTTTCTTCTCACCGATTTCGTTACGAAACGCCATAGGTGCCTGTAGATGCAAGGAATCCGGCTTTGTCGTGACGCAGCCGTACTCGAAGTACGGCGAGGAGCAGAAAAGCCTGATGACGCGGCAGATATAGGTGCATATGGCGTTGGAGTAGAAGTTCGGTGGGAAGGAAGGGCTAGCGCTGAGTCGGCGGGGAGGTGGTTTGCATCTCCCCGCCAGCCGCCCGCCGCCGCTCTCCCAACTCCACGATCCACCCTGCGACCCGCTCCGCCTCCTCGGCGGCTTGGCCCGGCCGATCGGCGAGCGCCGCCCGCGCCGCTCTCAGCAGCGGCTCGGCATCGTCGAGCCGGCCCTGGCGTAGCAGGCTGGCGCCGATGCGACCGGATGCCACCGCCGTGCGCCAGTCCTCGGGTGGCAGAGCCTCACTCCAGATCGAATGCCCCTCGCGGAAGAGGGGTTCCGCCCGCCCGGGCTGGCCACCCTCCAGATAGAGCTGCCCGAGGGCGAGCAGGGTGTAGGCGACCAGCGGGTGGCGATCCCCCATGGCGTTGCGCTCGAGCGCGAGGGCGCGCACCAGGGTCGGTTCCGCCTCCGGGTCACCGCGGGAGCGCAGCAGGACTCCCAGCGTATGGACGGAGTGGGCGGTCATCGGATGATCCTCGCCCAGGATCCGGAGCCGCAGTTCGAGAACCCGGCGGAACCCCGCCTCGGCGGCCGCGAGATCGCCGCGCCCCTGTTGCACCGTAGCCAGGTTGTGCAGCGTGATCGCAATGAACGGGTGTTCGGGGCCGAGGACCTTCTCGCGGATCCTCAGCACCTCGGTGAGGCGCTCTTCGGCGCTCTCGAGATCTCCAAGGTCCGCCTCCACCGTCGCCAGGTTGCTCAGCGTGGTGACGAGACGGGGGTCCGCCGGTGGCAGGATCCGGCGCTGGATCTCCAGCGCCTGGCGGTAGTAGCCCGCCGCACTGTCGTAGTCGCCCTGATCGTGCACCAGGACGCCGATGTCGCTGAGAGTGCTGGCTGCCATCGAGTCGCCGTCGAACAGACGGCGGCTCAGCTCGAGAGCGCGCCGGTAGAGCGCCAGCGAACGAACGTAGTCGCCGCGCCCGCGTGCCGAGCCGGCGAGGATTCGCACCCCCTCGAAGGCCGTGGAGCCGGCGCCCTCCACGCCGTCGGTCAAGGCGAGAGCTTCTTCCACACGGCTCTCGGCGGCATCGTAGTCTCCGCGCAGCAGCTCGACGTCGGCTAGCCGGAGCACCGTCTGCGCCACGTCGGGGTGTTCGCCGAGCGCCTCCCGGCGGGCCGCCAGCCCTTCTTCGAGTATGCCCTTGGCCCGATCGTAGAGCCCCAGCTTGAGGTACACGCCGCCTACCGTGGTGAGAAGGGCACCGCGCAGCTCCGGCTGATCGGCCAGCTCACGCCGCAACCGTTCGGCGCCGCGGTCCAGGATTTCGCGAGCGGTGATCGTCTCGCCGAGTGCGGTGCTAGGGTCGGAGAGTTCGAACATCTCCTCGAACAGCGTCGCCACCTGCTCCGCTCGGTCGCGATCGAGGCGCGCGGCGTCGCGCTCTTGCGCGATCCTGGTGGCCTGCCAGGCCGCGGTCACGGCAAAGGCGGTGAGCGAGGCTAGGAGGGTGATGGCGACCGCCGTCGTGGCTCGGTGGCGGCGTACCAACTTGCGCAGTCGGTAGGCCAACGAGTCGCCCTGTGCCCACACCGGCAGACCCGCCAGGTGACGGCGAAGGTCGTCGGCAAAGCGCTCGACCGAGCCGTAGCGGCGCTGCGGATCGCGCCGCAGAGCGGTCAGGAGGATGTGGTCGAGGTCACCGGTGAGCTGCCGCCGCAACTGCGCCGGCCGTAAACCGCGATCCTCCGCGATTTGCTCGGGCGTTGGCCGCGGGACCTCACCGCGATCTTCCATCGTCTTCACCTTTCGGTCCACCGCGGTGCTGGGTCGTTGCGGATCCTCGTCGTAGACCGTCGTGGAGGCGCTGCCGGGACGAGCGTTCGGATAGGGGAGATGGCCGCTCAGCAGCTTGTAGAGGAGGACCCCGAGCGAGTACACGTCGCTGGCCGTGGTGATCGGCTCGCCGGCCACTTGTTCGGGGCTGGCGTAGGCCGGGGTGAGCAGCTGGTGGCGGGTGCGCGTCGCCTCGACCGTGGTCGGGAAGGCCCCGGGATCGAGCGGCTTGGCGATCCCGAAATCGAGCAGCTTGGGCACTGCATCGTCGGTCACCAGGACATTTCCCGGCTTGATGTCTCGGTGTACGAGCAGGTTGCGGTGCGCGTGGTCGACCGCCGAACAAACCTGGCGGAAGAGCTCAATTCGCTCGCCCAGCCCCAGCCGGTGGTGATCGCAGTAGGCGTCGATCGGGACTCCCTCGACGTACTCCATGACCAGGTAGGGACGACCGTCCTCGGTCGAGCCTCCGTCCAGGAGGTGGGCGATGTTGGTATGGGTCAAAGCGGCGAGGATCTGGCGCTCGGTACGGAAACGAGCCACCTGCTCGCGACTCGCCGCGGCGTCGCGCAGCACCTTGACCGCCACTCGCTGTTCGAAGGTCGCATCGTCGCGCACGGCCAGGAAGACTTCGCCCATTCCCCCTCGCCCGATCAGTTCCAGGAGGCGGTAGGCGCCCAGGCGGGCGCCGACGAGCGGGTGGCCGCCGCCGTCCTCGCAATTCAGTCGGGCGATCGGGCGATCCAGGAAGCCGGGCGGTCTACGGTCGGCTTCGAGAAGAGCCTCGACCTCCTTGCGGATCGCGGGATCGGCCGCGTCGAGTAGCTCCTCTCGCTCTTGCGCCGACCCTTCCGCGACCCGGCGAAACAGCGCCTTGACCACCGGCCAGCGATCCTTCACCCGTCGCTCCCGCCGGCAAGCTCGCGGTAGAGCCAAGCGCGTGCCGTTCGCCAGCGGCGGCTCACGGTGCGCGGCGAGACCCCGGCGACGGCGGCGATCTCTCGATCGGTGAGCCCGGCGAAGAAGCGCAACTCGACGACGCGCGCTGCCGGTGGATCGATCCGCGTCAACTCCACAAGACTGTCTTCGAGGGCGACCAGGTCGGGCAGCTTCTCGGTGCTCGCCGCCACCGCCTCGCTCAGCGGCAGGAAGGCGGCGCCGCCACCGCGCTTGCCGCGTCCACGCCCGCGGGCGTGGTCCACCAGGATCCGCCGGATCATCCCCGCCGCGATGCTCAGAAAGTGCGCTCGGCCGTGCCAGCGCACCCGTCGCTGGTCCACCAGTCGCAGGAAAGCCTCATGGGCCAGCGCCGTCGGCTGCAGGGTGTGGTCTGAGCGCTCACGGCGCAGATGGTGGCCCGCCAGCTGCCGGATCTCGTCATAGACCAGTGGCACCAGTCGATGAAAAGCCTCTTCGTCCCCCCGGACCCACGCGTCCAGGAGCTGGGTGACTTCGCCGGGAGGTGAGGTCTGCATCACAGTCATCTGTGCATCTTGGCACAAGCCGTAACGGGAGATCCGGAGAGGTTAAAGGAGGTTCCACCCTTGACTACGCCGTGCGACCAGAGTTGATTCTCATTCGGCTGTCCGAGGTACCCATTGACAAAGGGGGGTTCACTTTGTAGAGTGGTTAGCGAACGTTAACTAACTCACGTCCTGCGGCGTGGGAAAGGGTGCCGACAGTGGATACGAAGACGGAGACGGAGACCTTGACTCCTCGCCAGGAACAGATCCTCGATTGCACCACGACTCTGCTGCGCGAGGAGGGGATGGCCGGCTTGACGGTGCGCAAGGTGGCGGCTCGCGTTGGCTTTTCGGAAGCCGCGCTCTATCGCCACTACTCCAGCAAGGATGCCTTGCTGGTCGGTTTGTTGGAGCGCTTGGAAGGCAAGCTGCTAGCCGGTCTCGGCGTGTTGGCTGCCGACTGCCGGCGCTCGGTCGAGGAGCGCATCGAAGATTGCCTGCGTTTCCATGTGGCGATGGTCCTGGAGGCCGATGGCCTTCCGGTTCTGGTGCTCACCGAGGGGGCGTCGCACGGCGGTCTGTTGGCACAGCAAGTGAGGCACCTGCTGCGCGGCTATTTCAAGATTATGGAATCCCTGGTCGAGCAGCTGCCACACGCCACCGGCGCCGAATTTAGCGTGCGGGAGCGGGTGATGATGTTGATGGGGCTGCCCGCCATCGCGGCAGTGCTTTGTCGGGCTTTGCCTTCCAATCTGCCGCGGGCGCGTTTGAAGAACGAGATGGTCCATGACTGGGTGAATCGCCTGATCGGCGCTCAGCCCGCGGAGAATGTTGATGTCTAGTGCAGAGAATGATCGATCGTCCCGCGGGGCAAGCGCCCTCACGCGGATCATCGCGGTGCTGGCGGTACTCGTCTTGGTGCTGCTGATCGTGGTGCGGGTGCGCCAGAAATTGCAGCCGCCACCGGAAGTTGCCTTGCGGCCTCTGGCGGTCAAGGTGACCAAGCTTGAAGCGGAGCCGTTCGCCGTCAGCCGCACCTATATCGGAACGCTGGTCGCGGCGGAGCGGGTGGTGATTTCGGCGGAGTTGACCGGCAGAGTGCGTCGCTTGCCTTTCAGAGAGGGGCAGACGGTCCGGCGGGGCGACCTGCTGGCGGTAATCGACGATACGGAAGAGGGCAAGGAGATCCGCCGGCTGGAAGCGGGCTTGGTCAAGCTCGGTACGGACCTGCGCTTCTGGGAGGCTGAGTATGAGCGCGACCAGATTCTCTTCGCCGGGCGCAGTATCTCTCAGGAGAAGTTGGACGAGACGACCCGCCAGCGCGACGGCCTGCTCGCCGCCATGGAGCAGAGCCGGCAGGGACTGGCCCTGGCCCAGACGCGGCGCTCCTACGGCCGGGTTGTAGCCCCGTTCGATGGCGTGGTGCAGGCGGTCCACACCCAGCCGGGCGAGTTGGCGGTGATGGGCAAGCCGTTGCTCGAATTGGTGGGTGATTCGGCCCTCAAGGCCACCGCGCAGGTGCCGCAAGTCGACCTGAACGAACTGCGCCAGGGGCAGCGAGTTGTGGTCAAGGCTGCGGTGGTGGACAGAGGGCTGCCGGCCGTTGTCGACCGCGTCTATCCGGCCCTCGATGCGCGCAGCCGGACGGCGACTATCGAGGCCTTCGTGGCGCCGGTGGCGGGGCTGCAGCCGGGCATGGTGGTCTCGTTGACCGTCTTCCGCAGCGAGCACGAGGAGGTGATCCTGCTGCCGCGCCAGGCGCTGCGCACCACGGAGAGCGGGGAGGGTGTCTTCGTGGTCCGCGACGAGCACGCCGTCTGGCGGCCGGTGGTCACCGGCGAGGCTCAGGGGCGCAAGGTTGCCGTGGTTTCGGGAGTCGCGGCGGGGGATGAGGTCATCCTGACGCCGAGTCCGCAGCTGCGCGACGGCAGAGCGGTGCAGGTGTGGGTGAACAAGCCATGAGCTGGCCACGCCGTTCGCTGCGCCACCGGTACCTGGTCTACACCGCGCTGGTCGCCGTGGTGGTCTTGGGTGCTGTCGCCCGCCTGACCCTACCGGTCCAGCTCTTCCCCGATATCGATCCGCCGGTGGTGACGGTGATCGTGGCCTACCCGGGTGTCTCGGCCATCGATGTGGCGCGTACGCTGAGCAAGCCGATCGAAGAGGAGGTCAGCGGCATCGAGGGCATCGTTCACACCTCGACGATCAGCCAGACCGGTTTGAGCGTGGTCAAGGCCGAGTTCAACTACGGGCGCGAGGTCAGCGAGGCCTCGGTGGACGTACAAAACGCCCTGGCGCGCATTCGCGGGCAGCTGCCGCGGGGCATCAGCGAGCCGCAGGTTCTGGAGTTCTCTTCCTCGGACAAGCCGATCGTGACCATCGCGCTATCCGGCAACGGGATCGCCTGGACCGAGGTGCGCGAGCTGGCCGACAACCAGATCCGCGACCGCTTGCAGCGGGTCCCGGGAGTGGCGGCGGTCGATGTCTTCGGCGCCCACCAGATGCAGATGGAAGTGGCGGTGCATCGCGATCGGTTGACCGCCTTCGGCATCGACATGGCGGCGATCCAGCGTTCCCTCGCCGGATGGAATCTGACCGCCGCCGGCGGTCGGGTCGATTGGGGAGATCAGGAGGCGGTCATCCGCTTCGAGATGCCGATCGAAACGGTCGAGGATGCGGCGGGGCGGGTTCTGCTGCGCTCCCAGGACCGCGAGGTCCTGCTCGGCGACGTGGCCGAGGTTCGGATGGTGGAGAAGGAGGCGCGCTCGGCCTACCGGTTCAACGGCAAGACCGCCATCGCCGTCCAGGTACTCAAGCAGGAGGAGGCCAACACGGTGCGCGTCGCCGCCAGCGTCCAGCGGGCGCTCAAGGAATTGCGAGCTGATTTTCCGCAGCTCTCCTTCGAGGTCGGCGACGACGATTCCACCTTCATCAACCTGGTGATCAGCAACATGACCTCCACCATCCTGGTGGCGGTGATCCTGACCATCTTCGTCGTCTTCCTGTTCCTCGCGCACCTGCGCCAGGCGGCGATCATCGCGCTGTCGATTCCGGTCGCCTTTCTGATGACCTTCGCCTTGATGCTGGCCGCCGATATCGAACTGAACATGGTCACCATGTCGGCGATCATTCTTTCCATCGGCCTGCTGGTCGATGATGGGATCGTCGTCTTGGAGAACGTCGCGCGCCATCTGAACAAGCTGGGCAAGTCACCGGTGCTTGCCGCCGTCGAGGGGACGGAAGAGATCTTTCTGGCCGACTTCGCCGGCACCTTGACGACGATCAGCGTGTTGATTCCGCTGATCTTCCTCGGCGGCTTCGTCGGCAAGTTGTTCGGCCCGCTGGCCTGGACATTGATCTTTTCCCTGACCTCGTCGTTCCTCGTCTCGGTGACCATGATTCCGCTGCTCAGTGCCCTCTGGCTGCGTCCGGTGTCGGCGGGCAAGAGGAGCCGGATCGAGCGTTGGATCGCCCCGGTCCATCGCCTTCTCGATGCGGTGCTGCACTTCTTCTTGCGGCTGTTGCGCCGGGCGCTTGGCCGGCCGTGGCGCACCCTGGCGCTGGCGGCGGTGCTACTGGTCATCAGCATGCGGTTGATCGCCTTCCTGGGCAGTGAGATGCTGCCCCGCTTCGATTCCGGGGCCTTCCAGGTGCAGATCGACACCGTGCCCGGCACGCCGATCGAAGAGACGCTGGAGGCGGTCCGCCTGGTCGAAAAGACTCTGCTTGAAGAGCCCAACGTCCTGGCGCTCAATACGCAGATCGGTTTTGAGCCGGGAGGCCACTACCTGGGCAGCCGCGGAGCGATGGATGTCAATCAGGCGGAACTTACCGTCAACCTCACCAACCGCAACCAACGCGAGGTCACTCTGTGGGAAATCATGGATCGCACCCGCGAGCGGATGGCGACCATTCCCGGCATCCATTTCTACTCGGTCAAAGAAAAGGGTGGCACCGCTCGGGCGACCACCAAGGCTCCGATCGATGTGCGCATCAGCGGTCCCGATCTCGAGATCCTGGACCGCCTCGGAGATCAAGTTCTCGAGACGATTCGCGACGTGCCGGGGCTGGTGGAGATCGCCAAGTCCTGGGCGCTGGATACGCCGGAACTGACCCTCAGTTTGGACCCGCAGCGCACCGCGGAGCTGGGGTTGAACGGAGAGGATGTGGCGCGCCAGCTCTTTCTGGCCATGGAAGGGCAGGTGGTGACACCGCTGCGCCAGCAGTACAACCGCGACCTCGACATCCACCTGCGCTATGCCGGAGTCGATCGCGACGATCCATCGGCTCTCGAGGATGTGCGTATCAGCGGCGCTGGCGGCACGACGGTACCGCTGCGTGAGCTGGCGCGCACCGAGCGCCGCTATGGGCCTCGGGTATTGACTCGAGAAGATTTGGTGCAGACTCAAGATCTGCTCGGTTACCAGGGCGGTGTCTCGCTTTCACGGGTCGTCTCCGCAATCCAGCGCCGTCTCGACAAGCTCGATTTGCCGGCCAACTACGAAGTGGAGATCACCGGCGAACAGCGGGATTTCCAGGAAGCTCGCGGTCGGATGATCCGCGCTCTGCTGCTGGGCATCATCGCGGTCTACCTGGTGTTGGTGGCACAGTTCCGCTCCTTCCGCCATCCGTTCATCATCATGATGGCGGTGCCCCTGCAATTCGTCGGCGTTGGGCTGGCGCTGTTGCTGGCCGGCAAGGCGATGTCGATGCCGGCGTTGCTGGGGATTATCCTGCTCACCGGCACGGTGGTCAACAACGCCATCGTTCTCATCGACTACATCCTGCGCCGTCGCGCCGAGGGCGTGGGGCTCGAAGAGGCGATCATCGACGCGGTCACCGTGCGCTATCGGCCGATCATGATGACCGCCTTTTCCGACATCGCCGGCATGTTGCCGTTGGCCCTGGAACTGGCGGTGGGAGCCGAGCGCTTCTCGCCCATCGCCACGGTGGTGATCGGTGGAATCCTGGCGGCGACCCTGCTCACCCTGATTGTCATCCCGGTGATCTTCTCCCTGTTTGAGCGCTTCCGGCCGAGCCGGATGAGCGATCCCTTCCCCGAACTGCAACTGGAGGAGTCTTCCCGATGAAAGTCCATCGCCGGTATCTACTCGCCCTGACTCTTCTCGTCGCATCTCAACCGATCGTCGCCCTTCCCCAACCGGCAACCGGGACTGAGAGTGATGGCGGACTGTCGCTCTCCGCGGTGGTCGCTCTGGCGTTGGCCAACAGCCCCGCGCTGGATGCCGAGCAAGCTCGGCGCAGCGGTGCCGAGGAGCGCCAAAAGGGAGCGCGAGCCGAGTATCAGCCGCAGGCGTCGCTGCAGGTCAATGCAACGCGGTTCCAGAATCCGATGATCGTCACGCCGATTCACGGTTTCACTCCGGACTCGACGCCGCTCTTCGACGACATCCTGATCCAGGGCTCGCTCAACCTGGAGATGCTCCTCTATGACGGGCTGGCTCGGCGTTCCGCCGTGCGTCAAGCGCAGGCTCTGTCCGAGGTGGCCGGCCACGCCGTGGACGATGTTCGCAGTCGCGTGGTCGCCGAGGCCGTTGCCGGCTATCTGAACTTGCAGGCGAGCCGCGGCATCCTCGATGCGCAGGATCGAAGGCTCGAAGCGCTACGCCTCGAAGAGGCACGGGTGCGCAATCTCTACGCCGTCGGACGGATCGCCGAGGTGGAAGTCCTTCGCCTGGATGCCGCCATCGCCCAAGCCGAGGCGGAGCGCACACTGCGGGCGACGACGCTGCACAACGCCGAGCGGGATCTGGCGCGATTGCTGGGTCTCGACGCGGAGCCGATCTCGGCCGAAGGGCTGAGGCCTCAGCGTCTACTCGACGCCGAACCCCTCTCGCGCGACGGGTTGCTGGCGGTGGCGCGGACCGACAACCGGCGAATCCGCCAGGCGCGGGCGCGCGTCGAAGCGGCCGAGTTGGCGGTGACGGCGGCCCGGAGTGGCCGCAAGCCGAGGCTGAGCGCCGCTGCCAACCTGACAGAATATGGCAGCACCGAGTTCAATTTTGCCACCGAATGGCAAGCCGGACTGCGCTTCTCCGTGCCGCTCTACACCGGGGGGCGAACCGCGCGCAAGATCGCCCAGGCGCAGGCGGCCCGGGATGAGGCGGCCCAGGAGTTGCTGGCGGTGCAACGGGGAGTGGAGTCGTCGGTGGACCATGCGCTCGGCGCGTGGGAGGCGGCGCGCGAGCGGGAGAGAAGTCTCAAACTGGCCGTTCGCGGCTTCGCCGCCGTCGCTGCCAGCGAGAAACTGCGACTGGAGACCGGAACCGGCATCCCCGCCGACTACCTCGACGCCGAAGCCGACCTGCTCGACGCCCGCGCCAACCGCGTGATCGCGGCTAATGCGGTCATCCTCTCGCGGCTGGAATTGGCTGCCATCCTCGGCGAGTTGGACGAGGGCTGGGTGGCTCGCCATGTGGAGGAGGCGAGCCGAGCAGCCGAGGCGCGGGTGGAGTAGAAGTAACCGGGCATTCATCACGCCAGGGGCGTCTGGGTGCCCGGGTAGAGCAGGGACAGCGGGTGGGTCCGAGAGTTCGAACCCACCCTGAACCCGTTTCTTGCAGGAACCTCAGACCTGGGTGAAACCTCCATCCGCCGCCAGCTCGGAGCCGTTGACGTAGGAAGAGCTGGCGCTGGCCAGGAAGAGTGCCGCCCCGGCCATCTCGTCAGCGCTGCCAAAGCGGCCGGCGGGGACCTGTTGGGTAATCGAGGCACCGAACTCTTCGAGTTGGGCCTGGGGCATTCCCATCCGGTCGTAGATCGGGGTCTCGATCGGTCCGGGTGAGAGGACGTTGACGCGGATACCACGCTCCTTGAACTCGGCGGCGAAGGAGCGGGCGAGCGATCGCACGGCCGCTTTGGTGGCGGCATAGACGGAGAAGCCCTCCAGCCCCTTCTGGTTGAGAACGCTGGAGACGAGGATGATTGAGGCGCCGTCGTTCAGGTGGGGCAGGGCCCGCTGAACGGTGAAGAAGACGCCCTTGAAGTTGATGTCCGCGGTGTGATCGAAGGTGGCTTCGTCGACTGCGCTGGCCGGGATCGGCTTGGCGACGCCGGCGTTGACCATCAGCACGTCGATCTTGCCGAAGCGCTCGGTGGTCTCCCGGAACAGCTTGTCGAGATCCGCCAGGGAGGTAACGTTGCCCTGGACAGCGTGACCGCCATCGCCGAGTTCGGCTGCGGCGGCGTCTAGGGTTTCCCGGGAACGGCCGAAGATGGCCACCTTCGCTCCTTCTTGGCGAAACCGCGTGGCGGAGGCCAGGCCGATTCCGCTATTGCCGCCGGTGATGACGGCGACCTTGTCGTTGAGTTGTGAGGTGTATGGCTGACCCATGGTTGAGACTCCTGTTGAATGGATGGTTACAAGTAACGGAACGGACGTTCCGGAAACGGTCAAAAAAGGGGGTTAGGGCTGTTCCAGTGCTGCGAGGATCACTCGCACGGAGCTTTCAAGGAAGGCTCGGCCAGGTTTCGCCTGCGCGACAACGGTGATGCCGTTGGAGGCGGCGGCGAAGAAGCGGGCGAGGTCGTCGAGGTCTCGGCTGGGTTCGATGTCGCCGGCCGCTCGTGCCTTTTCGAGCGCTGCTCGGAAGGCGCGCTCGCTGCGCGCGATTCCCTTGCGTACGTGCGCGGCGGCTTCTTCGTCGTGTGACGCCATCTCCGCCGAGCAGTTGGCGATCAGGCACCCTCGTACTGCGGCTTTACTGGTGAATCGATCCACCTGCCCGAGGAAGAACGAGCGGATCGCCTGCGCTCCGTCCTCTTCGCTTTCGATCTGCCGGAAGAGTACCTCGCTCACCGAGCCTCGATAGTGATCCAGGGCGGCCAGGTAGAGGGAGTGCTTGTCGCCGAACGTGTTGTAGAGGGAAAAGCGGTTGATGCCCATGGCGTCGACCAATTGTTGAATCGATGTCGACTCATACCCCTGCGACCAGAACAGCTCCATCGCCTTGGCGAGAGCTTCTTCGGGGTCGAATTGTCTTGGGCGAGCCATGGGATCTCCGGCAGTAATTACGGAACGTTCGTTTAGGTTATGTGTCTGGAGGTTCGTTGTCAAGCACCGGAGGCACCGAAATCGGCTGTGCACCCTCGTTTCGCTGTTTCCACCATCTCCGCCGCTTGCGGGGGAGACGTTCATCTCCTGTTCATGATGCGTTCATCTGGCGATCTCTAGTCTTCCCAACAGACAACGATCCATAGAACGTGGCCCGCCACCGGTGAGTGACCGAGGGGGTTGGGACGGAGCAGGGTGTGCTGATTGCGCCCATCTGCTCTAGGGCTTAGGAGTGGGAGATCCGGTGCTGCGTTGGTCGCACTCGGCTGGGTAGAGCTGTCGATGCTCTGCGAGCGATGGGTCGGCAAACTATTTTCAGGAGAAGCAATGATGCGAAAAGTTGTAGTAGCGGTTCTGTGTATTATGGTCGCGGTTGCGGCGTCGGCGGGAACCTTCGTGGAGTCGAAGGCGACGGCGATTCCCGGCCAGTACATCGTGGTCTTCGAGCGGGGCTGGGATGCTCACACCAACTCCGCCTTGCTGGCGACCCGGCTGGGCGGTGTCACCGAGCGGGTCTTTGACCAGGCCTTGCAAGGCGCCTTGATCTCGGGGATCGATCTGGAAGCTGCCCACGCGCTGGCCGCCATGCGCGGTGTCGCCTTCGTCGAGCCCAATGGCGTGATGTCGATCGTCGGCGTGCAGGCCAATCCGCCGTCGTGGGGCCTCGATCGAATCGACCAGCCTCAGCTGCCGCTCGACAGCAGCTACACCTTCAACTTCGACGGCACGGGCGTGGACCTCTACGTCATCGACACCGGCATGCGGATCTCGCACCAGGAATTTGGTGGTCGCGCAACGCTTGACTTCGATGCCATCGGGGACGGCCAGAATGGCAGCGACTGCAACGGCCACGGCACCCACGTCGCGGGAACCGCCGGCGGCTCCTCGTTCGGCGTCGCCAAGAATGTGCGGTTGCACGCGGTCAGAGTGCTCAACTGCGCCGGCTCCGGAACCACCGCGGGGGTGATCTCAGGGGTCGACTTTGTCACCGGCGTGGCCAACGCCAACTCGACGGCGCTGATGGTGGCGAACATGAGCCTCGGCGGCGGCGTGAGCACCGCACTGGACACCGCGGTCAACAACTCGGTGGCGGCCGGAGTCTTCTACGCCGTGGCCGCTGGCAACAGCAACTTCGATGCTTCCAACACCTCGCCGGCCCGGGCCGCCCAGGCCTTCACCGTCGGCTCGACCACCATCACCGACCAGCGCTCCGGCTTCTCCAACTTTGGATCCGCGCTCGACATCTTCGCACCGGGCTCGGCGATCACTTCAGCCTGGTTCCTCAGCGATACGTCGGCCAACACGATCAGCGGAACCTCGATGGCTTCGCCGCACGTGGCGGGTGTCGCTGCCCTGGTTCGCGAGGAGTTTCCCGCCTTCACCGTCGGCCAGGTCAAGACCGAGATCAGTAGCCGCGGTGTCGGCGGTGTGGTCGGCAATCCTGGCCCTGGCTCGCCGAACCTGCTGCTGCAATCACTCTCCGCCGGTTCTCCGCCTCCGCCGCCTCCGCCTCCGCAGACCGATACGGTGACCATCAAGAAGGCGCAGTGGGACAGCAAGAAGGGGCAGCTCCAGTTCGAAGGTGAGGTCTCCGACCCCAATGCCACCCTCACCGCGACGTTCGGCGGCCAGACGGCGCCGGTCAACAACAACCAGGGCCGCTTCAAAAGCAAGGTTGACGCCGCCACCAACCCGATCACTCTCACCGTGACCTCGAGTGGAGGCGGCAGCGACACGGTAAACGTCCAGCTCAAGTGAGCGCGATTCGCTAGCGAGGATCAACCCGGGAAGCTCGATCCCGGCTGGTCTCAATACTCATCCCGGGTGCGACCTTCATCTCGCTCCCGGGATTTTTTCTTAGAAGCTACTGGATTCACTTTCAGTTCATGTTGATCTGGGTATAAGTTTGCCATGGCAAAGATCAACACCGCGCCCGCAACTGTTTCGAAGCCCCGGCCGACGCTGTGCGTGGCACCGAGGCCGGAGGCAAGGTCCTACCCGGATCTGCGGGCGCCCGAGCTTTACCTGAGTCGCGAGCTGACCTGGCTAGCTTTCAATCGCAGGGTCCTCGACGAGGCTCGGGACCGCGAGATGCCGCTGCTGGAGCGGATCAAGTTCGTCGCCATCGTCAACTCCAACCTTGACGAGTTCTTCATGAAGCGCATCGGCGGCCTCAAACAACAGGTCGCTGCCGGGCTCGAAACCCCGAGCGTCGATGGTCGCACGCCTCGCCAACAGATCGCGGATTGCGTTGCCGAAGCTCGCCAGATCCTGGAGGCGAGCTCCGAGGTCTTCGCCGAGGTCCGCGGCGAGTTGGCCAAACAGGGCCTGCTTCTGCGCCGCTACGGTCAACTCACCGCCGGCGAGAAGGCAGCGGCCCGGGCCGACTACGCGCGCAACGTCTTACCGGTGGTGACGCCGCTGGGCTTTGATCCGGCGCATCCGTTTCCGGTCCTCTCCAACCTTTCGCTCAACCTGCTGGTCTCTCTGCGCGAGTCGGCCGGCAAGGAGCCCTTTCTGGCCCGCATCAAGGTGCCGGTGGGGCCGCACTCGCCACGCTTCGTGCGCATCGGCGACGGCGATCAGTTCGTGCTCCTCGAAGAGGTGATTGCCCACAATCTCGATCTCCTCTTTCCAGACTGCGCGGTGGAGTCTTGCCACACTTTCCGAGTGATCCGAAACTGCGCCACCGACCGTGACGAAGAGGCGGCGGAGGATCTTCTGGCGATGATCGAAGCGGAGTTGCGGGATCGCAGATTCGCTCCGTTCGTTCGCCTCGAACTCGCTGAAGCGATGCCGGTTGCGCAGCAGAATCTACTTTGCAAGGAGCTGGATCTCGACCCGGAGATCGACCTTTATCAGCATCACGATCTTCTTGGTGCGGCGGATCTGATGGAACTCACGGCGCTCGATTTCCCCGAGCTTCGTCTGCCGCCGCACCAGCCTATCGTCAATGTCCACCTGCCGGAGGGCGCCAGCACCTTCGATGCGATCCGCCGGCAAGGCTCCATTCTGCTGCAACATCCGTTCGAGTCCTTCACCGCCTCGGTGGAGTGCTTCCTCGCCGAAGCCAGCAGGGATCCTCAGGTGATGGCGATCAAGGCGACGCTCTACCGCACCTCTCCGGGTACGCGGATCGTCGACAGCCTGGTCACCGCCGCGCTGAGCGGCAAGCAGGTGGCGGTGACGATCGAACTCAAGGCGCGCTTCGACGAGGCGGCCAACGTTCGCTGGGCCCGGCGAATGGAGGAATCCGGGGTTCATGTCAGCTACGGCGTGGTGGGGCTGAAGACCCACTGCAAGGCCCTGCTCGTGGTGCGCCGGGAAGAGGCACAGCTGCGGCGCTACGTTCACATCGGTACCGGCAACTACCACGCCGGCACCGCCCGCAATTACTCCGACTTGGGGTTGCTGAGCTGTGACCCCGTGCTCGGCCAGGACATCGCCGATCTGTTCAACGCGCTGACCACGGGGCGCAAGATCGCACGCCGTTACCGCAAGATCTTGACCGCGCCCAAGGTGATGAAGCAGGCCCTGCTGGCCATGATCCAGCGCGAGGTGTCGCTCCACACTCCGGCAGTGCCCGGCCTGATTCGTCTCAAGACCAACGCGCTCGAAGATCCCGACATGGTGGCGGCACTGTACGCGGCCGGCCGGGCCGGCGTACGGGTGGAGCTTCTGGTTCGCGATACCTGTCGTCTGCGGCCGGGACTGCCGGGCCTTTCCGAGAGCATCACGGTGCGCAGCATCGTCGGCCGCTTTCTCGAACATGCCCGTGTCTATTACTTCAGGAACGGCGGCGCTGAGGAGTACTACCTCGGCTCGGCCGACCTCATGCAGCGCAACCTCGAACACCGGGTCGAGCTCTTGGTTCCGGTGGAGAAGGCGCAGCTGCGCGCCGCGCTGGGCCACTTCCTCGACACTCAGTTGAGCGATCGTCACCCCTGCTGGGAAATGCAACCGGACGGTAGCTATGTGCGGCGCCGGCTCAAGACGGGTGAGCGTCGATCTTGTTGTCAGGAAGCGTTGATCGTCGCCGCCGAACAGCGGCGCCAGCTGGCGGTCGCGCCGGTGGCACGGCTACGGCGGCGCGTCGCCGCGGGAGCGGCATCGTGAAGTCTGGAAACATCCTGTCGGTATCCACGGAGAATCTCATGGCCAACACAGCGACCAGACCCATCGATTGCAGCGAGCTAGTGGCACCGCTTCGGCTCGTCGCCCCCCGACCTGAACTCAAGGGCATGGAGTCTTTGGTTTCGACAGAGTTCTGGGCGGTCCCTCCCAGGGCCGCCGCGCGACCTGCGCAAGTTGCCACAAGTGCTCATCTCCCAAAGCTGGGCGATGGCGAGATCCGCGCCAAGGCGAAAGGCAAGAAGCGGACAAAGAAGGGCAGGGGAAAGGACAAAGGCAACTCTGCGGTCGATGTCGGGACCAGCCGCGGCATCGAGTCGATGTTGCGCAACTCGTACCGGGCACAGCTGGCGATGATCGCTCTGGCCGCCCGCAAGGCCAACATCATGATTTCGGTGAATGGCTTTCTACTTTCGCTGTTGACGCTGTCGAGTTCCTACATCCTGACCACCGAGCCGCTGCTGTTGATTCCTTCGGGCCTCTTCCTCACCACCTGCGTGGTGGCCATCGTCTTCGCCGTGCTCGCGGCGCGGCCTCAACATGTGGACAAGGCCAAGACGAATCCGAGCGATTTCCGCTCCGACCGGGCGGATCTCCTCGTTTTCGAGCAGTTCGCCCATCTTTCCAAAGCGGACCACATGTCGGTCATGCTCGAAATGATGACGGACAAGCAGCGGGTCTACCAGAGCATGGTTTCTCATCTCTATTTCCTCGGAAAGTCGGCCAACAAGCGATTCGCCCTGCTCAAGGTTTCCTACAACGCCTTCATCCTGGGGCTGATCGCCAGCTTCGCCACCTTGGTGGTGGTCGCCGTCGCCTTCTATCTCTAGCCATGAGTACAGTTCACCAAGGGAGCCGAGCGGGTCTGCTCGGCATGCGGACCGGTCTGCTGACTCTCAGCCTGCTACTGCTCGTGCACTGTGCCGCAGAGGGCAGCGACGAGTCGCGCCACGACGGTTCGCGGCCCGGCTTTCGCCGCCTGGCCGGAATCTACGAGCCTTCCGGAGTCACCCAGCTCGCCGACGGCCGGCTGCTGGTGGTCGAGGACGAGCGGGCCAGGCCGTTCGCGCTGTTGAGCGCCGGCGAGGGCACGGAGCCCTTTCGCGTCGAGTCACCGAAAGCCTCCTCGTTGTGGGAGGCGGCGACCCTATCCCTCGACGATCTGGAGGCGATCACCGCCGGTAGGGCCGGCTTTCTCGTCGCCGTCACCTCGCACTCGCGCAAGGACAACGGCAAGCTCGAAGCCGGGCGGCAGCGGCTGGTGCGCTTCAAGGTGGAGGGTTCGCGGCTGGCCGAGATGAGCTTCGCGCCGGGGTTGCGCAAGGCTCTCACCCGCGCCTTCCCGGTGCTCGTCGAGGCGGCCCGCGAGCGCAAGGTCAAGCGCGATCGCGGGCTGAATATCGAAGGTCTCGCCTTCGATCGGCGGGGCCGGCGACTGTGGATCGGTTTGCGCGGCCCGCTGCACGACGGCAAGGCGCTGCTCATCCAGTGGCTCAACCCGAAAGCGGTCTTCGAGCGCGGAGCGCCGCTGCGTTTCGCTGCGCAGCCGATCGAGCTGGATCTCGACGGGGGCGGAGTGCGCGATCTGGCCTATGTGCCGCGCCTCGACGGCTTCTTGATCCTCAGCCAACGCGAAGGAGGCAAGAACAAGAAGGACAAGAAGTTCAAGCTGTGGTTGTGGAGTGGCGATCCCACCATGCCGGCCCAGCGGGTGCGCATCGACGGCGTCGCGGATCTCGAGAAAGCGGAAGGCGTAGCGCCGATTCGATGGGCTGGAGGCGAGCGAATCTTGCTGCTCAGCGACGATGGCAATCGCGCTTGCCGCAAGCCGGCCAGCTATCTGCTGGTCGACTATTCGGCGCTCAGGATCGAGCCGCTTCCTGCGGATCCGTTCACCCCGAACCCGAAGCGAGGAGAGTCACCATGAAGCCGAGAATCGATACGAAGTGGGTAGTTCTACTGTTTGCTTTGATCGCCGGGCTGACCTCTTCCGCCTTGGCCGCGGCGACCGCTGAAGCGGGTGGGGAAGGCAGCGGGCGCAAGAGCAAGAAGAAAGAGACCGGCGTCGTGGTCAAGCTCGACGCGGACGGTCTCGAAATCAAGGACGGCGGCGGGAGCTTCAAATTCCAGCTCGGCGGGCGGTTGCAGGCCGATGCCGCCTTCCACGACCAGGACACCAGCAGCCTGGGCAACGGCACCAAGATCCGCCGGGCACGGGTCTACTTCAAGGGTACGGTCCATCGCCGATGGGGCTTCAAGTCACAATTCGAACTCAGTGGCGGCGATGTCGAGATCAAGGATCTTTACTTGCGGTACTCGACCAGGGGCGGGACGGCGGTGACGGTGGGTAACTTCAAGGAGCCCTTCGCCCTCGAAGAACAGACTAGCTCGAAGAACAGCACTTTCTTGGAGGCGGCGCTGCCGGTTACCGCGTTTGCCCCTTCGCGATCCCTGGGTGTCGGGCTCCACCGCGGCGGCGAGCGGGGAAGTGCTTCGATCGGCTTTTTCGGTGAGCCTATCTCGGCGAGTAAGAGCACTGAGGACCAGGGGTTCGGCTTCGCCTCGCGACTGACCTGGGCGGTGGTGCGCGGCGAGCGCGGAATCCTCCACCTCGGCGTGGCAGGCGAGTATCGCGAGTTTCGCCGCGACGCGGAGTTTCGTTTCAGCTCCCGTCCCGAATCGTCGCCGACCGGAGAGAGGTTGGTGCGGACCCGCAACCTGGAGGATGTGGAGAGCACGGACCGCTATGGCCTCGAACTGGCGGCGAGCGCCGGCGGTTTCTCGGTGCAGGGGGAGTACATCTTGACCCGAGTCGATCGGTCGAACGTGGCGCAGGCCGAACTCTCGGGTTGGTACGCCTTCTTCAGCTGGTTTCCTACCGGCGAAGGCCGTCCGTACAGTGCCAAAGAGGGCACCTTCGGCCGGGTCAAGCCCCGCACCAAGCGCGGCGCCTGGGAGCTGGCGGCGCGCTTCAGCAGCATCGACCTCGACGACCTCGACATCGCCGGCGGGCAGGAAGAGAACATCACGGTTGCGGTGAATTGGTACCCGAACGCCAATCTCCGCTTCATGGCCAACTACATCCTGGTCGACTCCGAGCGCCGCGGTCGCAGCGACGACCCCGCCATCTTCCTGGTGCGAGCCCAGATCGTCTTCTAGTGCGAGCACCGCCGCGGATCTTGTTGCGAGCTTTCATTCCCCGTTCATCTTCGGCCCACTACCATCGCTGATAGATCAACAGACCAGTGTGTTCAGCGGTTCAGCGGTCGTCAGCTCTTGACGACAAGCGGCGCAACGCGCCAAGGAGTGCGAAGATGGGTAGGCTGATCCCTTCGGCAAGCCGGCAGAGCGAGTTGTTAGGTGGACTCTGGGGGGGCGCTCAGCGTTCGGCGGCTGCCGAACACCCCCGCTTGTCTAGCGGTCCACTGCTCGCGACCGAAGCTCTCGATACCGAAGTGTCCGGCAGCGAGGCCAAGGCTGGGGCCGACCGCTTCAGGCGCTCGCCCAAGTTGGCCAATGGCCCACCGCAGTTCGACGGCGTCGGTTTCTCGGGCTTGCTGCGCCAGGCTGTTGCCCAGGCTGAGAGAACCGACGAGTGTGTCGCCCTGCATCTGGTGGACTGCGGTGCTCTCTTGGGTTCGCGGGTGGAGGGCAATGGCAGCCGGGATAGTCTGGCTGAGATCGCCAGCCGTCTGACCACCCTGGTGCGTCGTTGTGATGCTCTCGGCTACCTGGATGACGGTCTCTTCGCCCTGCTCCAGCGCGCCGTACCGTCGACCACCGGGGTTACCGCGCTGGCCCGCAAAGTGCTGGCCGTGATGCCGCGCTCCCTGTCCGTTGCGGGGCAGGTACCGGCCCACAGGATCAGCGTCGGGATCTGCGTCTTCAAGCCGGGTTGTGACGCGGAGAGCATGCTCGACCACGCCGATGTCGCTTTGCGCTTGGCCCAGGAGGCAGGAGGGGAGACCTTTCGCTTCTATCCCGGAAGCGAGAACGATCAGCAGGCGCGTGGCGTCGTGCTGGTCGAACAGCTCGACGACGCCCTGCGTCACGACGAGATCTTTGTCGCTTTTCAACCCCAGGTTGAACTGTCCAGCGGTCGCATCGTCGCATTCGAGGCGCTGCTGCGCTGGCGCTCTCCGAACCATGGTGTCATCGGTCCCGGAGCGATCATGCCCACCGCCGAGGCCAGCGGTCAGATCACCGATATCGGTATCCGGGTGCTGGAGAAGGCATGCCGGCGCTGCGTCGAGTGGAGTGGCGGTCCTCTCCACGCCGCCACTCTTTCGGTCAACGTGTCGCCGGCGCAGCTCGTCGATCCCAGTCTGCTGCCCCGTATCGCCGACGTACTCAAGCGCACCGGTTTGCCGGCCCATCGGCTCGAACTGGAGCTGACCGAGACGATCGACATCGGTGGCTCGCAGGCGGCTGAAACGCGGCTTGCCGAACTCAACGCCCTCGGTGTGCGACTGGCGATCGACGACTTTGGCACCGGCTACGCCTCGTTGCGCTACTTACGCACCCTGCCGGTGCACAAGGTTAAGCTCCCCAAGGAACTGATCGACGGCATCGGGTCAGATCCCGATGGCCGGGCGATCGTCGAGATGACCGCCGCGCTCGGCCATCGGCTCGGGCTGACCGTGGTTGCCGAAGGGATCGAGACCCCAGCTCAACTGGCGGCGGTCCAGGCCGCTGGCTGCGATCTGGGGCAAGGATTCCTTCTCGGCAAGCCGCGCACCCATCTGCCGCCGGAGGCTACCGTCGCGCTGCCCGCTGTACTGCCCACGGTAGACTAGGGGCTCTCCAAGATCTCGACCAGCCGGCGCAGGGTGGCCGGCTCCAGGATCATTTCGAAGTGGCCTCCGGGGACGAAGAAGGGATCGCCGACCAGCGCCGCCCGCTCCTGGGGTGAGAGCCAGTTCTGGCTTTCCAGACTGGCGTGGCCGTCGCCGGGGGCGCGGCTGCGGGCGGTGAGGTATTGATCTCGATCGACCCACCGGTCGCCGGTGAAGTAGAGTTCTTCGCGTTGGCGCCGCCGGGTCACCACGGCGCGGTCGGGAGTGGGGTCGAAGGCGTTTTGAATCAGGTAGTAGCGAGGGTTGCCGAAGCCGGGCACATCCTGGTGCAGCAGCCGTTGAAGTTGCCGGGCCGAGTCGAGGGCGGAGGTCAGGAAGGCCAGCCGCTGGGCGCGGTCGCCGAAGAGGTCGGGGCGCCGATCCGCTCGCTTCTCGGTCTTGGGCGCGAAGATCGACCAACCGTGCTCGGCCCAGGTGGCGGCATCGTAGAGGTCGATCGGCAGGTTGGCACCCCGCGTATTGACGAAGAGGTCGCTGCGGTAGGCCGGCAGATCTTGGTAGAGCGAGGGCAGGGTGAACAAGACCTCGGGGCGCATGGCACGACCGATGAGCGGCAAGTACGTGCGGCCGCGATCGAGTTCGCGCAGGATTCTCAGACTGCCGCCGTTGGCGGTGCCGACGAGGACGATCCGTTCAATGTCGATGCCGGCGGGCGGTCCGCTGCGGCCGGCCTGCGCCTCGGCGCGGCTGGCGCCGCCGTATTTGGCCAGATAGCGGCAGATGTAGCCGCCATTGCTCTGGCAGATGAGGTTGATACTCAACCGCTCCGCCCCGCGAGCCCGGCGTAGAGCTTCGAGCTGTTGGGCCAGGTGGGAGGTGGTGACGACGTTGTCGAGCCGCCAGTCATAGGCGAAGGCGAATAGGGTGTCCGCCGCTCTTGGTTGCTCCAAGTCGCCCAGTTGCCAGCCGGCGGTGACCAGACTTTCCAGGATCTTGCCGTAGATTTCCTTGCGGAGAAAGAGCAACCGAACGTGATCCATCACCGGTCCGGCGACCAAGCGCGGAGGCTGCGAAGCGTCACCGGTGGCGAGGGGAAGGGCTAGCGAGTAGGCGTTATCGCGCGGGAAGAGCAGGTTTTTGCCGGTGCCCCAAACCGATCGGCCACCATCGATCTCGCGCAGGGCGGTGCCTGTGACACCGGGCACCAGGATGGTCACCTTGTGGCTCGCGCCCTGACCGTTCGGCGCAGTAACAGGGTGTATCGCTGCGCTGGAACAGCCCAGGCCGAGGCCGCCCAGCAATACCAAACAGAGCAGCGGCGCGACAGCCATTTTTCGGAGAACTCCAGGGCTCTTTCCCCGCCGATTCCACGCTGGATCCCAGCCCTTGCGGTTGCGGCATAGCACCTGCTTGGGGCGGTAGCTCGTGTGCCGATGTTGGTGCCTCAGTGTTGGATTCATGGCGGCGATCTTAGCCGCTAGCTTAGCAACGGTCACTGTCCGGCGGTTGTTGAGCGGCGCTTGCCGTACAATCAGCATCATGCTCGAACTCATCGCCACCATCGTGCTGACCGCATTGTTTTCCAGCCTGTTGACGCTATGGCTGCTGGCCCGCTGGCTCCAGCGGCGTTTCCTACCGCAGGCGGAAGAGCGGTTGGGGCGCCTTTTGGCGGACAAGGGTGAGGAGCTGGGCGAGGTGATCGAGGAGCGGGTGCGCAGCGGTGCCCGGCAGGGTATGACGGAAGGGCTGGCGAAGTTGCCGTCCCCGGAGCGACTCAGCGAGGGGCTGCAAGGCGCCACCGAGAGCGTCGGTCGTGCGGCGCGATCGCTGGTCGAATCGGGACTGACCGGGTTGATGGGCGGCGGCAAGAAGCCGCGCCGGGACTGAGAGGTTGCTTCCGTGGCGCAGACCAGCGATTCGACGGTGACGCAAGCCGCCAGTGGTGGGGCCAGCGGTGGAGTGACGGGCGGGGCGAATGGTGGCCCCAACGGCGCCTTGGCGCGCGGGCGAGTTAAGCCGGCCGATGGTCTGTGGCTTCAGGACTCGCAGACCAATCGCATGGTCATCACCGGTTTCTACATCGTCGATGAACTCGACCTGGAGACCATGCGCGCTCTTTTCGATAAGCGGGTTCTCGGCCTGGATGGTGGAGAGCGGTTTCCACGGTTCCGCTGGCGGGTGGTGCGGAGGGGCCAGACACCCCACTGGGAGCTGGATCCGCAATTCGATGTCTCCCGCCACGTGGTGCTGGCCGAGGGGCCGGAGCTGGCTAGCAAGGAGGGGTTGCAGCGCTACATGGGGCAGCTGGCGGCACAAGAGCTGCCGGTCGATCGACCGCCGTGGCAACTGCAACTGGTGCCGAACCTCGCCGAAGGTGGCAGTGCGTTGATCTTCCGCATTCATCACTGTCTCGGCGATGGCATCGGCCTGGTGCCGATTCTCTTCTCGATGATGGACTCGCCGGAGGGGGCCGCCGCGAACTCGCGCCACCTGGCCGCCGACCGCCATGCCGCCGCTACCACCAAGAACAAGAAGACCGGTGATCTGGCGATGATGCTCAAAGCGCCCCTGCTCGGTCCCTTCGTGGTGCTTGGCAAGATGTTGCAGCGGCGTGATCGAAACACCCTTCACGGCACCGCGATGACCGGCGACAAGCAGGTCGCCTGGTCCTCGCCGATTCCTCTGGCGGGAATCAAGAAGCTCAAGGAGGCGGCGGGAGCCACGGTCAACGACGTTCTGATGACCTGCGTCGCAGGAGCCTTGCGGCGACTTCTCGAAGCCAGCGGCGAGTCCGCGGTCGGCCGCGTGCGAGCGACGGTTCCGGTCGATGTTCGCTCGCCGAAGCGACCGCTGAAGATGGAGAATCGCTTTGCCTCGGTGCTGCTGGAATTGCCCTGCGGGATCGACGACTCTCGCCAGCGGCTGGCCGCCGTGCGCCAGCGGATGAACGCGCTCAAACGGTCGGTCGAACCGCTCGCCATGTTCGGCGCCGTCCGGGTCTTACTGACCGTGCTGCCGCAGCGAACCAGCCGGGCCCTGGCCGATTTCCTGGCCAACAAGTGCACCTGCATCCTGACCAACGTCCCCGGACCTCAAGAGCCCATTTTTCTCGCCGGACGACGGGTTCGGGAGATGATCTTCTGGGTTCCCAAGCGGGCCGACATCGGTATCGGCGTGTCGATCATCAGTTTCAATGGGACGGTGCGGGTCGGTGTGCTGAGCGACCGCGCGGTGTTGGCCGATCCCGGCAGTTTGATCGAGCACTTTCAGCTTGAGCTGGCCGAGCTACAGTCGGAGTTCTCAGTCACACCGTAAGCGACCGACCTTACGGCGTCGTACAGTTGTAGGAGCTGATAGGGTGCGAGCCGCGAGCCACCAGTAAAACCATCGGCCAGTCCGTGGGCCGGAAGGCCGACACTCGCCGGCCGCAAGAGCCGATGCACCTTGAAGATGAACCGTGGAGATAGACCCATGACTCGATTGCAACCGCGACCTTTCCCTTACCGTACTCTCGCTCTCGTCCTTCTTCTCATGCTGCTGCCCAGCCTGGCTGCCCGGGCCGAAGGGCCGCCGCGTATCAGCCAGATGGCCACGGTGACGCAGACGGTGGGGCTGGCGGAAGTTTCGTTGACCTACAGCCGCCCTTCGGTGCGCGAGCGCGAGATCTTCGGCGGCCTGGTGCCCCTCGGTGAGATTTGGCGCACCGGAGCCAACGAGGCGACCACCCTCACCGTCAGCCAGGACTGCACGATCGGCGGCAAGCCGCTGGCCGCCGGTACCTACAGCCTGTTCACTATTCCCGGCACCGACAGCTGGACGGTGATTATCAACAAGGAAGCTGAGCAGTGGGGCGCCTATCGATACAAAGAGGAACAGGATGCCCTGCGTATCGATGTGCAGCCGAAGCAGGCCGCCCACAGCGAGCAGATGCGCTTCGAGTTCTCCAACGTGACGGCCGATTCGGCGACCCTAAGCCTGCACTGGGCCGAGACCGTCGTACCCATCGAGATCGGCTTCAACACGCTGGCCATCGCCAAAGAGCAGGCGCGTCGCGAAGTGGCCGCGGACGACTCTTCGGACGCGGGGGCGGCGAGTCAGTGGGCCTCCTACTTCTACCAGCAGGAGAGCAACACCGACGAGGCGTTGACCTGGGCCAAGGCGGCGGCCACCGGTAGCCCGAACTACTGGAACGCTGCCCTGTTAGCTCGCCTGCTCGCCCGTAGCGGAGACAAAGCGCAAGCGATCACCGCCGCCAAGCATGCGGTGCAAATGGGTACCAAGGCGCTCGCAGAGCGGCCGAACAACCGCATGAAGGGCGACATGAAAGAGCTGGCCGAGCAACTGAAGAGCTGGAGCGGTCAGTAAGTCCTGCCGTAGGTTTCCCCGGTTCGACCGCCGGTCGGTGACGGTCGAACTGGGCTGGTTGGACAGCTCGGGCTGGACTAGATATGTTGTGGTAAGACCTTCCTGTCACTTCCGGTCCGAGGAGAGCGATGCCGAGACGATCATCCCAGCCTGTTGAACCACCGCCGCCGGAGGAGTTTTCTCCGTGCCGTTACGTCGAGAAGGTGAGCCTGCGTAGCGGCGAGATCCTCGACGAGCCGATTCTGCCGCACTCCCTCCTGGTCGGTAGCCACCGCGACTACCACGTGGTGGATGTCCAGGCGCGCCAGTACATGAGCCGCCTGCTGCGTTCCACCGGTGATGAAGATCTGGTGCGGACCAAGATGAAGGAGATCCGCCGTCTAGGTCACAAAGCATCGGTGATGATCGCCAAGGCGCTGCACCGCAAGGACCCGGACAAGATCGCCAAGGCCCTCTTTGGGCTCAAGGATCGCGACTACTACTTCCGCTACAAGCGCCACCCGTTGTCCCAGGAGGAGATCGCCGAGCGGCTGATGCAGCTGGCCAAGCAGGGCGCGGAGCGGTTCGACAAGGCTCGCGGAGCCGACGGCAGGCCGGCGTTGCGCATCTTGCTGACCGGCGGAACCGGTTTCGTCGGCAAGGAAGTGCTGTGGCAGGCTGCCAGCGACGAGGCGATCGCCGAGGTGGTGGTGGTCATTCGCCCCAAGCAGATCCGCGATCGCAAGACCAAGGAGGTCATCCGGACACTCTCCCCGGCCGAGCGCGGGGAGATGATGCTCGATCAGCTGTGGCTCGAAGATCCGCAGCAGCGAGCCAAGTTCAGCTTTGTGGCGGGGGATGTCGAGAAACCCAACCTGGGGATCAGCGACGAGGATCTCGCCCCTCTTCGCCGGCGCATTACCCACCTCGTACACTCGGCTGCCAGCGTTTCGTTCGATGATCCCTATGAAGCCTCCTTCCGCGCCAACGTCGTCGGTACGCTCAACGCGCTACGCTTCTCGCACAGCCTCCAGGAAGCACCCGACAGTCCGTTCGTCGCCCATGTGGGCATCGAGACCTCCTACATCCACGGGCGTCAAGCGCGTACCTTGGCGCGTGAGGATGAGGTGGTTTTTCCGCGTAATTTCTACAACAACTACTACGAGCTGACCAAGGCGATGGCCTCGATCGAGACCGAACGGTTCATGCTCACCAAGGGGCTGCGGGTGGTCCAGCTCTGTCCGGCGATCATCATCGGTGAATCTCGGGCGGGCAATAACCGTGGCGACACCAAGGTCGTCAACGCGCCGGTCAACGTCTTCGGCCGCGCCCACGAGGCGTTGAATTCGCCGAAGGGCAAGTGGTTCGAGCGTACCTCGGCCTCGATGATCGCCCGCATGGCCTGTATCTTCCCCGGCGATCCGTCCGCCCAGCTCAACTTGATTCCGGTCGACTGGGTGGCCAGGGGGATGCTAGCGGCGGTTCGCCGGCCGGAGGCGATCGGCGAGCGAGTTCACCTGGCGACGGACAATCGCATCACTTCTCAGCAGATCAGCGACATCGTGAAGGAGGAGTTGGACGTCCGCGTCCGGCTCGCCGAGCCGACGTTGCACCGCACGCTGACCCTACCGATTCTCACCAAGGTGCTCACCAGCTTCAAACAGGCACGGCTGGCGCGCGCCTTGGAGAAGTTGGGGACGATCTTCGGTGGCTACTCGGAGTGGGGCCAACCCGTGCACCAGGTGGGCAACGACGTCGCCGTCTTGGGATTGCCCGAGCAACGGCCCAACACCCTGCACGCCTTCCGCATGCTCTGCCGCCACAACCGCTACGTGCAGGAGTTCGGCAGGATCCGAGATTCCGGCGAGATGTCACGACGCGAACGCGCCTGGTGGCGGTTTATCACCGAGTTGGAAGAGGAGAGGGGTGAGCCCGTCGGCGCAATGCCGGCGCCGGATTTCCGCGCCGCACTGGCGCGGCGGTTTAATCCGGCGACCTTCGAGCTGTTGGAGAAGGAAGCCTAGTCGACTTATTGGAGACGCTCGCCCCGCCGCCTTTTTGTTTATGGGGATCTCTCTGCGAGATCCCCTCGCCGCAAGAAGCGCGGTTCTTGCGACTCACCCCTAAGCAGTCCGGCCGAACGGCCGGGCTCGCCCGATGGGCTCGCGCGTATCACCGGTTTTGTAGCTAGGGGCCTACGTAGGTGACGCTGTTCGAAGCGAACTCGAAGTAGAACCACCAGCCGGTCTCGCCGAGGAAGGTGTCTCGGTCGTCTCCGGCGGCGCAGTTTCCGCCGCCGCCGGGGAAGAGGATCGAGATCGGCTGGCCACCGACGACGGGAACGTCCGGCGGTAGCAGGATCAGGTCGGCGTCCGCCTGGCGGAGAAAGCCGCGCTGCAGGCCGCCGATGAAGCCGGTCGGGCTGGGGCTGCCGACCTGCTCCGCCGCCAACTGCACTCCTCTCAACAAAACCGGGACGCCAGCGAAGTCGACCAGGGCATCGCGGCTGGTGGTGACGAAGCAGGGGCCCGTTGGTTCGGGCACCGCTGGGGTGTAGCCCGAGGTGGTGCCGGCGTTGGGAGCCAGGCAGCTGCCCAGGGCGATGGCATCGTAGGCGACGGTCTGCGGCACGTTGACACCGTCCAGATCGCAACTCAGCGCCGCCGGCGGGGCGGTGCAGGCGCCGGGGCCGTTGTCGACGCGTACCGCCGCGGCGGCGGTGTCGTAGGGGCGGAAGAGGAGCAGCGTGCTGAGGTCGAGGAAACCGTCGCCGTCGCCATCGGTGGTGATCGAGGTGTCCAGCTGGCTGTTGAGCGAGGGCCCGGCGCCGAACGGGAGATCGGAGTCGGTGAAGTCCCAACAGCCGAAGATCGCCAGGTCGACAAAGACATGCGGGTCACGCAGGGCCAGTAGGCTGTGGCGAAAAGGCTCGGCCGGCAGCAGGTTGGCGCCCACGCGGTCGTCCCAGGCGAGCGTGTTGCCGCTCTCGAAACCGTCGAAGGAGATCTGACTCTGAGCCAGCATGGGAAAGGCCGCCACGCAAAGCAGAGCGGCGGAAAACAAGACAGCGCGGTGGATCGGTCGCGGCATGAGGTGCCTCCTTGAAATGGGGCGAGAACCAGCACCGGGTGCAAAGAAACCGAGGATAGCAAGCCGGCTTGGCGTGAGGGAAATTCACCGTTGTGCACCGATGCGCGACCGGCAGGGTAGGATCGCGCAACCTCTGATCAGCCGGGAGCTACACAGTGCACGAGCAGTACCGAGTCGTTCATCCGATCTCCGTCCGCTGGGCGGACATGGATCGGATGGGCCATGTCAACAACGCCAAGTACTTCACCTATTGCGAGTCGGCGCGGATGGCCTACTTCGTCGCCGTTCGACTCGAAGAACACCGCGAAGAGGAGTCGCACGGACCGGCTCTGGTCAGCGCCACCTGCAACTTCCTGCGCCAGGTGAAGTACCCCGACGAGTTGGCGGTCGGTGTGCGAGTGACCAAGATCGGGCGGCGCACCTTCACCCACGATTACCAGATCTGGCAGCGCGAGAGCGGAGAGGTAGTCGCCGACGGCACGGCGGTGATCGTCTGGGTCGACTATGCGGCGGGCAAGGCCATGCCGCTGCCCGAGCCGCTCAAGGAAGCCATCGCGCAGCTCGAAGAGAGGCGCTTCGAGGAAGGCTAGCGCCCCTCGGTCTTTCCGGCAGAAGGTCGATCGCACAGCAGCAGCACCAAATCTTCGGGGGTGTCGAAATCGGCCACGAGCCGGCCGTCGGCGATCTCGACCGTGTGTATCCTCTCCCGGTGGCGCGACAAGAGCTGTCGGGCGCCCTGGTCGCCGGTGAGGGTGGCCAATTCGTCGAAGAGCGATCGGTCCCAAAGTACCGGTGCACGCTGCCGGTTCCGGTGGGTGGGCACGACGATCTCCTGTCTGCCGTGGCGGTAGGCCGCGATCAGCCGCTGGAGCGTCGCCCTGTCGAGGAAGGGCTGGTCGCAGGGAATGAACAGTGCCGCGGCCGCTTGCGAGTTCACCGCCGCCAGCCCGGCCCGCACGGTCGAACTCAGGCCGGAGGCGTAGTCCGGATGGTTCATCAGGCGCAAGGGTAGCTCCGCCAGCGCTGCCTTGACCTCTTCCGCACGGTGGCCGACCACCACGATCACCTCGCGGAAGTCCGCCGCCAGTGCCTGGCAGGCGATGCGCCGAATCTGCGGCACGCCGTCGATCTTCGCCAGCTGCTTGGGCGGGTCGTCGCCAAACCGGCTGGACAATCCGGCGGCGAGGATCACGGCGCTGACCGAGCGCTGGCTCAAAATGAGCCGCGCCGGCCATGGGCGACGGCGACCATCTCGGCAATGATCGACACGGCGATCTCCTCCGGGCTGCGGCCGCCCAGTTTGATCCCGATCGGCGCATGAATGCGTCCGATCTGCTCGCTACTGAATCCTTCCTCGGCCAGCGCTGCGACGCGCTTGGCATGGGTCTTCTTGGAGCCCAACGCGCCGATGTAGCGCGCCGGGCTGACCAGCGCCAGGCGAAGTGCCGGCAGGTCGATCTTGAGATCGTGCGACAGCAGAGCGATGTAGGTAGCCTCATTGAGGGTGAGTTCGGCGAAGGCCTCCGCCGGCCAGGTGTTGATCAGCCGATCGGCGTGATCGAACCGATCCGGGGTGGCGAAGGCGGTGCGCGGATCGACCACCACAGTGTGAAAGCCGATCGCTTTGGCGAAGGTGACCAGCGGGATAGCGGTGTGCACGGCGCCGATGATGATCAGCTGGGGTCTGGGTGGCAGAACCTCGACGAACAGCTCGGCGCCATCCACGGTGAAGCGCTCGGCCCGAAAGGTGGCGAAGAGTTCCCGCGCCTTGGCGGTGGCCGCCTGATCCAGCTGCTCGCTGCACAGCCCTCCCGCCAGCCTTCCGGCGGGCGAGAGCACCAGCCGCGCGCCGTGGCTGTCTACCGCGTTGGCGAGCACCGTCGCCTGCGCGACCAGCTGCTCCTCGCGCAGATTCTTGGCCAGCAGCTCGAAGCACTCCAGGTTGGCGGAGCTGGCGGCAAGAGGTTCCACGTAGACATCGATCTTCCCGCCGCAGGAGAGGCCGACCGCCCAGGCCTCTTCGTCACTGACCCCGAAGCTGACCAGCTTGGCCACACCGGAGGCCAGTACCGCTTGCGCCTCCTCGACCACCGCGCCCTCGACGCAACCGCCCGAGACCGAACCGGCGATCGCCCCCTCGCCGGAGATCGCCATCTTGGCGCCCAGCGGCCGGGGAGCCGAGCCCCACACCTCAACCACCGTGGCGATCGCCACCGGCGTGCCGCCGACGTGCCAGCGCTCGACGTCCTGCAACACCTCACGCATAGCTTGTCTCTCTCTTCATCATCGACATTCTCCGCCTTTTCGTTGCATCGGCCAAGCTCGCTGCCTGGGGTGACTCCGCTTGAGAGGTGTGTCTCCACCTCTTTCGGCTCTGCCAGGGCAAAGGCGTAATGGAATCTACAAGACGACACTGAAGGGAAAGTGACTTTGAAAGGAGAGTCGAAGTTGAGTACCGCCAAGTTAGTCGAGGGCGCAGCTGCGCCGCGCACATCCTGGGAGGCGTCTTGGATCTCCTTGGCGCGTGGTGCTCAGCTTCACGCCTCGCGGATCTCCAACAATTCCCCCGCTGCTCGCTGGGCGGAGGAGGCGAGCGACGAGGTGGTGCGCAGTGCCCAACTCCGCCCTGGCGAGCGGGCTGTCGACATTGCCTCGGGCCGCGGCGAGCCGGGGCTCGCTCTCGCCCTCGCCGGTGCTCATACAACCCTGGTCGATTCCGATGAGGCGGCTCTCGCGGTGGCACGCTCGCGGGCGCAGTTGTTGGGGCTGGAGATTGAGACCGTCCACAGCTCGGCCGAAGAGATGCCGTTGCCGACCGGCTGTGCCGACCTGGTGACCTGCCAGTGGGGGCTGCGCCACTTTGAGCGCCCCGGCCTCGTCCTGACCGAGGTCGCCCGCCTGCTGCGACGGCGCACCGATCACGAGTCTCCCGGCCGCTTCGTGGCTCTCGACTGGGGGCGCACCGACGGCACGGCGCTGCATCAGGCGACCTGGAAACAACTGGGTGTCTCGGCCGACTCGGGTCCGAGTCTGGCCGATCTCGTCGCGTCTCATCTGCGAGTTGGCGAGCGACGAACAGCGCGGATCTTCGTGCGCTGGGCGGGATCGTCCACCGACCTGGTGGAGTCGATCTACCGCCACACGCCTCAGCTGGCGGCCCGGGTTGCGGAACTCGATCGGCGAGAGGCTCAGGCCGTTCGCACCTGCGCCCAACGTCTTCTCGAAGGCTATCGCGTCGCCGGTGTCTTGGAGCTGGAGGCCAGGGTCGAGATCGTCGTGGCCGAGGCCGGGAAGTTCGGAGAACTACCGCGGGGTGGTTGAAAGCTCGATTCGCGCGAAGCTCGCCGGTCAGTGGATTGTCCACGGCCTCCAGCGCGCTTCGCAATCCACAAATCCTGAAAAGGAGATTCAACATGTCCCAGTCAGCAGCCGAGGTTTCCAAGATCGTCGGCCAAGTCACCGCCAAGGCTCAGGCCGACGCCACATTTCGCCAGCAGTACCTCGACAATCCGAGTGCGGTCCTCGCTCAATCGGGTCTGGATGTTCCCGGCGGAGTCACCGTTCACGTCATCGAAGGGGATGGCACGGGCAACATGCCCACCAGCTCGGCCAGCGATGTCTACTTGCTCCTGCCGACGGTCGAGGAGGTCGTCCAGGATGAATCGCTCGCGGCGACGGATACGGCTTCGTGCCAGTCCACGGCCAGTACCTGTTTCACCGTGCCGTCCTGCGCTTCCTGCGTTTCGTCGGCTTCCACCAACTCCTGCTCCTAACTTTCTGAGGACTTAGTCTTACCATGGAGACTCCGCGCTTTCGACCCCATTTGATGCCGGCGATCGTTCGCCCTGACCAGCTGTATCTGCTGTCCGAACAAGGCGCCTTCTTACTTCGGGGACGCAGTGTCGCCTGCGTGGCGGAGCTTCTCGACGGCAACCGCAAAGTCGAGGAGATTATCGCTGCCGCCGACGGTGTCAGCGAAGGCCAGGTACGGTATGTGCTGGCCCATCTCGAGTCGCGAGGTTACACGTGTGACGCGTACCCCGCGCTCGATGAGGGCAGTGCCGCCTACTGGTCTTCTCTCGGTCTTGCACCTGGCGAGGCGGCTTCCCGCCTCGCCGATCTTCGCCTTTCGGTCACTTCTCTCGGTAGCTGCGACGGCGAGCCGCTGCGCGCCGCGCTCGAAGAGATGGGGCTCGCCCTCGGCGAGGGTGGCACCCGAATCGTTCTCTGCGACGACTACCTGCACCCCGACCTCGAAGAGATCAACCGGGGCGCGCTCGCCTCCGCCGAGCGTTGGATGCTCTGCCGGCCGGTGGGGCTCGACCTTCTGGTCGGTCCGGTCTTCGTGCCCGGAAAAACCGGCTGCTGGCGCTGCCTGCAACAGCGGTTGGCGGCCAACCGATCGATCGAAGACTATCTGGCCCGCTCCAACCAGCAGCGCGCTTCGTCCCGCCCCGCGACCCTGCCCAGTGTCGCTCGCCTCGCCGCCGGTCTCATCGCCACCGAGATCAGCCGCTGGCTGGTCACCGGACGAACCGGTCTCGAAGGCGAGATCCTTTCGGTGTCGACCGTCGACTGGGGCCAGCGCCGTCACCAGCTGACCCGGCGTCCCCAGTGCGCCGCCTGCGGCGATCCCGATCTACTGCGCCAGCCGCGGCCGATCCGCCTCGCCAGCTGTTCCAAGGTCCACACCCACGACGGCGGCCATCGAGCCGCCTCGCCCGCCGCCACCTTGCGCCGCCTCGAACATCACATCAGCCCGATCACCGGTGTCGTCCACACCCTCGAACGGATCACCCCCGAGGAGGACGACCTCCAGCATGTCTTCGTTTCGGGGCAGAACATGGCTCTCCAGCAGGGCTCGTACCACCAGTTGCGGCGCAATCTGCGTAGTCGCAGCTGCGGCAAAGGGGTCAGCGAGGACCAGGCGAGGGTCAGCGCCGTCTGCGAAGCGATCGAGCGCTATTCGGGAGTCTTCCGAGGCACGGAGCCGGTACGCAATGGCTCGCTCGTCGAACTCGGATCCGAGGCGATCGACCCGCGTGCGTGCATGCTGTTCAGCGCCGAGCAGTATCGCGATCGTCAGGCCATCAACGCCCGCGGCAGCTTCTTCAACCGGGTTCCTCAGCCCTTCGATGTGGAGGCGAAGATCGACTGGTCGCCGGTCTGGTCGTTGACCCACGAGGAGCACCGCTATCTGCCAACGCCGTTGCTCTACTATTCCTATCCCGACAATGGGATGCCCACCTGTCTTCCCGACTCCAACGGTTGCGCCGCCGGCAACACTCGGGAAGAGGCGATCCTCCAAGGGTTGCTCGAACTGGTGGAGCGCGACGCGGTGGCTTCCTGGTGGTACAACCGAATCGCCATGCCCGAGGTCGATCTCGACTCGGTGGACCATCCCTACGTGCAACGGCTGCGCCGCCGCCACGCCGAGACCGGCCGCCATCTCTGGGTCCTCGATCTGAGGGGCGATCTGGGCGTTCCCGTCTTCGTCGCTCTGAGCCGCCGGATCGACCGCTCACCGCGCGACATCGTCTTCGCTCCCGCCGCCCATCACGATCCCCAGGTTGCCCTGTTGCGGGCGCTGACCGAACTCAACCAGATGATGCCCGCGGTGAGCAACGGAAGCGAGCCGGGGGAGTACGCCTACGACGATGAGGAGTGCATCCGCTGGTGGCGCACCGCCACCCTCGACAACCAACCCTACCTGGCACCCACCCAGGCACCTCGGACCGACCTGCGCACCTTGGACTGGCAGGCCAGCGACGATATCCGTGACGACATCGCGCTGCTCAAGGGGAGGGTGGAGGCGCAAGGGCTGGAGTTGCTGGTGCTCGACCAGACGCGACCCGACATCGATCTCGCGGTGGTCAAGGTGATCGTCCCCGGCTTGCGCCACTTCTGGGCGCGCTTTGCTCCCGGAAGGCTCTACGACGTACCGGTGGCGATGGGTTGGCGCGATGAGCCGCTGGCCGAAAGTGACTTGAACCCGATTTCGATCTTCATCTGAGGTACTGACATGCAGCCCGAAATGCAGCCCCAAGTACAACCCCCAGTGCAACCCCAAATGCAACCTACGTTGAAACTCGTCGCCGCCACCCGAGTCGACCTCGGGGAGAGGTTCGTGGTCACCGCTGCGCTGCCGGTCGATCTCGGAACCGCGAACGCGGGGCTCGAGAGGGCGCTGGCCCAGCTGGCGGACGGAGGGGGTAGTCGAGATGAACTCACCGCGACGGCCGCCGGGAGCCATTGGTCCGACACGACGCGGGTTCTCGCGGCGCTCGACAAACTCGATGGCGCCGGCCTGCTTTCCCGGACCTTCCGGTTGAGCGACTCGGCCACCCTCACCCTCGAGCCCCTCTCCCCGCAAGCGACCTTCGACCCGGATCCGGTGCTGCCGCGCCGGCCGCAACTCTCCCGCTTCGTCTGGATCCGGCGCGACGGCGAGCGGATGGTGATCGAATGCGCCACCGGCCATGCCAGGCTGAGTCTTGAAGATGAGGGCGCTCTCGATCTCTTCGCCGCTCTGTTTGCCGAACCCGGCGCCGATCTCACCGGCCTGCCGCGAACCGCGCTGGTGGCGCTGCACAATATCGGGGCTTTGTCGGCGGCGCGCAGCCGTGATGAGGAGGAGCTGGCCGGCGAGAGTGCGCAGAGTGGTGCGGGCGGCGCCGAGATGTGGGCCTTTCACGATCTGCTCTTCCACACCCGCAGCCGGCTCGGTCGCCATGGAGGGGCCCACGGTGCGACCTTCCGCTTCGTCGGCCAAGGTCGCGCTCCCGCGGCTCTGCGCCCGGCCAGCGGTCCGCTCGTCGCCCTCGGCGAACCCGATCGCGCGGCTCTCGATCAGCTCAGCCTCGGGGAGGTGATGGCGGCTCGGCGCTCGGTGCGCCACTACGCCGACCAACCGATTCCTCTCGCCACCCTGAGCAGCTTTCTCTACCACACGGCGCGCATCGACGGCGTCCATCCCTATCCCGTCCCCTCTCCCGACGCCGAGCCGCGAACCGACCTCGAACTCATTCGCCGCCCCTATCCGTCCGGCGGGGCGCTGCACGAACTGGAACACTACGTCGCCGTGCGCCCCACCGGCAAACAGGGCGGCGAACTCGATCCCGGCCTCTACCGCTACCTTGGCGAAAGACACTGCCTGGAGCGCGTGGCCGAGTACACACCGGCGGTCGCTGGTCTTTTCTTCGATGGTTGCCGATGCACCGGACAACCCTCGCCACCGCCGATCTTGCTCACTCTCGCCGCCCGCTTCGAGCGCATGGCCTGGAAGTACGACGCGATCGCCTATTCCTGCATCTTGAAGAACGTCGGCGTGGTCTTCCAGACCGCCTACCTGGTGGCGACCGCCCTGGGTCTCGGCATCTGCGGCCTGGGTAGCGGCGACGCCGACCGCTTCGCCCGGGCCAGCGGCCGCCCCTACCTCGTCGAGGGCTCGGTGGGGGAGATGATGCTCGGCTTGCCTGCGGTGGAGGTCGGATGATCACCTCGACCGCTCTGCACGAGGTCCTCCATGAGGAGGCTCGCATCAAGCGCTTCTTCGAACGGTGGACGGCGGACCCCCGGTTCCGCGATGCGCTGCGCGAGCGACCGGCGCAAGCGCTCGCCGAGGTCGAGGACGCTCTCGAACCTGCGCAGCTCACGCCGATTCTGGAGCAACACTCGGGCGAAGTCTCCAACTCGGAGGCGATGTTCGAGTGGCAGCCGATGCAGCGGGTGTGGAAAGTAGCCAGGATCAAGGCGGAGTGGATCCGTTCCTTCTACATGGAGAGAGCGGTCCCGGCCCATCCGACCCTCAAGGGCTGGCGGGAGCGCCAGATCCGCCGCCAGGTCCACGATCTCGGCCCCTTCCATGCCAGCTCGAACATCCACTCGTCGCTCAGCATCGAGCTGAGTTCGGGCTGCTCGGTCGGCTGTTGGTTCTGTGCTCTAAGCCCGGAGTCACTCAATGGGGTCTTCGAGTGGACGAACGAGAACGAATCTTTCTTCACCAACATGCTGCACATTCTCAGCGGCCCGCTGGGGACGGCCATCGGCTCGGGCTTCCTGTACTGGGCGACCGATCCGCTCGACAACCCCGACTACGAGCGCTTCTGCGAAGCCTTTCATCAGGTGACCGGGGTCTTCCCGCCCACCACCACGGCTCGCCACCTGGTGGATGTCGAGCGCACCCGGCGGCTTCTGGCTCTCGCCGAAGCGAACGGCTGTTGGCTCAACCGTTTCTCAGTTCTGAGCCGCGCTCAGATGGCGCGCACCCACAAGACCTTCACCGCCCGCGAACTGGCTCTGGTCGAATGTCTGCCGCTCAACCGGGAGGCCGGCTTCGCCTACGGTAACGCCGGCCGCTTCCGCGACGAGGCGCTCAAGAAACCGGAACTGCTGGAAGAAGAGCGCAAGAAGCTGGCCACGGCACCCTGGCATGCCGGCGATTCGCGCTACCGAGAGTCCGACGAGTACGCCAACGGCACCATCGGCTGTGTGACCGGGCTGGTCATCAACCTGGTGCGCCGCACCGTTGAGTTGATCTCGCCCTGCACTGCCGACGATCGCTGGCCGCTGGGTTCGATCGTCTTCGCGCAGGCCAGCTACGACGACATCGAAGGGTTTCAGGAGGCGATCGAGAGGATCTACGGCGGGCTGCGTTCCCAGCTTCGCGACGAAGACGTGCTGCGTTTCGCCCAGCCGCTGCGCTACGAACCGACGGCTCGCGGCTTCCGGCTGGTGGGCCGCTTTGAGACCGTCGAGGAATTCTCCGGGGACGACGAACCGGCGGCGATTCGCGCCCTCGGCACGGCGGTCGCCGAGGGAGGATGGAGCGTCGAGCGGCTGTGCGCCGCGAGCCCTCTATCGAGATCTCGGGTCGAGGGGCTGCTCGCCGAGTTTCTCGATCGCGGCCTGTTGGCCGAGGAGGCTTTCGATGGATGAGGCAACCTGGCGCCGGGTGGTGGCCGCGGCGGCGAGCGTCGAGGAGCGGCGAGAACTTCCCGGCCTGCGCGCGATCGACGACCCGAACCGCCGCGAGCAGCGGCTGAAAGTCTGGTGCGAGATGGCCGGAGTTCGCCCGCGGCACTCCTTCCAAGAGCTGGTGGCTGCCCGCGCCCTGGAGGCCACGGCGGCCCTCGACGGGTTGCGCGAGGTGGAAGTCACCGCCTGCGAGGCGCTGCCGCCTTGGGCTCGCACGCTGCGTGAAGCGCTGGTCGGTCTCGGCGAGCCGCCCTACTCATTGGAGGGTGCTTCACCACCTATCGCCGCCCTCTGGCCCTGGACTCATCTGGGAGCTCGCCGCCTCGATGCGGCGGTGCCCGCCGGCCTGCTCGAACCCTCGGCCCGTTGGGACCTTCTTCGCCAGCTGGGCCGGCGGTTGTTGCAGGTAGCCATCCAGGTCTTCGACCAGGAGCTGCACACGCACCAGGCGGCAGCGGCCCTGAGCGGTGAGGGGTGGAGCCAAGAGGCGCCGCCGCCCACCGCGTCGCTCGGTAGCGATGGAGAAGCATGGGGTGAGCGGCTCGACCGCTACCCGGTTCTCGGCCGCCTGCTGGCCGTGGTCGTCGATCATTGGTCGGAGATGGCGCAGGAGTTCGTGGGCCGGTTGGCAGAGGATGCCGAGGCGATCGAATCCGAACTCGGCGTGCGGATTCTGCCAGTGCGCAGGGTAGAGGCCGACGCCGGCGATCTGCACGAGGGTGGCCGCTCGGTTCTCATTCTCGAAAGCGCGAGCGGTCGGGTGGTCTACAAGCCGAAGCAACTGGAGATCGCCCGCTGCTGGCAGGACCTTGCGACCCTTCTGGATCTCCCCCAACGGCCGATCTTGGTTCGTTCGGGAAGGACCTGGGAGGCCTTCATCGAACATCAGGAATGCTCGGATATCGCCGGCGTGCGCCGCTTCTACCGGCGCATGGGGCAGACCTTGCGTTTGCTTCAGCTCCTGGCTGCCCGTGATTTCTGGTTGGACAACCTGGTCGCCCATGGTGACGAGCCCCATTTCGTCGACCTGGAGATGGCTCTGCAACCACCGCAGTTCGCCGGCGGCGACGATCTGCTCGCCGTCGAACGAGGGTTGATGGCCTCGATCGAGGAGACGGTTCTGCCGATAGGCGTCGTGGCCTACCGTAGCCCGGTGGGTGACGGGGTCGAAGCGGTGGATCTCGGGGCGCTCTCGCCGCAGCGTTCGCTCGCCAGCCCCTACCGGCTGAAACTCGTCGAGGGTAGGCAGCTCGGAGTCGAGCCCGAGTTGACCGATTCGGGTCACGTGAGCTGGTCCAAGGAGGGTTTCGTGCCCATCCTCGACGGCGAAGCGGTGCGACCCAGCGACTACATCGACGAAGTCGTCGCCGGCTATCGGGACCTTCATCATCGGCTGACGATTCACCGCCAAGGGGTGGCGAGATGTCTGGCCAGCCTCGAAGGGTGCGAACTGCGGATCATCGTGCGCGACACCTGGACCTGCCAGCGGCTGGTGCAGGAGAGCGTGCAGACCCGGCTGCTGACCGACGGCGTGACTCGCGACCTCTATTTCGAAAGACTGATGCGTGGGGCCCGAGGAGGCGAGGGCTGGGATGCGAGTGAAGTAGCCATCGTGGATAGTGAGATCGCACAGCTGCGCGGCCTCGACATTCCGGCCTTTCGCATCGCCGCCTCCGGTCGCGATCTGCTGTCGGCCCGTGGCCTGGTGGTGGCCGACCACTTCCTGCTCTCCCCGCTGGCTACCGCCCGGCGGCGACTCGACGGCCTCGACGACTTCGACCTCGACAGCCATGTGGCCACCCTGCGATCCTGCTTCGCCACCGGTAGCCATCCGCCCAAGGCCCTGCCCGCGAGACAGGGGCGAGAGCGCGGCACGGCGGCTGCCAGCGGGCGGCGCGAGTTCGATCCCCTGGAGCTGGCGGGTTCGATCGCCGACCGCGTTCTCGCCGCCGGGCGCCGCGGCGAGCGGGGCGAGCTGGCCTGGTTGGGAGTCGTCGATCAACCGCAGATGCGGTGCAAGGTGCTGGAAGTGATTCGCCCGACCACTCCGGGGTCGGCGGGATGGGCCCGCCTCCTTGCCCACCTGGCGAAGGCCAGCGGAGAGGCGCGGTGGGGGCAAGCGGCGCTCGATACCCTGGCCTCAGCGCGCCACAGTGCTCGCATGGCGATCGAACGGTGGCCGGCGGTGCCGCCCGATCCGACGCGGACTCCCTGCGGTGTCATCTACGGAGTTGGTGCGCAACTGGTCGCTCTCGACGAGGTGGGAAGAGTGCTGGAGGATCCGGAGCTTCAGCGGCTCGCCCAACGCTACGCCGACGCGCTCCCCCCGTTCGAACAGCTGGTGGCCCAGTGTACGGATTCCTGGGCGATCTCCTCCGCTGGTGGCGCTGTCGGGCTTTTGTGGGCGCTGAGCGCCATCAGTCATCCGCGTGCGCCGCAGCTGGCCCGCGCTCTGCTCGCCGCGCTGTGGCCGGGGGAGGCTGTGGGGTGGAAGACGGGTGGGCGCGCGCCACTCACCCTACCGCCTGGACTCAACGGCACCGGAACCGTCCCGGCAGCATCCAACGGTGCCAGCGCCCTCGCCCTCGGTGGTCTTCCCGACACCGCGGGCGGTCTGGCCCGTGCCCTGGAGATTTCCGAGGATGAGGAGCTTGCCGAGCTGGGGCGTGCCCTGTGCGCCATCCTGCCGTCGCCGCGCGGTGTGGGCGAACAGCTCACCCGCCGAGCCCTTCCTAGATCTCTGGCGCCTGCCTTCGAGCGCGCCTCATCCACCGAGCTTCTCGATGCCATCGAGCTCGATCTCGCGCACGCACGGCGATCCACCGGAGAACCGCGGCTGGCTCGCAGCTGTATCGAGGAGTTCGTCCAGCGCAAGGCGGTCACCGGCAGCTGGTTCCCGGACCGCCATGGCGACGATCTACACGACCTCTCAACCATCGACGGCCTGGGCGCTGTGGCCTGGGGAGCGTTGCGGTTGGCGCAACCGTGCTCCTCGCCGAGATTGCCGGATCTGTCGAGACAAAGGTGAACGAAACCGTGAGCAAGACCGTGACTGAGACTGTGGCTGAGACTGTCAACAGGACTGACCTCGATCCTGGGTGGGAGCGTTACTTCCACTGGCCCCCGTCCCACTTTCCGATCCAGTTTCCCGCCTGCCGGGTGACCCTCGAAACGGTCGCCCACGAGGCCCCCGATGAAGCCCTCATCACCTGGACCCAGGTGGGGAGCGTTCCACTCCTCGGCCGGGTCGTCGGCGCCGGCGGAGAACTTATCCACGAACTTCCTCCCCGGGTGGCCGAAGAAGAGGCGGGGACGTGGAGTCGAAGGCTGACGATTCCCCGAGCGCGCTGGCCCGAGGGTATCGGGCTGGCTTTCTCGTGGTGGTTCTACGTGCCGCCGATCGAGCGGGTTCCCCAGCATCCGATGGGAGTCGTGCTCGGTGGAGCCGACTTTCTCTTCGGCCGTCACTCCCGGATCCGGGTGACGGCGCAAGGCCGGCTCCCCAAAGTGCAATGAGCGGTTCGAACCACAATGGAACGGTCCGCACGGTTCCCCTCGATCTGGCCGACCCCGCATTCCTGGCCGACCCCTACCCGGCCTATGACCGGCTGCGCGAGGCGGGACCGATCGTAACCATCGCCCCGGGGATCTGGGTGGTCGCCGGCTACAAAGGGGTGATCGAGGGGCTGACCGATCCCCGTTTCTCACGCCACTTGCTGGGCAACCCCAGCCTGCGACAGACCTACGAGCAACTGCCGCCGTCGATTCTCACCGACGACTTCGAATTGTCGCTCTCCCAGCTCGATGGCGAGGCCCACGCCGCCTTGCGCACGGTGGCTGCTCGAGCCCTCTCGCCGGACCTCTTCCCACCGTTGCTCGCCAAGGCGCGCGAGCGGGTGAAGAGTTGGCTTTCGAGCCGTCAGGCGGTGGGCTCGATCGATCTATACGGGACGTTGGCTCGCCCGATCGCGGAGGGAATCATGGCGGGTCTCCTCGGCGTGCCGCACGAGCGCCGGGCGGCTTTCGCCAGCGATGTCCGGAGTTTTCTCTTGGCAGCGCAGGTCAGGTCGGGGCCGCAAGGGGCCGAGCACGCCTTGCGCTGCGCCCACCGCATCGGCGAAGAGATCGATCGTATCGCCGGTGAATCCGCCGACGGGATGCTCGCCGAGCTGTCCGCCGAGCTGCCGCCCGAGACCGTGCGCCGCCTGGTCCGCTCGCTGCTGACCGCCGGCATCGACCCCTTGGAGAGCTTGATCGGTATCGGAGGCTGGAGCCTGGCTGAGAACCCTGCGGTTCGCCAGGCTTTCCTCGATCAGCCCGATCGCGCGGTGCTCGAACTGTTGCGCTGGCGCCACGTCGGCCGCTTCGTTCCGCGGGTGACCCGCTTCGAGACGGATATTGAGGGGCAACGGCTGGCGGCGGGTGATCTGGTGTTGCTCGCCATCGCCGCCGCCCATCGCGATCCGGCGGTCTTTCCCCACCGCGATCGGTTCGACATCGAGCGCGATCTCTCTGCCGTTCGTCCCTTCGGCAGCGGTCCGGCGACCTGCATCGCCGCCCGCTTGGCCCGCCAGGTCGGAGAGGTCGTCCTCCATGAGCTGGCCACCGGTCCGCAGCTTCGTCTGGACGGGCAACCGGAGTGGGCTCCGAACCCTTACCTGCGCAGCCTTCGCGCTCTGCCGGTCCACTTCAGCTAGGAGTCGATATGCCCGTACGCGCCGAACCCGACCGAGTCCTCATTTCTCAACCGCAGTACGCGGAGATCTCCGCTCCCGGCGTTGCCATGCTCTTTCTTCCTCTCGTCTGGGGGTTACTCAAGACCTACTGGGAAAAGACGGGGGAGGGCGTCGAGGAGGTCGAGTGGCTCGCCCCGATCAACGACATGCTGCCGGCCCCTGAACTCCTGGCTCAGCACAACGACAAGAGGATCGATGTCCTCGGTCTGAGTTGCTACACCTGGAATTGGGGCCTTCAGTGTCAGATTGCGGAGGCGATCAAGGCGCATAATCCGAACTGCCTGGTGGTCGCCGGGGGACCCCATCCGGATTGCAAGGACCCGGACATCTTCCTCGACCATCCTTACATCGACCTCATCGCCGTACAGGACGGCGAGGTCACCTTCAGCAAGCTCCTGGAACGGGTTGTCCGCGCCAAGTCGGGACCCGCGGCGGTGGCTGGCGACTGCGCCGACCTGCCCGGTCTCTACGTTCGAGACGAGACCGGACGGCCGATCTCGACCGGTCCCGCCCAGTTGCCCACCGACCTGCAATTCAGCCCCTATCTGGAGCAGAGCGCCGTCTACGAGGCGATGATCGAGGCCAACCGCGGGGGAGTCAACGTGGCCGTCTGGGAGACCAACCGCGGCTGCCCCTTCCAGTGCACCTTCTGTGATTGGGGCTCGAATACCTTCTCCAAGGTGCGCCAGGTGGAGATGGAGCGCGTGCGGCGGGAGATCGACTGGTTCGGACGGGTTGGGGTCGGCTACGTCATGTGCTCCGACGCCAACTTCGGAATGTTGAAGAGAGACCAGGAGGTGGGGGAGCTGCTCGCCCAGGCCAGGCGCACCTACGGCTTTCCGCAGTCCTTTTCGTACAACACGGCGAAGAACAATCCGGAGCAGAGTCTCGCGCTGGTCAAGACGCTCCACGACGCGGGACTCTTGTCGATTCACACGCTATCGATTCAACACACCAGTCCCGAGGTCCTCGCCGCGGCGAAGCGGCAGAACATCTCGGCGAAGAAGCAGATCGAGGTGGCGCGCCGGCTGATTCACGACGAGGTTGCGGTTTCCGCGCAACTGATCCAGGGGATGCCCGGGGACCGGCCCGAACTGTGGCGCCGTTGCTTCACCGATCTCATGGAGTGGGGAATCCACGGTCACTACTTCGTCTTTCCCTACGAGGTTCTGCCCAACGCTCCGGTGGCCGACGTGGAATCGATGGAGCGTTGGGCGATCGAGACCGAGGAGCGCTACGTCTTGCTGAACCACGGGGCCCGCGAGCGGGGTCCGTGCAACGACGAGCGCGAGACGCGCAGCCGCCTGCTGGTCAAGACCTCCAGCTACTCGCGTGCCGATTGGGTGGAGATGGGTATCTGGGCGGCCTACATGAAGGGGCTGCACAGCTTCGGCCTGACCCGCGGGATCGCCCTTTATCTGCGTTTCGTTCATCAAGTCTCTTACGCCGACTTCTACGACGGGCTGGTCGAGGCGCTCCACCGGTCCGCCGCCACCGTGGCCTGGCGCGACCGGATCCGGGCCCACCTCGAAGGCTATCTCGCCGACCGCGATGCGCTGGTCTTCATGGACATCGACGAGTTGCCCGGACTGATCTTCCAGGTGGAACCCTGCTACTGGCTCTTCGTTCAGGCCGCCATCCGGGCCGACTCTTTCTTCGCGGTCGTTCGGGAGCACTTGACGCGATGCTATCCGGACCTTCCCTATCTCGACAGCCTGTGCCACTACCAGCAACAGTCGATCCTCCTGCCGCACCACGGCATGCACGGTGAGGCCACCTTCATCTCGGATCATGACTGGTTGGCCACCTTCGAGAGCATCGCCAGGGAGGTGACCTACAGCCATCCGCTGGCGGAGCCGGAAAGCACTCCCGCCATGACCTTCAGAATCGACGCCACCGATTGGACCCAACGGGCGGCGAAGCTGCGCGGTGTGCGCCGCGTCGAGCTGTGGGTCGAACAGATGGTCGTCGGCAACTGCCTCGCCGGCAATGCCGAGATCCAACGCGCCGAAGCGCCGAGCGCCCTGGCGCTTCTCGCCAGCTAGCTCAAGTACTGCAGTGCCTTGGCCAGCTGCTCCAGGCTGGCCAGGTTGTGCACCGGCAGGAAGTCGTCGACGTGAGGTAGAGCCGCGACCATGCCGCGGGTGAGGGGTTGGTAACCCGGTTGGCCGAGGAGCGGGTTGAGCCAGATCAGCCGCTCGCAGCTGCGGTGGAGGCGGGCGATCTCGCTTTCGAGCAGCGCGGTGTCGCCGCGATCCCAGCCGTCGCTGATCAGCAGGACGACCGCACCCTGGCCGAGAACGCGGCGGCCCCAGTCGTAGTTGAAGCGGTGCAGCGCCTCGCCGATGCGGGTGCCGCCTCCCCAGTCGACCACCGCGGCGGCGGCCTGTTTCAGGGCGCTGTCGACGTCGCGGTGGGCCAGCTGCCGGGTCAGGCAGGTCAGCCGGGTGCCGAAGGCGAAGGCCTGGTAACGGGCGACGCGGTTGCCGGCGGCGTAGAGGAACTGGAGCAGGATCCGCGAGTAGCCCTCCATCGATCCGCTGACGTCGCAGAGGACGACCAGCGGCCGGGGCTTCGTCTTGCGCCGCTTCCAGGCCAGCTGGGAGCACTCACCGCCACGGCGCAGGCTGGTGCGCAGCGTGCGGCGCAAATCGAACTCGCGGCCGCGCCGGGCGCGCTGATGGCGGCGCGTGCGGCGGCGGTCGAGGGTGAGGGGAAAGCGGCGGAGGAGATCCTGCAACTGACCTGCTTCCTCGGCGGTCAGTTCGGCGAAGTCTTTGTGGCGCAGCAGTTCGCGTTGGCTGAAGGTGAAGTTCGGCTCGATTACCGGTTGCTCCGCCTCGCGGCTCGGCTCGCCCTCGGCCGCCGTGGCCAGGGGGGCGATTTTGCGCTGCTCGACCTGCGTTGAACGGTGCAGCAGCCGGCCGAGGTCGAGGCCGGCGCCGGCTCGATGTTGGGGATGAAAGAAGAGGTCGAAGGCGCGGTCGAACAGGGGCTGTTGCTCCCGCCGGCTGAGATAGACGGCCCGTGCCGCCGCCTTGACGTCGCACCGCCGGTCGAGCGCCAGGTGGGAGAGGGCGCGGTTCAGGGTCGCCGTCTGTTCGCCGCTGGCGCCGATTCCCAGCCGTCGCAACAGCCTGCCGAAGTGGATCAGGTTGGCGAGGAGCTGTCCGCCCTGCCGGCCGGGACTGGCTTGTCCGGGAATGGCGTCGCCGGGACTGGCGTGGCCGGGCGCCATGGTCAAGCGGAGTTGGCCTCGGCGAGGGCCCGTTCGACGGTGGCGCCGCTGACTTGCTCGATGTCATCCTGGTACTTGAGCAGCAACCCCAAGGTGGCCTCGATCGCCTCCGCGGTGAGGGTCTGGCGGTCGAGAGCGATCAGCCCGGCCGCCCAGTCGAGCGTTTCGGCGACACCCGGACGTTTGTAAAGCTCCTCGCCGCGCAAGACTTGGACGAAGCGCACCAGCCGGCGGCTCAGTGCCTCGCCGGCGCCCGGGACTCTGGCGCGCACGATGGCCAGCTCGCGTTCGAAGTCGGGATAGTCGACCCAGCGGTAGAGGCAGCGACGGCGCAGCGCATCGTGGAGATCGCGGGTGCGGTTCGAGGTGATGACGACGATCGGCGGTGCCGTCGCTGCGATGGTGCCCAGCTCCGGCACCGTCACCTGGAAGTCGGAGAGCACTTCGAGCAGGAAGGCCTCGAACTCTTCGTCCGCGCGGTCGAGTTCGTCGATCAGCAGAATCGGTGGAGCACCGCCGGCGTGAGCTTCCGGGTCGATCGCTTCGAGCAGAGGGCGCCGCAGGAGGAACTCCGGGCTGTAGATCCGGCGCCGTATCGCTTCCGTGTTGGAGTCCTCACCGCCCGCGGAGACGGTCTCACCGCTCGCTTCGAGCAGGCGGATGTGGAGCAGCTGGCGGGCGTAGTCCCACTCGTAGACGGCCGATGCCAGGTCGAGCCCCTCGTAGCACTGCAGGCGGATCAACCGCCGATCGAGGCTGGTCGCCAGCGCCTTGGCCACCTCGGTCTTGCCGACTCCCGCCTCGCCTTCGAGGAGCAGGGGGCGATCGAGTTTGAGGGCGAGGAAGATCGAGGTGGCCAGGCCGCGCTCGGCGAGGTAGCCGACCTCTCCCAGGGCTGCCTGGAGCGCCTCGATCGAGGCCGCCGCAGCGGGCAGGGCCGGCGAAGGAGAGTCCTCCGTCGGCCCGCGGGCGCCCATCAGGCCCGCGCCCGGTCCCGTGCCCGTTTCAGCGCCCGTTTGCCGTAGACCTTGGCCAGGTGGAGGCGGTACTCGCCGGAGGCGTGGACATCGCCCAACGGATCGCTGATGGCGAGATGGTCGTCGACCGCCGCCCCGATGGTCGCATCGTCCAAGGCGCCGCCGGCAAGCGCGCCGGCCACCGCTTCGGCGTTGCAGGCGCTGTCGGTGATGCCGTTGTAACAGAGCGCCGCGGCGGAGCAGTTGCCGTCCGCCCCCAGGGTGACGATGGCCGCCGCGCCGCAGACGGCGTAGCCGGAAGCGGGGTGCTCGACCTTGAGGTAGCTCGAACCGCTGTTGGCCGGCTGAGCGGGAACCGAGAGGTGGGTGATGACCTCGTTGGCGCCCAGGGCGGTGGTCAGCAGGCCGACGAAGAACTCTCCGGCGGCCACCTCCCGGCTGCCGCCGGCAGCGAGTAGATGGATCGTCGCACCGCTGGCGATGAGCACCGCCGGCAGGTCGGAGGCCGGGTCGGCGTGGGCGATGTTGCCGCCGATCGTCCCCTTGTTGCGCACCTGCGGGTCACCGATCTTGCTCGCCGCCTCGGCGATCAGCGGACACTCCCGGTGCAGCAACTCGGAGGCGGCGATCTCCGCATGGCGGGTGAGGGCACCAATGCGCATCGAGGAGCCGTCGCGGGAAATCCCTGACAGTTCGGCGATGCGACCGATATCGATCAAGGCTGGCGGCTGGGCCAGCCGCAGCTTCATCATCGGGATCAAGCTATGGCCGCCGGCCAACAGCTTGGCCTCGTCGTGGGCGTCCAGCAGGTCGAGCGCCTCCTGGACGGTGGAGGCGCGGTAGTAGTCGAACTTGGCGGGAAACATCAGCTCCTCCCTTCCGTGTGGCCTTGCGCGCTGGTGTGATGGATGGCTCGCCAGACCTTTTCCGGGGTTAGCGGCATGTCGAGGTGGCGAACACCGAGGTGCGACAGGGCGTCGACCACGGCGTTGGTCACCGCCGCCGGCGAGGCGATGCTGCCGGCCTCGCCGATCCCTTTGACCCCCAGCGGGTTGTGCGGGCAGGGGGTGACGGTGCGGTCGAGTTCGAGGTGGGGCAGGTTGTGAGCCCGCGGGATGGCGTAGTCGAGCAGCGTTCCGGTGAGCAACTGGCCGTGCTCGTCGTAAACGCACTCTTCCCACAGCGCCTGGCCGATGCCCTGCACCACGCCGCCGTGGATCTGGCCGTCGACGATCATCGGGTTGATCACGTTGCCGCAGTCGTCGATCGCCAGGTAGCGGGCGATTTCGACCTGGCCGGTCTCGGGATCGATCTCCGCCACGCAGATGTGGGTGCCGAAGGGGTAGACGAAGTTCGAGGGGTCGTAGAAGGTGGTGAACTCCATGCCGGGCTCGATACCTTCCGGCAGGTTGTGGGCCAGGTAAGCCTGGAGGACGACGTCGCCCCAGCCCGTCTTGCTATCCGGTACGCCGCGCACCGAGAAGTTGTTGTCCTCGAAGATCACGTCCTCTTCCGCCGCTTCGAGTAGGTGAGCGGCGATCTTGCGCCCCTTCTCGATCACCTTGTCGAGCCCCTCGGCGAGCGCGCTGCCGCCGACCGCGGCGCTACGGCTGCCGTAGGTGCCCATGCCGAACTGCACCTGTTCGGTGTCGCCGTGGACCACCTCGACCTGATCGACATCGATGCCCAGCTTTTCGGCGACGATCTGCGAGAAGGTCGTCTCATGGCCCTGGCCCTGAGTCGAGGAGCCGGTGAAGACGGTGACGGTGCCGGTGGGGTGGACGCGCACGGTGGAGCTTTCCCACAGGCCGGCCTGGGCGCCGAGTGAGCCGACGACCGCCGAAGGGGCCAGGCCGCAGGCTTCGATGTAGCTGGCCAGACCGATGCCCAGCAGCTTTCCGCCCGCCTCGCGCCGTACGGCCTGCTGCCGGCGCAGGTCGGCGTAGCCAACCTTGTCGAGCGCCAGATCGAGGGCCGGCTCGTAGTTGCCGCTGTCGTAGGCCAGGGCGACCTGGGTCTGGAAGGGGAAGTTGTCCGCCGCGACGAAGTTACGGCGGCGGAATTCAGCCGGATCGAGGCCGCACTCGCGAGCGCCCAGATCGACCAGCCGCTCGACGAGGAAGGTCGCCTCGGGGCGGCCGGCGCCGCGGTAGGCGTCGACCGGCGCGGTGGTGGTGAAGGTGCCGTAGACGTGGATATGGATCGCCGGGATGTCGTACTGGCCGGAGAGCAGGGTGCCGTAGAGGTAGGTCGGCACGGCGGGGGCGAAGGTCGAGATGTAGGCCCCCATCGCCGCCCAGGTGGTGGCGCGCAGACCGAGGATCTTGCCCCCCTCGTCCATCGCCAGCTCGGCGACGCTGACGTGGTCGCGGCCGTGAGCGTCGGTCAGGTTGGTCTCGGAGCGGGTGGCGGTCCACTTGACCGGCCGCTTGAGCTGCATCGAGCAGAAGCTGACGATCGCCTCGTCGGGATAGTGGTGGATCTTGCTGCCGAAACCGCCGCCCACTTCGGGCGCGATGATGCGCATCTTGTGCTCGGGCAGGCCGATCGAGGCCAGCGACATCAGCAAGCGGTGGACATGCGGATTCTGCGAGGTAAGCCGCAAAGTCAACTTGCCCGAACTCTCGTCGAAATCGGCCAGCGCGGCGCGCGGCTCCATGGCGTGAGGAATCAGCCGGTTGTTGCGCAGCCGCAGTTCGACCCGGCGCGGGGCGGCGTCGAAGGCTTCGTCGGTCTTGGCCTTGTCGCCCAGGTTCCAGTCGAAGGAGATGTTGTTGGGAGCTTCCTCGAAGATCTGCGTCGCCTCCGGCTCGGTAGCCCCTCGGGGGTCGGTTACCGCCGGCAGCGGCTCGTAGTCGACCTCCACCAACTCCACGGCGTCGCTGGCGATGTAGCGGTCTTCGGCGACGACGACGGCGACGGCGGCGCCGGCGTAGCGCACTTTGTCCTTGGCCAGGATCGGATGTTCCGGGGTCTTGATGTCGGGCAACAGCCAGGCGGTGGGGATGATCCCCGGTATGCCCGAGGCGACCACCTCTTTGGAGGTGTAGACGGCGATCACGCCGGGCAGCGCCTCGGCGGCGCTGGTGTCGATACTGACCACCTTGGCGTGGGCGTAGGGGCTGCGCACGATGGCGGCGACGGCCATGTTGGGGAGGGTGAAGTCGTCGGTGTACTTGCCGCTGCCGGTGATCAGCGCCGGGTCTTCGCGGCGGCGAATCGAGCTACCGAGTACGCCGGCCATCAGGCACCCCCTTCGGCCGCACTGGCGATCGCTTTGACGATGTTCTGGTAGCCGGTGCAGCGGCAGAGGTTGCCCTTGAGCGACTGGCGGATCTCGCCTTCGCTGGGGTGTGGGTTCTCTTTTAGCAGCGCTCCCGCCGCCATGATCATTCCGGGTGTGCAGTAGCCGCACTGCAAACCGTGGTTCTCCCAGAAGGCCTCTTGCATCGGGTGGAGTTTCTCGTCGCGTTTGAGCCCCTCGATGGTGGTGACCGCGCAGCCGTCCGCCTGTACGGCGAGTTGCGTGCACGATTTGACCGCTTTGCCGTCGATCCATACGGTGCAGGCGCCGCACAAACTGGTTTCGCAGCCGACGTTGGTACCCGTCAGCCGCAACTCGTCGCGCAGGAAGTGGACCAGCAACTGGCGGGCCTCGACCTCCCTCTCGTGGCTTTCGCCGTTGACCTCGACCCGGATCTGATGCCTCATTCGCAGAGCCTCCTTTTCCTTGCCCAAAGTCAGCCAGGTTCCGGGCACCGCACCCGTTCGCGGGGTGGCCGAAACGCCGGAACCCTGACTGATCGCTTGGTATGACTTATACCATCTTTACTTTGGAGGAGGCGACGCCGGTCGCCGCTCACGCTGGGGCAGGGGCTGGTAAGATACGACCATCCACCTAGCTCGGACTCGCCGCCTCGCGAGGAGGTTGGCTTGACCTCGCGCCGGAGCCACCAACCCAGGATGAAACCAGCTCCCTTTGACTACCACGCACCTGAGTCGCTGCCCGAGGCGTCGAGCTTGATGGCGGAGTACGGCGACGAGGCGAAGCTTCTCGCCGGCGGGCAGAGCCTGATTCCGGTGCTCAATTTTCGCCTCGCCAGGCCGCAAGTTCTGGTCGATCTCAACAAGATCGAAGAGCTGGACTGGATCCGCCAGTCGGCGAGCGGCGGTGTCTCGATCGGTGGGATGACCCGCCAGCGGCGGTTGGAGCGCGAACCGCTGGTGGCGCGGAGCCTGCCGCTCTTGGCGGAGGCGGTGGTGCATGTGGCCCATCCGCAGATTCGCAACCGGGGCACGGTGGGTGGCAGCATGGCCCATGGCGACCCGGCGGCGGAGTTACCGGTGCTGGCGGTGGCCCTGGGCGCCCGATTCCGCCTGCTGAGTAGTGCCGGCGAACGGTGGGTGGCGGCGGGAGATTTCTACCAGGCCCTCTTCGCCACGGCGCTCAAACCCGAAGAGATCCTGGTCGAGATCGAGATCCCGGCGATGGCGCCGCAGGGGGGCTGGTCCTTCCACGAGGTGGCCCGGCGCCACGGTGACTTCGCCCAAGTCGGGGTGGCGGCGACCGTCGAGCTGGACGAGGCCGGCCTGTGCAGGCAGGCGAAGCTGGTCTTGTTGAGTGTCGGTGATGTGCCGATGGTCGCCAGCCGAGCCGCCGAGCTGTTGATCGGGCAGCCGTTGAACGAGGAGTCGATCGCCGCGGCGGCGCAGCTGGCCGCCGGCGAGGAGATCGAACCGGGCGGGGACATCCACGCCAGCGAGCCCTACAAGCGCCATCTGGCTGCTGTCCTGGTGCGCCGAGCGTTGGCCGAGGCGGGCCGGCGGGCCGGCCAGGGGGAGGGACGTTGAAGAGACTGCACCCGGTGCGGGCGACGATCAACGGCGAGGCCGTCGAGCGCAGCGTCGAGGCGAGGCTGTTGCTGAGCGACTTCCTGCGCCACGAGCTGGAGCTGACCGGCACTCATGTGGGTTGCGAACACGGAGTCTGTGGAGCCTGCACGGTCCTGCTGGATGGAGTGCCGATTCGTTCTTGTCTGACCCTGGCGGTGCAGGCGGATGGACATCGCATCGAAACGGTCGAGAGTCTGGCCAGCGATCTCGATGGCCTGCATCCGATCCAGCAGGCCTTTCGCCAGGAGCATGGCCTGCAATGCGGCTTTTGTACCGGCGGGATCTTGCTGACCATGTTGCCCTTCCTGGCGGAGAATCCCGATCCCAGCGAGGAGGAGATCCGGCTCGCCCTCTCCGGCAACCTCTGCCGCTGCACCGGCTATCAACACATAGTCGCCGCGGTGAAACGAGCCGCCGCGATGTTGCGCCAGGAGGCGGCGCAGCGATGAGGGACGGTGGTCCCAACGTCATACCGGCATCGGCGGCCGGCGACTTCCCGGCTTCGTTGGCGCAACTGCGCAGCGGCGAGGTAACGCTCGCGGCGCTGTTGGAGCAGGTGGAAGAGGCCTTGGCGCAGCGCGACTCCGCGGTGCGATCCGTGCTGCCGGAGGAGGGCCGTTTCGAGAGGCTGCGCGGCCAGGCAGCGGCACTGGTCGAGCGGTTTCCCGATCCGCAAGACCGGCCGCCGCTCTTCGGCGCCCTGGTCGGCGTCAAAGACATCATCCAGGTCGACGGCCTGATGACGCGGGCGGGCAGCCGGTTGCCGAGCGCGGAGTTGCAGGGAGAGCAGGCGAGCAGTGTCCGCGATCTGATCGCCGCCGGAGCGCTCATTCTTGGCAAGACGGTGACCACCGAGTTCGCCTGCTTCGCCCCAGGACCGACGCGCAACCCCCATAGCCTCACCCACACCCCCGGCGGGTCGAGCAGCGGTTCGGCGGCGGCGGTGGCGGCGGGGCTCTGTTCCTTGGCTCTCGGCACCCAGACCATCGGCTCGGTCGGTCGCCCGGCGGCCTACTGCGGCATCACCGGCTTCAAGCCGAGCCAGGATCGAATCTCGCGAGATGGGGTGATCGCCGTGGCGCCGTCGCTCGATCAGGTGGGGATCTTCGCACCGTCGGTGGCGGTGATGGAGCCGGCTGCCGCCGTGCTCTGTGCAGGCTGGCGTTCTAGGATCGAGGAGGTGTCGCCTCCGCGCCTCGCCATCCCGGTGGGACCTTACCTGGAGCGGGCGGGTGAGGAGGCGCGTAGCTGCCTGGAGGCGGCTCGGCGGCGCATCGAGGCGGCCGGGTACGCGGTGCACGAGGTGGAGGAGTTCGAGGCCTTCTCAGCCATCGAGAAGGACCATTTCCTCCTCTTCGAGGGAGAGATGGCGCGCGCGCACCAGCGCTGGTGGCCGCGGCTGGAAGAGCGCTACCGGCCGCGGACCCTGGAGTTGCTGCGCCGAGGAAGCGAGATCGGTGACGACCGCCTGGACGAAGCACGGGCCGGTTGCGCGCGGTTGCGCCGGGGTTTGCTGGCGCGTATGGAGGCGGAGAGGATCGATCTGTGGTTGACCCCCGCCACCACCGGAGCGGCTCCGCAGGGGCTCGATTCGACCGGCGATCCGGTGATGAGCCTGCCCTGGACGCAGGCGGGCCTTCCCGCCCTGACCCTGCCGGCCGGGGTGGATGGCGCAGGCATGCCGCTGGGTATCCGGCTGGCCGGCCGCTACGGCGCCGATGAGGAACTGCTCGGCTGGGGGAGGGCGATCGAACAGGCGCTGTCGGTCGGGGAGGCGGCCGGTTGAGCGTCGTTCGCAACCAGCTGGAGCCGGGTGCCTATTGCGACTCGATCATCTTGATGCGTCTGCGCGGCGCTCTCGAGGATCTACCGGGAATCCTGGAGGCGGGCGCGGTGATGGCGACCGAGACCAATCTCAGCCTGCTGGCCGAGAGTGGCCTGCTCCTGGAGTCCGCGGCGGACCGCCGCCCTGATGATCTGCTGGTGGCGGTGCGCGCCGAAAGTGAGGCGGCGGCAACGGCGGCGCTCGAAAAGCTGCCCACCTTGCTGCGCCGCCGCGGTGGTGGTGAGGAGAGCGCCGAATACCGGCCCAAGAGCCTCGCCGTTGCCGTCCGCCAGCTTCCCGCCGCGCGCTGGGTGCTGGTCTCCGTGCCCGGCCGCTTCGCCGCGCGGGTGGCCAGGGAAGCGCTCCTCCTCGATCGCAATGTCTTCCTGTACAGCGACAACGTGGAACTGACGGAGGAAGTCGAACTCAAGCGGCTGGCTGAAGAGCGCGGTTTGCTGGTGATGGGGCCCGACTGCGGCACCGCCATCGTCGGCGGAGTCGGCCTCGGCTTCGCCAACCGGGTGCGGCGCGGGGCGATCGGCCTGGTCGGCGCTTCAGGCACCGGCCTGCAGGCGATCACCGCCGCCATCCACGCCCAGGGTGGAGGCGTCAGCCAGGCGTTGGGCACCGGGGGACGCGATCTCAGCGTCGAGGTGGGGGGGAGTACCGCCCTTGCCGCGCTCTCCTTGCTGGTTGCCGACGAGCAGACCGAGGTGATCGTTCTCATCTCAAAGCCTCCAGCTCCCAGCGTTGCCTCGGCACTGCTCAGCATGGCGCGAGGCTGCGGCAAGCCGGTCGTGGTTTGCTTCTTGGGCTCACCTCCCCCCGCGTTAGAAATAGACAACCTGAACTTCGCTCACAACCTCCAAGATGCGGCCCAGTTGGCATTGGCCATGGTAGAAGTCGCGACGTATGACTTCCACTTTCACAAAGCTCCGCTCGGCGAGCCCCTGCCAGGTTTCCTGCGCGGTCTCTTCGCCGGCGGGACGCTGGCGCAAGAGGCGGTGTTGTCTCTCGGCGATTGGCTGAGCCCTTTGCGTTCGAATGTTGCCCTGGACCCCTCCATGCGGCTGGAGGAGCCCGAGAACAGCCAGGGTCACTGCATCGTCGACCTGGGGGCCGATGAGCTGACCGTGGGCCGGCTCCACCCGATGATCGACCAGGAGCTGCGCCTGCGCCGCATCGAGCGCGAGGCGGCGGACCCGCAGGTGGGACTGATCCTCCTCGATGTCGTCTTGGGCGACGGCGCCCACGCCGATCCGGCGGCGCAGCTGGCGCCGGCGATCACGGCGGCGCTGGCGCGAGACGGTCTTGAAATCGTCGTCCTGGTTGTGGGGACCGACGAGGACCCGCAGGATCTGGCCTCGCAGGTCGAGCGGCTGGAAGCGGCCGGGGCGACCGTGTTCCGTCGCCCGAGTGGCGCCTGGGACCATGTTCGGGCTCGGCTGGCCGCGCTGCCCTCGAATGGCGGCGTCGGCGCGCGGCCGGCGGATCTGGCGGCTCCGCTGGCGGCGATCAACATCGGTGTGGAGAGTTTCTACGACAGTTTGGTCGCCCAAGATGACCCGATGACTTCGACGCAGAGCCCGAAGGTGACGGCGCTTCATGTCGAGTGGCGACCGCCGGCCGGCGGCGACGCGCGCATGATGGCCATTCTCGACAAGCTGAGGTCCAGCTGAGGTCAACAGGATGAACGAACAGGACTTAGGAACCCGCGTCGACCAAGCCAACCGGACCGCCGTGGAACGGATGGTCGAGGCGCGGCCGATGTTGACCACCGTGGCCATGGCGGGGGAGGTGATTCCCGGTCTCGGGGAGCGCCAATTGCTCCACGCCGGCCCGCCCATCGACTGGCAGCGCGCCTCCGGTCCGTTGCGCGGTGCGATCATCGGAGCGCTACTCCTCGAAGGCTGGGCGCAAACGCAAGAAGAGGCGCGGAGTCTGGCGCAAAGCGGCGAGATCGACCTGGCGCCCTGCCACCACTTCGGCTGCGCCGGACCGATGGCGGGGGTGATCTCGCCGTCGATGGCCGTCTATGTGATCGAAAACGTCACCCACGGCAACCGAGCCTTCTCCAACCTCAACGAGGGCTACGGCAAGGTGCTGCGCTACGGCGCTTACAGCAGCGAGGTGCTGGCCAAGCTGCGCTGGATGAACGGTGCCATGGCCGGCTTGCTCAAGGCGGCGCTCGAAGAGGGTGGAGCAGCGGGGGAGAGCAGCGAAGGGCTCGATATGCGAGCCCTGCTCGCCGAAGCGCTCCATATGGGCGACGAGGGGCACAACCGCAACAAGGCGGGCTCCATTCTCTTCACCAAGTTGCTGGCTCCGCGCATCGCCCGGGTGGCGCAAGAGCGAGAGGAGGCGGCACGGGTCCTGGCCTTCCTCGGCGACAACGCTCTGTCGGTGCTCAACCCGATGATGGCCGCCGCCAAGGCGATGGCCGACGCCGCCCACGGGCAAGAGGCCAGCACGATCGTCACCGCCATGGCGCGCAACGGCACCGACTTCGGCATCCGGGTCAGCGGCCTCGGCGAGGAGTGGTTCACCGCCCCGGCGGCGACGCCGGACGGCCTCTACTTCTCCGGCTTCTCGGCCGCGGACGCCAACCCGGACATCGGGGACTCGACGATCACCGAGACCGCCGGCTTCGGTGCTTTCGCCATGGCCGCGGCGCCGGCCATCGTCCAGTTCGTCAGCGGCAAGCCGGCGGACGCGATCACCGCCACCCTCGAAATGTACGAAATCACGGCCGGCGAACACCCCCACCTGACCATCCCGTCGCTCGACTTTCGCGGCACGCCGGTCGGCATCGACCTGCGCAAGGTGGTCGAACTTGGGATCACCCCGCGGGTCAACACCGGCATCGCCCACCGCGAGGCGGGGATCGGCCAGATCGGAGCCGGGCTGGTACGCCCGCCGATGGAGATCTTCGAGAGCGCCTTGATCGCCTTTGACCAGCGCTACGGATAAGGTGAGGCGAAGCCACACAATCGAGACCACCGGCGCTCACCGTGGCGTCCAGAGAACAGATAGGCGGCAAACTCATGTCCACCCGCACCTTCGGTCAACGCATTCCTCGTAACGAGGACCCGCGGCTGCTCACCGGGCAGGCACTGTTCGTCGACGATGTCCATCTTCCCCGGATGGTGCACGCCGCCTTCGTGCGCAGCCCTTACGCCCACGCTCGGATCACCGGGATCGACAAAGGTGATGCGCTGGACAAGGAAGGGGTCTTGGCGGTCCTCACCGCCGAGGATCTCGGTGACTACTGGCAGCCCGGGCCGCTCCTGGTGCCACCGCCGCCGATCGAGCGCTGCACCTTCCATCCGCGCATGCAGGTGCCGCTGGCCAAAGGCAAGGTGCGGCAGTTGGGCGAGCCGGTGGTCTTGGTGGTGGCGACCAGCCGCTACCTGGCCGAGGACGTCGCCGAGGAGATCTGGGTCGACTACGAGCCGTTGCCGGCGGTGGTCGATCTGGAGGCGGCGCTGGCCCCCGGCGCGCCGTTGGTGCACGAGGATCTGGAGAGCAATGCCGCCGCTCACGTCATCCAAGAGAAGGGCGATTGGGAGGTGGCACAACGCGACGCCGATCTCGTTCTCTCGCGGCGCTTCTCTTACGACCGCGGCACGGCTGCGGCGATGGAGAACCGGGGCGTCGTCGCCGAGTGGGACCGGCGCAGCCGGCGGCTGACCCTCTGGGATACGACCCAGGCGCCGATCCCGATTCGCAACGGTCTCGCCGGCATGCTCGGCCTCTCCGAGAACCAAGTGCGGGTCATCGCGCCGTTCATCGGCGGCGGTTTCGGGCCGAAGATCATGATGTTCTACCCGGAAGAGGTTCTGGTGCCCTGGGTGGCGATGAAGTTGGGGCGGCCGGTCAAGTGGATCGAGGATCGTCAAGAGAACTTCACCGCCACCACGCAGGAGCGCGGCCAGCTGCACGACGCGGCGATCGCCCTGAGTCGCGATGGGCGCATCCTCGGCGTCAAAGATGTCTTTCTGCACGACAGCGGCGCTTACAACCCGTATGGCTTGACGGTGCCGATCAACAGCCAGTGCACCCTGCTGGGCTGCTATGACGTGCCCAACTACTACAGCGAGTTCACCGCCGTCTACACCACCAAGCCGATCGTCACCCCCTACCGCGGCGCCGGGCGCCAGCACGGAGTCTTCGTGATGGAGCGGCTGTTGGATCTGGCCGCCCGCGAGCTTTCGATCGACCGCGCCGAGATCCGGCGGCGCAACTTCCTGCGACCGGACTCCTTCCCGCACAACCACCAGATCATCTACCAGGACTTCTCGCCCCTGATCTACGACAGCGGCAACTACGAACCCGCCCTCGACAAGGCGCTGGAGATGATCGGCTACGAGCGGTTCCTCCGCGAGGAGCAGCCGCGGCTCAGGGAGCAGGGCAAGGCGGTCGGACTGGGGATCGTCTCCTACGTCGAAGGCACGGGGATCGGCCCTTACGAAGGGGCCCGCGTCCAGGTGCAGGCCAGCGGCAAGGTGAGCGTGGTGACCGGGGTCGGCACGCAGGGCCAGGGCCACATGACCTCCTACGCCCAGATCGCCGCTGACCAGCTCGGTGTCGCGGTCGCCGACGTCGAAGTGGTGACCGGCGACACCGACCAGTTCCACTGGGGAGCGGGCACTTTCGCCAGCCGCGGAGCGGTGGTCGCCGGCAACGCCATCAACGAGGCGGCCAAGGATGTGCGGGTGAAGATCCTGCGGCTGGCGGCGGAGGAGTTGGAGGTGGCGCAGGAGGACCTCGAGTTGGTCGACGGCGAGGTTCGGGTGCGCGGCGTGCCCACCAAGGCGATCGCCCTGGGTGAGCTGGCCCTGCGCGCCAACCCGATGCGCGGCGCCGTCAAACCGGGAACCGAGCCGGGGCTCGAAGCGACCAACTACTTCGGCCCCGAGCGCGGCGCCACCGCCAGCGGAATCCACGCCATGATCGTCGAGGTCGACCGCGAGACGATGCAGGTGGAAATCCAGCGCTACGTCGTGGTCCACGACTGCGGCGAGGTGATCAACCCCCTGCTACTCGACGGCCAGATCCACGGCGGCGTGGCGCAGGGGATCGGCAACGCCTTCTACGAAGAGCTGGTCTACGACGAGGGCGGCCAGCTGATGAATGCCTCCTTCATGGACTATCTGCTCCCCACGGCGCTCGACGTGCCGAAGATCGAAACCGACCACATCACTACCCCCTCGCCGCTCAACCCGTTGGGCGTCAAGGGAGCCGGTGAGGCGGGCGCCATTCCGGTCGGACCGCTCTTCGCCCAGGCGGTCGAAGACGCTCTGAGCGAATCGAAGGTCGAGATCCTGGAGATTCCGCTCAAGCCCAGCCGGTTGTGGGAACTAGTTGAGGAGTCCGCCGGACGGTGAGTCTCAGGCGGTGAGAATCGCAGTGGGTGGGGCGGAGCCGACTTGGAACGCTCTTCGATTCGATTGGATAATCCGGTGCTCACTCCAAGTGGCTCATCCACCAGTCGTGGTGCGGTGCTCGACGATGTGGTACGAACCGGGCCCGGTCTCGAATTGCACGGAGAACTCCACGGAGTTCTCTGCGTGAAATGTCATGTATTTGAGCCCATTCGCGGATGAGGTTTGGGGTCTGTAGCGTGGTGGTCGAGGAAGTCCATTCTTCCAGCACTCGAAGAGCCTTCCGGTCGTCAGTCGCGACTGCACCCTGATGGATGACCGCGAGTGCGCAAATCGATGCCTCACCGTCATCCAATCTGGAGGCGAAACGAACAAACTCGGTGAGTTCATCGTCGCTGGTGAGGTCTTGAATCGTGAGGTGGCCCGAGGTTGCCAACCCGTCCAACTTGAGGAGACGGGTTGGTCGAGACGTTTCTCCCGTGGAAACGCGAATCACTTCACGGTCGGCGACATAGCGCGAAACCGCGAAGTGAAAAGGAAGCCCTGCAAGGATCTGCTCGATAGCATCGCATGCAAAGAGATTGATGATGCAGCAAGCGTCCAGGAAAACGCGACTTCCCTCCCTCAAGCTCAACGTCACGACGATACCTTAGATGGCGTCAAGCAACGGCGCAGCGAGGTCGATGGGAGCTGAACCGCCGGTACCACGTGAGCTTCGGAAGAGATCGACCGTCTCTCTTGCTTGTAGACGATCCACGCGGAGCAAATGAGCTAGCTGGCCTTCACTCAGCTTCCTGCGTTGCCAAGCCTCAACCGCAAGGGCCTTGAATCGATGGGGCAGCATCCCGTCCTCCGCCGTGATCGACTCCAGACCTAAGAGTTCTCGGGCCTCTTCGACTCGAAACCCCTCAAGAAGAAGGCGATCCCACACCCCGGAAGGAATGAGCTTTAGTTCCTCAAGGCGCCGGGTCATAGCTTCCACGGAGGCTGCATAGAAATGAGCTAGCCTGCACAGGTCTCCATGCGTGGGTGCCCCGTCCCGTTCTCGGAGCAGGTCGAGGTATCGCTGACGCAGCCCGTCGGCGGGCATGAGGAAGGAGCGAGCGAACGCTTCAGCGAATCGTTCTTCGACCGGCCGGCGCTCGTAGCGATCCAAATAGAGCACCTCTGAGTGGGATCGGCCGATCAGAAAGTGTCCAAACTCATGGGCAAGCGAAATTCGCCTACGATCTATGGAGTGTTTCAGATTGACGGCGATGCATCCTCCCAAGTCGCCGGAATAGGCGAACATTCCAGCCACGGTGGACGGCAACTCAAGTTGGAAAATGCGAAGGCCGACATCGCTTTCCAGGATGTCGCGCAGGTTGAGAAGCGGCCCGTTGCCGAGCCCAAGGCGCCGTCTTTCGGCTGCCGCGGTATCGGCCGCAGCGATCTCGGGATCCGCTCCTCTGATCTCGTAGGGTGGTGGATACCTCCTTCTAAGGGGAGCGTGGCAGAGGTCTTCGAGATGTATATAGTCTTCGCACAGCTGCTCGAACTCTTCAATTGCGGACAAGAGAACTGGATGTGCCGCCCGTTGTGGCCGCAATTCACTCCGCAGTTGTACCGCGAATCCTTCGCTGGGTGCGGAGCTCTGGAGAAAATCTGACACTCTTTTCGCGTAGATCTGTGCAAAGCGCACTAGTTCGGCAGGCCTGAGACGTCGCTCCCCCTTCTCGATCGCAACTACGGTGGTGCGGGCCAAGCCGATCTCATCAGCGACCCTCTGTTGGGTCCAGCCGCGTGCCTCCCTGACATTGCGAAGCCGCGCACCGAGATCCCCAGGATTCATAGTTTGTAGCGGGTTTCCACCCTTGTCGTGACCGTTCATTGGGCTAGGCCGCGAGTTCCCAGCCTTGCGGCCGGGCAGGAAAGAACTTCCATTCGGCGCAGTAGCGACCCATGACGCGGAATTCGACGTTCGACGATGTCTAAGTCTGGCATGGTCTCATGTGTCCCGGTGAGATCTCCCGAGATCGACCCCCCGAGATTGACCCTAGTTTCCAGGGCTGACATTGTCAAGTGATTAGCTCTTTCCGTGTGCCAGGATGTCAGAACTGCATTGAGCTGCGGCACGAAGCGCCGGTGCATTGGCAGCGTCAATGAAGATTCGGATCTCCTGGCTGAGAGAGCTAGAAACTTGAGGCTAGAGGTCCGGCCGGGCCTCTAGGCTACAGAGCCGCCCGTTTCTGGTCGGTGAGGTCCGGCACTAGGGCATCGTTGCCTTCGCTACCGTCGCTGCCTTCGCCGAGGTCGGTTCCCTCCAAGGCCAGCTGCTCGAGCACATGCTCCAGCTCTACGGCAGCCTCCAGCTTATCGGTGGCCCGGCAGTAGGAGATGCTGAGTTCCACGTCAGGGCGGGTCAGCGAGCCGCGCTGAGCCAGCGAAATCTGCTCTAGGAGTTCGCCGGCGCGTTGCGTGTCCAGTGTCTCCGAGTCGAGGTAGAGCCCAACCAGCTGGCGAAATGTGGGCAGGTCCTTCGGCGGAGTGGAGCAGTTGCCGGTGCGGCAACTCGGCGCGATGGCCGCCTCCAGACAATCGATCGCCCGATGGGCCTCACCGAGCTGGATCAAGACCCCGGCCAGGTGACGCGAGAAAGTGATCTTCCCAGGGTACTGGCTCACCGCGCCCCACCATAGGTCGCGGGCCTCTTGGAGCCGTTCCTGTTGCTCCAGAGAGGTGCCGTAGAGTTCGATCAAGGGGGGGCTGGCCGTCGTTTGATCGGCCAGCGGGGCGAGCCGCTCGGCAACCGCCGCCGAGTCGCCAACCTCCAGTGCCGCCTCGGCCCACAGGGTGGGGACGGAGAGTTCACCGCTGTGATCCAGTGCGACCTCGCCGAGTTCGTCCCAGGCGTGGGCGAAGTCCTCGCGGGCGCCGTGTGGGTCGCCGGTGAGCATCCGTGCTCGCCCGCGTTCGAGGAACAAGATGGCGTCCGGTCCCTGTTCGGTTGCCTCCGCCTCGGAGACCAGGACTTCCAGACTGGTCAGCGCTTCCTCACCGTTGCCGTCGTTGAGGTCGACCACAGCCCGGCGGAAGGTGCCGCTACGGCCGCGGTAGAGGGCGGCTATGGGTTCGCTCTGCATATCGCACAGAATGTCGTAGAGAGCGTCGGGGTCGGTTTCTTGAAAAGAGAACGGGTCCGAACTCTGCCCAAACTCGATCTTTTCGGCGGCAGCCTCGTGCTTCTCGTCGGCACGTTGGCGAAGGGTAGCCAGATGAATTTCGAGGGCGGCCGCACGAGCGTTGGACTCCCCGTCGCCGCTTTCACCGCGGACCAACTCGTAGGCCGATTCGACCCACTGGGCGGCGTCGTCCAGGTAGCCGGCCTCCTCCGCCTGTTTGGCTCGTTCGAGCGCGGTCTCGATCACCTTCTCGAACGCTTCGTGGCGCAAGGCCAACGTCTCTGCGCGCAGCTCGGCAGCGCCGTCGGCCAGCAGTTGATCCAGTCGTTGCAGCGCATCCCGCGCGCTACCTTGAGCTAGCAGGCGCCGCGCCTTGTCCAGCACGGCGGCTGGACTCTTCTTGAGGAATCCAAATATGCCCATATCGAGTGCCTACGTCGAGTGTTCAATTCTTGTCTCACTCAAGAATATCGCACCCCGTGGCGAAAGCCTATCCTGGGCAAGTTCCGCCGGTGTGGCGTGGCGCTCTGTGGTAAAAATGCGGCCATGAGTGATCAGCAATTCACCTGCAAGGAGTGCGGCACCACCTTCACCGTGCCGCAGGCGGCCTTGGAGCGCTATCCGGGGTGGAAGCCGTCGGTCTGTCTGAAGTGTCGGGACAAGAACCAGAGCGCGACCAAGCGTCGACCGGCATCCAAGAGCAAGGCCAGAGCCTCCTCCAGCAAGCAGGGCGGGGCGAAGAGGAAGGGCACTGTGGCCGGTGCCGATCTGACTTTGGAACAGGTCCTCGAGCAGTTCACCGAGGGGCCGTTTGAAGGAGTCTTTACCGACGGAGCCTGTTCCGGCAATCCTGGCCGCGGCGGTTGGGGGATGGTCTGGGTCGAGGACAACAAGGTCGTGCGAGAAGCCAGCGGCGGCGAGGAGAGGACGACCAACAACCGGATGGAGCTGCGAGCGCTGATCGAGGCCTACAAGACGGTTCCACCGGAGGTCAAGACGACCATCTACACCGACTCCAACCTCTGTGTGAGGACGATCAACCAGTGGGCCAAGGGGTGGAAGGCGCGGGGCTGGAAGCGCAAGACCGGCCCGGTGGAGAATCTGGAGTTGGTGCGGGAGGCTTATGAGCTGTCGCTCACTCGGCCGAAGATCAAGCTCACCTGGATCAAGGCTCACAACGGCTCGCGGTGGAACGAATACGCGGATAGCCTGGCGACGACCTACCAGCGTGCTGCCGCCAAACGGGCCGCCGCCGAGTCAGCTCCCGGCTAGCAGAAAGGTCGGCCCACAATGCGCGTTCAGGATTTTGCCCGTTCGATCGTCACCTCGCCCGACCTCGAAACCAAACTGAAGCGACCTCCCGAGGCGCCGGACTGGAGTCTGCGCGAGGAGGACCTCGACCTCTCCGACCTGCCCAGGTCACCGACCCGGGCACCCTCGATGCAAATCGTCGGGCCGCGCAAGGCGCGAACACCGAGTCTGGAGGGCTGGGCTGACCCGGCGCAGCGGCGCAAGATCCTGCACGCGCTGACCAATCATGAGCTGCAAGCCGCCGAGCTGTTCGCCTGGGCGCTGCTGGCATTCCCGGAGGCGCCGGAGGAGTTCCGCCACGGCCTGTGGGAGATCTTGCAGGACGAGCAGCGCCACACCAGGATGTACCGGGCCCGTTTGCAGGCTCACGGCGGGCAGTTCGGGGACTATCCCGTAAGCGGCCACTTCTGGCACAAGATCGGCGGCATCGTCAGCCCGGCCCACTTCGTCTGCGCCATGTCCTTGACCTTCGAGAATGCCAACCTCGACCACACGGTGGAGTCGTCGCAGGCGGCGCTCGATGGCGGCGATCCAGGCTCCGCCGTGGTGATCGATCAGATCCGCCGAGACGAGATGGTGCACGTCAGCTTCGGTTGGCGCTGGCTGCGCCACTTCAAGCGGCCCGAGCAGAGCATGTGGGAGGCCTACCGCGAGAGCTTGGTGGTACCGCTGCACGCCGGCCGGGCGACCGGCAAGAGCTTCGATCCCGCACCGCGACGCGAGCTTGGCATGGACGAGGCCTTTATCGAAGAGCTGCGCCAGGCTCATGACCTCACTGGCGCCGGCGGCCATCGTCTCGACAAGCCCGGCGGCAAGCCGGTGCGATGAGCGACGGCCGGATCCTGGCCGGCAACCTCGATTGTGAGGCGAGCTGGCGCGGCGGTGGGCCGCTCTCCCGTTCGGCACTCGACACCGCCTCCGCCTTTGCCACCCTGCTGCGGGTCCTCGCCGCTCCCGGCGATCGGTTGTGGACGCCGCGACCGGTGGCGGCCGAACGGCTGCCGCAAGTGGCCGGATTGACTCTGCCGCGGCTCATCTCGGGACCGCTGACCGGCTGCTGCTCTGCCGATCGGATCTGCGCCTGGGGCGAGACGGCGGAGGTCGCGGCACTACGGGCGAAGGCCGAAGCTGTGCCGCCGGCGGTCCACCCGGTGGAACTCTCCGGAAAGCTGAGGGATCAGCTCTGGCGCTTGCCGGCGACCACACCGTCGGTCGCGGCTCGGGTCAACCACCGGCGCTACGGCTTCGAGTTGGCGCAAGGCCTCGACCGGGCACTTCCCGGTAGTGCCTGGGTGGCAACACCGGAGGCGCTGCGCCGCCATTTGCGAACGGTTGGCCACGAAGTGGGGGCTTGGGTGGTCAAAGCTCCGCTGTCGAGTGCCGGTAGAGATCGCTGCCTGGTGCACGAGGGAGAGGTGACGGCGCAGGTCATGCGCCGCGTGGATCGCTTGATCGAACTCTCCGGGGGAGCGCTCTTCGAACCCTGGTTAGCCCGCAGCGTTGACCTTGGCGCGTGCGGCTTGGTGGGGGAGCGCCAGGTGGAGCTTCTCGGCCTCCACAGCCAGCGGATCGGTCAAGCCGGCCGTTTTCAGGGAGTGACCATCGAACCCGAGGGACCGCGCTTGGCCGGGGATTTTGCCGCCGAGGCGCTCACCACGGCGCGGCAAGTGGGGGAGCGGTTGCGGCGCGACGGCTACCGAGGGCCGTTCGCCGTAGACTCCTTCCTCTATCGCAACGAGGCCGGTAGGTCGCGGTTGAACCCACTGTGCGAGATCAACGCCCGCATGAGCTTCGGCTTGCTAGCCCACCTGCTCGCCGAAGCCGTGACTGGGAAGTCAGAGCCGTGCACCGCAGAACTCCGGCTGGCGACCGGTGAGCTGATTCCGAACGGTCCGGCGACGGTGGCACTGCTCCGACCCGCACCGGACCAGCCGACTGCCGCCTGGCTGACCCTTGGCTAAGAAAGGCTGGATCGTCCAGCGTGACGGGTACCCTCGTCCCTGTGCTGCCAGTGCAGGGCATTTCACTGCAAGAAGCGAATCTCTTCTGTTCGAGTGGCAGTGTGGTAGCAGTAGCACCTGGGAGATCTACGGTTCGGCCGGGGTCTTCGACATCTGCGCCTACCGACGCGAGAGATGCACCGCGCATGCCTCTTGAAGAAACCGGTCCGAGAGCCGGATGCGGGAGACAGCCAAGTCCGGTTCGATGAGAGGCGGCGGGAAACGGAGCCAGGGTCGGGACACTGAGGCACTCGCAACCGAAAGGGCGAGAAACAGATAGGCCCGACCTACAGCCACCGCGCCCGCCGTCGACTCTACCCCTCTTCGGCCAGCCCAACGGCCACGACGGGACCGAGAAAGGAGGATGCACAAACCTAGTTGTCGTCGCTGCACAGAAGTAGTTGACGTCGGGGAGCCCACCCACGCAAAGTGCGGAAGCGCCTGAGCGGATTGCCCTCTACATAGCTATACCGATGCGGCCATGTAGTCCGGAATAGCGCTCAACTGGCCGAACTTGTATTGGACTCGGCAGGGCTACTGCTCCAGCAGAGGCATGTCATATTGGCGTCCAAAGTGATCCCGAAACAAGGCGTCAACGAACTGAAGAAGCGGCACCAGCTCTTGCGGAGGATCGTCCACGACGATCCGCACCTCCTTCTTACCGACGAAAACCTGAGCCATCTCCCAGTCCATCCCTGCTCTTGAATCCCACTCAATATCTCCTATATCAACTTCGGCAAAGTGCGAACGGAGTTGAGCAAGTTCTTCGGGCAAGACAGCAGCGCATCGAACTCTGAGTCCAACCTTCTCAAGATGAAGTGCCCCGTCCTCGTGCACCTCGAGAATATACACTATTGGCCCCACCCCCCCAGACCAATGTGCAATTCTCAGTACCGGGAGTTCTGTTGGAGCAATGACAGGGCATCGCCAGGTGGCACATCCACTCACGGCTAGCGCAAGAACCAAAAGCATGCCGGCAGTATACCTAGTCAAAGCGCTTCCTTGTTACATAGAAAATTCTTTCTGGGCGTCGGCTTGCGACATTGTTGAAGCCGAATTTCGCTCGGCGCTGACGAATTCCCGCTGGGGAGGATACATATGCTGACCTTTGTGGAAGACTTCTCTCAGCCCGAATTCTGTTGACAAAATCGACGACCGGTCCTGTCCAATCGGTAGTAACTCTTTGGGCTCCACTGCGCGTTCCGTCTGCTGTGTCAAACAGACCTGAGGATGCGTGGAAGAGTTCATGGACCAGCGATGAGCCGAGATTGAACGTTCTTGAATCGACTCGCCCATAACTAGCCCCATCGAAGGAGTTGAAGTTAATCTCGATCTCGCCACTATCCCTGTTGAATTGGCTTCCACTCTCCGTGGCCACAACATTGAATACATCCTCGGAATCGATCAGTTCTCCCAGGAAGTTCGTGGCCGTTTCCGAGCTTCCGGTTCCAGCTTCGACTAATGTCAAGTTACCGTCTCCATTCACGCCATAGGTATTCCCGGTGAACTCTCCAAGTTGAGTTAGCAGTTCCGTCTGTTGTTCCTCGTCCAGACTAGCCAAGCTAATCACCTCTCCCGTCGGATCCAGATACTTGAGTGGATTGCTTCCCACATAGCTATATAGATTCCAACTCTGCGGCCGCGTTGGATGAGCGCTGTCGGCCAAAGGATCCACACTCAAGAACCGCCCCAGATTCGGATTGCAGTACCTCGCGTGCATGTAGTCCAGATCATCTCCGGCACCTGAGTTGCTATTGAAGTCCCGCTCGTGGCCGGTGAATTTCAGTGCCTCACTGGGCTCGCCGGGGGGCTTGGGGTTGATCTGTTCCCCAAAGCCGAAATAGTGGTAGTCGGCCTTGTAGAAGCCGGCCTTGTCGCTGAGCATGCGCGG
>JAJRVQ010000176.1 GCA_024277255.1 Acidobacteriota bacterium | reverse complement strand
CTACACTGCACAAGAAGAAAGGAGGCCTCGAACCACCGTCAAAGCGGACACCTTCAACTGAGGAAAGCACCCGCGTCGCTGCGCTCCGACCCGTGGCCGGATTCCATCGGATTGAGCGGTCGGATTCGTCGGAATAGGCAACGCCCAAGAACGACTGCCAGGATCAGCAAAGGTGCTTCGAGATTCCAAATCTGTAGAAGGGCAATGGTCGCACTCATGGCGCTGCCAATACAAAGGACGCCACCCGTGATTCTGCTGGCTTGCACCACGGCAAGCTAGCACACAGAACTGAGCGAGGGTACCGCCCTTACTGTTTGACCGACACCTAGTCCGGCCGGGAAGACTGATTACCGGAGGATTCGCCGGCACAGGTGCGCATCGAGCTTGCCTCCAGCGCACCCACAGTGTAACCTCCACCTATGGAGGCACCTATGGAACTCGACAAAAAGACCACCGTCCTCTTCTCCGAGGAGCTCCACGAACGGCTGACGCGGCTGGCAAGGTATCGCAAGACCAGCCTTGGCTCGTTGGTGCGCGAAGCCTGCGTTGCCCAGTACGGCCTGTTCGATCAGGACACCCGGCTGGAGGCGGTGCAAGAGTTGGGTGCCCTGTCGCTGCCGGTGGCCTCGCCGGAGCAGATGAAACGCGAGGCGACCCCGAAGGCCGAAGAGCTGCTGCCTTGATCCTGCTCGACTCCAACATCTTTATGTACGCGGCCGGCGCCGACCACCCGCACAAGGAGCCTTCGATCCGCCTGCTGGAGCAGGTGGCCGAGGACAAAGTGGACGGCGTGATCGACTCGGAAGTCTTGCAAGAGATCCTCCACCGCTACCGCTCTATCGGTCGCCCCGAGGACGGCGAGACCGTCTTTCGCCTCGCCCGACAGCTGTGCCCCACCGTCCTCGCCGTCACCGGCGCTTGCATGGATCGAGCCCTCGACCTGTTGCGCGATCGCCCCCAACTCATGGCCCGCGACGCCGTCCACGCCGCTGTGTGCCAGTTGACGAAATGCCAAGCGATTGTCAGTTACGACCGCGACTTCGACCTGCTGCCGGTGCGCCGGGTCGAACCGGGTAGTCTGAGCCTCTGAAAGATCAGGCGGCACGACTCTCCAGGTCACCGCTTGGAGAGATAGGGCATCGAGGACGAAAGCGGACCCAACCGTATGATGGGTTCATCATGGCGGCAGATACGGCAGGACCCACCGCACGTCGGCAACCGGTGGTCGAGGGCGTGAGCGACGAAATGGCCCGCGTGCTTTCCAGCAAGAGCGGCGCGGAACGTCTGGCCATCGCGGCCGCGATGTTCCGATCGGCTCGGCGGATGATTGAGAGCCACTTGCGTACCGAGCATCCTGAGTGGAGTGGCGAACAGCTCAGGGCAGAAGTCGCACACAGGTTGGCTCATGGAGCAAGATGAACTCCTTCGCCGGACTCTACTATTTGACTGGCTCTTAGCCGGCAGCACTTAGCCGGCACTTGGTCGGCAGCACCACAAGGTGGCAATCACCGAGAGAGACTTCGTGAGAGATCCGCTTCACCCTGTAGGATGGCGCGGTGAGCCCTTTTCCCAGCGGCAGCGCCTACAACATGAGCCGGAGCGTGGCGGACGGCTACCTGCGGGTGTCGGAACTCACCTTCCGCCGCCTCTCCTCACCCGAACTCGATAGCCTGACCAACTCCTTCCACCTCCTGCAACGAGAGGTACGTGCCGCGCACGCCGACAGCCAAGAGCCACTGGCCATCCAAACCCGCGCCAGACAACTCCAACGCTTGCGCCACGCCCTGCTCATGCTCTCCACCTACCGCAAGAAGTTCAAGCGGTAGGGGCGGGCAGGGGCCCGTTTGTTTATAGGGGTCTCTCTCCGAGACCCCTTCAGACGAAAAAACGTGGTTTTTCGTCTTCAACCCCAAGGAGGCCGGCCTAAGCGGCCGGGTTCACCTGCGGCTCACGCGTTCTACCGGCACGGGCGCAATGAATTGCGCCCCTACGGGACAAATAGACGCGAAGCGGCGAGGTCGAGGTGACGGGGGCGGGAGCGTGCCCCCCGAGACGCGAAGCGGCGAGGTCTCGATCTCTGGAGCAGGACCGAAGCAAGATCGCGCGAAGCGCGAGCGAGGCTTCAAATACGTCAAGGGAGGGGCCTTCCCGCCAAGTCAGCTCTGAGGGCGCGCTCAACGAACCGCCGCAACGAACTCAACGGCTTGCGCGCCCGAAGCGCAGGGGCGGGCAGGCTGACCGCAATGCGTAGGGCCCGCCCCGGTGACTTGGCGGGAAGGACCCGACCGCCCCACCCCGGTGACTTGGCGGGAAGGACCCGACCGCCCCGCCGGTCGCTGACGGGAACGCCAAGCCCCACTCGTAACAGAAAGATCTCGAAATCCGGTCCATGCTCTCAAAAGATATCTAGTTCTGCCCTGAGGAGTCGAAACACCTTTTTCATCCCCGACAAAGCATATTTTCTTCCCGTTTCCAGATTTTACCCCTTCCGGTAACTTCTTGACGCAAAGGCACTTATGGTTGCACGGCGATCGCGGATAGCTATAAAACTCCTGGTGTGCGCGACACCGCTAAGAAAACCGACACCGGCCTGGCGATCAATGTCCTGCGAATTTTGCTTCGCTGGACGCAGAAGGATCTTGCCAAGAAGATCGGTATCGGTACCAGCTCGATTTCCGACTGGGAGACGGGCAAAGTGATTCCACGGCCCAATAGCGTCGAGCGGGTGCTCAACGGGATGAAGCTCCAGCGCTCCGCTCTCGATCGCACTCTCGGCTACATCCAGGAAATGCGCGCGGCCTTCGACGGCACTCTCTATCCGGAGACACCGCCCGCGGCGGATCACGTGCGTGAGCCGGGCCCGGGGGTCACCGTTCAGGAGCCGGCGACACGCATGGAGATCGACGCCATGACCCGCATGATCTCCGAACTGTCACGCCGCTTCTTGGAGACCCACTTCGGCGCCCTCGAGCGGCTGGCCACGGACGACCCCGTAGAGCACGGTTAGCGCGGTAGCGGATCGGCCTCGATCGGCATCAACGGTTGAACGAAGAACTTCGGCTGTTTGTTGCGCCGTTTCTGTGGCTTGACGGCCACCCGCGTCAACACCGGCTGACCGCCCGCGGTGGAGACCGGCACCAGCAGGACTCCACCCGGAGCCAGCTGCTCGATCAAGCCGATCGGCACCTGGGTGACCGCGCCGCGTACCAGGATGGCGTCGAACGGTCCGCGCGAAGACCAGCCACCGAGGCCCGTCGCCCGGCCGACTTCGACCCGGCCGAATCCCAGCCTCGCCAACCGGTTGGCCGCCGCGCTGGCCAGCCGCTCGTCCGCCTCGATGGTCAACACTTCGGCGGCCAACAACGACATCAACGCCGCTTGATAGCCGGTGCCCGTACCGATTTCGAGCACTCGATCGCCGGACTCCAAGGAGAGGATATCGGTGAGCATCGCCGCCAGATAGGGTGGCGGCATCCGCCGCCCCGGCGCGATCGGCAAGGCTCGACTCTCGTAACATAAATCGCGCTGATCCTCGGCCACGAACTCGTGGCGCGGCACCCTGGCCATCGCCGCCAACACCTTGGGACGGACCTCCCCAGGACCTGTGTCGCCAGCGTGAAACGGCACCTCCACTTCCACCTGGCGCAACATCAGCTGCAAGGGGTCGCTGTAGCGATCCGCGTCCGCACCCCAGGCGCGCAGGCAGATCGCCAGCAAGACCACCGCCATGCTCCACGCGAACACCGCGCGCCGTCTTGAGGAAGTCGAGTTGCGTCGCTTTGGACTCTCCATGGCTCGACGATACCCGATCTTCGCTCTCAGCCCGAGACTCACCCTGAGCCCGCCGGCAGCCGTGCGACGACTTCCACGCTTTCGCCAGCGGGCGACAAGGAGAGCGAGCCTCCGAGCGCTTCGGCCACCTGCTTGGCCACCGCCAGCCGTCCCCTGGCCGCTTCGACGGTGGTGGTCAGGGAGAAGACCAGTTGGAGCGTTCTTGCACCAGGAGTCGAATCGACGTTCGCCACTACCTCGACGGCACTACCCGGCGCGGCGAGGTCCACCGCACCCCCGAGCAGAGAGTCCAGCCACAGTTCGCAAGCGGCGCCATCGAGGAGTAGCCGCGGCAAGGGCCGGCGCAACTCCACCCTCAAGTCCACCTTGCGTTGCGCTGCCAGCGTCCGGTGGAGTGCGACGCTCTCCTCCACAACCGGCTCGATCGCCAAGGGCACATCGGCCGGCGGCTGTCGACTCGCCCTAGCGGCGAGAAGCGACACGACCGCTTCGCTCTTTCTCGCCACCGCCGCCGCCACCCGCGCTTGATCCGAAGTCAAAGGCTCCTCGAACAGCGCCATCCCCGACTGAGCGAGGATTCCCAGTAGCTCCCGAGCCGCCGCCAACGCCGCGGTCCGTATCGCGGTAATTCCACCCTCGATCGTTGAGGATCCTCCGAGCGGTCCAGCCTCCGAGACCCTCGGCAAGTCGCCGCCGCCCGAAGTCACCAGCCGATTCAGCAATTCACAGCTCTCGCGCGCCGGACGGTGCGGCAGATCGGGGACCGAGGAAAGCAATTCATGGCACGCCGCGCGCAGCTCCCGCTCGCTCGCCGCGGCGACCAGCCAGCCGTATTCACCCGCCATCAGACCGGCAAAACTCAGCGCGGGAGATGGCTCGCCGGACATCGGCAAGGAGTGGCCGAAGGCCGCCCCCTCACGACGCAGCTCAAAGAGAAAATCCAGCGCCGGTCCCGATCCGGAGTCGGCGATCCACGATGCCAGCGTCCCTCCCACCGGAACCTGTGCGACCTCCGCCCACGGCCCCCTCGCCTCGAGGATCGATCCCTGATGATCGCTCAACAGCACCAACTGCGCCGCCGCCAGCATCAGTTCACCGCGTGCGGCACAGCCAAGGTAAAGGCAGCAACCTCGGCCTCAAAGCGCTCGCCGCCAGCCCCGACCATTTGATAACTCCCCTGCATCGACCCCACCGGCGTGGGCAGCGGGCAAAAACTCGTGTACTCGAAAGTCGCCCCCGGCACCAAAACCGGCTGCTCGCCCACCACCCCGGGCCCCGCCACCCGCTGCTGCTGGCCATCGCCGTCGGTGATGATCCAAGTGCGACTGAGTAATTGAGTCGTTTCGCTGCCGAGATTGGTGATCTGAATCCGGTAGGCAAAGAAGTAATACCCCTCCGCCCGCGAACTGCGCTCCGGCACGAAAAAACTCTCCGCGCGCACCCGAATGTCCTGCGTCACGGCCTCGCTGACCGTGCCACCGCTCATTCTTGGGCTCCAAACTCTCTTGCCATAACCATCTTGAGTATCCCATGGCCGACCGTCTTGCACGCTATGATTGAGCCCAACATCGTCGCACCATCCAAAGCCCTCAGGGGGAGGAATCTTCATGACCGAGCCACAGCTGATCGCTACCGTCAATGAACTCGACCCGTGGTTCGAGAGTTCACACCAACGCCCGACCTTCCTCTTCAAACACAGCCTGACCTGTCCAGTTTCGATGGCCGCCTACAAAGAATACCTGAGCTTCATCAACGAGCAAGCCGGTACCACCGAGGCCTCCTACACGCTGATCGAGATCCAGAACGCACGCCCGGTATCCGCCGAGATCGCGACCCGCACCGCGATCCGCCACCAGTCGCCGCAAGCGATCTTGCTACACCACGGCAAGCCGGTGTGGAACGCGAGCCACTGGTCGATCAAGGTGACTACCCTGGCCGAGGCCCTGAACGACGCGAGCTAGGTCGACATCTCCCGACTCCTCGGGCTGCTAAGGTAGCGCCGCCTTGACTAAACTAGCCACCCTGCTGCTCGCTCTGGCCTGGATACTCGTGGCGGCCTTTCCCTTGAGCGCCTCCGTTGAGACGATGACCCTTCCGATCCGCCACACCGTCCGCTTCCCCTCTCCCGGCTCGCACTACGCCGAGATCGAGGCTGCGGTACCCACCGAAGGGGCCGAGACCATCGAGCTGATGATGGCCGTGTGGACGCCCGGCTCCTATCTGGTCCGCGAGTACGCCCAACAGATCGACACGCTGAGGGCCAGCGGCGGGGATGGATCCCTTCGCACCGTCACCAAGACGGCGAAGAACCGCTGGCGTATCACCACCGGCGGCGAGGAGACTGTCCACATCTCCTACCGCCTCTATTGCCATCGCTCGTCGGTGCGCAACAACTGGGTGGACGAACGCTTCGCCTTCCTCGTCGGCGCCGCCACTTTTCTCACCTTGGTCGGTGATCTCGAGCGGCCGCACGAGGTCACTCTGGAGTTGCCCGCCGCCTGGAGCCAGGCCGTCTCACCGCTAGAGACGGTCGACAACGCTGAGCCGGACGGCGCGGGTCCGGATGCGGCCGGACCGCGCCGCCGGACTTTCCGCGCCCGCAACTTTGACCACTTGGTGGACTCCCCCATCTACGCCGGAATACCCACCATTCACCACTACGAAGCCGGCGGCGTCGCTCACCGGCTGGTCAACGAGGGTGAGGGGACGAGTTGGGACGGACCGCGTTCGGCCCTGGACGCGCAACGGATCGCTGAGCAGTTGATCTCCTTCTGGGGCTCTGCCCCCTACCCGCGCTATCTCTTTGTCAACCTGATTACCGAAGGGAGAGGCGGGCTGGAGCACAAGGACTCGGCGGTGTTGATGACCAGCCGCTGGGCCACTCGCACCCGCAAGAGCTACCTGCGCTGGCTCGGCCTGGTCAGCCACGAACAGTTCCACGCCTGGAACGGCAAGCGGTTGCGGCCGGTGGCGCTGGGCCCCTTCGATTACGAAAAGGAGGTCTACACGCGGGACCTGTGGGTGGTCGAAGGGATCACTTCGTACTACGGCGACCTCTTGCTCCGGCGCAGCGGCCTGAGCACTCGCGAGGAGTACCTGGCAGCGCTTTCCAAGACCATCAAGACCGTCCAGACGACGCCCGGCCGCCGGGTGCAACCCCTCGTCGACGCCTCCTATGATGCCTGGATCAAGCTCTACCGGCGCGATGAGAACACGGTCAACACGGCGATGAGCTACTACTCCAAGGGCACCCTCGTCGCCTGGTTGCTCGACGCCAGGCTGCGCCGCACCAGCCACGGTGGCACCAGCCTGGACAGCGTGATGCGTGCCGCCTACGAGCGCTATTCCGGGGAGCGCGGGTACGACGAGGGCGAGTTCCGCGCTCTCATCGCTGAGCTGGCCGGCGCAGGGGCCGGCGAGATCGAGGCCTTCCTCACCCAGGCGCTCGAAACTACCGCGGAACTCGACTTCGCACCGGCGCTCGACTGGCTCGGGCTGCGCTTCAAAGCGTCCGCAGCGGAACCGAACAGCCCCGAAGTGGCTGGCGAAGAGGCCGGGTGGCTGGGGCTGAAGACCCGTGTCGAGAAGGGTCGCCTGTTGGTCGACGAAGTGCACCGCGGCACCCCCGCCTTCGCCGCCGGCTTTTCGCCCGACGATGAGCTGCTGGCGCTGGACGGCTTCCGGATCACCGCCGGGAGCTGGAAGGAACGGTTGAAAGCCTTCCGGCCCGAGCAGGCCGCCGAGGTTCTGGTCTCGCGCCGCCAACGGCTGATCACCCTACCGGTCACCTTCGGTCGCCAACCCGAAGAGCAGTGGCAGTTGGAGGTCGACCCGGAGGCGAGCGCTGAACAGAAGAGCCACCTCGCGGCCTGGCTCGGTGATACGACGGACACCGCGTCCTCCGACCCATCCTAGCCACACTATGGCCACTTACGCCATCGGCGACATTCACGGCTGCTACAAGACCTTTCGGGCCCTCCTCGACGAGATCGGCTTCCGGCCGTCGAAAGACCGTCTCTGGCTGGTCGGCGATCTGGTCAACCGCGGTCCCCGTTCGCTCGATGTGCTGCGCTGGGCGGCCGACCACGAGGAGTCCCTCGTCGCGGTGCTCGGCAACCACGACCTCCACCTGTTGGGTCGTGCCGCGGGGATCGCCAAACCCAAAGCCCGCGACACGCTGGACGATGTTCTGGCGGCGCCGGACGCGGAGCAGCTCCTCTCCTGGTTGCGCGGGCGGCCGCTGTTTCACCGTAACAAACGGTTCGCCATGGTCCACGCCGGCCTGCATCCGAGCTGGACGTTGGGCGAGGCGAAACGGTGGCACAAGTTGGTCACTCACCGCTTGCAGGGCCAGCACGGTGCCGCCTTGGTGTCCAAACTGCGCAGCCAGCCGCCGCTGCGCTGGGATGCCGCCGGCACACCGGGTGAGCGGCGGCGCTCAGCCCTCTTCGCCTTCACCCTGCTGCGCACCTGCCACAAAGACGGCACACCCTGCGCCGGCTTCAGCGGCCCGCCGAACCAAGCACCGGCGGGATGCAAGCCCTGGTTTCAGCGTTCCTCTCCCCGCAACCCCAAAGTCACCTTGATTTTCGGCCACTGGGCCGCGCTGGGCGTGTGGCGGCAGCCCGGCCTGATGGGGCTCGATTCAGGGTGCGTCTGGGGCGGCCCACTCACCGCCCTGCGCCTCAAGGACGGTACCCTCTTTCAAGTCGCCAACCGGGATGGAGCCATCCAGTGACAATCCCCGGGCTGCCCAAGACCACCGCGGTGATCGAAGAGGGAATTCGCCGGCGGCTCCACCTGGGAGCGCAACTCTACCTTTGCCTCAACGGTGAAGAGATCGAAGTCGCGCTGGGCCAAGACCGTCCCGGCAGGGCGCTCGAAACCGATGCGCTGATGGCCTGGATGTCCTCCTGCAAGCCGGTCACCGCCGTGGCTCTGGCGCAGCTCTGGGAGGCCGGCAAACTCGACCTGGACGACCCTGTCAGCCTCACCATCCCCGAGTTCGCCACCGGCGGCAAGGAGGGCATCACCCTGCGCCACCTGCTGACCCACACCGGCGGCTTTCGCATGGTCAGCATCGGCTGGCCGCGCTTGCCTTGGGAGGAGACCATCGCCAGGATCTGCGCCAGCCGCAAGGAGCCCAACTGGCAGCCCGGGCAACGGGCCGGCTACCACATGGCTTCGAGCTGGTTCATCCTCGGCGAGGTCGTCCAGCGCCTCGTCGGCAAGCCCTTCGCACAGCTGGTTCGCGAGCGGATCTTCGAACCTCTCGGCATGGCGGACAGCTGGATCGGTATGGATGCCGAGCAATACCGCAAGGTGCGGCTACGACTGGCGACGACCTGGAACACCGCCGAAGCAGACCGCGAACCGGTGGAGCTGGGATGGGAGAGCGAGGACCGCTGCGTGCGCCCCTCGCCGGCCGGTGGCGGGCGCGGTCCAATGCGCGATCTGGGCCGCTTCTATCGCGCCCTGCTCGCCGGCGGCGAACTCGGAGGCCGGCGGATCCTCACCCCGCAGACGGTCGAAGCGCTGACCGCCCGCCACCGCGTCGGGTTGCGCGACAAGACCTTCAAGGTGGTGATGGATTGGGGGCTGGGGTTCATCCCCGACAGCAAGCACTACGACGAACCGGTTCCCTACAGCTACGGCAGCCACTGCTCGCGGCGCACCTACGGCCACAGCGGGTATCGCTCCTCGACCGGCTTTGCCGATCCCGAAAACCGACTGGTCGTCGCCATCGCCTTCAACGGCTTGCCCAGCGACGCCGTGCACGACGCTCGCATGCGCTCCACCCTTGACGCCATCTACGAAGACCTTGGACTGGTTGCAAGTCTAGTGTAGTATTCGTTCATGCTCAGTGCAGGTATCCGCGAACGGGTTGGGCGGCGGACGGCGATTCTGCTCATCGCCATCGCCGTGGTCTTGGGGGTAGCTCCGGCCTCGGCGCAGCCCCGAGAGGTGGCGAAGCTCCCCGACAGATCGCCTATCCCACTGCTCCACTTCCCACTGCTCGCCCCGATCGAAACCGCCGGCAGCGGCGTCGCGCCGGAAGTCCAGGTCAAGGTCAAGATCGACGCCCGCGGTCGCGTCACCGGTGTCGAGGTGGTCGCCATCCGGCCCTCCAGCGAGTGGGACGACATCTTCCGCCGCCAGACCATCGAATCCATCCTGCAATGGCGCTACGCTCCCGCCATCGAAAACGGCAAAGCGGTCGCCACCACCTTGAAGTGGTCCGTCCAATACCGAGTCGTCGAGAGCACCTCCTTGCGGCAGGCCGGGAATCTTGACCCGTTTTCAGCCAAGTCCCCCGAGACCCGGCGGGCCCAGCTCCAGACGTGGTCCGATGAGAAGCGTAGGGAGCTACTCGAACGCTATGCCAGGAGTTCCGAGAAGCATCTCGATCCCCTCCAGCGCCGTCTCTATGACTCGCCACAGTTCATTGTCATCACCGACGCGCCGGATCGCAACACGGCGCAGGTTGTGGCGCAAAATCTGGAGGCCACCTACAACCTGCTCGACCACCTCTTCCAGCCGGAAATCGAGCCGCTACCGGAGCGCTACAAGGTCGTCGTCTATCTATTCCGCCACCGCCAGTCTTTCACCAGGGCGGCGGCCGAGCTACACCTGCCGGGCTGGAGTTCCGGCCTCTACGCCCCTCCCGGGGTGTTGCTCTTTCATCTCGAAGTGGCAACCCCTGAAAGACTACAGCAGACGCTGATCCACGAGGCCTTCCACGCCTACTCCGACAGCCATCTGCTTCGGCCGGGGCTGCGGCTGCCGCGTTTCTTGGAGGAGGGGCTGGCCGAGTACATCAGCAACTCGTGGATCACCAAGAAGGGCCAGATGCTGCTGGGCAAGACGATCAAGAGCCAGTTCGTCATCCGCCACAATCTCCCCGGTGTCCTGCGCCGAGTGACCCACGCCGGCTATAGCCTGGCCGAGCTGAAGAAGGCCCTGCGGCAGCACTACGCGCTGTCGATCGACGATCTGTTCCGCACCGATCTCGGCCTCTTCTACGGCCCTAAAGGCAACCTCTACTACCCGACTTCCTGGCTGTTCGTCCATTTCCTGCGCCACGGTGAGGAAGAATGGGCCACCCACCAGTTCCCCGATTTTCTGCTCTATCTGGTCGAGGGCTATCCACCGCAGGAGGTGCTCGAAGCGGTCTACGGGGCGACGCCGGAGCAAATTGATCTACGGTTTCGCGAGTACGTCAAAGGGTTGTGAGGGGGCGCGCTCGGGCTCTGCCCGATCTTGGACAGCTCTACTTCTGGGCAGACTCATAGAGGCTCTTGTGGCGCTCGGCTTCGGGGTTGTTTCCTGCTTGTCGGTAGCACCGGGCGAGATAGTAGTGGGCTTGGGTGCGGGCGGCGTCGAGTTGTAGAGCTTGGAGGAGGGGCTGGATGGCCTCTCGGCAGCGACTCGACTGAACCAGGGAGATGCCGCGGAAGTAGTAGGACTGGGCTCGGCCGGGGTTGAGTTGGGCCGCCTTGGCGAAGGCCGATTCGGCGGTGGACCAGTCGCCCAGGCGGTAGCCCGCCATTCCCAGGTTGTACCAGGCGGCTTCGAGTGTGGGGAGGTTCGGCGCCGCCCGCTTGAGCAGGGCGATGGCCGCTTTCACGTCGCCGGTGGCGAGGAGGTGGGTGCCTTCGTCGAACAGGGTTTGTGGGTCGGTTTCGGCCACTCGGCGCACGGCCTCGGCGGCGATCTGTCTGGCTTGCTCCTCGCGCGAACCATAGAGGTACAGCAGGGTCGCCTGCATCACTTCGTCGTCCGGTTTCACCGCCAGTGCCAAGCGAAAGAGCTGCTCCGCCGCTTCGTCGTCACCCTGATCGCGAGCGATCCAGCCGATGTTATTCACCATCTGCTGGAAGCTAGAGACCTCACGAAGTGCTCCTTGCGGAGCTGCCCAGACGATGGGATCGGTCGATTGCTGGGAGCTGGAGGCCTCGCCAACGCCCACAGGAGGACCGAACTCCTCGGCGAGAGCCTTGACGCGGGCGATAGCCTCCTCCAGTCGCCCGGCCTGAGCCAGGGCTTGCGCCAGGTTGATCGTCAGGTCCGTCATCCCCGAATCGACCATATCCTGTAGAAGATCGGCCTGTTCGGACCACCGTTCGAGCTTGCTCAGCAGGCGCAGCAACATCCATGACTGATGGAAGGAGCCACCCTCTTTCGACAGCTGGATCAAGGTCGTGGCGGCGGCCTCGTCCAGACCCAACCGTTGTTGAATCTTCGCCAAGGCCACCAGCTGCATCTCCTCCACCGGTGGCGCGCCGGCAGCGCTGGGTTGGGTTCGATCCTTCAGGTGTTGCTCTAGCAAGGAGAGAATCTCAGGATCGACATTCGGGTCCATGATCAGCTGGAGGGCGACGGCGGGAGCGATCGTCTGGGTGGCTTGGTGGAGGCGACGGGTCAGAGTGGCCCGCAAATCTTGGTCGCGATCGGCCGTGCGCCCGTGGATTCGCTGGTACTCGAGCAGGGCAAAGACCGGCGTCAAATCCTCGGGAAACTTCTCGAGCGCCTCTTGCAGCTTGGCCAACTCAGTGGCGAAGTCTCCTTGCATGCGAGCGATGCGTGCCGCGCGCAGTAGCTGGACGCTCTCTTTGGGCGGTAGTCCTTGAGACCGTTGGACAGCTTCCTCGGCTGTGGCGTGAGCACAAGTTACCGACCACGACAAACCGACCAACAACACGACGCTACAAACTCGCTGAGGGATGAACACGGTGGCCAACCTCCGGAGGGGAAAGGAATCGCTCTTGTGGAATTCGTATTGTAGCGCAATAACGTCTACTGCACGACTTCGACCGGGCGATCATGGCGAAACAGCCGATCGCGGGGCGGCAGCGCGCCGCGGCGAAACAGCTCCATTCGACCCTTGGACCAAGCGCGAACCAGCAGGCCGGTTGCCGGATCCACCCGCCGCTCGACCACCGCTTCGGGCCGGGCGAGACGGCGACCCTGGCGGGTCGGTACCGCCCTTTCCATGAAGGCCTTCCACAGCGGCGCCGCCGCGGCCGATCCGGTCAAGCCCAGAGGCTCGCCGTTATCCAATCCGACCCAGGCGACGGCCACCAACGAGCCTGCTTGACCGGCAAACCAGGCGTCGCGCAGCCGCGACGAGCTGCCCGTCTTGCCGGCCACATCCCACCCCTCGATCTTGGCCGCTCGGGCCGTTCCGGAATCGACCGCTTGGCGCATCAAGTCGCGCACCAAGTAGGCGGTCGCCGGCCGCACCACCCGTTTGCGCCGCGGCCGCAGCCGCTTGAGGCCCCGTCCGCCGGGAGTGAGCAAGCGGGCGACCGGCAAGGGAGTGACCACTGCGCCGGGAGTGTGAAAGACCGTGTAGGCCCGTGCCAGCTCAAGCGGCGAAAGCTCCAGCGCTCCGAGAACGAACGAGGGCGGCGGATCGCGAGGCAGATCGAGCCCGGCGCGGCGCAGGCGGCCGGCGGTCGCCTCGAAGCCGCACCAGCGAGCGACGCGCACGAAGGGAATGTTCAAGGAGTCGGCCAGCGCCGTTCGCAGATCGACTACGCCGCGGAAACGGCGGTCGAAGTTGGACGGCTGCCATGGCCCCGCCGGCAGCTCCAGCCGCAGCGCCGCATCGACCACCCGGCTGGCCGGAGTCAGCGGCGAGCCGCCTTGCCGGCAGCGATCGAAGGCTTCGAGAAGGACCAGCGGCTTGACCGTCGACCCAGGCTGACGACGAGCGCTTCGGGCGCGGTCGAAGCCACTGCGCGCCCAGCGAGGATCACCACCCACGTAGGCGCGCACCGCACCCGTCTCGCCGTCGAGCACCACCAACGCCGCCGAAAGCGGCGCGGAACGCAACCGTTTGGAGCCGCGCCGCAGCCGGTCGAGGCGGCGCATCACGGCCTCCTCGGCCAGCTCTTGCAGGTAGGGATCGAGGTGGGTCTCGACCACCACGCCGCGCTTCTTGGCCGAGCGACGGCGAGCAAGCTGCTCGACCGTCGCCGCCACCCAGGAGAGAAAATGGCGCGCCGTACGCCGTGGCGGGCGATGAATCTTGAGTTCGAGGTCGCGCCCGCGGGCCCACGTCACCGCCTTCTCGCTCGCCCATTCCAGCTCGGCCATCCGATCCAAGACCTGGTTGCGCCGGGCGAGGGCACGCTGCGGGTGGCGCAGCGGTGAGAGGCGGTTGGGCGACTGGATGACCCCGGCCAGCAGCGCCGCCTGCGCGAGGTCGAGCTTGGCTGCCGGTCGTGAGAAGAAGGCCCACGCAGCGGCGCCTAGGCCATGGATCGCCACCCCGTCGATCTGCCCGTAGTAGACGTGGTTGAGGTAGCTTTCGAGAATCTCCCGCTTGTCGTACTCCGCTTCGAGGGCCAGGGCACGCAGCGCTTCGGAGGCCTTGCGGCCGAGGCTGCGCTTCGGCGTCAGATCGCGCATCTTGACTAGCTGCTGGGTGATGGTGCTGCCGCCCTGGCGCACCTTGCCGGCCCGCACGTTGGCCAGCAGAGCGCGGGCGACGCCGCGGTAGTCGACCCCGGGATGGTCGAAAAAGCGTCCGTCCTCGATGGCCAGAAGAGGCTGCCAGAGGTGGTCGGGCAGATCATCGATTCGGATCGGCCGGCGCGGTGCTCGATCGGCGGCCAGCGACTCGGCCAGCAGTTCCGGTTCGAGTCTCGGCATCTCGCGGCGGGGCCTCTCCCTCTCTGCGCCCGCCTGGCTCGCGGCCGCACGAGTCGGATCGGCCGGGCCGAGAATCCGGCTATCGCCGCGCGACAGGCGGACACCGACCAGCTCGGCCGGCAGCTTGCGGCCACCGTAGCGGTGGGCGTGGCGGTAGATCCAGAAGAGTTCGTGGCCCCAGAAATACTCGCCCTCGCGCCGCGGCCGGTGGCCACGAACACGACGATAGCCGAGCCGCTGCAACCGTTCGGGAAGGGCCGCCTCGACCACCGTGCGCCCAACGGGAAGGGGATAACTTTCCGCGTAGACGCGCACTTCGCTACGACCCAACTCGTCGTCCAAGCGGCCCGCCTCGGCGATGGCGGGAAAAAGCAAAACGCCCAGGATGGCAACCACCGCCGCCCGCTTGATAGATCTCCTGAGGGGGTGAGCTAGACGAGATCTGACGAGCATTCGTGGTGCGCTCCTGAGCGCCTCTGGTGTAGAGGACGCCGCAAGGGTGGAAGAGGTTTCACCCCGTCGCCAGGCGGGCCAAGTTGTTCGCCTCGGGTGAGACCGCATCGTCCACCAATTCGACTCTCATTCCTCCTTCGCACAGCGCCGCCATGCGCACGCGAGTCAGAGAGTTGCGCAGATCCTGACCGCTGCGCAGGTAGGTGCGAATGTAGTGGTCGCTCAGCCCTTGCCAGACACCGTGGCGCTCCGACTCCCACAGCACCTCCACCGTCTCCCCGAGCTGTTGGTGGCAGAACGCTCGCTCACCGGCGGCGACCACCTTACCCATCGCCGCCATGCGCCGGCGTTTCACTTCCGGGTCGACTTGCTCTTCCATCGCGGCGGCAGCGGTGCCCTGGCGAGGCGAGTAGGGGAAGAGGTGAACCCGGGCGAATTGCATCCGTTCAACGAAGGCGAGCGAGGCGGAGAACTCCTCCTCACTCTCCCCGGGGAAACCGACGATGACATCGGTGGTGATGGCGACACCGGGGATGCGCCGGCGGATTCTCTCGGCGACCTGGGCGTAGGCGGCGGGCGAATAGGGCCGGCGCATACGCCGCAAGGTTGCCGTGCTGCCGCTCTGCAAGGACATGTGCACATGACGGCAGAGGCGAGGGTTGCCAAACAGGTCGAACAGCCGAGGGTCGAAATCCCACGGGGCGAGCGAGGTCAGCCGCAACCGTTGCACCGCGGTCTGGTCGAGCAGTGCCGCCGTCAGATCGTAGAGGCGCCGGCCTTGCCGGCGGTAGGAAGAAATCTGCACGCCGGTGATCACCACCTCGCGGTAGCCGGCCGCCACCAGCCCCCGCACCTCCTCGACCACCTCGTCGAGGGATCGATACCCCTCCTGGCCGCGGGTGAAGGGAATGATGCAGAAGGAGCAGCGCATGTTGCAGCCATCGCCAATCTTGACCATGGCCCGCGAGTGGCCGAAGGCGAGAGGAACGTAGGGCACCGCCAGCTCTGCCGGCGAGGCGGGGATCACCTCCGGCATCGCCTGGTGGACCGCTTCGACCAGCCGCTCCTTGCGGTGGTTGGGCACCACCAGGTCGACGCCGGCCAGCGCCGCCGCCGCACCGGGTTCCGCCGAGGCGTAGCAGCCGGTGAGCACGGTGCGGATCTTCGCATCGAGGCGCCGGCCGCGCCGCGCCAGCTTGCGCGCATCGCGGGCCGCCACATGGGTCACCGTGCAGCTATTGATCAGGTGCAGCTCGCACTCCGCGAGCGAGGCCACCACCTCGTGGCCGGCGGCGCGAAACTGGCGGCTCAGCCGCTCGGTTTCCGCCTGGTTGAGCTTGCAGCCCATGTTGGTGAAGTAGACGCGCATCGCGGGCGCGATTCTACCGGTTCACCGGGGTTGCTAGCCGCTCCAAGTCCAGCTGTCGATCCGCCATCCGTCCTCCTCAATCGCGATCGCTCCGAGGTATCCGTCGGCCGGATTGAGGTGGTAGAGGCTCCACCGCGCCGCCTTCTCGCGGCTCTCCTCCAGCGCCAACATGCGCGGTTCATCGCCCGGCGCCAGAGTGACGTCGAAGCGGTTGAGCGGCGCCGAAAGGCCGGTGCCCACCGCCTTCAGATAGGCCTCCTTGCGCGTCCAACAATTGAAGAAGGTCTCGACCCGGCGCTCTTCGGGCTGGGCCAGAAGGACCGGCGATTCCTGTTTGGAGAAGAACCGCTCGGCCAGCTGTTCCATCTCGTGCACTTCGCGCAGCTGTTCGACGTCGACGCCGATCTCGCGCTCGCGATTGAGCGCCAACAGCGCCAGCTCTTCCGAATTCGACAGGTTGAAATAGAGCGGTGCTCCCGCCGGCTGGCGGGCCAGGTAGGGCTTGCCCTTGTCGCCGTAGGCCAGCTCGATCGCCGCCGCATCGACCCCGAGGTAGTCCCCCAGGGCGATGCGCTGGAAGCCACGGCCGACGATGAAGCGGCGGCGGTGGCGGTCGAAGCGAAAGCGCGCCGCCTTCTGCTTTTCATCGTCGTCGAGCAACCGGTGGAGCTGTTCGACCCGCCAGGCCGGCGGATCGAGCCGCGCCGCCCACACATGGATGCGCCGGCCGTTGAGTTCGTCGCGCACCCGGCGGGGTCGGTCTAGAGGTGGAAAACTCATCGCCTCGAAGTCTATCTCCCAGAGGGGTTTCCCTCCGTAGCGAACCGGCTATCATCAGGACTCCGCCACAGAGAAACAGATCCCTTGCCGTGAAAGGAACCGCAATGCGTCGCAGATCTCTCCGTCTCGTTTCGTGCCTCCTCCTTCTCGCCTTCGCCTGGGCACCCTGCCTGTGGGCCGCGGGCAGCAACGGCGGAGCGCCCCTGGCCGAAGGCAGCCTGGTTCTGCGCGCCGATCGCTTGCTCGACGTCGAGAACGGGCGGCTGATCGCCAATGGCTGGGTGTGGGTCGAAAACGGGATCATCCGTCAAGTAGGCCACGGTAAAACACCGGCCGGAGTGGAACTGCTCGACCTCGGCGATCGCACCCTGCTGCCCGGACTGATGGATCTGCACACCCATCTCGCCTATGCCATCGGCGGCGACTGGGTGAACCGCCCGGTGCGCGAAACCGCCGCCGATGCCGCTCTGCGCGGAGTCGGCCACGCCAAGGTGACTCTCGCCGCCGGTTTCACCACCGTGCGCGATCTCGGCTCGACGGGGTTTGTCGATGTCTCGCTCTCCCGTGCCATCGCCGCCGGTCGCATCGAGGGTCCGCGGGTCATTCCGGCCGGTCACGCACTGGGCATCACCGGCGGTCACTGCGACACCACCGGCTACGCGCCGGGCATCGCCGAGCGCGGCCCGGAGAGCGGCGTGGCGGACGGTGCCGACGAGGTGGTGCGCGCGGTGCGTTACCAGATCAAACACGGCGCGCAGTGGATCAAGACCTGCGCCACCGCCGGCGTGCTCTCCTTTGAGGGTTCGGTGGGCGCTCAGCAGTACTCGGCGGCCGAGTTGGGGGCGATGGTCGAAGAGGCGGCTCGCCACGGCGTCAAAGTCGCGGCGCACGCCCACGGCAGCGAGGGGATCATCGCCGCGATCCTTGCCGGGGTCGCCTCGATCGAGCATGGTTCGATCCTCACCGACGAGGCGATCCAACTGATGATCGAACGGGGCACCTACCTGGTACCCACCACTTATCTCGCCGACGCCATCGATCTCGACCAGCTGCCGCCGCCGGTGCGCAAGAAGGCCGAGACCGTCCTGCCGCAGGCCAAACTGAGCCTCACCAAGGCGATCCGTGCCGGAGTCAAAATCGCCTTCGGCACCGACGCCGCCGTCTATCCCCATGGCCTCAACGCGCGCGAGTTTAGCGCCCTGGTCGAGCGCGGCATGTCGCCGCTCGAAGCCATCCGCACCGCGACCGTGTACGCCGCCGACCTGCTCGACTTGCAGGACCGAGGAACCCTCGCCGCCGGTCGCCTCGCCGACATCGTCGCCGCCCCCGGCAACCCCTTGGAGGATGTCACGACCCTCGAAAAGATCGACTTCGTCATGCAAGGCGGCCGGGTGGTGCGCCAGCCGGAATAGTGGTCTTCTCAGTCCACAATCTCGGCACTCACCACCAGCACCAGCGCATGGTCGGTACCGGCAGGCGTCGCCTTGGCAATCACCGCCACCTGTCCGTTGAGTAGTTCGATATCGGTACGCAGGGCGGAGGCATAGAACTGGCTGGGACCGCTGCTGTCCATGCCGGTCTCAAACCACAGGTCGTCAAAGCGCACCACGCGCACCTCTTGCCGGTCGAGGATCGACAGCCGATCGAAGCCAAACTCGTAGAGCGTGCTCACCGTGTGGCCCTCCTCGACGAGCTGACGGCCGCCGCCGCTGACGCCGCCGTTGCTCCCGTCCTTGGTGCGCAGGTAGAGGGTATCGATCAGCGAGAACCCGCGGTAGCCAAGCGATTCTTCGAGGTTGCGAACCGCCGGCTGGAGGAGGTCGGGAAGATCGCTGTTGCCACTCTGCGCCCGCGTGGCGGCCAACAGGTAGACGTTGACCTCGACCGAGCGCGCCGGCTCGGGTGGCACGTCGAGCGCTGCGATCAGCTCCCGAGCAGCCTTGATCTCCCGGGAATCGCCGGTGACGATAACCGTGTTCAGATCGACGACCTGCTGGAACTGAATTCCCAGCATCCTCATGGTGTCCGCCAGGTGACGGGGATGAATGTACTGGAGCTTGACCGGGATGGTCACGACATCGTCCGCCTTGGCCGCCTGCGCCTGGCCGGCGAGCGGCGCCAGCAAGCTCAGAGCGAGGGCCAAACCGACGGCGAGCGAGAATAGGCGGCGGTGCATCAGCGGGTGAGACAAGGTGAAGCTGGTCACTGGTTTCATCGTCATGTTCCTCGGGTTCAACCAACCAGTGGATGGCTAGCGACTCCGCAGTGGCGACGCGTGTCTGCGCACGGTCGCTTAGCGCCTGGTCGGCGGGTTGAGAGGGTGGTTTGAGAAGAGTGGTATTTTCTTGACTCTCTTTGACCGTTCACCTGTTCTACTCTTGGTGCAGCGAAAACGTTGAGGGAAAAGAGAAGAAAACCAGCTCGCGGTAGTGTCCAGCACGCTTCAACCAAGGAGACGGGCGATGACCAAGAGTCCCCGGGAGATGGCCGCTTCGATGATCGCCAACCTGCCGGAAGAACCGGCAAAGAAGGCTAGCCATCCAAAGCCGACCGGCCGTGGGCGGCCTATGACACGGTCCCAATGAACTCTCTGCGCCGCCTCTGGCGGCGGTGGCTGCGCACCCTCAAGCCGGCGAGCTTCGCCTTCGTCTACAGCAGCCAGTACCGCCTCGACTTACCCGGAGTTCCCTACGACCCCCACCGCGCCGAAAATATCCTCACCTTCCTGATCCACGAAGGGTTGGTCCAGGGTGGAGATCTGCATTGGCCGCGCAGTGCACCGTTGCGCGACCTCGGCCGGGTTCACTCGCAGCGTTATCTCAGCGAAGTGTTGCAGCCGGGCGGCACCCACCGGATCCTCGGTTTCGAAGTTCCCCCCGCGACGGAGGACCGCTTCCTCTCCGTGCAACGGGCGATGACCGGAGGCACGCTGCTCGCCACGCGGCTGGCACTGGCCAGTGGGTGTCAGGTGATCAACTTGGGGGGCGGGCTGCATCACGCGCACGCCGATCACGGCCAAGGCTTCTGCGCCTTCAACGACGTGGCCATCGCCATCGCCAAAGAACGAGCCAATGGCTTCACCGAGCCGATCCTGGTGATCGACCTCGATCTCCACGACGGCGACGGTACCCGCCATATCTTCGCCGCCGATCCCAGCGTCCATACCTTCTCGATCCACAACGCCGACTGGGGCGATGCCGCCGCACTGGGTGCCACCACCGTGGCACTCGGCGAAGGCGTCGAGGACGAGGCCTACCTGGAGGCGGTGCGCCAATACCTGCCACCGGTGGTTCGCGAGGTCCGGCCCGGCCTCGTCTTCTACCTGGCCGGCTGCGACCCGGCGGCAGACGATCGGCTCGGCAACTGGCGAATCACCGCCCAGGGCCTTCTCGACCGCGACCGCATGGTGATCGACATGCTCGCCGCGCCCCTCGCCGCCGGCGCCTCGTTGGTGGTACTTCTGGCTGGCGGCTACGGCACCAGTTCCTGGCGCTATTCGGCTCGTTTCATCGCCAACTGGCTGACCGGCGGCCAACAGATCGAACCACCGACGACCGACGGAGTGACCCTGCTGCGCTACCGCCATCTTTCAACTCTGGTCCAGCCGCACCAACTGACCGGCGACCTCTCACCAGCACCTTCCTCCACGGCAGGCGCCAAGAGCGATGGCTGGGATCTCGACCTCTCCGCCGCCGACCTCATGCCGGGACTCACCGGCCGTCAGAGCCTCACCCGCCTGCTCGACTATTACTCCACCCACGGCATCGAGCTGGCACTGGAGCGCTACGGAGTACTCAGACGCCTCCAGGAGATGGGCTTCGACCACCCCACGATCGAGTTCGATCTGGACAACCCAACCGGCCAGACGCTGCGCATCTTCGGCGACGAGGCCAAGACCGAGCTGGTCGCCGAGACACGGCTACGCCGCGACCGGCGGGTACTCCCCGGTTACGAAATCCTCTTTGTCGAATGGCTGATGCTGCAGAACCCGCGCGCTCAGTTCTCAGCCAACCAGCAGCCCCTGCCCGGCCAGCAGCACCCCGGCCTCGGCATGCTGCGCGACGCGGTAGCCCTCTTCATTCTGATCTGCAAGCGTCTGGAACTCGACGGCGTCGGTTTCGTCCCCGCCCACTACCATCTCGCCGCCCAAAGCCACCGCGTCCTACGCTTCGTCGACCCTGAAGACGAAGCCCGCTTCCGCGCCCTCAAAAGAGACCTCGCCCCCCTCTCGCTGACCGAGGCCAGCCTCGCCATCGACCGCGGCCAAGTCCGCGACGCCGCCACCGGCCAGCCCTTCCAATGGCAGCCCAAGCCAATGATCATCCCGATCAGCGACAGCCTCAAAGAAAAGGTGGGCAGCGCCAGCTACGACAGAGCCGTCGAGGAACAGCTGGGGAAGTTTTCCTTCTCCCCCGACCCCACCTTGCGCCCGGCACTGCGCCGGTAGCACTCCCATTGAACACCCTGGCTCTCTGCCGAGGTATCCAAGACCTGCCCTCGCTCCTTGATGCTCGCCATGACTCCTCAAGTCTACCGTGGCGACTCTCGCCCTGGCCGCGAGCGTCTCTCGGCCCGGTTTTGCGCCGGCTCCCACCCTCGAAGCTCTTACACCAGCCGACGAAATGGCCGACAGCTTGCACCAGTTCACCGGTCCAACACCGAGGCACTCGTGAACTGACGCACTGCCGGTTAGGTAGTAAGGTCGTGGCTGTGAGCAACTTTCACTTCCCTGACCACAACGCTGTGCCTCCGATGAGGTTCCCCTGGTACCTTTCGCGGCGGTTGAGCAACTTGGGACCACGAGGAGCACCACGATGGAACGCGACCGCGAACACCCTGTCCACCTCCCTGCGGCCCTCGATGAAGAGAAGCTCGCGGAATCGGCACTGGCGCTGCTCTCGCTCACGCTTCATGGTCGGAGAGTCTGGAAGGCGCTGGATTGGAATCTGATGAATTATCTCTTCCGAAAGGGATGGATCACAGACCCGGTGTCGAAGGCAAAGTCGCTCCTACTCACTGAGGAGGGTGAGGAACTCGCGAAAGTGTTCCTTGCGAAGCACTTCCGCCGGAAATCGACCAACCGGAGTGGATAGCCTCGGCACAGCAAGGGCACCGGCCGTTTTGTGGATCGAACATCTTCCGCCATAGAATCCACAAGACTCACCAAGCCGGCGGTAGTTCGCCAAGGCGGTGCAAAGACGGGGCGGGGCACGACTTCGACTCGTTGAATTCTTAGACCAGGAGGCTGCCCGTGACCGTGGCATCACTTCAACGCATCGCTGATCTCCTGAGCGAGGTCGGTGCTCCAGGTAGCTTCAGCGCCAAGCAGGCACGGCCCACCGAGGATCTACACCTCGAAGTGAAGGGCCTTGGGCGGCTCCGCTTTCCGGTCCCTCGCCGCCAGGCGCAGCGACTTTGCCAGATCGGGCGGCCCGCGCGTTACGGGCTGGGGGAGAAGACGCTTCTCGACCGGCAGGTTCGCGATACCTGGGAGATCCCCAAGAGCCGAGTCAAGATAGACCTGCGCCGGTGGAAGCGGACGTTGCTGCCTGTCCTTGCCCAATTGGGCGAGGATCTCGGGGTGGCTGCCGGCCATCGGCTGAAGGCCGAGTTTCACGCCATGCTGGTCTACGCTCCCGGCCAGTTTTTCCTGCCCCATCAGGATTCGGAAAAGGCCGACAAGATGGTCGGTACCCTGGTCGTGACCCTGCCGTCCTCGTTCAAGGGGGGTACGCTGAGGATCGAGCATCAGGACGAAAGTGCCACCTACCGCGGCTCCCGGAAGCACCTTTCCTTCGTCGCCTTCTATGCCGACTGTCAGCACGAAGTTCGGCCGGTCAAGGAAGGGTATCGAATCACCTTGACCTACAATCTGATGCTCGAAAAGGAGCCGACCGCGGCCGAGCCGGAGGGCGTTGAGGCAAACCCTGCGCTGGTTGAGGCTCTGGTCGAGCTGCTGCGGGAACACTTCGAGACTCCGCTTCCCCCGCGTTGGAGAGGGAAGCAGGAGGAGCCTCTTCGCAAGCCGCCAAACCGGCTCGTCTACCTGCTGGATCACCAATACACCCAGCGCGGGCTCAGCTGGCAACGGCTCAAGGGCAGTGACGCCACCCGGTCGGCGGCACTGGTGGCGGCGGCCGAGCGCTACGACTGCGAGAGGGTGCTGGCGCTCGCCGAGGTCCAGGAAACGTGGCATTGCATGGACTCCGACTGGAGCGATCATATCTACGGCCACCACCGCAGTTGGTGGCGTGACGAGGATGACGAGTGGTACGAAGACGATCCTCCTGCGGCCGACGACCCGGACCGTTACGAACTCCTGGATCTCATCGATCAAGGTATCCACCTGACGCGCTGCATCAACTCTTCCGGAAAAAGGGCGGCGGCCATCGTCCGTAGAGTCGATGACGAAGAGGTATGCGCCACCACCCCGTCGTCGTCCCTCGACGCCTATGCCTCCGAGTACGAGGGGTACATGGGCAACTGGGGCAACACCATGGACCGCTGGTACCGCCGGGCGGCGATCGTCCTGTGGCCGCGCCAGCGTGCATTCGTCGTGCGTGCCGAGGCTTCACCCGTTTGGGCCTTGGGCCAGATAGGACAGAAGGTACGATCCGGCAGGCTGTCCGAAGCCCAGAAGTTCACCGCATCGCTCCTGCCCTTCTGGGATGCCGTCGTCCGGCACGAAACGCGGGGCGACTTTCTGGATCGGGCCTTGCCCATCGCGGAGGGGCTGGAGGAGCCGGCACTGGCGGCGTCCCTGCTGCTGCCCTTCTCAGCCGAGGCCCTCACGCCCGCACAGGCTCCGACTTTCGTGGCACTGGTGAGGAGTTATGGCGAAGACTGGGCGCGATCCCTTCTCGCCGGATGGGCCTCCCATCGGCCGGAGAGCCCGCAGGATTCGTTCGCCTGGCTCGGCTCGCTGCCCCGTTTGTGCAAGGCGTTGTGCGCCACCGAGCCGGCGGGTCGGCGATGCGCAAAGTTGCTCTGGCGGGATCAGTGGGCCTGGTTGAAGGGGGGTATCGACCAAAGCGTGCACCTCACTGCGCCCAGCCGGCAAGATCCAGCTATCGCGGCGCTCGCAAAGCCGATCCTCGGCCTTCTCAAGAGCACCGAGGTCATTGGCGTGAAGGCTCTGCAAACCGAAATGGTGACCTTCCTGCGCACCCGAGATCACGAACCTCTACTCCCGGCTCTGGTGAGCATGCTGCGGGTCGCTGCAAGAGGCAAGGCAGCAAGAAAAGGAGCCTCGCCAGCCCTGAACACCCTCCGGCGCCACTGCATCCGCCAGCTTGAGGCGCGCCTCAAGCAGCCCACTCGCAAGAAAGATGACTGGTCCCTCGACCTGCCGGGAACCTGCGACTGCGACCTCTGCATCACCCTCCGTGACTTCCTCGCCGACCCGAAGAAGAAGCAACTCGAATGGCCCATCGCCAAACGACGGCGGCTGCACGTGCATCGAGAAATCGACCGCTACGAACTCCCCGTTCTCCACAAGACCCGGCGCACCGGGAGCCCCTTCACCTTGGTCCTCCACAAGAAGACCACCCTCTTCGAGCACGAAGCCAAAGCGCGCCGCAACTGGCGCCGCGACCTCGAATGGCTGACCAAGCCAAGAAAATCAGCATAGCCCAGGGCGAGGCCTCAACCACTCGAAGACACCACTTTCGGCACCACCCTTGCGGCTCGAACCGATCCGCCAAGGCTCCCCGCCCCGCCCTACAGATCCAGCCCGGCTCCGTTCTTCTTGAGCCACTCTCTGCGCTCACCATAGTCCGGCATCACTTTGTCGACTTCGTTCCAGAATGCGATGGAGTGATCTTGGTGGTGGAAGTGGCAGAGTTCGTGGACGGTGATGTAGTCGATGATCGTGGGTGGAGCCATCATGCACTTCCAGTGGAAGGCTAGGTTGCCGTGGGGTGAGCAAGAGGCCCAGCGGTGGCCCAGGTCGCGGACGTCGATGGCTGCGGGTTCGAAGCCGACCTTGGGAGCGTAGTACTGCACCCGTTGCCGGATGCGCTCGCTGCCACGCCGCGTGTAGTACTCGCGGAAGGCTTCCTTCGCGGCGGCGATGTCTCCGCGCTCCACGAAGTCGCGACGCAGACGGAAGCGACCGTCTTTGAGCAGCACCTTCTCCTTCTGATCTTCGACCAGGGTCAGCCGATAGGAGCGACCCAGGTAGAGGAAGCCTTCGCCGCTCTTGTACTCACGCAAGACCCGGGTGGCGTTGAGGTCGCGCCACTCGGCCAGGTTGCGGTAGATCCAGTAGAGTCTGGAGTCGACAATCTCTCGGACCTGCTCGTCGTCGACCCAGTCCGGCGCCCGCACCACCAGGCTTCCATCGCGCTCGATGACGATGTCAGCCGTCTTGCGACGGCTGCGCACGACGCGATACGCCAGCTTCTCGGCACCCTTTGGCGGAGTCACCGGATTAGCTCCTGGTGCCGCTTCTCTGCCAGTTTGACGATCTCGACGGCGATCCTCTCGTGGCGCGCATTGAGTTGCGGGATCCCCGCCAGCAGAATCTCGGTGTCGATGTTGCCGCGCAGCTTCTTGACCTCGATCGACTTCTTCCAGAAATCGAGCACGTCGATCGTCTCTTGGAGCAGCTCGACCACCCGCGCCATCAGCGCTTTGAGCGGCTGGTGAGCGCTCGCGGGGGGTTCCTCACCGTCAAAGGCCAGCTGTACTACATAGTCGAAAAAGGTCGTCGCCTCGCGACTCAGCCCTTCGATCGATTCGGTGCGCCCCGCCTGCGCCTCTTGACGAAGCTCTTCGTAGCCTTGTGCCAGCGCTTCCCAGTTGTCGTGATGCTGGCGGATGAACCGCTCCAGCTTTTCGCTCAGACGGCGGTAGAAGGCCGGGTCTTCTTCCAGATGCACCGTGCAGTGCTTGCGGATGGCGTGCTCCATCTCGCTGGCCTTCGCCTTCGCATCGCCCCTGGAGTGCTCTTGCACGTGGGCCAGGAAGTCTTTCGACAGCAGTTCGATCGGAGGGATCTTGGGGTCAATACCCAGACCGATCAGGTGCTCGTTGATCAGCATCTTTACCTTGGCGCCGGCGCCCGCCAGATCGAGCGATTCGTCTTTGTAGCGCTCCTTGGTCATGCGGTGCAAGTAACCGAACCGGCGCGCCGGACCGCGGTAGCCATGTCCCTGCTCCTTGGGAAGGACCAAGTTCAGACTCTGCAAGAACTTCTTGAGGTAGACCTCGAAATCCGCTCGCGCTTTGAGCTCGACCAGCGCACCCACCGCTGCATGAACCAGGGCGACCTCTTCCTTGGGAGAGGCGAGGGCGCCGGTGACGAAGCGCTCGATCCGGGCGATACCCAGCCCTTGGAAGTGGTGGAGCAGCCGCTGGTAGCGCTCCTCCAAGATCGGCAACTCGCTGGCGATGCTCTGGAGCCCTTCCCGGATATCCTGCTGGTCCTCTTCTGAATAGATCGAGAGTGCCTGCGTCAAGTGATTGGCCAGACCGATGTAGTCGACCACGAAACCACGGTTCTTGCCCCGCGACACCCGGTTGACGCGGGCGATCGCCTGCAACAGGTTGTGTTCGCGCAGTTTCTTGTCGAGGTACATCACCTGCTCGATCGGCGCGTCGAAGCCGGTGAGCAACATGTCGCAGACGATCAGGAAGGCGATTCCGGTGAGTGCCTTGTCCGGGTCCTCGAAGTTGAACGGCTTGCAGAAGTTGTCCACCGCATTCCAACGCCGGGCTTGGCGGCGCGCCTGAGTTACCGCCGCCGGCTCGTTGGTCGGGTCTGAGGAAATCACCACCACCGCGCGCAGGAATTCGATGCGACGAATCAACTCTGGGTCCGGCTCGGCCCGCAGCCGCTCTCGGGCGACACGCTCCCGCAGCGCTTCGCGGATCGCCGCCTGGTAGCGGATCGCCGCCAGTTTGGAGTGGCAGACCACTTGCGCCTTGAAACCGTCGGGCAGGATGTTGTCGATGTAATGGTCCACCAGGTCGGTGGCGATCTCGGCGATTCGGCGCTGCGCCTCCAGGATATCGCCGGTGGCGCCATATTTCTTCTTGATCGCCAGCAGCTCTTCTTCGCTGCGCTCCTTGAACAGATCCTCGAACTTGCGATCGAAGACATGGCGGTTCTCGAGCGCGGTGTCGGAGGTACGGCCTTCGTAGAGGATCTGTAGCGTCGTGCCGTCGCGCACGGCATCCATCAATTTGTAGGTGTCGATGTAGTCGCCAAAGCGCCGCACCGTACGCCGGTTGCCGTGCTGCTCGGTGATCAACGGGGTGCCGGTGAAGGCGATGCGGGTCGCTTGCGGAAAGGCCTCGAAGAGGTTGTCGCCCAGGTCGGAGCTCTGGGTGCGGTGGGCCTCGTCGATCATCAGCAGGATGCGCTCGGACGAGTTGACCACCCCGAAGGTCTCGCTCGACGGTGGCAATCGGGACAGGCCCTCCCGGTCGGCGATCCTGGCCACCGGCACCACGGCCGGTTCGTCCAGCGACCTCTCGCCATAGGTTGCGAGCGCCTCCGCCACCATCTCCGGCAAGACCTCCGGCCGTTCGGCGAACTTGTGCACCATCACCATATTGAGGTCGGAGGCGCCGGTGCTCAAGTGTTCGCGCAGTTCATCCGTGCTCTGGATGACGTGAACCTTGCCGCCGATCAGCTGAGCGGTACCGGCCAGTTGCTTCTCAAGATCCACCCGGTCGTTGACCAACACGATCTTGAAGTCTTCGAGGTCCGAAGCGGCCCGGATCATCCGCGCCACGAAAACCATGGTCAGCGACTTGCCCGACCCTTGCGTGTGCCAGACCACCCCCGAGCGCTCCTCGGGGCTCTGCCCGGTGCGCAGCCGGTGAATGATCTTACGCGCCGCCCGATACTGCTGGTACCGGCTGACCACTTTGATCCGCCGGCCCGAGTCCGTGTCCATGAAAACGGCGCAGGTGCGCAACACATCGAGCAAGGTCGCGGGGGCCAGCAACCCTTGGATGAGCCTCTCCTGCTCACGCTCAACACCTAGCGGTGGCGGATAGTTTCGGTTGGCCTCCGGCCAGATGTCTTTCCAGGCGTGGAAGTGTTCGTGGCCCGAGGTCAAGGTGCCAAACTCGGCCTTCTCGCCGCAGGTGCGCACCACCAGGAGGTTGGTGTAGAAGAGCCTCGGCTCCCCTTCGCGCAGGCCGGCCCTCTTCGTCTCGGGGCGAGCGTCGCGGTAGCGCAGGAGTTGCTCGTAGGCCGCGTGCAGCGGGTTGGAGGTGTTCGGATCGCCGATCTTGGCCTCGACGACGACCAGCGGGATGCCGTTGACGAAGAGGACAAGGTCCGGGATGATGCACTTCTTCACACCCCCCGGCGTATCGACGCGGAACTGGTTGATGGCGTGGAACCGGTTGCGGTCGGGGTGGCGAAAGTCGATCAGCCTCACCACCGGGTCCACCTCGCCGGTCACCTCGTTGCGATCGACCTGCGCCTTGAGCACAAGGCGGTGGCTCTCCTCGTTGGCTTCGAGCAGCGTGCTATTGGGCTGGCGCAGGATCTGATCGCGCAAGCCATCAAGCTGGTGATCGGTCAACCACGGCTGCCCCTCCGCCGTCAGGTTGAGAGCCCGCACCGCCTGGCGGAAGACCTCCGGCAGGAACACCTCGCGGAAGTTGGCCCGCAGGCTCTTGGCGGGATCCGAAGGAATGCCCTGCCCTTGGTCGCTCACCCGCCAGCCCAGCGCCGCGAGCTGGGTGAGGAAGGGCTTTTCGACGTGGAGGTATTCGCTCACTGCGTTCCTTCTTGGTCCTTCAACCATCGCCGGCCCTTGCCAGTCAGGCGATAGCGTTGCTGGCTGCTGCGCGGCTTGTCGGGGATGGTCATTTCAATGAGACCAGCCGTGAGGGCGGGGCGCAAGTACTCCTTGCGGAAGTGCTTGCGATCCGCAAGACCCAGCCTTCCCTGCACTTGCTCCCGCAAGAGATCCGCATCCAAGACGACGAGCAGGCGCTGAACTTGGGGGGTGACTTGGGGGGTGACTTGGGGGGTGCCTTGGTCGGGAGCCCCCTTACCCTGGCCCAAGCGCAACGCGCGCTCGTGTACCGGGAGCCGAACCAAGAAATAGCTACGGTCATCGTCCGTGTCAAATTGCGGCCTGGGCGAGCCGTTGTTCTCCATCGCGCGGAAGATCTTTCGTATCCCGGTGGAACGTCCCTCCGTCAGCTCGAGTTCCTTGAGGAACTCCCCAATCCGTCGGTTGCGATAGCGGCGGCTGATCCCCTTGCCGCCGCGAAGGTCGCTCATGCGAATCGATCGGTCTGGGCCAGGGAAGCTCAGCACCACCAGATCTTCCAAGCTCACTCGAACCTCGACAGGCTCCCGAATCTCGTAGGAACGATGATAGACCGCATTGGCCACCGCTTCTTCGATGGCCCATCGATAACGCAAGCAGCGGAAAGCGGATGGTAGCGCGGGCATAGGGCGCCATGGCCGAGGTTCAAGGGCTCCTCTTGAATCGCGTCGGCTTTCTCCTGATACCGGGAGTGCCCTCTCGTCGCCCTCACCCAACCCTCTCCCAGGGGGTGAGGGCTCTGATGGAGTCGCCGATTCCCTTCTCCCCATCCCTCTCCCCCCGGGAGATGGCCAGGCGTGAGGGTGAGGGTACCTACCTCGACCGGGAGACAGTCCTTGGGGCGGCAACACCGGACGACCGTTCTCTTCCGCGACACCGATAACAATGTAGCCGCCACCGAGGTTGTGAAAGTCGTTGGCAAAGGCGCAGAGCGTGCGGAGGACCGCATCCGGGTTCCACCCCGCTTTGTATTCGACGCGTTCACCCTCAACGGTGCGCTGGCGCAGAAGGTCTTCGAGGTTGATGGGGAGCTTGGTGGTCCCGCCGTGGAGGCATTCAGCCATTCGCCGCAACCTCCTTGCGTTGAACCGTATCCGCCATCGGTACTCGCACGCGGCCGGTGAGGAGGTCGTGCATTAGGCCTTGTTTCAACTCCTCCATTAGTCTCGCGTAGGTGAGTTCGCCCTCAATCCGGGTTCTTGTTCCAGAAAGCCTCTCAACGATTGCTTCTCGTTCGTTTGTAGACGGGAGGGGCAATCGAAGGTCCCGAAGATTATCCAGGTTGAGACCGGGCTTGCTTTGACCATATTGCGCGTCTGACAGCTGTCGATTTCCAGGTGAACCCGGTGCAAAGTAGTTCATCGCAAACTCGGCAAGTTCAGGCTCATGAAGTCTCACCAGCCCTACGTGCTGACTCACGAAGGCAACCTTGGTCCAGTCTTGAGGAACAAACGCTACGTTCCCTACACTGTTGCCAGTAATTGTAACGAGTAGGTCGTTCGCACGGAGCTTCGTCCTCTGCCCCTCGCTACCCTGAGGAGGGGCAACGTGCTGGCAATCGTCTAGATCGAGGTACCCCATACGCACGTTCTGGCTCCTCAGGAAGATGGACCCTGATTTGGCGTAGTAGGCGGACCATCCCCGCGACCCGCTCGTGACCAGAGCGGCGAGTCTCCGAATGTCCACAACCTCCCACTCCTTCGGAATCCAACCCAACAGCGACTCTTTGTAGAGGCCCGGGGCTTCCTCGGGTGGAGGCCGCAGCTGGCCGTCATGGGCGAGGCCTCGGGTGAAGAGGTCGTGCATCAGGCCGGTCTTGATCTGTTGCGTCTTGGCGATCAGCGCTTCGGTTTGGGCGATGGCCTCGTCGACGGTGGAGAGGATCTCGGCGATGCGGTGTTGCGTCCGGTAGTCAGCATCACCCAAAGAAACCTTGTACAGCCAGTCTCGGCTGATGCTGGGCACACCCGTTGCCTCGTTGAGTCTCGTGAGGTCGAACCGAGCAAGGCTGTAGTAAAGCCATCCCACGTCCACTCCTTGCTTCGGTAGTACTGCATACGTCGTATCGACCGGCCAGAAGGGTTGTTTCATGTACTGCGGATTACCGAGCGACCCTTTTCGCGGCACCACGACGGCCGGCCCTTGGAATAGGGCACGCACGGCGCGACCATAGACTCCACCAGTACCAACAACGGGATACTGACCATCCTCATGAAGGATTTCGGCCGGCGACTTACCGTAGTGCACTTCAGCTACTTCTCGGAGTGACCTAGCCATACCCCAACTCCTTCAAAAACCCCTTCAACTTCGCCGCCGCCGCATCCCTCTTCCGTTCGATCTCCGCCGCCGTGACGGCGTACTTGTCGTGGAGGTTTTCGAGCGCCGCCAGACAGGCTCGTTGGTCGGCGCGCAGGTAGCTCTCGTAGCTTTCGATCAGCCGCCGGCGGAAGCGGTCGAGGATGACGCGGCGGGCTTCGTCGCGGTCGATCTTGGCGCGGGCGGCGGCGACCAAGTCCTCTTGTCTGCGGTCGGTGGCGCGCAGTTCGGCCTTGAGCCGTCGCGTCTTGCTTTCGAGCGCCTTGTGCCGTTTCAGCTTGGCCTCGATGGCGTCAGCCTCTTGCTTGTAGGAACTCCAGTCACCGAACTCGCGCTCGCGCTTGGCCAGCCGCATCTCCCCTTTGAGCTGCTTCAACTCCGCCCTGAGCGCCTTGACCTGGTCGCCGGGCAGCACGCCGGTGCCCTCTTCGTCTTCGTAGCCATCCTCGTTGGCGGCGGCGAAGAGGGCGGACAGTTCGGCCAGGCGGGCACGGTTGGCCTCTGCTTCGGCCAGGACTTCGGGGAACTGGCTGGCGAGGAGGTCCGCATCGGGGATCAGCTCTGGCCCCCAGCCGCTGGCGGCGATCGATTGGAGGTCGGCCTTGAGCTCGTCCACGAAGCGGGCGAAGGCGCCGCGCACCTGGTGGTCGGTCAGCAGGGTGGTACCAGCGAAAGCCTGCTCGATCGAGGCGAGCAGGGTGCGGCGCAGGGCGTAGACGTTGCCGTTCTCGCGCTGTCTTTCACCGGCTTCGGGCGCCAGGGCTTCGATCTCTGGAAGGTGGTGGTTCCACCAGGTTTCTAGGGTCGCCAGGAAGGCTTGGTGCACTGCTGCGACACTCTCGTCGCCCTGCACGATGGTGGCGAGGGAGGGGCGGTCGGTGACTTCCGGGGTGAAGTTGAGGTAGGTGCCCCCGCCTCCCTCACCCCTGGCCCCTCTCCCGGAAGGAGAGGCCAACCGGAGATCGGCTTCGGTTGTCTCAGAGCCCTCTGCCCCCGGGAGAGGGTTGGGTGAGGGGGGCGGCTGTGGACGTTCGGTAAAGCAACGAGCCCTGAGACCCGGGTAGTTCTCCCAGTAGTGCTCAAGCGCATCGATCTCGCTCTGCGGCACGCCGCCGTGAAGGTGGGCGCGCACGTCGTGGGGTTCGGGAGGCGGAGCGTTGTCCACATAGCGGCGGATGTTGCAGTTGAACTCCTCGCCTTCGATCTCTGCAACCGGCACTCGCCGAGCGTAGCCGGGAAGTTCCTCAACTTCGCCGCCGCTCAGCGTGCGGTAGGCGTAAACGATGCGCGAGATGTCCTCGGGGCGCAGGAAGTTCTGGGCTTTGCCTTCGCGGTAGTCGCGATCGGCGTTGATGAAGACAACATGGTTGCGCTTGTCGGCGCCCTGCTTGTTCATCACCAGGATACAAGCCGGAATGCCGGTGCCGTAGAAGAGGCCGGCGGGCAGGCCGATGATCGCTTCGAGCCAGCCCTGAGCGATGAAGTAACGCCGCGCCTCTTTCTCCTGGCCGCCGCGAAAGAGGACGCCGTGGGGCATCACCGTCGCCATCTTGCCGTCGTTCTTGAGCACCGCCACCATGTGCTGCACGAACATCAGATCGGCCTTCTTACCCTTCTCCGGCAGCCAGACGGCGAAGCGGCCGGGGTACTCGACCTCTTTCTTGATGTAGTTCTGGCTGAAGGGAGGGTTGGCCAGCACCCGGTCGAAGCGGCGCAACTCACCGTTGTCGTCTTTGTGCTGGGGGTGGCGGATGGTGTCTTCCTGCCGAATGTCGGCGTGTTCGATGCCGTGCAGGAGCATGTTCATCTTGCAGATAGACCACGTGGTGCCGATGCTCTCCTGGCCGGCGAGGGCCAGATCTCGCGGATCGCCGCCGGCCTCGCGGATGTGGTCGCGGCTCTGGATGAGCATGCCGCCGGAGCCGATGGTCGGATCGTAGATGCTCATCCCGGCTTGCGGATCGACGATCTCCACCATCAGCCGCACCACGTCGGCCGGGGTGTAGAACTCGCCGGCCTTCTTGCCGGCCGAGTCGGCGAAATACTTGATCAGGTATTCGTAGGCCGCGCCTAGCAGGTCGGGAAACTCGAAGTTCTCGTCGCGCAGCGGGATCTTTTCGAAATTCTGGATGAAGTTCGAGAGGGTGTCGTCGTTGAGCGTGCGCTGGCCGATCTTCTTGTTGAAGTTGATGTGCTTGAGCACGTCTTCGAGCGAATCGACGTTGGCCTCTTCGAGCGCTTCGAGCGCCTTGTTGAGCGCGCTACCGACGTTGCTCTTGAGGTGGCGAATCGTCGACCACCGAGCCGCCTCGGGCACGAAGAAGGTGTATTCATCAGGGCTCTTGAGCTTGGCAGCGAGCAGCTCTTCGGCCATCCCTCTCGCCGCAAGCCTCTTGGCGAGTTGCTCGCGCTCCTGATCGAAGAGGTCCGAAAGCCTCTTCAGGAAGAGCATGCCAAAGATGTACTCCTTGTACTCCGAGGCATCCATGTTGCCGCGCAGATCGTCGCAAGCGCGGAATAAGAGGTTGGAGAGTTGGGCGAGGGTGAGCTTGGTCATCCGCCGATTTCAACACACCTCCGTGCAAATCGCCGTAAGCGCCACACGTAGGCCTCGCCGCCGCGGGCTTCCACACCGTTGTGGCCCGCTTTTTCGACGGTAAGGAATTCCTTGGGCAGGGCCGCGGCGGCGAAGAGTTCGCGGCCCATAGTGATGGGTACGGTCTCGTCGTCGGCGCCGTGGATGAAGAGTTTGGGGATCTTCAAGCTGCCCACTTTGGAGATGCTGCGGAACTGGTTGGTGGCGATCCAGTGTAGGGGCAGCTTGGGGTTGTTGTAGCGCGCCATGGAGCGCACGTCGGTGAAGCTGGACTGCACTACGAGCCCGGCGACCGGCCGTTGGCCGGCACCGTCGATGGCCACGGCTCCGCCCAGGGAATGGCCGAAGAGGAGGATCTTGGTAGCGTCGATGCCGCGTTCTTGGGTCAAGTGGTCATGGGCCGCCTGCACGTCGAGGAAGAGGCCCGCTTCGCTGGCTGCTCCGTCGCTGCGACCATAGCCGCGATAGTCGAAGACGAAGAGGTTGAGCCCGATGCGGCGCAGCCAGCGGAAAACGCCGATGCGATGGGCGATGCTGCCCTTGTTGCCGTGGCAGTAGAGCAAGGTTCCGAACGCTTGCGGATGGCCGATCCACCAACCGTGGAGTTGAACACCGTCCGCGCTGGCGAACCAGACGTCCTCGACTTCGAGACCGAGTGGTTTCGGGTCCCAGATTCCGTTCGGGTAGCGATCGGGCAGGAAGAGCTGGCTCTTCTGGTAACGCCGGCGCAGCAGATCCAGGGCACTGAGGCTGCCCGCCATGGCCAACGACGGCAGCGCCACACTCTTGACCAGCGAGCGCGCCGCCTTGGGGCTCGCCTCCGGAGCTTCCTCCCCCTGCGCCGTGGAGATCGGCTCCTCGGCGCCGGCGGCGCTGTTGTTGGATCCCTTGGCCATAGTCCTTCTCTCAACAGAGCCGTCATGCTCCGCTATTCCTCGCTAGAACGGGCCGCCCATCTCCAGGATCAACGGCTTGCTCTTGGTGGCGATCCCGACACCGCCGGCCAGCGGCAGGATGACGGACTCCAGCTGCGGGTGGATCATCAGGTAGCCGTTGAAGGCACGCATCGCATCGGCCTGCGCCTCGCCTCCATCGGGCGGCGGCTCCGCCACTTGCCCCCGCCACAGGAGGTTGTCGAAGATCAGCGTGGCTCCCACCGGCATCTGGGTCAGGAGCTGATCGAGAACTCGCCGGTACTCGGCCTCAACCGCGTTGACGTAGACCAAATCGAACGGACCGCTGAGCGTTGGCAATACCGCTGGCAGCTCGCCTTCGACCAGTTCCACCCGATCGGCCACCTCCGCCCTTTCGAGGTAGCCGCGAGCCACCGTCTGGAGTGCCCCGTCCGGATCGATCGAGATCACCCGCGCCGCCGCGGCGCCGCGCGCCAAACAGACGGTCCCATAACCGATCGCCGTTCCCAGTTCCAAAATACGCCGCGCACCGGTCGAGCGCGCCATCGTTTGCAGCAAGCGGCCTACCTCGGGCGCCGGGATGGGGATCTGCTCTTGCCGCGCCTGCTCCTCCATTTCCCTCAACAAGCCATCGCGCGGCGGTAGCAGGCGATCGAGATACCTCTCCTGAGCGGGACGCAGAACAGCGCCGAGACGATCTTTCATCCGTTGACTCTACAACCACCCAAGGTTCGATAGACTGCACCCGATGCGAGACGAACACCTCACCCGGCGGAGTTTCGTCCCGGCCGTCCTGTTGTTGGCAACCCTCTGGGCGACCCCCGCGGTCGTCGCCCAAGAGGAGGAAACGACGGAAGCTACCCCGCCTCCGCTAACTCTGGAGGCGATCGAGGTCACGCCGGCCAAGCCGGCGGTGGACACGCTGTGCCGGCTCAAGGTGCGCCTGCGCAACACGGGCAAGCGCCCCATCTCCGGAATGGCCTTCACCGTCACCGTGGCCGGCCATCCGCTGAGTGTCTACAAGAATCAGCTCTTCTACCAGCTGCTGCCCGCGGGCGAGACGAGCGAGGTTGCGCTGTTCAATTTCTGGACCACGGAGACCGGCCGCCCGGCACCCAAGGACGGCAAGTTGCCGGTCGAGGTCAGCCTCACCGAAGCGACCTGGATCGATCTTTCCACCGACGAGGACGGTGTCGAGGTGTGGAAGATTCAGGAGGCGATTCCGGGACTGCCGATCGGCAAGACGTTGCCCCTGGTGCTGGCCAAGCCCAAGCCGGTCCAAGAAGACAAGCCCAGTAGCTCGTCTGCCGACGAAGGCTAGTGTACCTACCTGCCGATCCAGGCGATCGCTTCGAGCACGCACGAGCGGCGGTCGAATCCGCCCTCGAGTTGGTCGTAGAAGTTCGAGCGAAGGGTGAGCGAGCAGGCCAGCTCTTGCTCCGCGCTGACCACCGGGATCTCGATTTGGTGGCGCCCGAGGCCTGAGATACCGATCTCGAGATCGCCGCAGGCGGAACTGACGGTGACCGCCGGCTGCGGCTGGCCTGCCGCCAGCACACGCACTCCGCGCTCGGGAGCAGGGGGGATGCGAAGGGCCAGCCAGAGCCGTCCCGGCGGTGTGAGGCCGGCAATGGCGATCTCGCCTTCCATCCCCAGCCAACGTCGAGCCAGTATCTGGCGATCGTTGCCCACCTCGGGCTCGGACCAGCCGGCGGAGAAGTCGAATCGCGGCTCCTTTCCGCTCGCCGGCGGCACTTCGATTTCGGCAACCCGGTACTCGTAGCGATCCGCCTCCTCGCCCTTGACCTCGAGCGGCCACCGGCGGCCGCCGGCTTCGTAGAGCCCGACGCTCAAGCCGTAGCGACCCGGCGGCAAGGGGCGGGCCATCGCCGACTGAAAGATGCGCACGGCAAAGCGCTGCCGCTCGCCAAGGCGCCAGCGGGAGGGCAGCGGCTGATCAAAGGTACGCAGCACATCCCCCGGTTCACCGAGCAGGTGAACAAACAAGATCGGCTCCTCGACGCCCTCGAGCGCGGCGGTCGGCAAGAGATCGAGACGCAATTCACGGTAGCCCGGGTAGGGCACCGAGAGAAGCCCTGGGTCGACCCGCAACTCGGCCACCGGAGCCTCGTCGGGGCCGCTGCACGAGATGCCGAAGCAGATCGCCCCGACGACTCCCATCGCCGCCAAGACAAAGCTCAGTCGATGTCGATTCAGCACGCTTCAGTCTACCTCGCGAACGGGCTGCCGCCTGGACGAAAAAGGGCTGAGAAGGGGCCGGCGCCCGCCGCCTGCTAGAATCCCACCCCGCGGCGAATTCAAGTCGGAGCCGGACGGATCGGTTCAGCTCAGCGGGACCCCAACCCCATGAGTCTAGAGATCATCCTACTGCTCGCCATCGTCACCTTCACCTTCTTGGCATTCGTGTTTGAGTGGCTGCCGGTCGATCTCGCCGCCTTCACTTGCCTGTCGCTGCTCCTCGTCTTCAACCTCATCACTCCGGCGGAAGCGGTCACCGGTTTCTCGAATCCGGCGGTGATCACGGTGATGATGATGTTCATCCTCAGCGAGGCGCTGGTGCAGAGCGGTCTCATCGCCGTGGTCAGCCACCGGATTACCAGCGTCACCGGCGACTCGCGTTGGGGAACCTCGCTGCTCCTCTTGGTCCTGGCCGCCTTTCTCTCCGCCTTCGTCAACAATACCGCCGCGGTGGCGGTCCTCATGCCGGTGGCGATCGATGTGGCCAAGCACTTCGGTTACAGCCCCTCGAAGATCCTTCTGCCGCTCTCCTACGCCTGCATTCTGGGCGGCACTTGTACGCTGCTCGGCACCTCGACCAACCTGATCGTCAGCTCGATGGCGGCCGAACGCACCGGTACCGGTTTCACCATCTTCGAGCTTTCCGGCATCGGCATGGTGTTGCTGATCGTCGGCATGGTCTACAACTTCCTGGTACCGATGCGCTTTTTGCCCTCGCGCAGCATCATTTCCAGCCTGACGCGCAAGTATCACCTCAACGCCTTCCTCACCGAGGTCAAGGTGCCCGCCACTTCGCCTCTGGTCGGCCGCACCGTGGTCGAGGAACAGATCAGCGAACGTTACGGGATCAACATCCTGGAGATCCTGCGCGGCCGCGAAAAAATCGCCACCGAGCTGCGCAACACCCGAGTCCAGCCGGGGGATGTCCTACTGGTCCGTGGTCCGGTGAAGAGCCTTGTGGCCCTGCGCCAGCGCTTTGGGCTGCTCCTGCTGGCCGACACCAAGCTGCGCGACAGCGATCTGTCCGACGAGAACAACATCTTGGTGGAGTTGCAGCTCTCGCCCGCCTCCGACCTCGAAGGGCGCACCCTCAAAGAGATCGATTTTCGACGGCGCTTCGGCTCCTTCGTCCTCGCCGTCAACCGCCACTTCGGCGGTATCGTCCACGAAAAAGTCGCCTACATTCCCCTCCAGCGCTGGGACACGCTGCTGGTCTTCGGGCCTCGCCACCGGGTGGAGACGTTGCAGCATCTGGAGGACTTCCTACCGTTGCAGGAGTTGCAGATCCGCTTCCGGCTGACCAAACGGTGGTGGCTCAGCGCCTCGGCGATTCCGGGCGTGATCCTCCTTGCCGCGGTCGGCATGCCAATACTCAAGGCTGCACTCTTGGCCGCCGTTTTCCTCCTGCTCACCCGCCGGTTGTCGATCCAACAGGCCTACAACTCGATCAGTTGGACGGTGATCTTCCTCCTCGCCACCATCCTGCCGCTGGGCATCGCCATGGAGAAAACCGGTCTGGCTCAGATGCTCGGCACCGGCATCGGACAGTTGGCCGAACCGATGGGCCCCGTGGCGCTGCTGACCATCCTCATCGTGGTCACCTCGATCTTGACCGAGATGATCTCCAACAATGCCGCGGCGATCTTGATGGTGCCCATCGCCATCTCTTGCAGCGAGATTCTCGCGGTCAATCCAAAACCGCTGCTGGTCGGTGTGGCCATCGCCGCCTCCACCGCCTTCTTGACCCCGATGGGCTACCAGACCAACACCATGGTCTACGGCCCCGGTGGCTATCGCTTCATGGACTACGTCAAGGCGGGAGCGCCGTTGAAGCTGATCTGCATCGTGCTGACCGTCTTGCTGATCCCGCTCATCTGGCCTTTCTGATTGGCCTTTCTGATGGGCCTTTCCGGAACCGGTCCAGGGTTAGCGTAGCAGCTGCTCGATGCGGGCGATGACCATTTCCAGGGCGACTCGGTTCTCACCGCCTTGGGGGATGATGACGTCGGCCCACCGCTTGGACGGCTCGACGAATTCCAGGTGCATCGGCCGCACCGTGTTCAGGTATTGGTGTAATACGTCGTCGAACTCGCGCCCACGCTCCCGCAGGTCGCGGCGCAGCCGGCGGATGAAGCGGATGTCGGCGGCGGTATCGACGTAGATCTTGAAATCGAGTAGCTGGCGCAAGGTGGGTTCTGCAAAGAGCAGAATCCCCTCGAGCAGGATCACCGGTTTGGGCTCCACGCACCGAGTCTCCGCCTTGCGACGGTGGCGAACGAAGTCGTAGATCGGAACCTCGATCGCCTCTCCGCTCTTGATCGCCTCTATCTGAGCGACGAGCAATTCGTTGTCGATGGCCGACGGGTGATCGAAGTTGTAGTCCGCGATCTGCTCCGGGCTCTCCCAGTCGACATCGACGTAGTAGCTATCCTGATCGATGAAGGCGATGCGCTCCGGCCCAACCGCTTTGAGCAGCTCGCGCACCACCGTCGTCTTGCCGGATCCCGTACCGCCGGCGACTCCCAGTACGACCGGCATCAGGGCAACCTGGTGGAAGGGTCTAGATGAGACATCGTCGGCTGTTTCTTCTCACTCGGAGAGTTCAAGGTTTCTGTTCTTGCCAGCTTGCCAGCAGGGCCGGTAGTTGAGCGATGGAATCGATCGTGGCATCCGCGGTCGGGCCACGGCTGAACTCGGAGCGAATCCACACCGTACGGGTGGCGGCGGCACGGCCGGCGGCAACGTCGGAGCCGCGGCGGTCACCGATCATCACCGCCCGTTCAGGCGACACGCCAAGCTCCTTGAGCACCTCCAGCAACATGCGCGGTGAAGGTTTGCGCGAGCCGGCATCGTAGCTGAAACGGATCGCCTCCAGCGGCTCGGCCAAACCCCAGCGCTCGAGCTGATGCAGGTAGAAATCTCCCGGCAGAGGCACATTGGAGACCAATCCCAACCGGTAGCCCGCCGCCCGCAATTCCTGCAACGCCTTGCCGGCTCCCTCGATCTCGGTGAGGTTTTCGGCGTAGGGAGCAAACCAGGCAGCGAGCAGCTCCCGATCGTCGACCTCGCCACCGAACTTGCAGCGCAGCCGCTCCAGATGCGGCTCCCAGGCGGCATCTCGCATGCGCTCGTAACGGCCGACGTAGTCGCGATGCCAGGGGCCGAAAAGCTCGCTTTCAAGATCGTCGAGCGTCACCTTACGGCTGCCGCGCTGCCGCAACAGGCCGAGCATCGCCCGGCGGCCGCGGTAGTCGAGGCGGTGTCCGGGCAAACTGGAGACGCCGTGCGTGTCGAGCAGCACGCCGCCCATGTCGAGCAGAACCGCCTTGATCATGCAGGTACGCCTAAGAACTCATGAAGATGCCGACTCAACAGAGGTCGGTTCGGTCGAGATCCACCCCGCGGCGCGGAGGGATCGCCGGTACGATCGCGTTGCGCTCTTTGTACCACAGCGCCTTGGGTGCTGGTCACCGCTGGCACTTCGGGCAGTAGAAGGTGCTGCGTCCCGACTGGACGATGCGACGAATCGCTCCGGCGCACCGGTGGCAAGGTTCACCCTCGCGGCCGTAGACCTCCAACTCGATCTGGAAGTAGCCGCTCTTGCCCTCGCCGTCGGCGAAATCGTTGAGCGTCGTTCCTCCCACCTCGATCGCGGCCGCCAGTACCTCGCGCACCCCCGAAGCCACCTTCTCCCAACGCACCGCGGCGATCCGCGCCACCGATCGCGCCGGATGAACGCCCGCCCGGTACAGCGCTTCGCAGGAGTAGATGTTGCCGACGCCCACGACGACGCGAGCGTCCATCAAGAAGGGCTTGACCGGGCCTCGCCGGCCGGCCGCGTGGCGGTGCAGATAGGTTCCCGTCAACTCGCCGCCGAGCGGTTCGATCCCGAGGTGGGCGAAGTGGCGGTCGCGCTCGATCTTCGCGGCCGGTAGGCTGAAGAAGAGTCCAAAGCGGCGCGGATCGCGGAAGCGCAGCCGGCGGCCGGAGCGCAGAAGGAGCGTCACGTGTTCGTGTGGATCGGTCTGCTCCTCGGCGGCGATCTCAGGCGGAGCGAGTATCCCATCCAGGGTCAACGTGCCGGTCATTCCCAGATGAACGACGAGCGTCTCCCCGCCTTCGAGATCGATGAGCAGATACTTGGCCCGCCGCCGCAGCCCTTCGATCCTCTTGCCGGTCAGCCTGCGGCGCAGGCGAGCGGCGGGGATCGGCTCGCGAAGCGCCGGTGAATGCACCACCACACGCTCGATTCGATCCCCCACCAGGTGCGGTTCGAGGCTGCGCCGCAGCACCTCGACCTCTGGAAGCTCAGGCATACCGAGCATTGTACGCAAACCGCACCGGCTCGGCGGTACCGCCGAGCCGGGGTATCGAGATCAGTCGACGGAGAAGGTCTGCAACTCCACCGGAACCGTGGCTTCGGTGAAGCGGACCGCGAAGTTGTTGCTCAGAGAAGCCGTGTTGCAGCTGTACTGCAGGACGAAGGTCGCGTCCTGCGCCTCGTCCTCGATACCGACCGACGCCGTGGCGCCAAAGTCGAATGCCGGGTTGCCGTAATCGAGATCCAGGTACTGGAAGATCAGGTCGCCCGAGTCGCAGAGAATCGCCTCGAAGGTCCCGCTGCCGACGTTGCTGAAGTGGGGACGATTGTCCCACTGTACGACGAAGCATTGGCCGGCGCAGTCAGGATGGGCGCAGGCGGTTTGAGTCTCGAAGAAAACGTCGCCGGTATCGCTGTCGACATCGTCCCAGAAGACGCTAATTCGAGGTGCCGTGGTGCCACCTTGAGCATCCGGCAATGGGCAAGCATTGAGGGCGAAGATATTGCCGACGCCGGGCGTGCCCAGGAAGATGCCGCCGTTGTTGCCAATCCGGGCGTCGGTGTAGGGGTTGCCGTAGAAGTTGAAGGCAAAACCGATCACCGCATCCCCTTCTCCGTCGTCGGTCAAGCCCATGGCTGTGCCGGTACCGGAGATATCGACAAACGAAAAGGCCGGACCATTTGGCTCGCTGGAATCGATAAAGCGGTAGCCAAAACCGTCGGGACCTCCAAAGACCTCGGGCGTTGAGCCGGAATTTGAAAAATCCTGCCCTTTACCCAGATCTGTCTGAGCCGTCGCCGGCACCGCGATCAACAAGAAACACGCAACCATCACCAAAACGAACTGTCGCATCAGAATCCTCCGCGAAAAAGTCATTGGATCTCAATTATGAAACACCCGATCGATCCCTCTATCATATTCTCCGCCGCTCACCAAAACTCCTAACCCACACGTAGAAGTGCATTTCGCCGGTGCGCAACTACCGCCCCGCCGCCAGCTGAGCCACCAGGTCGGTCAACACCGCTTGCGGATCGTCGCTCTCCCCTTTGAGCCTCATCTCGGCTTCCAGCAACCGCCAGGGAAGAGCGATGACCACCTCTTCGGAGATTCTCGATGCGGCGAGGTAGGCGCGGTGTAGGCGGTAGGGGTGCAGCCCGGCCAACGGGTTTTTCGATCCATCGGGCAGATCGGCCTGGAGTCGGGGGGCTACGCCCGTCTTGAAGCGGTTGTAGTTGCTCTCCCCCGGTTGCACGCGACCCAGCCGCATCACACCCTGCAACGCCGTCAATTGGCGGCAGAAGGAGGCCAATAGGCCGAAGAAAGAAAGCCGCCCCACCACCGGATCATCCGCCGCCGCCAACAGCCGGCGCAGCCGGTCGAGAGCCTCGTGGGAACGGCCGGCTCCGACGGCATCGAGCAGTTTCCACACATCTTCCTGACCTCGATCTTCGACCGTGCTTTCGATCAGCTGACGATCGATCCGGCCACCGGAGGCCATGTTGGCCAACTTCCGGTACTCGGCGGCCAGGCGGGCGGTGGACTCGGCATCCACATCCCCCTGGCGTTGCTGGCGCAACGTGCGCCGGGCCAGCTCGGCCATTGCCTCGCGGCTGATGGCAACACCGGTTTGCCGGTTCAACTCACGCGCCAGCGGCTCCAAGCCGCTCCAACCGCCGCGCCGCTCGCTCGCCACCGAGCCCACTTGCGCCACCGCCTTAGAGTCCTTGAGTTGCTGGATGATCGGATGATCTTTGGCTACGGAGTCTTCGGCGAGCACCAGCGCGTGGCCGGAAGGAAGGCCGCCGCGGATCACCGCCGCCAGCTCCGCGATATCTCCCTCGGCCCAGCCGGCCAGGCCGGCTTGGCGAGCCGCGGCGAGAAGCTGGCACAACCCCGCGCGCAGTTCTTCCGCCTGCTTCTTGGTGCGCCCTCGCGGCTTCTTGCGGCGCAGCCCTTTGCCGCCCTGAAAGGCCCAATCCGGCATCTCCGCCAGCAGCTCCTCCGGCTCTCCGGCGTAGGGATCGAGATCAAAAAGCCGCACCGCCTGTAGCAAACGGGCGGCGCCCTCGCGGCTGCGATCGGGTAACTCGCCGCCCTCCGCGATGGGAAGTGACTTCTCCGCCGAATCCACCAGCTCGGCCGCCGCGGAACGATCGGCGAACACCGCGCTGTCGATGACCAACACCACCTTGCCCGAGGCGAAGAGAGCGAGAGTCCGCAGGTCGTCGAGCACTTCTCCAAAGCGCGCCGGACGACGGCGCACTTCCACCTCGCAGCCCGCCTTCGTAGCCAGCGCCTCGGCCAGGCGGCGGGCGGCGGGCTCAGCGAGAACCAAGTCGCCGTGAACCAGGAAGACCGGAGAGTGGTCGCCCCCTTCGACCGCAGCCAAGAGGCGATCGATCATTCCACCAGCCGGTCCGCTTCGGGCGAAACCTCCTCCGGGATCCACTGCGGCGGAATGACCCAAGCCGGCGACTCGCGCAGCCCCAACTCTTCGGCCGACAGAGCCTCTTCGAGGCGCAACTCCACCGAGTTCCAGGAGCCGCACGCCTCACAGCGATCGCTCCATTCCGACGAGGTGACGCGGCAAACCTTGCACTGAAACTGCACCTCGGGCACGCCGACGCAGTGGGCACAGGTCTGGAAAGCGGCCAGAGCGGCCGCACTCTCACCTCGCCGCTGGCGGATACGACCGATCAAGAAGTGGAAGGTCGGGGAGGCTGCCAGCGGCTCACTGAGCCCCTCCAACACCTTGAGGGCATCGTCGTGCATCTCCAACCGATAGTAGAGACGGCCCAAAAAGAAGCGCAACAGAACGTCGCGATCCGCCTCGGCGACCAGTCGGCGCAGCGTCTCGATGGCGCGCCGTGGCTGCGCACGCTCGATAAAGTGATCCTCGATGCGCTGCAAGAAGATCGGGCTCCCGGTCTCATGGTAACCACGCAACCAAACCTCGATAGCCTTCTCGGCATTGTCGCGCACCAGTTCGGCTTCGCCCAACATGATGGCGGCGGGAATGAACCGGCACTCTTGGGCCAACAGACCCTCGAAGCGTTCGATCGCCTCGTCGATCCGGTCCTCCTCGAGAGCTGCGACGGCGTTTTGGTAGTCCAAACCTCGCCGCACCCCGATTTCGTTCTGCGCCTCGACCAGCGCCGGCCCGCCCGCTTGCTGCGTCGCCTCGCCGAGCAGGCCGTCGATCCGTTGCTGAAGCTCGGCGGCGATCGACCATTGCCGCCCTGCCAGTGCGGCGTTGCGACGACGGCGCAGCACATCCAACCCGAGGCCGGGGAATTCGCGCATGACCCGGTTGCGAATCTCGCGGGCAACCTCGGTCTCGCCACGCACCTCATAGTCTTCCACCAGCTGGTAGAGCGCCGCGACGCTGCGCGGATAGCAAGCCGAAGCGCGGCGGTGAATATCGAGCGCCTCGTCGACCCTGCCCAATCGCCGCAAGACCTCGCCATAGCGCACCAAGGAGCTGAAGTCATCGGGGCGCCCCGCCAGAACTGCCTCTAGCTCGGTGGCGGCGCGAGCCCACTGACCATCGGCCTGAAAATCGACCGCCCGGTTGAAGCTGCGATCCAGGCTCTCCGCATCGCGTTGCTGGCGGCGCTCGCCGCGAAGCGCCAGGTCGCGCTTGAGGCTACCGACCAAGAGGGAGGTGAGGGGTGGCAGAAGCCCGACCAGAAAGACACCGAGTAGCACCAGCCAGAGCTTGACCGTCGTCTGCTCGCCGAGGAGCACCGGCTCTTGGAGCAACTCCCGGTTTTGCTGAGTCAGAAACGAGGCGACGACAACCACGGCCAGACCGACCAAGATACCGATGAAGCTGCGCAGGCGCATGATTGTTCGGTACTCCTCAGCCCAGCCTAGAACCGGGGATCAGAATGGCTCCTCTTCGATCAGCCCCTTCTCCACCTTCTCTTGCACTTCGATCGTGTACTTTGCCCAAGGAACCGCCTCGAGTCGCGGCAGGCCTATTTTCTCCCCGGAATGCAGGCAAAGGCCATAGGTCCCGTCTTCAATTCTCTCCAGCGCCTCATCGATCAGTTTGATCTGCTCGCGCTCGGTAGTGGAAATCGACAGCATCAGCTCACGATTGTAGGCCTTGTTGGCCTGATCCACCAGATCTTCGGCCCCCTGATTCGAGGTTCGCTTGCCCTCTTTCAGGTCCTGGTTGTACAGATCGAGGATGCGAGTTCGCTCACTTTCGAGGTGCTGCTTGATCTGCGCCAGCGTCTTGACGGGCAATACGGCTTTCTTCTTTTTCGATTTGGTAGCGGTCTTCGCCACGATCTGTCGCCCTCCGTTGGTACATCAGCGGCCTCTTTGTCGATCCCGTCAAAACCGATCGCGATGGTAGCTTATTCCGGCCTGAATCGATACTGCTCTGTAGAGTTGCTCGTAGAGGGCCAAACGGGCCAGTTCATGGCCGAAGGTCATCGTGCCCAGTGAAATCACCTGGTTCGCCGACTCGGTGAGCGCCGAATCCAACCCTAGATCGGAGCCGATGAGGAAGGCCACCGGGTGCGGCCATTCGTCCCGCAGCCGCGCCAGCTGGCTGGCCAGTTGCCGCGAGCTGTAGTGTTTGCCGCGCACATCGAGAGCGATCGACCAGACCGGCTCGGGAAGGGCCGCCCGTAGCGCCTCACCTTCCACCCGCTTGCGTTTGGGGTCGTCGCTGCCCGTTTTCACCTTGATCCACTGGTCTTTGACCGTCGCGTGGCGGGAAATCCGCTTGCGATACTGCTCGCACAGCAGCTCCCAATCGGGCCGGCGATGGCGACCGGCCCAAAGAACTCGATACTCACGGCTCATGGTCCCGGATCCTACCGTGGCCACGCCCTCTCAGAACCGGCTACCTTGCTCCCCATGGCGTGGACTGTGTGCGCCTTATGCGTGATATCCTGCCTGCCTCATGGCCGCTCGAACCGCAGAAGAAGATCAGCGCAGCCGGCGCCGTAAACGGCTGGTCAAAGGCCTCCTGGTCGGCGGCGCGGCGATCGGCATTCCCGCCCTGGCCAATGTGCTGGTCAGCCGTAGCATGCGCCGCCTGCCGCCACCCCGCTGGGGGCGGCTGCGCCGTTACGCCTGGCGCCATGGTGAGATCGCCTTCCAGCGCTTGGGCAAGGGATCACCACTCCTGCTCCTCCATTCCTTCGGCCCCGGCCACGGATCCGACGAGTGGCGCACCGTCGCCGAGACCCTGGCGACTCAGCATCGGATCTTCGCCCCGGATCTTCTCGGTTGGGGACGTTCCGACAAACCACCGCTGACCTACGACGGCGAGTTCTACATCCAGCAGATCCTCGACTTCCTGCACGATGTGGTCGGTGAACGGGCGACCATCGTCGCCGCCGGGCTACCGGCCGCCTACGCCATGCAAATCGCCGTCGATCAGCCGGAACGGGTGCGCGCGCTGGGCCTGGTGGTGCCGCTGGGTCTCGAAGTGCACGGCGACGAGCCGGACGTCAAAGACGCCATCGTCCATCGACTGCTGCGCCTTCCCGTTCTCGGCACCTCCGCTCTCAATCTGTTCACCAGCCGCTCCGGGATTGCCCATCATCTGCGCAATGACGTCTTCGCCGGCCCCGAGCGGGTCGACGCCGAACTGGTGGATCGTCACTACCTGGCCAGCCATCAACCGGGCGCCCACGCCTCGCTGGCAGCCTATCTCGCCGGCTACCTCAACCACGGTGTCGAGGAGTTGCTGCCCCGCCTGTCGGTACCGCTGTGGCTGGCCTGGGGTCGCAGCGCCGCCGCACCGCCGATCGAGACCGCCGATCTGTGGCTGCGCCACCTCGACGCCGAGTTGCAGGTCTTCGAGGGCAGCGGCAATCAACCTCACGCCGAGGAACCGGCCGCTTTTGCCCGCCGCCTCGCCAGCTTTCTTGAGACCCTGCCGGCGGATTGACCACGCCGCGGGTCCTTGCCACCCACCTCTGCGCGAGCCTGACATGAGCCATCCGCGTTTCCCTGACGTACCCTCCGGCTATCCGTTTCCCGCCCTGGAGCGCCAAGTCCTCGATGAATGGCGGACCGGCGACATCTTCCACAAGAGCCTGGCAGCCTCGCGAGGCAAGCCGCCGTTCGTCTTCTACGAAGGGCCACCCACGGCCAACAACAAGCCCCACGTCGGCCATGTGGTGACCCGCGTGGTCAAAGATCTCTTGCCGCGCTTTCGCACCATGCAAGGCTACGAGGTGGCGCGCAAGGCGGGTTGGGACACCCACGGCCTGCCGGTGGAGATCGAGGTCGAAAAGGCGCTCGGTTTCTCCGGCAAGCAGCAGATCGAAGAGTACGGTATCGCCGAGTTCAACCGCGCCTGCCTGGAGAGCGTCCAGACCTACGAGCGGGCGTGGCGTGCGATGACCGACCGCATCGGCTACTGGGTCGATCTCGACGGCGCCTACAAGACCTACACCAACGACTACATCGAGTCGGTTTGGTGGGCTCTGGCGCAGCTCTACAAGAAGGGTCTGCTGGATTTGGGCTACAAGATTCAGCCCTACTGCGCGCGTTGTGGCACCACTCTCTCAAGCCACGAAGTGGCGCAGAATTACCGGGACGTGGACGATCCGTCGTTGTGGGCGCTCTTCCCGCTCAGGCCCGGACAGCAGGTGGCCACAATCGACGGCGAAAGCTGGACCTCCGAGGCGGGCGTGCACCTGGTCGCCTGGACGACCACCCCGTGGACCCTGCTCGCCCACGTCGCTCTGGCCGTTCACCCCGATCTGACCTACCGCCTGGTGAACCACCCGGACCCTGAGCACGCCGGCACCTCACTCCTTTTCGCCGACGATCTTGACAAGCCGGTTCCTCTCGAACTCACCTTGGACGGCAAACGCCGGCGGCTCGATCTGCGCGACCTGTCGGTCGAGGCACGATTCACCGGCCGCGAGCTGGAAGGGCTGCTCTACGATCGGCCCTACCGCCTTGGCCCCTTCGACTTCGAGTGCCCGCCGCCGAGCGGAGCGCTGGAGCGTTTCGCTCGCCCGGCGGGCGCCACCGATCCGGACCATTGGCAGGAGCAAGACGAACATGGCTGGCGGGTCATCGCCGCCGATTACGTCACCACCAGCGACGGAACCGGCATCGTGCACAGCGCTCCGCCGTTCGGCGAGGACGATTACCACGCCGGCCGCCGCTACGGCCTCCCCCTGCTGATGGCGGTGAGCGACGACGGCATGATCGACCCGCGCGCCGAGCAGTTCGCCGGCAAGTGGTTCAAGGAGGCCGACCCCGAAATCCTTCTCGACCTCAAAGAGCGCGGCCTGCTACTGCACAGCGAGCCCTACCGCCACAGCTACCCGTTCTGCTGGCGCTGCGACCGCCCGCTGCTCTACTACGCCACCAGCAGTTGGTTCGTGCGCACCACGCAGCGCAAACAAGAGCTGATCGAGCGCAATCGCGAGATCGACTGGCATCCGCGCCATGTCGGCGAGGGCCGCTTTGGCAAGTGGCTCGAGAACATGGTCGACTGGGCGCTATCGCGCAGCCGCTACTGGGGCACACCGCTACCCATATGGCTGTGCGACAGCGAGGAGTGCTCGGCGCAGCAGGTCATCGGCTCCTACCGAGAACTGTTCGCCGCCGCCGACCGCGAGCTGCCGGCCGATCCCTACGATTCGGCGGTGTTCGACCCTCACCGCCCCTCGATCGACCAATTCTCCTGGCCCTGCAAGCAATGCCAGGGGACCATGCGCCGCGTCGAAGAGGTGATCGACGCCTGGTTCGACTCGGGATCGATGCCCTTTGCGCAGCATCATTACCCGTTCGAAAACCGTGAGCTGTTCGACAGCAAGGAGGGGGACTCAGCGGGGCAGTTCCCGGCCGACTTCATCTCCGAAGCGGTCGACCAGACCCGCGGCTGGTTCTACACCTTGCACGTCCTCGGCAGCCTGCTCTTCGACTCGGTCGCCTACCGTCACTGCATTGTCCTGGGCCACGTCAATGATGAACAGGGCCGCAAGATGTCCAAGCGGGTGGGCAATGTGGTCGACCCGATGGAGGTGATCGAGGAGACGGGAGCCGACGCGTTGCGTTGGTTCTTCTACATCACCAACCCGGAGGTCTCGTCGCGCTTCTCCGCTCGGCTGGTGCGCGAGGCGGCGCAGAACTTCATGCTGCCGCTGTGGAACGCTCTGTCGTTCTTTACCATCTACGCCAACCTCGACGGCTGGCGGCCGGAGGCGGCGCCACCACGACCCTTCGCCGATCGGCCGGCGCTCGACCGCTGGGTGCTGCTGCGCCTCGGCCGCTTGGTCCGCAACACCACCGAGCAGCTCGAGGGTTACCGCCTGTGCGAAGCGGCGCGCGCCATCGAGGGGTTCGTCGATGAGTTGACCAACTGGTACATCCGCCGCAGCCGAGATCGCTTCTGGGCCGGAAACGAGGACGCGGCGGCCGACAAAGAGAGCGGTTACCAGGCGTTCTACGAGGTTCTGACCACTCTCGCCCGTTTGCTGGCCCCGTTCACCCCCTTCTTGGCCGACGTGCTGCATCGCCAGCTGGAGCGCGGGCAGCGACCCGGGGCGGGTGAAAGTGTGCACCTGGAGAGCTGGCCGCAACCGCCCGAGGATCGCTGCGACGATGCGCTCGAAGCCGGCATGGCCGCCGCCCAGCGGATCGTGCGGCTCGGCCATGCGGCGCGCAACAGCCACTCGCTCAAGACTCGCCAACCGCTGGCCGCCGTCACCCTGGTCACCGCCGATGAGACCCTCCAAGCCGTCGTCCAACCCTACGCCGAGCTGGTGCGCGAAGAACTCAACGTACGTCAGATCCGCTGGGCCGAAGAGCGGACCGAGTATGTTCGACACGAGGTCAAACCGAACTATCCCAAGTGCGGTCCACGCTTCGGCAAACGGATGAAGGAGGTGGCGGCGGCGCTGGCATCGGCCGACGGCGACCTGCTCGCCGCCGAGTTGGAAACCAGTGGCAAGATCACCATCCAGCTGGCCGGCGGAGCCGAGGAGCTGTCGGCGCAAGAGGTTGAGATTCGCCTGATCGAGCGCGAGGGAACCGCGACGCAGGGTGACCGCGAGTTGCTCGTCGCCCTCGACACCACGCTGAGTGAGGAGTTGATCGACGAAGGGCGGGCCCGCGAAGTGGTCCACCGCATTTCCAACGCGCGCAAGGCGGCCCGCCTCGACTATGCCGATCGCATCCGGGTTCGCTACCACGCCGGCGAAGAGTTGGAGCGAGCCATCGACGGATTTCGCGACTGGATCTCCAGCGAGACGCTGGCCGTCGAGCTGACACCCGTCAGCACCGACGACTCCCTGAGCAGCGAGCCGGTGGAAGAGCTGGCCTTTGCCTTCGCTATCGAAGCGGTCAAGTCCTAGAGAGCACGACGTACACCTGACGAATACGAGCAGGAACGAAAGGAATCCCCCATGGCCGGCATTTTCAAAGCCTACGACGTACGCGGCATCTACGGCGAGCAGATCACGGAAGAGATCGCCACGCGGATCGGCGCCGCCGTGCGGGCCGTGCTCGATGACGACGCGATCGCCACCAACCCGACGGTGGTGGTCAGCCGAGACATGCGCGATCACAGCCAACCGCTTTGCGCCGCCTTGATCGAGGGAATTCGCAGTTCCGGCCTCGACGTGCTGGACATCGGCCTGGCCACCACGCCGATGAACTACTTCGCCATCGGCCACCTGGGAGCGGCGGGCGGCGTACAGGTGACCGCCAGCCACAACCCCGCTCGCTACAACGGTTTCAAGCTCAGCCTTGACGGCGCCCGCCCGGCGGCGGGAGAACAGGGGATCCCGCTGCTCGAAAAGGTAGCCACCGGCGCTCCCGCCCCGCCCGCCGCGCAGCCGGGAAGACTGCGCACGGCCAGCATCTTCGACGACTACCAGCGCCACGTCTTGAGCTTCCTCAAGCGGCCGCAAGGCGCGCGCACCCTCAAGGTCGCGGTCGATGCCGCCAACGGCATGGGAAGCCTCTACGAACCGATCTTGCGCCAGCTGGGAATCGAATTGCTGCCGCTCTACTTCGAACTCGACGGCAGCTTCCCCAACCACGAAGCCAACCCTCTCAAGCTCGAGAATCTGCGCGATCTGTGCCAGCTGGTCAGAGAGTCGGGAGCCGATCTAGGGGTCTGCTTCGACGGCGATGCCGACCGCGCCGCCTTCGTCGACGAGCGGGGCCTGGCCGTCGGCAGTGACCTGGCGACGGCGCTGATCGGCGGTGAACTCCTCGAACGCGAGCCCGGCAAGCATGTGGTCTACGACCTGCGCTCTTCGCGCGCCGTCGCCGAGTACCTGACGGAAAAGGGCGGCATCCCGGTGCGTGAGCGGGTCGGCCACTCCTTCATCAAGGCGACGATGCGCGACAACGACGGCATCTTCGGCGGCGAGCTGGCCGGTCATTACTATTTCCGCGACAACTACTTCGCCGACTGCGCCATCCTCGCCGTCATCGAGATTCTCAACCTGATGTGGAAAGAAGAGGCCACCGCATCGGCCCTGGTCCAACCGCTGCTGCGATACTCCAAGAGCCCGGAGATCAACTTCGAGGTCGAGGACAAGCAAGGCAAGATCGATCAGCTAGCCGAGCGCTTCCACGACGCCAAGATCGACTACCTGGACGGCATCACCTTCCAGTATCCGACCTGGTGGGGCAACGTGCGCCCCTCCAACACCGAGCCCTACTTGCGGCTGGTGCTGGAGGCGTCGAGCGACGAGGAACTGGCCGAACGCAGAGCGGAGCTGGAAGCTCTCCTGGGCCAGCCGGTCTAACAGCCCGTAGTGAAAGTCGTCCTGGCTCCTACCGGCGAGCGCGCATCAGGTAGTAGAGCAGGGTCATCAGGGTGGATATCGCTGCCGCCACGTAGGTCAATGCCGCAGCGTTGAGCACCTTGTTGACCCCAATACTTTCCGACCCACTGACGATCCCGTAGGCGACGGTCAGCTTCTTGGCTCGGTGGGAGGCATCGAACTCGACCGGCAGCGTCACCAGCTGGAAGAGCAGTACCGTGGAGAAGAGCAGCGCACCCACCAGAATCAGCGAATTGCTGTGGAAGATCATTCCGGCGAAGATCGATCCCATCCCCAGTTTGGAGCCGATCCCGACCGTCGGTACCAGGGCACTGCGCAGCCAGAGGGGCTTGTACGCCTTGGCATGTTGGATCGCATGACCGGCCTCATGACAGGCGACCCCGACCGCGGCGATGGAAGTCGAACCATAGACCGGTTCAGAGAGCGCCAGCGTCTTCTTGAGCGGGTTGTAGTGGTCGGTCAAGGTGCCGCGGTGGGCAACGATCTCGACATCGTGAATACCCGCCTGGTCGAGCAACCGCTGCGCCGCCTGCGCGCCGGTCAAGCCACCGAAAGTGGGAACTCGCGAGTATTTCTTGAACGTGGACTTGGTCTTCCAGCTCGCCCACAGGGAGAGCAGCAGGGCCGGACCGACGAAGAGAAAGTAGACAGGATCAAAGTACATTGGGACAAACCTCCATTCGCTCACCAAAACAGTACCACTGGGGCTCTTCATTCCCGCGGGGGCTCCTCATTCCCGCGGCGCTCCCCGGGGGCTCCTCGTCCCCGCGGCGCTCCCCGGGGGCTCCTCGTCCCCGCGGCGCTCCCCGGTCGCCCGCGTGAGCTGGATGGTGCCCTGCGTGTCGGCTCGCTACGGGCGCCCGCGCAACTCGGGCCTTCGGCCCTCAGACAGGCACGGGCGCTTATCCTCCGCGAGCCGATCGGTGCCCTCCACTGGATGGTACCCGCGGGCTCAGGGTCGCTTCAGCGGGAACTCGTCGCTGGACGTTTTTCTTGACGCCTCGCTCGCGCTTCGCGCGATCTTGCTTCGGTTCCGCTCCAGGAATCGAGACCTCGCCGCTTCGCGTCTCGTGGGGGACGGGCACCTAGCGAAACGCGGCGGAATCCTCCCTGCGTAGGGGCGCAATTCATTGCGCCCGTGCTGGCGCAACGCACGAGCCTTCCTGAGCGAGCCAGGCCGAGGAGGCCGGGCTCGTCGGGGTGAGGACGCACGAACGACGCTTCTTGCGGACGAGGGGGCTTCGCAAAAGCCCCCTAAGAACGAACGACGCTCCTACAGGAGCGTCATCCGCTGGTCGCCGAAGAGGACGGTTCGCCCGGTGGGTTCCGGTGCGCCTCCGGCCGGCTCTATGGTGACGCGGATGGCACGAGTTCCGGTCGGCATTGTCTCCGCTGCGAGTTCGATCGGATCGCGGTTCGATGCCACGGCGAAGGTGCCGCCGCTGACTGGCCCGACGTCGGTGTCGAACCAGAGCTGGTAGGCGCGGTCATCCGGGGTCGGGTCCAGTCCGTTGACTTTGACCAACCATTGGCCGCCGGAGATGAAGATCACGCCGCTGGCGTCATCTCCCTGCTCACCGCCGATCTTTGGTGCTCGCAAGGGGCAAACCTCGACACCGGGCGAGGTGACGATATCGAACCGCTCGCTGAGTGAAGCCATCTGGTTGCGAGCTTCGCGCCACTCACCTTGCTCTTCGGCGATTCGGACCAGCTCCTCTTGCAGTCGCGCCACTCGCATTTCCGAGTCCTGAAGGCGCAGATACATCATGGCGCCCAAGCCGATCATCGCCAGTGCAACCCCGGCCGCCATCGCCAAAGGCCACCGACTGGCTCGGCGAGTTTGTGGCGCGCTGAATCGTGCAGCTTCCAGTCGCCGATTCTGCTCCGCCGACGCTGCTGAAATCGATGTGATCGAAGCCCCCTGCACCGCAGCCTCCGCCGGCGATTCTTGCTCGCGAACGGCTGCGGAGGCGGCGATCGCCGCTAGCAGTTTGGCCTTGGCTTCCGGTCGCGGAGCCAATGGTTCGACAGCATGCGGCAGCAATCCGAGGACTTCGGTGTAGAGCCTCTCCAGTGTCTGCTCTTCGTCATCGAGAGTACGATCCCCAAGGACGTGCCCACTCGGCAGAGTGAGTGGGTCGGCCTCGAGCAAGGCTGAGATGATCTTTTCTTCGCGGTCAATCATGGCATCAATCTGGTTGTCAGAGCAGGTCTCTAATTTCTTGGCGTAGCGCCTTTCTCAGTTTCTTCATCGCCAGCAAGGTTCGAGTTTTTACCGTGCCGAGAGGGATGTCCGTCTCGGCCGCGATCTCGCTTTGGGTCAGCCCTTTGAAGAAGGCCAGTTCGATGACTTGGCTCTGTTCGACGGGCAACAGAGCAAGTTCTTCTTTCACCCTGCGACGTCTTTCTGTGGTCAATACGTCGAGAAGGCCGGAAGCGGATGCATACGATGGCGGTTTTTCGTTCTGAGCCGCGGAGAGGGTCTTTTGCACCACTTTCCGGTTGCGCAACCGGTCGATGGCCCGACTGCGCACCATCAAGATCAGCCAAGTGGTGACCGATGAACGGCTCGCGTCATACCGATTGGCGTGATTCCAGGTATGCACGAAGACCTCTTGGACCACCTCTTCCGCATCCTCGAAGCGATCCAAAATCCGGTTGGAAAGCCCCAGAAGGATCGGTGAGTGCCGATCGTAGAGCAGGCTCAACGCTTGCTGATCGCCGCCGACAATCCGCCGGATCAGCTCATGATCGTCCAGCTTGGGGGGAGTGCTCACAGTTGTGGCAGCCAGGTCCATGAGTAGAGTTTGAGTCTGCTAGCTCGGCGCCGAACGCCAGGTTCGGCACAGAGTACCATTCTAGGGGCCCTCGATCGGAACCGGGCGGCGATCTTCGTCGACGTGCACATAGACCACCTCCGCCGTCGTCACTTGGTGCCTTCCCGGCACGCTGAGGGTGCGGCGTTCCGCGATGACCTCCACTCGTACCGTGATCGAGGTGCGGCCGACCCGCACGGTTTCGGCGTAGAAGCTGACCAGGTCACCCACGTAGACCGGTTCGACGAACTCCACCTCGCGCATCGCCACGGTGACCAAGTTGCCCGGCGCATGAAGATGAGCCTCCACGGCACCCGCCTGGTCAATATAGGAGAGGATGATGCCGCCGAAAATAGTGCCCATGGCGTTGGTGTCCTTGGGCATCATCGAGACGCGGATGGCGGCGGACGGCCGCTGCAGCTGAACCTTGTCGCACGAATCCGGCGGACTGGGTGGCTGACTCATCGTAGCCCCTCCGGTGGGATCGGCTCACTGGCGACCCTGGCGATCCCCGGCTCGTAGCATCGGCGACACCGCGCCTCATAGGAATCGGTGTCACCCACTTGCACTTGCTCCTCACCGCCCGAGATGCGCTGACTGTACTGCGCCGGCTCGCCGCATCGAACGCAGACGGCGTGCAGTTTTTCCACGTACTCGGCCAGCGCCATGATGGCCGGCATCGGGCCGAACGGCTGGCGGAGGTAGTCGAGATCGAGGCCGGCGACCACCACCCGACGCCCCTCATCGGCCAGCCGGTCGAGAACGTCGACGATGGCCAGATCGAAGAACTGCGCCTCATCGATACCGACGACGTCCACCTCCGGCCGCAAACGCCTGCAAAGCTCGGCACTACCGGCGATGGTCTCGGCATCGAGCTGCCGGTTGTCCCGAGTGACCAACTGCTCCGATGAATATCGGGTGTCGGTCGCTGGTTTGAAGACTTGAACGGTTTGGCGGGCGATCATGGCGCGGCGCAGGCGGCGCACCAACTCTTCGCTCTTGCCACAGAACATGCCACCGGTAATCACTTCCAGGCGGCCGCGGCTTCTCTCTGAGAGGTTTCGACTCATCGGCCGGTGATGGTACCTCGCTTGGCGCAACTGCGCCAGCCCATGGCGGGTATCATGCACCCGTGCTACGAGCCCTCCTGTTCGACTTCAACGGGGTCCTAGTCGATGACGAGCCCATCCACTGCGAACTCCTTCGCCAGGTGTTGGCGGAGGAGGGCATAGATCTGTCGCCCGAGGACTACTACCGCGATTTTCTGGGCCTGGATGATCGCGGCTGCTTCGTTGTGGCGTTGCGGGCCCATGGCGACGAGGCGGATGCGGTGCGGCTGACTCGGCTGGTCACCCGCAAGGCCGCCTACTACCGCCAGCGCATCCGCCGCGAGGGCTACCCGTTCTTCGCGGGAGCCGCTGATTTGGTGGCCCAGGCCGCCGCCGCCGACCTGGTGCTTGGCATAGTCAGCAACGCGCTGCGTTCCGAGCTGGAGGGAGCCCTCGACCAGCTCAACGTCCGCGATGACTTCAAAGTCCTCATCACCCGCGAAGACGTGGAGCACGGCAAGCCCGATCCCGAGGGCTACCGCGGAGCGGTCTCACAGCTCAACGCCCGCCCGCCGCTGCCCGAGCGACTATTCCATCCGCACGAAGTCTTGGCTATCGAAGACAGCCCCGCCGGCCTCCAAGCGGCTACCGAGGCGGGCCTGCGCACCCTCGGCGTCGCCCACACCCGCCCCGTCGAAGACCTCACCAACGCCGAACACCGAATCCCCTCCCTAGCCACCACCAACCTAAGCCAGATCGAAGCACTCTTCGAAAGCTAATTAATCGGAACTCGGGCTTCGAATCCTTCCTCATAGCCGTGGTAGTGGCTGATGCTGTGTTCGGGGAAGCGCCAGCAGTAGTAGCCGTCGCCGCAGTCCCAATCGACCAACCACAGTCCCTTGACCTCGCAGCCCACCGAACTGACCTCCTCCACCCAAACCTGCACGATGCGCTCGTAGGCGTACTGCAACTCTTCCTTGCGAGCCTCCATCTCGTCGCGGCTCTGCACACGGTTGAGCATCGCTTCGATCTGACGGATCGCGGCGTTGGTCAGGTCACGCACCTGCGGGAAGGTGTTGAGGGCATCCTCGTAGCTGAAGGTGCGGCGGTTGGGGCTGCGCTGGTTCATTTCGAGCGGATGCTACCAGCCTCACCACGAACCAGAAAAGTCCGCGGGTTTGACTTGTGAATGGCCGATCAATACGCTGAATCCGGTCGCAGTCTCCAACCAAGACCTCACCACGCGCAATGATCCGACGCCAGCAGGAGTACTAGATATGGAAACCAACCTTCAAGAAACGTCGCCCACCGCCGAGATTTCGGCTTCACTCGACACCCCGGTCACCTTGACTCCCAAGGCGGTCAAGATGGTGATGTTGACCCGCGACGAAGAGAAGATCGATCCCTCCTTCGGATTGAGGGTCGCTGTGCGCGGGGGTGGTTGCAGCGGATTCGAATACGCCCTGGATTTCGAGAAAGAGCCCCGTTCCAACGATCTCAGCTACTCGCAGGGTGAATTGACGGTCTTCGTCGACCCGATCTCCGCCAAGTACCTGGACGGCACCGAGATCGACTATGTCTTAGGCACGACGGGCGCGGGATTCAAGTTCAATAATCCGAAGGCGGTCGGCACCTGCGGATGTGGTTCGTCTTTCGCGGTCTAAAGACAGCCCGACGATTCAGTCCTTGAGTTCGGTGAGCACCGCGGTGACTTCGGCGTGAGCGCCGTTGGCCATCTCCAGTCTCGTTCCGACGGCAGCGCCTTGGCGGTGAATCACCGCTAGCCCTAGCAGTTCGCCGCTGCCGGGTAGGGCGACGGCACTGCCGACTTGACCGAGTTCTTTGCCGTCCAGCGTCAGAGCCGTCCCCGGGTCGGGGGCCGTGGAGTCAAACCGCAGGCGGCACATGGCCCGGTTGACGCCGCCCCGGTAGTGGATTCTGGCCACGACTTCCTGGCCGAGGTAACAGCCTTTGGTGTAGCTCACACCTTCGGCCTCGCGACCGCTTTCTTGTGGGAAATGATCGCCGGTGAAATCGCTCCCGAAGGCTGCAACGCCAGCCGCGATGCGCCGTGCTTCCAAGGCTCGCCAACCGGCGGCGGCAAGGCTCGTCTGCGCTAGCAGTTCATCCATGAAGCCACCGGCGGCCGAGCCACCGATCCACAGGGTCAGAGCCGGAAGGCCCGCGATCCGGTGACAGACACACTGAAGCTCAGTACCGAATAGTCGAGTAAGGCGCAGGGTGGGGCCGCTCTCGTCATCGGATGGCAGTTCGCCGAAAGGTGCCAAGATCTCTCGTGCCGACGGGCCGATCAGCGAGATCGGCAGGGTCTCGTCCAGCGGCAACACTTCGACCTGATCGACGATGATGTACCTCTTCACATGGTCGCGGATGGTGGCGGCCAAACCCGGCGGCAGTTCGAGCCACAGGCGATCCTCCAAGGCCAGCACCGCAACGTCCGCCAGAATCTTGCCCTGCGGCCCGGTAAAGAAACCGTAGACACCGTGGCCGGTTTCCAGCCCTTTGACATCGCACGAAGTCAGACCACCCAGCAAGCGGCCACGGTCAGCGCCGGAAAGTTCCAGGCGAGAGATCCAGCCACGATCCACCCAGGCGACCCGCTCACCCAGTGCTCGGTATTCATCTTCGAATGAGCCATAGTCGAGCGGTGCGGAAAAGCCGCCTACCGGTCCCAGCGCGGCGCCGAGTCGACGGTGAAGAGCGGCTAACGGTAGAGGTGCCAAGGCTGAATCTGAGTTGGCTGACATGGGCCGATTGTACCGACTTCACCGCACCTCTTGGCCCGCCACTCGCAGCTGCCGCGACAACCGGTAAACTCCCGCCATGAACGAACATCCATTCCTTCTCGAACCCGCCGCCGGCCGACCGCTCCACGGCATCGTCTCGCTGCCGTCTACACCCGGCCCACGCCCAGTGGTGGTCATCGCCCACGGCTTCAAGGGCTTCATGGAATGGGGGTTCTTCCCCTATGCCGCCGAGTTGCTGGCCAACCGCGGCTTCGTCGCAGTGCGGTTCAATTTCTCGGGCAGCGGCATGCAGCCGGGCGACGAGTTGGTGAGTGACCCACAAGCCTTTCGCGCCGACACCTATGCACGCGAGTTGGAGGACCTGTCGGCGATCCTGCACGCGCTCGGCGACGAGATCGCCCCTGGCCGGGTGGACGCGAACAACATCGGCCTGCTCGGCCACAGTCGAGGCGGCGGTGTCGCCCTACTCACCGCCGCCGACGAGTTGTGGAAAGAGCGCGTTCGCGCCCTGGTCACCTGGTCCTCGATCGGCAGGGTGGACTATGTGGCCGAGGACCAGCGGAAACTCTGGCGGCAACAGGGCGAGCTGGAGGTGGTCAACGGCCGGACCGGCCAGCGCCTGATGCTAGGCCCCGAACTGCTCGCCGAAGTGGAGCCACCCATCGCCGCCCATCTCGACATCCCCGCCGCCGCCGCACGGCGCGGTGCTCCCTGGCTGCAGATCCACGGCGAGAATGACGAAGCCGTAGCGCTCGAAGAGGCTCATCGTTTGGCCGAGGCGGCCGACGGCGTCCACGAGCTGAAGGTCATCGCCGCTGGAAGTCACACTTTCGGTGCCCGCCATCCGTTCGCCGGCCCTACCCCGGCACTCATCGAGACCCTCAATGCGACGCAGACTTGGTTTCGTCGCTACCTTTGACCGCGAGCGGCAAGCCAGCGACTTGAGATCCAGTGCCGCCTTGTCTATTCATGATCCGTTCACATCACAACTGACAACATCGCAGCTGATGATCTCCGGCTGACCATCTTCCGGCGGAAGAACAAGGAGTCGCTCCATGGACCCTCATTACGACGGTGTGATCTTTCAGACCCACGCGGCGGAGATGATCCGCCGTCTACGCACGTCGTTTCCCGCCTACCGAGTGCTCGACGTACGGTCAAGCGGAGACTTCGCCGCCGGTCACATCCCGGGCGCGCTCTGCGTCAGCGCCGAGCAGCTGGAACTCAAGATGCCCGCAGGGCTGGATGGCGGCAGCGAGCTGTTCGTGATTGGCGCCAAGCTCGGCGATCCGGCCATCCGCCAGGCGAGCCTGGCCCTGATGGCGCACGGTGCTCGGCGGATCGTCGAGCTGCCGGGCGGCATGGCGGAGTGGCAAGAGGCGGCCGGTGAGATCGAAACCGGGGCTCAGCAGGCGGCGTGAACACTCCCCTCCTCTTCTGGGATGTTGACACCCAGGCCGACTTCATACTCCCGGAGGGCAAGCTCTACGTGCCCTCCGCCGAACTGTTGATCGACAACCTGCACCGGCTGACCGAGGCTTCCCGCCGCTACCGTGTACCGGTGATCTCCTCGGCCGACGACCACCTCGTCAGCGACGCCGAGATCAGTGATCAGCCCGACTGGGTCAACACCTTCCCGCCGCACTGCATGCGCGGCACGGCCGGTGCCGAGCGCATCGCCGCCACCGCCAGAGAGGAGGCGGTGGAGTTCGAGAATGTGGCGCTTGACCGGGCCGAGATCGAACGTCGCCTGGCCGGCCGGAAAGCGCCAGTCGTTCTGCTCAAGAAGAACCAGCTCAATGTCTTCACCAACCCGAACGCCGAGGACGTGCTCGAACTCTTGGCGCCGGAGCGGATCCTTCTCTATGGAGTGGCCACCGAATTCTGCAACCGAGCCGCCATCGAAGGTCTGCTCCACCGGGGCTACAGCGGCCGCCTGGCGCTGGTCGAGGATGCTGCCCAGGCGATCGACCCGCTGTGTGTCCCGGAACTGCTGTCCGCCTGGCGTTCTCGCGGCGTCGAGATGATCGTCACCGCGCGGGCGATCGAAATGGCCGAGCGGCTACAGAGTTACTAGGCCGCGCCTCCCTGGGCCGCATCGGTGCGGCGAGCGCAATCCGAACACCACGACCACGCCGCCGAGCAAGGCCAGTAGCCAGCCCCAACGCCAACTGCGCGGCGCATAGCGGAAGTCGATGCGATGGCGCCCCACGTCAACGTAGGTGCCCAGAAAGGCGCCATTGACCCGAACCGGTCGCCGACTCTGGCCGTCGACCTCGAGTCGCCAGCCCGGAATGGCCGGCTGGCTGGTGACCAGCAGCGCCGGCGCCGGCGCCACCACCCAGGCCGACACTCGCCCTGAGCGTTCCACTCGTAGATCGGCGACCTCCACCTCCGGGTTCTCATACTCGCCTTGTGGGGGCAAACCCTCGCCCTGCGCCATGGCCAGCAGCGAGAAGTCTTCGATGGCCAAGGCGGCCTCCAGCGCCGCGCCCGCCTGGTCGTAGACGCGGAATCGGCGGGGTGCCAGCAGACGTGGCAAGGCGACCGGATTCTCGTACACCACGGCATCCGGGCCGGCATAGGCCTGCACCAACCCGGGCCGGCCAACCCGCGAGGGGTGATCGAAGACGAACTTGACCCCCAGATAACTCAACGCCGGGCTCGCCGGGTTGAGCACCCGTTGCCATCCGGCATGCGGCTTGTCACCCAGAAGACTGGCGAAGCGCTCGTAGGGCGCGAAGGTCATCGGATCATAGGCGCGCACCTCTTCCAGGCCGAAGAAGGCAGCGGAGTGCGGGACGAGCGCGGCGTCGACCCCCGCCACCCGCCAACCCTTCGAGCGCTCTTTGACAAAACGCACCGCTTCGGTTTCCGGATAAAAACTCAGCGAGGTCGAGAGCGGCACCCAGCGCGAGAAGTAGATGGCCCGTGGCAGGACGAGAAGTAGGAGCAACAGGGCCAGACCGGCGATCGTCCCGGCGGAGGGGCGCCGGCTGGCTCCCGGCGAGCGGCGCCCACCCAGGAACAAGCACAGAGCCGCCAGGGCCGCGCCGAGGCCGACGGTCACCTCACCACCGAGCGCCATCGAACCCCAGGGCAGGGGCCCGGCGCCATCGCTCGGCAGCCAGCTCACCAGCCCGGCGAGGAGAAGGGCAAATCCCGCCGCGCTGGCCAGCGCCGCCCAGGCGATCGCAGTCGAACGGCGCCGCCGCATGAGCCGCTGCACCGCCATCCCGGTCAGCACCGCAGCGGCCAGCGCCCACCACAGGGAGAGCCGTTTGAGCAACGAGGTGCGCAACAACGGAATCCAGCCGAACGGCTTGGAGAGCCAGAGCAGATGGGCACCGACCAGCAAACCGAGCAGGCCGACGGCCAGCCAGCCCAGCGCGCTCTTGCGGCGGCGGGCGCGAGCCAGTGCCAACGGTAGAAGCACCAGAGCGGCGGCACCCACCGAGCCACCTCCCACTTCCGCCAGATTCTCCGGACCATGCCAGCTCCCGTCGAAGGGATCTCCCAGCAGGTGCAGGCTCGCCGTCACGGCCAACCGGGTGACCGTCTTGGTCAAGGGCAACTCGATCACCGGCGACTGCCAGTGTTGGCGCAGCTCCCATTCCGCCGAAGCCGTGAGGTTCTCGACGAAGGGCAGCAGTACCGGCGCGGCCAGAGCCAGAGAGAGGGCCGCGGCCGCCGCCGCCCAGCCGAACACCGCCCCCAGACGGCGGCGGCGCGAGATGAGCGACGGCACCACCACCAGCGCCGCCAGCAACACGACGTGGAGCAGCGTCTCCGGATGGCCGGCGGAGACGGCCGCCGCCCCCAGCACCGCGAGCACCACCGCCGCGCGGGCTCCCGGCCGGCGCGCCAACTCGATCGCCGCGTAGACTATCCACGGCGCCAGCGCCGCCACGTAGCTGTGAGGGTGCGCCCGCCAAACCTGCAAGAAGCCGGACCCCAGATAGACGGCGGAAGCCAGCACGCTCGGCATTTGGGCCAGACCCAGCCGGCGGACCAGCAGGAACAACCCCCATACCGCCAGCAACAGCCGGGCCGCCTGTAGATAGGTCGCCGCGCGCACCGGCACCAGCAGCCGCGCCACCACCTCCAGCGGGAAAAGGACCGCCGACTGCCCATTGGCCAGCAAGGCCGCACCCGAGCCCTGCGCCGGGTTGAACAACAGGTCGTCGCGGGCCGCCCGGCGCCACGGTTCCATCTGTACCATCGGATCGAGCTGCAACGGGTTGCGCTCGGTGGAGTGGTCGAGGATCAGCTCGACCATCGGCGGGCTCGCCCAGGGGGAGACGCCGGCAAGAGCGACGGTCGGCGCGATCACTTTCTGGCGCCAAAAACCACCGGCGGTGAAAGCCAGGGGCAGCAGGGTCAGCAGGAGCAGGCTGAGCAGGGAGACCCGGACTCGCAGCAACCGAACGCAGCCGAGAAGCGCCAAGCTGGTCGCCAGGTAGAGGGCGGCGAGAAATAGAGCTCCCACGTTACGGGGCTACCACGTCAAGGAGCTACCGCCATTTGGGCGGCTGCTTGGTCGCCAGGAAAGTGGCGATGCCGTGTTTGCAGTCGGCGGTGGCTCGCGAGGCGGCGTTGGCTTCGACCGCCAAGTGGAACCGTTCATCGAGCGGCTGGCCGAGAATGGCGAGCAGCAACCGCTTGGTGCGGGCGATCGACTCCGAGCTGGCACGACCGAGGATGCCGGTCACCAACTCCTCTCCAGCCTGGCGCAGCTGTGCCGCCGGCACCACCCGATTGACCAGACCGATTTCCAGGGCGCGAGCCGCATCGACGAATTCCGGGTTGAGCAGCAGTTCACGAATGTCGGCTCCCTTGAGCCGCAACGGCAGGTAGGTGGCGACCAGAGCCGCGACGAAGCCGATGCGCACCTCGCTGTAGAGAAACCTCGCCTCCTCGCTCGCCACCACGAAATCATGTGCCGTGGCCAGGCCACAACCACCCGCCACGCAGGCTCCTTGGACCAGGGCCACGGTCAACGCTTCCTGGCGCAGCACCGACTCGAAAAGGCCGCGCAGACGCTCGGAGTCGGCCAGGTTCTCGTCGTGGCTCGCATCGAGCAACGAGCGCAGGTGCCCCAGGTCCGCTCCGGCCGAGAAGTTCTTTCCTTCGCCCGAAAGCAAGATCGCTCGCACTCCCTGAGCACGAAGATCACGGCTGTACAGGTCCGTCAACTCGCCGAGCAGAACGGGGGACAGGGCGTTGGCCCGGCGGGTGTTGTCGAGAGTGACCCACAGCAGGTCCGCCTCGCGGCGTACCGCCAGCATCGTGTACTCAGGGATCGCCTCGCTCATTGGAGTCTGCTCATCGAGGTCTAGGAAAGGAGCGGACTCACAACAGGTCGGCCGGCACGTCGACCATCAACTCGAGCAACCCCTGCCCGTGGGTCTTGCCCTGCGCGTCGGTAATCAAACTCTCGGTACCACCACCGCCCAGCGAGTCGTGGAGGATGAAGTTGAGTGCGTTGAGGTTGGCCACTTCATAGCGGTCGACGGAGGTCACTTGAAGGCCGCGAAAATGGGCCAGCACACGATCGCTGGTCACCTGTTGTTCGATCACCGCGTAGAGGGCCGGCGAGTTGGCGATCAGACCTACGTTGCTGGCGTTGCCCTTGTCCCCGGAACGGGCATGAGCGATTTGACTCAAGGCGACTCGCTGAGTCGCGGCGGATGGCCCCTGGCTCACGATGCACCCTCCACCGCCGGCAAGAAAGCGGCCACACCGAGTTTGAGTTCCGGTGCGTGGCGCACCGCCAGCCAGGCAAAGCCGGCCAGGCTGACGATCACCACCAACCAGGCCACGACGATCCGCCGGCGCGGCAATTCCCAGCGCAGCGCCAAGCCGTAGGCCGAGGCCGCGAGCAACGCCCAAGCGGCGAAGATCAGCCGATCGGCCGCCGCACTGGCGAGGAATCCGACGACCAAGAGCGGGGCCGCCACGGCGAGAAATGACCGGTACCAACGATTGGCGACCACCTCGCCCACCGGCTCGTACGCCGGTTCGTGCACCACGACCATCAGGCCTCCTCCACCGAAACGCGCAGGTGATCTTCGACCTGCTCGCGGGCGAGCAGCGCCGGCCAGTAAGCGACCACCCGGCGCGGCTTCGGACGGCCGCCGGCGAAGCCGGTCACCCCCGGAGGGCCGGCGGTGACCAGGGGGGCAAGCTCCTTGCCGAACCGCTTGACGCGGGCGCGATCTTCGTCGTGCACCCCGAGGCGCAGAACCACTTCCGGCGGCTCATCCGGCGCCGGGAAAATTCCCGGCAAACAGGCACCGAGACCGACGATCTCCTCGGTGCGCTGCTCGGGCGTGAACTCGACCCCGGAGCGCGCCAGCCGCTTCCACACAACCTGCGCCGCCAGTCTCGCCTTCTCCACGGCGCGCGGTCCCGAAACGGTGACCTCACCACTGGCCTTGTAACCGGCGAGGTAGGAGGCCGAGATTTTCAGCGTCGCCGTATTCGCCCGCCCCCGGATGCCGGAGACACGCACCCGATTTGGGCCGACCTGCTCCAGCTGGATCGAGGTGAAGTCGGCGATCACATCCGGGGTGATGTACTCCCGCGGATTGCCCATTTCGTAGAGCAGCTGCTCGGAAACCGTATCGACGGTGACCATGCCGCCGGTCCCCGGATGTTTGGTGACCACGAAGGCGCCGTCCGCCTCGGCTTCCACCAAGGGGTAGCCGACATTCCACAAATCCGGCACCTCCCACCAGCGGCTGAAGTTACCGCCGGTGCATTGGGCACCACACTCGATGATATGGCCGGCGATGGTACCGGCGGCCAGACGGTTCCAGTCGTCCGGTGCCCAGCCAAACTCGTGCATCATCGGCGCCAGAGCCAGAGCGGTATCGGTGATGCGGCCCGCCAAGACGATCAGTGCACCTTGGCCCAACGCCTCGCAGACCGGCCGCGCGCCCAGGTATGCATTGGCGCTGGTCACCTTCTCCACCATCGGAGCCAGCGGCTCTCCGCTGTCCATGTTGGCCAGCGGATGACCGGCGGCCACCAACTCGCGTAGACGAGGCAAGACATCATCGCCCTCGACTACCCCGACGCGCACCCCCTGCACACCCAATTCCCTAGCCACCTCGAAGATCTTCTCGCGGCAGGCGCGCGGATTGAGGCCGCCCGCGTTGGTGATGATGCGCACGTTGCGCTCCTTCACCTCCGGCAAGACCCGGCGCAAGAAGTCGACGAAATCGGTGGCGTACCCCAACCGATCGTCCCTCAGCTTCTGGCGCATCATGATCGACAAGGTCACCTCTGCGAGGTAATCCATGCCGATGTAGTCGATCTTCCCGCCGCGCAGCAGCTCGACCGGAGCATCGACATTGTCGCCCCAAAAACCTTGTCCGTTGCCGATGCGAATGGTGCTCATAGAAGAACTGACATTACCACGCGGCAACGCTTCCCAGCCGCCTTCTACAAAGCGTTAATTGACACCGAGCTCGCCTTCCAATTCCGCCTCCAGAACCTCACGCACCTGAGGATTTTTCTCCAGATAGGCATCCGCAAGCCGGTGGTGCTCCGGATTCAGCGAAAGCGTATACAGACAGGCTTGATGCGGGTCATCCACCTCCGCCACCTCCAACCGTTCCAGCACCGCCGTCATGAAACCGAGCGCCGCCACGCGAGCCTGACGCCCTTCGTATTCCTCGCGGAAATGGCCCGTCGCCTCACCGATCAAGTCACTCGTCCGCGGCCAAGGCAGATCACGCACCTTCTCTGCATACACATCCACCATCGCTTGCATGGTGTCCGAGAGCCTCTCGTACAGCATTCTTTTACCCCACTGTCGTCCCCGATCATAATCAAAGTCCGCTTCCCCCTGTGCAACTATTGCTTACGGACGAAATACATAGTATCACCGCCCGCGGGCGGGCTTGCCCGCCCGCCCGCTCCCCCTCCCTTTTGTTTATAGGGGTCTCTCTCCGAGACCCCTTCAGACGAAAAAACGCGGTTTTTCGTCTTCAACCCCAAGGAGTCCGGCCTACGCGGCCGGGTTCGCCCGGAGGGCTCACGCGCTGCGCTGGGTTGCGGAGCAACTCCTCGTTGGGGGGCCGGCGAAAGAACCACGCTTCTTTCGCTGGCGGGGGCTGCGCGACAGCCCCCAAATACAAAAGGGTGGGGGGAGGGTGGGCGGCTTCAACCCCAAGGAGGCCGGCCTACGCGGCCGGGTTCGCCCGGAGGGCTCACGGGCTGTGCTCAGCATCCTGCCCCCCCGAGGCGCGAAGCGGTCGGGCTCGCCTGACGGCTCGTGCCATGGGAGCTGGTTCTTGGCGCTGGACTCGTTCGATTACTTTCCTTCTTCCCAAGCCAGTACCAACCGTTCGGTTCCGGGTTCGTCGGACAACTGGTCGATGGTGGCGACGGCGGCGGTTCTGTCCAGGGTGAAGCCTTGGGCTTCGGTGAACGCACCTTTCGTGAGGTGGATAGTGAGTTCTTCCAAGGCGTCCCATAGAGGAAGGAGGGTTCCGGCTTCGTCGCATTCGAGTTCTTCTTCGACGAAGTCGATCTCGATCTCCAGACGATGCTGGGAACCTTCCCTGGTCAGTCGGGCGCGCGTCTCGACGCAGAGGCCGTCACCGATTGCCCTGGCGAGGTCGTCGATGGCGGTGAAAGTCGCTTCGGTCAGCGCGTTGAAAGGACGCTCCCGGCGCAGCAGCTGCGTTTCGACGGAGGTGGCGCCCAGCTGGGCGAGAGCCAGAGCAACGGGGTTTCTGCCCCCATCGAGTTCGGCCAGCCACTCCTGTTCATCGCTCTCGCGCTGATGCGGGTCGTCACTTTCGGAGCGTACGTTGCGTTCGACAACACTCCAGGTGACGGTGCCGTCCGGATCGAGGTAGAGAGAATGGTAGGTCTCGGCGGTCATCGTGCAGCCGCCAGCGATCGCGACAAAGGCAGCCAGCAACGCGGAGCATGCTCGTTTCATCAGATTCCTCCGCGGCCCCGGTGGTTAGCGGTCTTGAGGCCGTTCACTCAGGTAGACGGCATTTGCGGCGAAACCGAACGCCGCGCCCGGTGATACGTTCTGCCCTGATGAACCACGCCGAGAGTGTCGATCTGTTGAGCCGAGCCCGCACCGGCTCGCACCAGGCATTGGGGGCCCTCTTGGAGAGCTGTGCCGGCCGCTTGCTCGGGTTGATCCGGCTGCGCTTGGGACCGCAGCTGCGCCGGCAACTCGAATCGCGCGACATTCTGCAAACCACACTCCTTCGCGCTTTCGAACGCATCGAGCAGTTCGAGGGCGAGGACCGCGCCACGCTCGGAGCCTGGTTGGCTCGCATCGCCGATCACGAGATCCGCGACCGGCGCGACTACTTCCGGCGGCAAAAACGCGAGGCGGCGCTCAACGTCGGCCTCGAAGAGGTCGGCGCGGGACTGGCGGCACAGGTGCGAGGGGTACTCACCCGAGTGCTTCAGGACGAGCGCCAGCGCCAACTCGAAACGGCCCTCGAAACGCTCAAACCCGAATACCGCGAGGTGATCCTGCTCCGGCGCTTCGAGGAGCTCTCCTTCGCCGAGGTCGGCCGGCGGATGGGTCGAGGCGCCGACGCCTGTCGCATGCTGATGGCGCGAGCGATGGCCGCTTTGACGCTGAAGATGACCGGACCTCCCGGAGACGACAATGCCGACTGAGACCGACGCGCAGCTCGCCACCTTGCTAGAACGCTACGCCGAACGCCGTGAGATGGGCGGCGAGCACCTCTCGGCGGCCGAGCTGTGCACCGAGCGGCCAGAGCTGACCGAACAGCTGGAAGCGCTGATCGCCACCTACGATGAGATCGACGCACGTCTCTCCTCCGGTGGCACCCCGAGTGGCCGGCCTCACTCACTCACCCCTCGCCCGCTTCTCGAACTCGAAGGCTTCCGCACCATCGAACGGATCGGCGCCGGTGGCATGGGCGAGGTCTACAAGCTGGAGGACCTGGAACTCGGCCGCACGGTAGCGGCCAAGGTGATGCCAGGGGGAGGCGCCACGGCCAGATACGGCGACTTCCTGCGCGAGGCGCGAGCGCTGGCCCTTTTTTCCGACCCGCGCATCGTGCAGGTCTACGAGTTGCGAAGCACACCCGAAGGCTCGGTGCTCTTGATGGAGTACGTGGACGGCTTCGAACTCTCCACCATCGGTCCGTCGCTCACCTTCAGGCAACGGGCGCGAGTGATGAGCGAGGTGTGCGCGGCGGTCGAGGTGGCGCATGGCAAGGGGCTGCAGCATCGCGACCTCAAACCGGCCAACATCCTGCTCGACAGCAAGCTCCAGCCGAAGATCCTCGACTTCGGGCTCAGCGGCTCCGACCCGTTGCGCGGCCACGGTGCCGGCACCCCCGCCTACGCGGCACCGGAGCAGCTCGCGGCGCCGGACGAAGGCCGCGAGCCAGCCGGAGGAGGAGGCGCGGATCTAGCGGCGCCACCGATCGACGCCCGTGCCGACGTCTACTCACTAGGGGTGGTGCTCTACGAGCTGCTGACCGGCGAGCGCCCCTATGCCGGAGCGACGGAGGCCGAACTGTTGGCGGCGGTGCGCGCCGGCCGGGCGCGGCTGCCGGTGGAGATCGCTCCGGAAGTGCCGGAGCCGCTCCAGGCGATCGCGCTCAAGGCGATGGAGGCCGACCCGCGCGAGCGCTACGCGAGCGCCCGCGAGATGGCGCGAGAACTCGAACGCTACCTCGACGGCCGCCCGGTGACGGCGCGACCCAGCCTCTACGCCTCGGCGCTCGAACGGCGGGTGCTGCCGCAGGTCGCGCAGTTTCGCGAGTGGCTGGCGCTCAAGCTGATCTACCCGCACGAGGCCAGCGGACTGGAGGCGGCGTACGGCAAGCTACTGGCCCGCGAGGACGACTGGATCGTCGAGAGCCGGCGGCTGTCGGCCTCGGCGATCTCCCTCTACCTGGGCGCCTTCCTGATGCTCCTGGGTGGACTCTTCTACTTCACGGCATACCGCCTGCTGGAGGGGGGCAGCGGCCTCGCCGGCCCGATGGTGGCACTCGGCTTGCCGTTCGTCGGGGTGAGCGCACTCGGCCTGATGCTCGAGCGGCGCGGGCGCAAGGGGCTGGCGGTGGCGCTCTACCTGGGTGCCGCGGCGCTGCTGCCGGTCTTCCTACTGCTGATCTTCGCCGAACTCGGCTGGTGGGCGAAGGAGGGTGGTCAGCTCTTGGAGGGGGTGGTCTCCGACCGCCAAACGCAGGTGGCCGCGGTGCTCTCCGCCGGCTGGGCCTTCTTCCTCGCCCGGCGTACCCGCACGGTCGGGCTGGCGGCGCTCTTCACCACCTCCACGGTACTGGCGGCGGTGTCACTCTTGGCCGACTTCGGCCTGCGTTCATGGCTGGAAGAAGAGCGGTGGGATCTTCTGGCCCTGCACCTGCTGCCGCTCGTCGGTGCGCTGGTGGCGAGCGGCTGGGCCGGGCTCCGAGCCGGCTGGAGCTGGCTCACCACACCGCTCTGGGTCGCCGCCGCCGGTCTGTGGGCGCTGTGCCTGGAGTTGGTTTGTCTGCACGGGCGGCTCTTCGCCTGGCCGGGCTTCTCACTCGACCGATTCGAGCCGGCCGGGGTGAGCGATTCGACCCTACTCGAAACGGTCACCGCCGCGACCCTCGCCGGCCTGGCGATCTACGCCACCGGCGCCTTCGCCGAGCGCTCGCAGATCCGCGCCGCCCGCCTGCCGTCGCGGCTGCTGCTGATCGTCTCGCCCTTCGCGGTGCTCGAGCCGCTCTCCTGGCTCAACATGCAGGAGGAATACGCACCCTTCTTCGCCTGGCTCTACCTCGCCCTCGCCCTGGCCGTCGCCTTCGCCAGCATGCTTCGCCAGCGCAAGAGCTTCTACTACGCGGGGCTGCTCAATACCGCCGTCGCCCTCTACTTGATCGCCGAGCGCTACGACTGGCTCGACCTCCCAGCCTGGGCCACCGCCGTCCTCGCCGCCGGCCTGAGCGCTCTAGCCATCGGTCTGGCGCTCGACTGGATCGAACGCCAACGAGCGGTGAAGACCCATCAAGTCTGAAAGACCCCGGTCTTGAACTCATCCAACCGTCCATTGTTGGCCACGCACTCCAGCGCCCTGCCCAAGACCTGCCGCGTTTCGGCAGGGTCGATGATGGCATCGATCCACAGCCGCGCCGCCGCGTAGCGCGGGTTCATCGCGTCGTCGAAGCGCTGCTGAATCCGCGCCAGGAGTTCGCTCTTCTCCTCCTCGCTAACCCCGTCGCCCCGGTTTCTCAGCTGGATCGAAAGCAGCGTGTTGGAGGCCTGCTGGCCGCCCATCACGGCGATCGACGCCGAGGGCCAGGCGAAGAGAAAGCGAGCACCGTAGGCTTTGCCGCACATCGCATAGTTGCCGGCCCCGTAGGAGTTGCCGACGAAGAGGGTGATCTTGGGCACCACCGAGTTGGCCACGGCATTGACCATCTTGGCGCCGTCTTTGATGATGCCGCCGCGCTCCGCCCGGCTACCCACCATGAAACCGGTGACATCTTGGATGAATAGAAGGGGGATCTTCTTCTGGTTGCACAGCTCGACAAAGCGCGCCCCCTTGTCCGCCGAGTCGGAGTAGATGACGCCACCGATCTGCAGCTCCTTGTCGGAGAGACCGGTGCCGGTCTTACGCGAGACGATCGACCGCTGATTGGCCACCACACCAACCACTCGCCCTTCGATCCAGCCCGTGCCGCAGATCAGCGTCTTGCCGTAACTCGCCTTGAACTCGTCGAACTCACTGCCGTCGAGCAACCGCGCCAGCAGCTCATGGCTGTCGTAGGGCTTGGCGCGATCGATCGGCAGCACACCGCAGATCTCCGCCGGCTCGTGGGCAGGCTGTGCCGGCGCACGGCGGGCAAAGGGCGCCCGTTGCGCCTCGGCCAGCTGCTCGACCTGGCTACGGATCTTGGCCAGGCAGGTCGCATCGTCCGGGTGACGATGGTCGACCACGCCGGAGACATCGCACTGCACCACCGAGCCGCCCAATTCTTCGTTTTCGATCTCCTCGCCGATCGCCGCCTTCACCAGGTGGGAGCCGGCGAGAAAGATCGAGCCGGTGCCATCCACGATGTGCGATTCATCGCTCATGATCGGCAAGTAGGCACCCCCCGCCACACAGGGCCCCATCACCGCCGCCAGCTGCAAGACGCCCTCCGCCGAAAGCCGCGCATTGTTGTAGAAAGCACGACCGAAGTGCTCCTTGTCGGGAAAGATCTCGTCTTGCATGGGCAGAAAGACCCCCGCCGAATCGACCAGGTAGACGATGGGGAGCCGATTCTCCAACGCGATCTCCTGCGCCCGTAGCACTTTCTTCGCCGTCAGCGGAAACCAGGCGCCGGCCTTCACCGTGGCGTCGTTGGCCACCACCATCACCTCGCGACCGTGAATGCGGCCGACACCAATCACCACCCCCGCCGCCGGCGCACCGCCGTGCTCCTCGTAGAAGCCGAACGCCACCCACAGCCCCAACTCCAAGAAGGGCGTCCCCGGATCGCACAACGCGGCGATCCTCTCGCGCGCCGTCATCTTGCCCTTGGCACGATGCTTCTCCAGCCGCTTCATCCCCCCGCCCAACCGAATCTGGGCCTCCTGCCGGCGCAGCCTCTCCACCTCACCGCGCCAATGCTCGGCCCGGCGGGCGAATTTCTCATCCTTGCGCAGCTTGCTCTCGATCAGGGCCAAAGGGTCTCTCCTCAGGGTCGGTTTCGCGGCAGCTGCATTATAGGGTGGCGAGGCTACCGGAACCTATCCTCAACGAGGCCTCGCTCTGTTGCCGTCATCTCCGCCAACCCGGTCAGTGAAACCGACCTCCTCAACGACCTCGGAGAGTCCTCGGTCCTATCGGTACCTCCTCGCCAAGAATCACTTCCACTTCCAGCCAAATTCATCCAGCGTCGCGCACCTGCAGCATGAACCGGATGTACTCCGCCACCGTCGCCAACCCTTCCTCGGGAAACTCGACACCAGCGAGCTTCGCCTCCTCCTCTGCTTCGTCCAGTAAGTCACTCACACCCAGATGCACTTCAACTAACGGTTCAAAGTGCACAACGATCTCATTGATCTCCAGCGTCGGAGCAAGTCTCTCGGAAGGTAAAGCCAGAATCGTCGCAATGCGCCACCGCTCTTCCAAAACAGCCCGCCGCTCCTCATCACTCTGAACTCCAAAATGAACTGTAAACTCCTCATCAGAGATTCTTGGCAACAGCAACCAGCGCCTGCGCCGATGGATGTAGCTGAACACAAAGATGGCCCCAACCAGAACCACAGCAACTACTAGACCCGTCACCACCTCACCTCACGATACCGCAGGCCAGAAGCGTTCCAATATCATCGGACCCTTCGAAGACGGTAAGTAGCGTTGCAGCTTTCGACACTGCTCTTCCCGTCTGTCAAAGACCGGCCCGCAGCGCTGCTGTGAGCGACGCCCTCCCAGGGAAATGCACCAGAGTCTGGTCCGCAGCAACGCTCAGCAGAGTAGTCGAGGGTTGGTTAGTTTTCGGGATCCGGAACGGAGGCACGAGCCGCTTGAGTAAAGCTGCAAGTGGTACCATGGCCAGCGTTGCAGATCCGACCTGCGCACCTATCCGATCGTACACAACAGTATCCAGACGACCCCCCTCATACACTGTTCCAGCATTACCGCATCTACTTGTCTCCGGTGAATACCATAAACTGGATGTACTCACCAATCGTCCGAAATCCCTGCTCCGGCACCTCGACACCTACTTCCTTCCCCCTACTCTCCGCCTCCTGGTCGAGAAATTCCCAACCTATCTGGCAATCGCCCAGATGCCGGAAATGTCTCGCCAATTGCTCAAAAGTCAGTGCTGGATATAGTTTCTCCACAGGCACGCCGAGCTCAGATGCTACCCGGCGGCGTTCGGCAAGGACCTTGCTCTGCTCGCCCGAGTACCTGCAGCCATACAAGTGAACAAACTCTCGCTCCGTCACAGTTCGCAGCTTGCCTCGGAGCCAAGCACGGTACACTCTCGCACCACCCACTGCAAGAACCGCCAGGCCAACTGCTGCTATCCAATGCACGAAACTACCTCCTGAACGCACAGCCTGTCAGCGCTCCAATATCCCAAATCCCTTCGGCGATCGTCAGTGGTGTCGCGACATGAGACACTGCCCTTCCACCGACACGCAATCCTCGACGGATCGCCACTAATCCCGGTGTCTGGGCGAATCGTTGGCCAAGCTGAAACGACAACGCGCTCGAAAGCGTAGTGAACCGCTGATTCTGCTTGACAATTCGAAATGGAGGAACTATCCGCTTGGGTATCTTTGAACCCAAAAACACGAGAGCCTTCTCTGGCGACGCACGGTATCTTCTCACACACTCGCCATACCCATTGTCATAAATCGGTAGACTCACCAGCGCAGTTTCGACGAGCGTCAACGAGAATTCATCCCTACCTGCCCCAGGAAGGTTGGAACCGGGCAGATCGATCAAGTTTAACGTCGAAACCTCTTCCGGCGCTTCCCCTACGACCGTGATGTCGTCATCGAAGATAAACTGCGACAGAAGATTGGCGAAACTCTGGAAGAGGGCGACGGAGAACCTGCCATCCGGGTCAGTATAGATCATTGGTCGATCCAGAGAGTAGGCAAACGCGTTCCAGCTGCCGGGGATTCGCGGGTCGCCGCCTACCGGATCAGCACTCAGGAACCGCCCCAGATTCAGATTGTAGTACCGCGCGTGCATGTAGTCCAAATCGTCACCTGCGCCGGAGGTGAGATGGAAGTCGCGCTCGTGGCCGGTGAACTTCATCGGTTCGCTGCCGGGCACGCTGGTCTCTTCGCCGAAGGGGAAGTAGTG
>JAJRVQ010000175.1 GCA_024277255.1 Acidobacteriota bacterium | reverse complement strand
ACGTTCGTAAACGCAAACCAGAACCCAACCTACATCCCTCAAAGCCCTCAAGACACCCGATTCCCACCACTTGACCCTCCAACTCCCCTCCCTCATACTTAAGCGGAGGTCCAAAAGTCAGGATGATCCACTTTAGCCACACCACGTGATGGAGTCCACTGTCGCCGTCGACCTCGACTCGCACCGTCATCGGCGCCACCGCCGAGCCTCAGCAGCTCCGAGCAGGACGCGGCCCTCAGGGGGGCGCACGACTGTGGCCGCCACCGGGACGGTCGACGAGGCGCACCGGCTTGTCGCCGCCCTGACTGCAGCGTTCGAGCAGTGCCGGTCAGGGGACCTCCGACGCAGGCGCCGTGCAGTCCCTGTTGCGGCAACAGTTTGCCGGCAAGGCGGGTGACAAGGCAGCCTTTGATGCCTTCCTCGCCACGGTCTTCGGTCCCGGTTACGACAGGAGCGAAGGGGAAGCTCTACGCCAGCGCGCCCTCAAGGGTGACTTCTCCTGGATGCCACCGGTGCAGTGGGTCGACGCCAACACGCTCGGCGGTGCCAACGGCGCCTTCAACGCCGAGGCCGGAGTGGTCTACCTGAACGCCGATCTCAAAGGCGACCCAGAGCTCGCCGCCCGCACCTACGTCGAAGAGGCGGGGCACTATCTCGACACGGTGCTCAACACCCGAGACGCCAGCGGCGACGAGGGCGAGCTGTTTCGTCGCTTGCTCTCCGGCGAGCCACTCAGTCGGGCACAGATCCGCGCGATCCAAGCCGAGGACGACAGCGGCACCATCATCGTTGATGGCAAAGAGGTCGCCGTTGAGTTCTGGAACCCCTTCAAGGCTGTCGCCAAGGCGGTCAAGTCCGTGGGCAAGGCGATCGGCGGTGCGGTCAAGTCGGTCGGCAAGGCGGTGGGCAGCGTCGTTAGCTCCGTGGGCCAGACCGTCGGCGGATTCTTCAAACAGATGACCCAGGGCGTCGGTGGCTTCTTCACCAACATCTTCCGCGGCAAGTTTGGCGCCGCCTTCGACAGCCTGTGGACCGGCATCGACAAGGGGATCCTGCAAGGGCCGGCGAAGCTGGTGGACGGCATCTTTAGCGCGGCGCAGATCCTCGTCGATGGTTTCGCGCCGCTCCTCGGCCCCTTGGGCAAGCCGCTGAAGTGGATCGCTGACCGCGGTTTGGACATCGGTCGCACGGTGAGCCAGACCGCTTTGGGTATCCTGCGCGAGCTGGTCCGCACCCCGGTGGAGGTGTTCCGTGGTCTCGCCGACAGCGGCTGGCGAGGTCTGAAGAAGCTGTTCAAAGGTGACATCGGCGGCGCCTTTGAAGCCTGGGGCAAGGGCGTTCTCAGCGCCGGTAAGCGCGCCCTCGGCGGCATCGCCGACGTCGCCGCGCAGACCCTCGCCGGGGCGGTGAGCGCCGTTGGTACCCTCCTCGGCTTCGAGCAGCCCGCGCGCCCTCTGAGTGAGGAAGAGAAGCGCATGCTGCGCCAAGTCTACGGTGACTCGGTGGATCTCGATCGAGTCCGCGTCAAGCGCGGCGGCTGGGTCTCCTACGGGGCGGCGCGCACCGTCGGCGACACCATCTACCTCCCCGACAGCTACTTCGACGCCGACGGCGATCTCAACACGCGGGGGTCGAGGACGCTCACCCACGAGATGGGTCACGTCTGGCAGTTCCAAAACGGCGGCGCCGACTACATCCACGAGTCCCTGTGGGCCCAGGCCAAGGCCACCCTCGACAGCGGTGATCGCGGCGGCGCCTACGACTGGCGTCAGGGGATGAACGAGGGCAAGAGCTTCGCCGAGCTCAACCCCGAGCAGCAAGCCTCGGTCATCGAAGAGATCACCCTGGCCATGGTCCGCGGCGAGTTTACGGCCGCGGCGTACTCCGCCGAGGAGTATGCCTACCTCGTCGCCGCCCTCGCAGCGGTTCGCGCCGGACGCGGGGCGCCGTGATCGAGCGATGATCGCCTACGGATCGGGGTCGGGGCTCGGACTCACATCGGAGATGCTGTTTGGATCGACGCCGGGGTCGGTGCTTGGACTCACGTCGGTGGCGGTGCTCGCCTCCACGTCGGCCTCGGGTCTCTCCACCGGCGCCACCTCCTCCGCTGCCGGCAGCTCACCCTTGCCCGCCGCGGCCTCGGTCACCGCCGCCTGGTGTCCCCTGCAACCGTGACGATCTCGATGGGCGTCACGCTGGCGCAGGAGACCAACACCCAAGGAGCACACAGGAGGGCGGCAGGTGAGCGCATGGCTCTCCTGTAGGGGAAAGCGGCGCTCCGGGGCAAGCTACGCCCCCGAGACCTTGGCCCCGGGGTAGATGTGGTAGGAGCCACGGATCATGACCTGGTCGAGGAGGTGGCCCTCGACCGCCGCGAGGACGTCGGCGCCGGTGAACTCACCCTCGACGGGGATGTGGTTGAGATCGGTGGCGTACAAGGTGAAGCGATACTCGTGCACCAGGCTGTCGTTCCAAGGGGGACAGGGGCCGTCATAGCCGAAGTACTTGCCCTCCATCTCGGCGTCGCCGGCGAACCAGCCCGTGTAGTCGTTGAGGCCCGAGCGGGTGTTGCGTGGTCCGGGGCTCGACTTGCCGCGCGCGGTGACGCCGTCTGAAAACTCCCCCGGTGTGAGCTGCGCCGGCTCCGGGGGGAGATCGACCAACACCCAGTGGTAGAAGTCGACCCGTGGCAACTCCGCCGGCACGACCTTGCCCGCCTGATTGACGTCGTCTCCTTTGGAGGGGACGCTGACGTCGACGCACAACATGACCAGGGACTTGGTGTTCACCGGAAGGTCGGACCAGGCAAAGTGCGGCCTTTTGTTGCTGCTGAGCTCGACGTTGGACTCGGCGTTGTGTTTGCCAAAGGCAAACTCGGCCGGGATTGGGTCGCCATCGTTGAAGCTGTCACTCCACAGTTTCATCGCGTCATCCTCTCCCTCTTCCGGTTAGCCGGCGCGCTGCTTCATGGCCACCAGCAGCGCATAGCGCACGCCCATGTGGTTCTCAAACAGGTAGCGAACCTCGCTGCCGCGGATCTGCAAGCAACGGACCTTGGTTTTGGCGGTGACGCTGGCGCTGCGGCTGCGCTCGGGATAGATCGCCGAGATCTCGCCGAAGAAGTTGTCTTCGTCGTCGCAGGAGAGGAAGGCGAGCTTGTCGCCGCTGCGGACGATGTCGACCTCCCCCTCGAGGAGCAGGTAGAATCCGTCGCTGGTGGAGCCCTCTTCGATGATCACTTCGCCCTTGTTGTAGGTGATCTCCGTGGCCGCCTTGGCGATTT
>JAJRVQ010000174.1 GCA_024277255.1 Acidobacteriota bacterium | reverse complement strand
TGGGTATCGGTGATCCCGTTGCTGTGTTTGACTTCGTGGACCATGCCGTTGGCATGATACGTCAGACCGGTCAAGTAGCCGGGGATGGCGCTGAGCTGGCCGTAGGTGTAGGTATGGGTGAGGCTCTTCTGGCTGCTGGGCGCCGTGGTGCAGCCGCTGGTGGCGCCGCCGCAGCGCGGATAGCTCAGGGTGGAGACGAGACCAAGGGTGTTGTAGCTGTAGCCGACGGAAAACTCCGGCATGGCGATAGAGACGTTCTGGGTCAGGGTGGTGCGCTGGGAGACCCGGCCCGAGGGGGTCTTGTACTGGTAGCGCTCGATCACTTCCACCGGGTTCTCGACGTTCTGCGGCCCGCGCGGATCGACCACCCAGTTGGTGCGCGTAGTCTCGATCAGCTTGCCCTTACGGTAGTCGGTGCCGCCGGGTTGACCAACACCGTTTTGGCCAGAGTAGACGAACCGTTTCAGTGGCCGGCGAAGTCCCGACGACTCTCTCACCGCCACCAGCCGCTCGGCGGCGTCGTAGGTGAAGGTCAGATCGTTGCGACCGTCGTCCTTGCGGCCAGCGTGGCCGCGGGCGTCGTAGTTCCAGTAGCTCACCCGGCCGTTGCCGGTGCTGCCCAGCTCCGGGTGCTCTTCCCACAGTAGGAAGCCGCGGTTGTCGTAGGTGAAGCGGCGCCTCTGGCTCCCTTGCAGCACCGTCTTGAGCCGGTTGCCGACATCGTAGCGGTAGTCGGTGTTGACCTCACCGCTGGCCGAGGAGCTGTCGCGCAGGCGCACCAGCCGGCCCAAGGCGTCGTAGAGTTCCCGCGTGCGGTAGCTCGTCTCGATCAGGGCGCCTTGGTTCGTATGCGGTGGGCAAGGGTTAGCCGCGTGCGCCGGCATTCGGATGTCTTGGCTTGAAACGCGATCGAAACCATTGAAGTCGGCGTTTGTGCGCAAGGAGCTGCGATCCATTTACACGTGGGGAAGGATGAACAGATTGGCAATTCCCCTGTTGTCATTTTTGGTTCAGTTCGAGAACCAGCTCGCTCCCAGCGATGAGGTAGCCGGATGCACAGCTTGCGACCTCCGCTAACCATCGTTCCAAAGAGGAAAATCGAGCCATGCTTCGTGGCCCCAGGCAGGCTCGGTACTGCCCAGTAGCCACCTTCGGCACACGCAGTTCGTGGCCGAGGTGGTACCTCATACCGTGTCCTTGTGCCCACCGATTCAGATCATTTGGCGAGAGGACTTCTCCATCCCTCCAAATCAACAAGAGCTGTGGCAACTCCGTGTGCTCTCCTGGCTCGAACGGTACCCTTAGGCGCAAGGTTCCACCCTCCTGAGTAACACGAAAGGTTGCTTCTTCGCTAGCCAGGGCCATGGCTGTGGTCAATGTGTAGCCCGGTGGGCTGATCACGGCATGCACTCGCTGCGCTTGTGCTGGAATGCGAGCGGTAAACCTGCCATCGAGACCGGTGCGTACTGAAGTGACATTCGAGAACTGGTCTCCAAAAGTTAGATCCAGGCCCGCCCCGACTACGGGACCGCGTGGCGAGACAACTTGCCCACTCCAGTCCACGAGATCTTGAAGGCGTAGCTCCAAAGGACCGTAGGTCTGGTCTGGAAAGACTTCGAGTCTCGTCTCGGAGCTGAACCGATCGAGTGCCTCCGCACTGAGTGCGACGGTTCCCTCTGGGACGGCGAGAAACCGGAACTCTCCGTGGTGATCGACCTTCATCGAGATGTTGGACTCAGAGGTGGCAAGAGATACCTGGGCTACGGCAACCGCTTGGCCTCGTTCGTCGACCACTCGACCGTAGACTTCAGTTACAGGTAAGTCGATTCTCGGTTTCGCTTCACGGTACCGATTGGCATGGATCTTAATGTCACGCTGAGTCTCAATCGGTGGACTCTGACTCTTTACTTCGACTTTCCAGCGACCATCCCGGGGTAGCATTCCAGCGAAGTTGCCCTCACTATCCGAGTCCATCTGTACTCGAACAGCACCGAAGAAACCACCGAAGAAGAGAGAAGCTTCCAGCGGCTCGCCATCGTAGCGCAGCTTGCCTTCGATGAGCGTCAAATCAAGATCGATCTCGTGGATGGTGTCCGCTTCAGATCCAACCTCGACATGGTAGTTCGAGTACAGTCGATTGCCCGCGGGATCTAGGATGGTAACCCTGTACATGGCTGGAGGTAGATCGACAAGCCGAAGGTGACCTTGCTCGTCCGCAGGGCCTGCGTAGACTTCGGTGAAATTGTTGGAAAACCGAGCGGCTCGATCCACTTCGATCCGCCAAGGGCGGCTGCTCAAAGCGGTAGCCGGTTGAACCACTATTTCCAAAGTCCGAGGGTGGCGAAGAACCAGGTCCTCGGTGATCGAACTTTCCGAAGCGGTCAGGATCTGTACTGGAGCAATCTCAGCTGGTGCGAATCCGGGATGGGTCACTTCGAGCACGTAGGTCCCAGGCGCAATACCGCCAATCTGAAAGAAACCCCGTTCATTGAGTATGCCGGTTGCACCGGTTCTCGCTAACCGCTCGCTAGAACGAGTCCGCTTGCCATTGGCCAGCTGGCGAAGCAGCCGTACCTGGCAAAGACGCGGATCGATCTCGCCATCCTCGGCAACCACTCGACCGACCAGCGAAGCACCGGCGATCCACTGCACCTTGCCGAGCGAAAGAGCCTCGGCGGCGCTGAGCCGCTGGTCCCAGAAATAGTGCGCCACGAAGCCGTCGGCCCGCAAGATCAGGTCCTGCTGTCCGGCTGCCACCGTGCATCGAAAGGTCCTTTGATCGTCCATCGTGCAAGGAACTATGGCGGCCGGTGGTTGAGAGGACTGGCGAGACCTCGGCGGTGGGCTGGTTTCGATGCGCATCTGCTGCGGTGGCGATTGGCTGGGATCGGCCAGTGCCCAGTGGCCTTCCACCACAGCACTGCGCCATAGCTTCACCGGTAACTCGGTGATACTTCCCGCGGCACCAACACTGATGGATAGGCTGGGGCGCCAGAGCCCCTTTAAGTCTGTGGAAAGCTCCCAGACACTGTTTGCGGGGAGGTGCAGCATCGCTGGTTTGTCATCCTTCACCCTGAATTCGACGAGCTGGCCCTGACGGGCCAGTCTGAGTTTTCCTTGCAGCTCCGGGACTTGACCTCGCTTGTCCAGTTGCCACGACAATCGCAAGGCAGCGGTAGCCTCGGTGGTGGGCAAGCCTGGCAATGGGTCTCGCCCTTCTTCGTCCGCGATGAGCACCACCGGCCCAAAGTCGAACGTCTGCCCCTCGCGCAGCGTTGTCTCGGGCAGAGTTCGTGGGGTAAGGCCGGGGGCGTCTAAGCGCAGAACCAGCTTGGTGGCAGGAGCTGGGCAATGCCATCGCCCTTCCCTATCAACATCGCAGGCAATCTCGACTCGCTTGGCCGGAAGGTCGGTATTGCCTGGCAGCGCGACAATCGCTTGAAGGTTGAGCTGCGACGGTATCGGCGCACTAACGGGAACTTGCAGTCGCCCCTCCAGGAACGCCGCCGGCCATAGAAAGATTCTGTGGAGGATACCGAATCCTGTGGCCGGTATTTCGACTTCGGTCACTGGAGTCCAGAACGCCGGAATCCGCGCTGAGATTCGCCACCTGGTCCCCGGGGGCAGCATGGTCTCCACGAAAGACTTGCCGGTGACACGAATTGTGCGAGGCGTCAATCTTTCGTCGAGTGGATCGAGGGCGATTTCACCTTGTTCAACGACGGGTAGCGCTGCGCCAAAGCGGAACTCGAAGCGAGCCGAGATCTGTTCTTCGCTGGAAGGCAGTTGAGCGGAAGTAGCGCCCACACAGACAAGAAAGTGCACTAGCAGGCAGAGGAGAGCCGCGTGCACGGCTCTCCAAACTCTGCTGAAAGAGGCGAGTATGGTCATTTGGCTGGAAGGACGGTACAGGTACTGCAATTCAATGGGCAATAGCCCCATCCGACAACGGTGCAGAAGCCACCACCACCGCTGGAACCTCCCCAGCCGCCGCCCCCACCCGATCCACCCGATCCACCCGAGCCACCCGATCCACCGGATCCAGGTAGAGGAGGTAGCGGCGGCGCTGTTACCAAGATGGCCTCACACCACTGCCCCTTACTGTTGCAGCTACTTTGAGTTCCCGAACCGTCGAGGGACTGAGAACACTCCGTGGTCCCTGCACCGTTAAGAACGTTCTTGCAGAGACCGATCTTGGGCGAGAAGAGCCCGCCGGGGCGAGACCAAACACAGTCCAAACAGCCTTCGTAGGTGACGATGGATTGAGCGGCTACGGCGAGCGCCAAGAAGACCAAGGCGCCCGAAATCAGTACGACTTTCTTTGACATGAATACCTCCTGAGGTGAGTCAGTTGTTGGGTGGTATTCCGTGAGTGCGTTAGGCTCCACGGAACTGTACTACACAAGAATCTTTCACCAGATCAAAGCGTCAAACTCTCTTCCAGTCAGAGTCCTTCGTTGCTACTGCTAGTCCGTAGAGCCGTAGCTGGCAGAGTCCCCTTCCCGTTGCTCTTCACCCGCCCACCTCCTCCAGCGCCACCGTCGCATCGGCCAGGGCGGCCAGGGCCGAGTCGGTTTGAGCGGTGAGGGTGAGGTGGTTCGGGGTGTCGGCCGGCAGCACCGCCAGGCGGGTGTTGAGGTAGCCGGCCATGCGGCGCAGTCTCTTGGCCGTGGCGCGGGCCGCCGAGAGCAGCTGGCGCAGCGGATCGGGGTGGTACTGCACGGGGGCGAAGCCGTCGGCTTCGATGGCCGGCTCCCAGCTCTCCGCTTGTGGAGGCGAGAGATCTTCCAGTTCGGCGAAAAGGGCGGCGAGCGAGTGCAGCTGGGGCACCAGCTCGGCGATGCGGGCCAGCCGGTAGGCGGCGCCGCGGTGCTCTTCGACGAGGGCGAAGATGTGAGCCGGGGCGGCCTGGTGATCGAGTTGGCGGGCCAGGGCGGCCAGCTCGGAGGCGACAAAGAGGGTGTCACGGAACCCCTCAGAATCGTCCTTGGTGAACAGGTAGTTTGCCGACCTATTGAGAGGACGGTGGTCGGTGTGGGCTGACTTCTTGCTGGGCTACGGTTCGGCGGGAGGTCGAGCCGATGCCGGTACGCCTGAGTCAG
>JAJRVQ010000173.1 GCA_024277255.1 Acidobacteriota bacterium | reverse complement strand
TCGAGCCGGTGCTGATCGATCACACCAGACCGGTGCTGGCCAAGAGTGGGCGCCAGGGGCGGAAACTGCGCCTGAGCGTCGAAGATGCCAGCAGTCCGTTGCGTGAGGCGGTGGTCAGTTTCGATGCCGGACCCTGGCGCCCCGTGGTGCCCAAGGACGGCTTGCTGGATGGTCGCCGCGAGCAGCTCGAGGTCGAGGTGCCGGAAGGAACGACCTTGGTCCTTCTGCGGCTCACCGACGCCGCGTTCAACTCGGCTACGTTCGACCTCTCCAAGGAGTTGAGATGACCCACGCCAAGCGCATCGCCGTCTATGCCGGCAGTTTCGATCCACTGCACAACGGCCACCTGGACATTGTGGACCGATGCCGGCCGATCTTCGACGAAGTGCTGGTCGCCGTCTTGCACAACCCGGAGAAGAAGGCACTGTTCACCACCGAAGAACGCATCGCGCTGATCGCCGAGACACTGGCGGATCGGCCCGACTGCGAGGTGACCAGCTTCTCCGGCCTGCTCGTCGACTTCATGGATCAGGTGGGCGCTCGCACCGTCGTGCGCGGGCTTCGCGCTGTCTCGGACTTCGAGTACGAGTTCCAGATGACGCTGATGAACCGTCGCCTCAACCCGCGGGTGGAGACGGTCTTCATGATGCCGCGCGAGGACTACAGCTACCTCTCCAGCCGGCTGGTCAAGGAGGTCTGTAGCCTCGGCGGCGATGTCTCGGGTCTACTGCCGGCCAACGTCCTGCAACGGCTCAAAGAGCGGTTTGCCGCCAAACGAAAAGGTTAGAGTTCCTCTTCGTTCGCCGCCTTGACCTTGCGTTCCTCGAAGACCTTGTAGACCAGATAGCCGCCGAAGATCATCAGCGCCGCTGGCCACCACTGCGCGACCCAGTCCAGACTGACGCCGAAGCGGGTGTTGAGCAGCAGGATGAAGCCAACGGTGGCGATGCAGAGGCCACCGAAGATCGAGCCTCCGATGTTCAACGGTTGGAAATCCTTGGGCATCTCAATCTCACTGCCGCCTGCCAACGCCTGGTTGTAGAGCGCCGCCCGCCGGCCGGCGTCGACGATGTTGTAGAGCCAGAAGAAGCCGAGGAATATGGCCATCAGGGGGATGAAGGGCCACAGCGCTTCGCTATGCTGGTCCGCCGCACCGGCCAGGATAGCGACCAACGTGGCGACGACGAGAGCATGCACGAAGCCGCGTTGGTAGTAGCCGACGTAGACCTGGCCGAGCCCCGGCATGACGGAGAGGAGGCTGGCTAGAAAGGGGGTTTTGCGCCGTGGATCCTGGAAAGCAGCCGGCGGCATGCTCCTGACCGTGGCCGGATCGTTGGAGTAGGCCGGCGGCGGGGGTGGGGCGGCCTCAGGATTGGCCGTGGGGTTATATTCGCTCATCGTGGCTCTCCTCAGAGGATTCGGTCGGTGGGGTGTCGGGGGAAGAACACTGTTCTTCAACATTCATCAACCGGGACGCAGCCCACCTGAAGAAGGTTCCAAGGCGCCGGCTCGCGGCGCGACTCCAGTTCCAGCCGAGCTCGGTGGCCCGCCTGGTCGGACGTAGTGCCGCGTGGGCCATCTCGGCCATCCTCCGCGCCAGTTCGGATCTCTTGAGCGCCGTGGCCCGTCGCTCCAGTCGCTGGGTTAGCTCGGTCGCTGGAGGGCTCAGCCGCTGCCGTATCTGCTCTTGGAGTTGGAAAACGGGCTCGGCTCGGACCCACTCGGCCATCTTGTCGGGCATGGCGCCGGCAGGCGACCAGGGCATGCCGGAAGCCAGTACCACGATCAGCGTGGCGACGAAGGCCAGCTCCACCGAGAAACGGGGCCGCCGAACCCAACGCGGCCAATTTCGCGACCACCAGCGGCGCAGGCGAACCGATCTGGGCAGGGTGGCTACCAAAACTCGGTCGACGAAACCAGGGCCGGGATCGAGTGTCGCCAGGCGGGGAAGGACTTCGTTCAGCTGCGCCAGCTCGGTGGCAAGGCCGCTGCACGATGGGCACAGTTCGAGGTGCAGGCGGATCAACTCCTGCTCCCCCGCCGGCAGAGTGCCGTCGACGAAGTCTCCCAGCTGCTCTTCGGCCTGCCGGCAAGGCGAGCCAATGGTGCCTTGGACAACAGCGGCGAGAAGATCCTCGGGCGCGGCCTGAGAAGCCCAACCCTCGATCAGCCCCGCCAGTCGCGCCAATTCGAGGCACTCGTGGCAGCCTCCGAGGTGGCGCATTGCGCGGCGCCGGCGGTCGCGGTCGAAGTGGCCGGAGCCGTGTTCGGCGAGCAGATCGTCCAGTTGAGCTTCGAACTCGGCGCAGTTCATCCGAGTACCTCCGTCGAGGCGCGCAGGGCGTGCAGTGCTTTGCCTAGCTCGATCCGGGCGCGGCTCGATCGCGACTTGACGGTGCCGAGGGGAACCTCCAGCAGGTCGGCGATCTCCTCCATCTTGAGCCCTTGAATCTCCTTGAGGAGGATCATCTCGCGGTTGGTCCGGCTGAGTTGCCCCAAGGCTCGGTGCACCGTCCGGTCGCGTGCTCCCTGAACGTAGGACTCTTCCGGTGTCGGCATCGTCGCCGCGACCTCTGGTAAGTCGTCGTCGATGTCGGCGTTGTGGCGGGATCTCACTTCCAGTCGGCGCAGGCGATCGACGCAGCAGTTGCGCGCCAGCCGTACCAACCAGGGCAAAAAAGGCCGATCCTCGCCGAGCGTGTCGAGCTTCTGGTAGAGGCGCACGAAGATGTCTTGGGCAGTGTCGCGCGCCTCCTCGCGATTGCGCAGATAGTGGTAGGCCAGCGAGTAGACGCGTCCCTGGAGTCGGCGCACCAGCGCCTCCCAGGCGAGGTCGTCGCCCTGGCGACAGCGAGCGACGAGATCATCAGTAGGCAGCACGCAATTGTGTCCTCAGGGTGTAGCGGGTCCTTGCTGGGTAGGACGCACGGGGGCTGAAAAAGGTTCGCTCGCGGGCGCTCCGGTTTGCAGGTTTTTCGTCCTGCGTTAGCATCCGGCTTCCCGATGTCACCATCCTCCTCACTCTCGGACTTCGTGCACGCCCAAGCGAAGGCGGAATTGCACGTCCATCTCGAAGGCTCCATGCCTCCGGCGACCCTGCTGAAGCTGGCCAGACGCAACCGGGTGACTTTACCCGCTGTCGACGAGCCGGGTGTGCGCCGCTGGTTCCGGTTTCGCGACTTCGACCACTTTATCGAGGTCTACCTGACCTGCTCGCGCTGCTTGCGCGAGGCGGAGGATTTCCACCTGCTGGCGCTCGATTTTGTGGCCGAGCAGGCTCGCCAGAACATCACCTACAGCGAGGTCCACTTCACCATCTCGACACACCTGGCCAATGGCGGTGACGGTGCAGGGATCGGCCAAGCACTGGCCGAAGCGGCGACCGAGGGCGAGAAGCGGTGGGGAAGTCGGTTGCGGCTGATCCCCGACATCGTGCGCAACCTGGAGATCGAACGGGCCGACAAGACGATCGAGTGGGCGATCGAAACCGAGATCGCCCACCCCGGCCTGATCGCCGCTCTCGGCATCGCCGGCATGGAAGTGGGCTACGCAAACCAGCCCTTCGAGGAACACTTTGCGCAAGCCGCCGGAGCCGGCTTGCACCGGGTCGCCCACGCCGGTGAACACGGCGGCCCGGCTTCGATCCGTTCGGCACTGGACCAGCTCCGTGTGGAGCGGATCGACCACGGCGTGCGCGCGATCGAAGATCCAGCCTTGGTGGAGGAACTGGCCCAACGCAAGATCCCCCTCGGCGTCTGCCCAACCTCCAACATAGCCCTCGGGGTCTATCCCGACCTGGCCTCCCACCCCTTCGAACAACTCCGAGCCGCCGGCGCCCAAGTCACCGTCAACTCCGACGACCCCCCCTTCTTCGAAACCACCCTCACGCAAGAGTACCTGAGACTCGCCAAAGCCTTCGACTACGGCGAGGAGCAAATCGCCACCCTAGTAGAAGCCTCCTGGCAGTCCGCCTTCCTCTCCCCAGAAGAGCGCTCCAAGTACCAAGACCTGGCCCCCGCCGAGTAGCAGCGAGCGCAGCGACGCGACCCCAGTCCGTCGAAGCGATCTCTACCATGGTCATCAAAGCGCCGCGAGCGCAGCCAGCGCGAGCCGCCGCGAAGCGGCGAAATTAGGGGGTGAGGGAGAAGAACGACGTTTCTTCGACCGAGGGGGAGCTGGGACAGCTCCCCCTAAAACGAAGGCCGGCGGCCCCAACCACCATGACTCCGAAGAGATAGAAGCTCAGGGACAGGTAGCAAACGCCGAAGTATCAGTCACAGCCGGCGCCGGCGGACCCGGGTAGTTGAAGTAGATCTTCTGCGCGCCGGCCACAACGTCGGTGACCTGCATTCGGTAATAGACGTTGGTTGTCGAGGCGGAGAAGATCCAGTGCCGCGGGCTGGGAAAACCGCAGCCGTCTAGCGCCTTGACCATCACCTCCCAGTTGTCCGGGTTGAAGAACCAGAAGATCCCGGTGTCGGCCGTACCGCAGGGGGCGGCTGTCCCCTTTCCCGTGGTGCCGTCAGGAATGCGCCAGTCGATGGAGACAAGGAACCGATCGCTGAGGCAGATCGAATTGGGGCCCACGGAGATCAAGCCGCAACCGGCGACCACCGGCAGGGTGAGAAATCCCGGCGAACCGACGAAAGAGCCGTCGTGCGGTCCCACCGCGGCGTTGGGGCCGCCGTCCAGCCCCCAGACACCGATCAATCCAGGTTGCGGCGCCGCGATCCGTCTGTTGATCCAGTTGCGCAGCTGTCCCTTGGTGCGGGCGACGTTCCAGACTCGGAACTCGTCCACCGAGCCGGGTGGGACGCTCCAACTGACATCGTGGCCGATCTGCATCTCCGCGGTGGAGGTGGTCAGCGGACTCGGCTCATTCCACACGCCGGTCTGTTCGCCGTTGACGTAGTGCCGGCGTTTGAGGCCGTCGAAGACGATGGCGATGTGGGTCCACTCACCGGGCGGCACCGTACCGCCGTCGCGCAGTGAGCTGCTACCGCGCATGTAGCTGCGAATCGTTCCGTTACAGACACCGAGCCACCAGGCCTCTGTCCAGTCCTTGCCGCCGATACTGACGCAGGAGGAGCTGTTGACGTTGACCCAGGCTTCGACGGTCAGGGCGCCGGTCGGATTGAGGGCGGTGGAGTGTGGAACACGAATGTAGTCGCCAGCGGTGGGATTCATCCAGGCGCCAAATGGCTGCGCCGCGGCGGCGGTGGAAATTAGAACTAGCAGGGCGAATGCCGCTAGGGTGCACTGGTCTGCTGAACGAAACCGATGAGAAGTGAACATTGAGCGGTCCTCCTTGACCTAAGCTTCGATGGGGAACGAGCATCCGTAGGGGGAATCTAGCCCTCTTGATGAACTTGGTCGCCTCCTGCCGACCAGTCGTTACAGGTTCTTCGTGTGGCGTTGGTGATCGCTTGATCAGCGAACCGTGGCCAGGGCTTGCAGACGGGCTGCCTCGAACTCGTCGCCGGGTGTCCAAGTCGGCAAACCATCGGCTTGCGCCACGGCCAGGCCGCAGAAGAATCCGAGTTGCGCGTCCTCAACCATGCCCTCCCAGCTCCACTCGTCGGTCACTTCGTCGCTGGGCTGGTGGTAGTGCGTTTCGGTCCACCGGTCGATCTGCTCCTTACCCCAGCCCTCCGGCCGGCCGACGAAGTCGGTACCGGCGTCGAAATAGAGGGCGGGAATGCCGATCTTGGCCAAGCTGAACTGGTCGGAGCGGTAGTAGTACCCCTTGTCGGGGAACTGGTCCGGCTTGACGGTACGGTCCTGGCGGGCGGCGAATCGCTCGGCGACCGCGTCGAGGCTCGACTTGCCGTAGCCGACCAAGGTCACATCGCGGGTCTTGCCCCAGATGTTGGCGCCGTCGAAGTTGAGGTTGGCGGCGACCTTGCCCGGTGGGACCGTCGGATGGGCCGCCCAGTACTTGGAGCCGAGAAGGCCCTGTTCTTCCCCCGCGACGAAGAGAAAGAGGATCGAGCGTCGCGGAGGTTGCGGCAGCTCTTTGAAGGCCTTGGCGATGGCCAGCAGGTGACCGACACCGCCGGCGTTGTCGAGGGCGCCGTTGTAGATGTTGTCGCCCTCGGCGTCGGGCTCGCCGATACCGTAGTGGTCGTGGTGCGCGGTGTAGACGACGAACTCGTCCGCCAGATCACCGCCGGGCAGCAGCCCCAGGACGTTGGCGGTGTCGACGCGGTTGAGCTGATTCTCGAGTCGCAGCGAGGTGGTGATGGCCAGCGGCACCGGGGTGAAGTCCGGGCTCTTGGCCGACTCGATCAAGGCGCCGAGATCGTGGCCGGAGGCGGTGACCAGCTGCTCGGCTGCCTTCTCGCTGAGCCAACCGCCGACTTGGATTCGCTGCTCACCCTCCGCCGGTAGCTCGAACTGCTCGCCGGTCCATGAGGCGCGCACCACCTGCCAGGGATAGCCGGCCGACGGGGTGGTGTGGATGATGATCGCGCCCACGGCGCCCCGGCGAGCGGCGCTCTCATACTTGTACGTCCAGCGCCCGTAGTAGAGGCGGGTCTTGCCGGCGAAGAGTTCCGGGTCCCAGTCGGGATCGTTGTTCATCATCAGCAGGACCTTGCCGGTGAGGTCGGTGCCCTTGAAGTCGTCCCAGCCATACTCTGGCGCCTCGATGCCGTAGCCGACGAAGACCACCTCGGCATTGTCGATCACCGACGCTGCCTCTTGGACGCCGGAGAAGGCGATGAACTCGTCGAGGTTGCTCAGCTCGACCGGGCCATCCTCAGTGGTGAACGACCACTTGGCCGGCACCTGCGCGGTGACACCGACGACGCCGACAGCCTGCTGCCAGCGACCCTCGGGTCCACCCGGTTCCAGACCCAGATCGGTCATCGCGGAGACCAGATAGTCGCGGGCCATCACATCGCCGCGGGTAGCTGGAGCGCGCCCTTCGAAACGATCGTCGGAGAACTCGCGGATCGGTGTCTCGAGCGTGGCTCTGGTGATCACCGCGGCGGCCTGCTCGGCGCCGGCAGGCAGACCATCGGCTTCGGTCGCCGGCGGTGGTGGTGAACAGGCCACCCAAGCCAGCGCAGTCATCGTTCCCAAGGCAAGGCACAGACGGTTCATCAGCTTCCTCCTCAGCCCTTCCTTCTCACTGATCTTCTACTCCAACGCCGTATGCACCTGCATCTGCCGCGTCATCAGGCCTTTCTGCTCCTCGCCGTACTTCCAGTACGGCTGCGTCGCGCCAAAGCCGGATTCCTTGCATCTACAGGCACCAACGGCGTTTCGTTACGAAATCGGTGAGAAGAAAGGGCTAGCTCTCTCAGGTCGGCGAGAGAATTTTTCCCATATAGCCAGTAAGTTATCAGAGGTGGCCTTGCGGCCCCCTTTGCAGCGCGCTATGGTCTCTTGAGATGTTGGCTGGAAGTGCATGAGAGTCAAGACCACCGCTCGTAACTGTTTGTACCTGAACTGGGCGTTGCCGGTGGCGCGGATGCCGGTTCTGCCGCCACCGTTGCGCTACGAGGTGCACGAGCTGTCAGGGGAGCGCTTCGCCTTCCTTTCGGCGCTGTTCTTTCGCCATCAGGGCTTGGGGTTGGCCGGCCTGCCGCTGCTTCGCCTCGCCTATCCGCAGCTCAACGTGCGGGTCTACGTGGTGGACCGCGAGGGCATCCCGGGAGTGCTCTTCCGCCGCATGCTGGTCCCGGTCTGGGTCTTGCCGGGGATGAGACTGGTTTCCAAACATCCCGCGACCGCGGCCCGACTCCACTATCCACGGTCGGGAAACCGGCACCCCGGCGACGAGTTCTGGCACTGGCGAGCCGAGACGGCAGAGGGGCGGCTGACTGTGCGCGCTCGCGCCTCGTCGCCCTGCTTGGGGGCCGGTCCCAACCTCGGCTCCTGGCCTCAGATGGTCGACTACTTTCGCCAGCGTCCGCTCGGCTACAGCCTGGCATCCGACGGCCTGCGCCGAATCGAGACTTCCCATCCCGCGGTGCCGGTGTGGCCAATGAAGGCGCAGGTCGAGGAGACCAGTCTGCTCGAGTCCTGCCTGGGCCATCGCCCCTGGCCGGAACTCCACTCGGCCTTCCTCTGCCCCGAGATTCCGTTCATCTTTGAACTGGACGCACCCAAGATCAAAGTGCTCAAGGCTCCCACCTCGCCGATCAAAGCCGCCACCGGCCCGGCGATGCTGCGACGGCGTCGCCGCGACCGCCGCGCGCCGGCTGCCTGAGGTGGCGAAGTCAGGCGTCGTCGGCTCAGGCGTGTGTGCCCCTCCTGGCAGACTCGACAAAGGTCACGAAGTCGTCAAGCGTGGCCAGACGCTCTTGGGGAGTCATCTCGAGCATCGTGCGAATCAGTCCCAGGTCTACGCCACCGCTGCTTTCCTGAGACTGGCGTGGTTTCACGCTGTGGGTCGTCGAAGGAGCTACGGAGGAGGCCTTGTTCTTGCGCAGAGCCATGGTCAGGTTCGGACTAGCCGCGCAGTTCATCGGCGGCTTCGAGGAACTCTTCCAGCCAGTCGAGCCGCTCGAGTGGGGTTTTGTCCCGCAGGGTTCGAACTTGTGCCAGGTCCACGCCGCTGGCGCTGACTTCGATGGCGACCGGGCGGTTCGGATCGGTGAGAATCTCGCCGAGTCGGTCGGGCTTGGGAAGTGAGGTCGGGTCGCTCATAGGCCTTGAAATCCTAGCAGAGATCGACTTGATCGGCCCTCCTCACCCTCCCGCCGTCACCCGCATCAGCTGGCCGCAGAGCCAGGCGCCGTAGGTGCCGAGGACGTAGCCGAGGACGGCGAGCAAGACGCCGACGGGGGCGAGGCTGGGGTGGAAGGCGGCGGCGACGATGGGGGCGGAGGCGGCGCCGCCGACGTTGGCTTGGCTGCCGACGGCGGCGAAGAAGACCGGCGCTTTGATCAGCTTGGCGACGAGGATCAGCAAACCGGCGTGGAAGGCCATCCATACAAGTCCAACCACGAAGACACCTGGGCTCTCGAGGATCGCCATCAGGTCCATCTTCATACCGATGGTGGCGACCAGCACGTAGATCATCACCGAGCCGAGCCGTGAGGCGCCGACGCCTTCGAGTTGGCGCGCCTTGGTGAAGGAGAGGATCACGCCGAAGGTGGTGGCGCAGACGATTAGCCAGAAGAACTTGCTGGTCAGGCTGAACTTCGCCGCGGCGGCGAAATGAGTGCCCATCCACGGAGCGATGCCGTTGGCCATCCAGTGCGACAGGGCGGTGACGCCGAAACCGACGGCGAGCACGACCATGGTGTCGGCGAGCTTGGGCATCTTGGCGATCGAAGCGTGATAGGCGGCGACTCGTTCCCGCAGACTGGTGATGGCGCTCGAGTCCGCGCCGGTCGCGGCGTCGATGGCTTTGTCGCGGCCAGCCGCCCACAGCAGTACCGCCATCCAGATGTTGGCGACGATGACATCCACCGCCACCAGGGCGGAGAAGACCTTGTCGCCGACGTTGAAGACCTCTTTCATCGCCGCCTGATTGGCGCCGCCGCCGATCCAGCTGCCCGCCACCGTGGTGAGGCCGCGCCACACCGCTTCGCTACCCTCGCCACCTACCGTCTCCGGCGAGACCAGCCCGACCAAGAAGATGGCCAGCGGTCCGCCAAGGATGATGCCGACCGTCCCGGTCAGGAACATGATGATCGCCTTGCTGCCCAAGCGACCGATGCCCGGAAGGTCGACGGAGAGGGTCAACAGCAGCAGGCTGGTGGGCAATAGGTAGCGCGAAGCAATGTAGTAGAGCTGTGACTGGTCCGGGTCGATGATTCCGAAGGTGGTGAGCAGCGACGGCAGAAAATAGCAGAGCAGCAGAGAGGGGACGAAAGAGTAGAATTTCTTCCAGAAGGGAGTCTGGCGACTGGAGGTCCAGAAGACGAGGCCGAGCACCGCCATGAGGATGCCTAGGACGATGGCGTCGCTGGTGATCCACGGTTCGTTCATCGAGCTCTCCTGATCGCAACGTGAGGAAGACGGATCTGCGCGAGCCGCGAAGCTGGCACTCAGCGGCACTGATGGGGCGGGTCGAACGGTCGCGAGTATAGCAGCGCCAGGCTGCTCGCTAGTGCTGCATCTCGGGCGCTTGGAAGGGGCTAACCGGTTGGCTTCATGTGCTAGCATCGCCCTCGATGACGAGCGATATTTCAACCTTCAGAAGTTCTCCCAGCCTCGCTCACCTTCATCCGACGGATCGCTCCCCGCAACGCATCGCGGTGTTGCCGGGGGATGGGATCGGCAAGGATGTGACCGCTGAAGCGGTGAAGGTTTTGGAGGCTGTTGCCGACCGCTACGCGCTACCCCTGGAGTTGGTACAACTCGACTGGGACGCCGACCGCTACTTGACCACCGGTGAGACCCTTCCCGAGGGAGCGTTGGACGATTTCCGTGATTATTTCTCGGCGATTTTCATCGGTGCCTACGGCGATCCGCGGGTGCCCGACATGAAGCACGCGGCGGATATCCTGCTGGGGATTCGTTTCGGCCTCGATCTCTACATCAACTTCCGGCCGATCAAGCTCTACGATCCCCACCTTTGTCCGCTCAAGGGCAAGGGGGCGAAGGACATCGACTTCGTGGTCTTTCGCGAGAACACGGAAGGCGCCTACGTGGGCATCGGCGGCAACTTCAAGAAAGGCACCCCCGATGAGGTGGCGGTGCAGGAAGAGATCCACACGCGCAAGGGAGTGGAGAGGATCATTCGCGCCGCTTTCGAGTACGCGGTCGACCACGGTCGCTCCAAAGTTTGCATGGCGGACAAGGCCAACGTCATGCAATACGGCCATGATCTGTGGACGCGCTGCTTCGCCGAGGTCGCCGAGGAGTACCCGGCGATCGAGACTCAGCACTTCTTTGTCGATGCGTTGACCATGCAGTTGATCAAGGCGCCGGAGCGTTTTGAGGTCATCGTCACCAACAACATGTTCGGCGACATCATCACCGACTTGAGCGCGGCTCTCCAAGGTGGGTTGGGCGTTGCCACTTCGGGCAATATTCATCCGGGACGCACCTCCATGTTCGAACCGGTCCACGGCTCGGCGCCCAAGTACGCCGGCACCGGCCGCGCCAACCCGGTGGCGGCGATTCTCTCCGCCGGCTTGATGCTCGACTTCCTCGGCCACGAGCAGCCAGCCGAGAGGGTCGAAGAAGCTGTTCGCGCGGCACTGCGGGAGGGGCAGACTACGGTGGATCTGGGCGGGCAGCTGACCACATCGCAGGTCGGCGACCACCTGGCCCAAGCGGTGTCTGGAGCGGTCACCGTCGGTTAGTAGCTAGCTGCTTGAGGCGGAGTCGGGATGGTCGTCCCGCACGTGGACGGCTCGGTGACCTACCCGAACGGGTAGTACCACCCACCCGTTTGGTGCGTTACACTAAGCTGTACCTTCGGATGGGAAATCTACCGTGGAGCGCTGCGCGCTGCTGTGCCGCCTGTTGAGACGGTGTGATAGCAATATGCATGTAACGAAGCGTGATTGCCGTCGCCTATCCAGTTGTTCGCAGCGACTTGGAGAAGAACTGATGCACGAAGCGTAGCAACAATGGTGAGTATTGATCCTCCTCGATACTATGTCATTTTTCAACCGTTACCGTTCTGTTGTCTCGCTCTTGGCGAGAAATCGCACTAGGAATGTAGAAGACCGATTTCACACACAGTCTTGCTGATCAATAGGAGACCACCGTGGTGCCCGCCATGGTGAGGTGGTTGAGCGATGCTGACAACAACGGAGGAGAAGCCGTTGATTCCGCACCGATAAGTTCCCGCACACTCAGCTGATCTTTTCTAGGGCTGCTGCTGCATATTGGAAATGCAGTTGCGGCATGGGTATCTGTGTATCCACAGAATATTGGAACCGTTTAATGGAGGTTGAAGATGAAGAAAAACAGATTTATCAGTAATCATTTAGAGAGTTGGCGAAGCCGCCTACGGAGTCCAAGGGCCGCGACCATCGCGCTCTTGGTTGTGGGGCTTGTCGCTGTCTTCGGCTACGCTGGAGAGAGCTTCGGCCAGAGCGGACCGGACTCGGTGGGAAGAGTCCGCGCCTTCATCAAGTTCGGTCTCCTACGGGTTCGCGGCGAAGTCCTACCGGCAGCGAATGGTCAGCTCGCGGACTCGGTGACGATCTACTCCGGTCACGCCGGCGACAATGGTTGTACCGGTGCGGCCCTTTCTACCTCCCCGGTGGTTTCCGGCGGTAGCTTCCTCTTCCGCTGCAGCGACAGTCAGTGCGTTGCGCCGTTGGCCAAGAGCCAGTTGTCGGGTTTTACCAAGGAAGGTAATCCGATCACCGGTTCTTCGTTCTGCATCCAGACATCGCTGGGTGCTTTCACCGACGTATCTGTCGACTTCAATCCTGACATCTCGGATCCGTCGCATTTCACCGGTCCTCTTGTCGAGGATCTACCTGAAGGGTTGCCGGAAGCCAACGAAGGATCCTTCGAAGGTGGCCGACTCGGCACTTCCGAGGATGCGTTGGGTTCGAACTTCCTGCCCGCGGGTAGGCAGCGCGACGACGGCAATTTCAACATCCCGACTAACGGCCCTCCGAGCCCGCTGTTCGGCGCCAAGGAATACACCCAGCAGATGCTGCGCTTCGAAGAGTTCGGCCCGCAGCCGGTGGGTTCCGGCGGTAATGATCCTCTGATCAGCTTCCCGGCTCCGCCGGATGCCTTCAGTCCGCCGGACGGCGCGGCGCTCGATAAGTTCCTGGCGCAGGATCGTCTCAGTCCCGCCCCGACCGTCTTCTCCAACACCAAGGATCACAACCCGTGGCAGAGCAAGATTGAGGAGTACCTCGGTCGCCCCTTGATTACTCCTCCGGCGGAAGGCCGGCCGCCGGGCCAAGGCTGGGCGCATCAGCGCTTCCGCGAGTTCCCGCCTCAGGTTTGGTTCCAGTCCGCGATGGCCGGTTCGCGCGTCAACGGTGGTTTCCGTGACAGCTTGCAGGACCACGGTTACGCGGTCGGCGAGTTCGGCCCCGGTGGTCTCTACCACAACACCGCGGGTGCCCCAGGGCTCGACGGAACGACCAAGGGAATCGCCATCAAGTTCCACCCCGATATGCCCGAGCAGCTGCACGACGCACTGTGGACCTTCGACGGAACCCTTCCGCCCAAGCTTCTCCAGGCGCGCTACGGCGAGGGTGTGCTCTTCCGCCACTACAACGCTCTGCCGATCGATGTGGCGACCAACCGTGGCTTCGGTACGCACACCATTACCACTCACGAGCACAACGGCCACAGCCCGGCCGAGAGTGACGGCTACGCCAACGCTTTCTACTTCCCTGGCCAGTTCTACGACTACCGCTGGCCCCTACAGCTAGCCGGTCACGATTCGATCAACACGGATGCCAGCGACCCGCGGGCGGGTCGACCGGACGGCCACGGTGGGATCACGCAGCTTCGCGGCGATTGGCGCGAGACGATGAGCACCCACTGGTTCCACGACCACATGCTCGATTTCACGGCGCAAAATGTCTACAAGGGCAACGCCGCCATGATGAACTACTACAGCGCTTTGGATCGTGGTAACGAAGGGTTGGACGACGGCATCAACCTGCGTTTCCCCAGCGGCACGGCGCTCGACTGGGGTAACCGGGACTATGACGTCAACCTGGTCATCGCCGACAAAGCCTGGGACCGTGAAGGGCAACTCTGGTTCAACCCGTTCAATACCAATGGCTTCCTTGGCGACCAGATACTGACCAACTGGTTGTATAAGCCCTATTTCGAGGTGCGGGCGCGCAAGTATCGCTTCCGCATCTTGAACGGCTCGGTATCGCGTTACTTCAAGCTCGCTCTGGTCGATGAGGGCGGCAACGCGGTGCCCTTCTACATGATCGCCAACGATGGCAACATCATGGAACACACGGTCTTCTTCGAGAACGGCCAGCTTCCGACGCAGGCCATCGCCGAGCGCTACGACATCATTGTCGACTTCAGCCAGTTCCAAGATGGCGACAAGCTCTACTTTGTCAACATGCTCTCCCACAAGGATGGGCAGATCACCAATGTTCCGATTCCCATGGATGAGATCCTCAGTGGTGCCTATGACCCAAGGATGATAGACGAGGACGGAGATGTGCTGCCTGACCGTTGGGTTGGTGGCGATCCGGCGGTGGGTAAGTTCCTTGAGTTCCGCGTCAAGAGTTACTCCGGGACAGACCTGAGCATGAATCCGGCCGACTACCTCCCCGGCGGCAAGACGATGATTCCCATCCGTCGACCCACCGAGGACGAATTGGCCAACGCTCTGCACCGGTCCTTCCTCTTCGAGAAGCAGCCGACCGACGAGAAGCCCTGGGTCATCGAAACCGATGGCAACAGCAAGGGGCTCGGAATGGATCCGCGACGGTTGACGGCTGCCCCGAAGAAGAACCGCAGCGGTCTCGAGGTGTGGCGGATCATCAACGGTGGCGATTGGAGCCACCCGATCCATATTCACTTCGAGGAAGGCATCATCCTGCGCCGCGGCGGCAAAGAGCCGCCGGAGTGGGAGAAGTGGGCTCGTAAGGACATGTATCGCATCGGACCGCAAGAAGACAGCGGCGCCATCGTCGAGGTGGCCTTGCGTTTCCGCGAGTTCGCCGGCACCTACATGGAGCACTGCCACAACACCCAGCACGAAGACCACGCCATGCTCATGCGTTGGGATATTGAACACCCAGGGCAGACCAAGCTGATGCCGACCCCAATGCCCACCTGGGACGGAGTTGGTTACGTGGATACACGCGCCTTGCCGACCTTCAGGACCGGCGATGGGACAGGCCAGTTTGGACCGGCCCTGGATCCGGTGGTGAAGTGGCATGATGGTCTCTCGGTCTCCGAGCTTGACCTGATCAACATGGAGATCGGCGACGCCTTGCATCCGTCGGCCGACGAGCGAGGTAAGTTCACTTACAAACTCCTCAAGGGGATCAACGACGACAACGGAGTCAAGACAAACGTCTACTTCGTGCTTCATGACATCGCTGACGAGATGCTCGCCGACGAGTACGGCGTCATCTACGCCGGTGGACTGCGTAGCACGCCGATCGAAGCGACTTCCCCCGCATCGGTTTCCGAGAGCGGAATGTGGACCTTCTACGGCAATCTGCCCAACCCGGTTCCCGCTCCTGGCTCGCCGCCGCAGAGCGATGCCAATACCTACACGCCGTTGCGGCGGGTGAAGATGGGCGACAAGACGGTGATCGTCAACGCCTTCTTCGTCAAATGGGGCGATCAGGCTTGGGAGCAGATGCGAATCGACTATTCCTGCGTCAGCTTCCCGGATGACCCGCCGAACACGTCCTGCATGTACAACGGTAGTGGGTGGGGAGTGGACCCGGTGAACTCCGGCCACGCTCTGGCGCTCGACGTCAACGGGCCCAACCCGACGGTCACCTTGAAGGCGCACAAATCGTGGCACGCCGCGGAGTACTCGCCGTACTACATCGTGGTTGACGCCTACCCGGCTGGCCCCGCCAACAACATGGGTATCCCCTACGTACCGAAGCACAAGTTCCTAGGTTCGACCTCGGTGCCGCTCGTCCAGTGGACGCCGCCGGCGCCGTTGAACTCGACCTATCCGCCGAGCCCGCCCGATGGCTTCGGCCTGGCCGGTGGTGGTCCGATGGGCGGTCAGATCGGCCTGCCTTCGTACTTCATGCCGGGGGTCGATTTCAACCCGATGTGGCACATCGGTTTTGCCCATTGGTTGGAACCGGCGACCGAGGTGGTCAAGGATCTCGATCGCCTCAAGGAGCTGCGGCTTGAGGGCAAGCTGGAGATCAACGAGTGGCCGATGGTCAAGAACATCGGGACCAACGGCTACTTGTTCAACAGCGACAATCCGCCTCATATCGTGAACTGTCCGACTCCGATGACGCTGGACTTTGCCCTCCACCGTGCTACGCGAAAGTAGTTCGGGTGAGGTCTATCTGGATAGACTGTAGGACCTAACCTGATGCGGCGGGCACTCCGGTGCTCGCCGCTTTTCTTAGCTAGTATTCCGTGCGGGAGGCTTATCGGTTGCTAAAATGTCACGAGACCTCGGACGGCGATCAGCTTCACGCAGAGAGTACGAGACCGACGAGCCTTAGAGTTCAAGGAGAATTCCCATGAAGATCTTCAAGACGATGGTGGTCGTCCTGCTGCTTGGCGCCGGGGTGGCTCCGGCGTACGCAAGTACGCAGTGGGGAGAGGACTATTTCCCCAATGTAGAGCTGACCACCCATGAGGGAAGAACCGTTCGTTTCTTCGACGACCTGATCAAAGACAAGATCGTGGTCATCAACTTCATCTACACCATCTGCCCGGACACCTGCCCGCTGGAAACGGCGCGCCTGGCCAAGGTGCAGAAAATCCTGGGCGATCGGGTCGGTCAAGACATCTTCATGTACTCGATCACCATCGATCCGGACAACGATACGCCGGAGGTTCTCGCCAAGTACGCCCAGCGCTACCGGGCGCAACCCGGCTGGTGGTTTCTGACCGGCAAGGAGTCGGACATTACTCAGCTGCGCCGCAAACTGGGCCTCTATCTCGAAGAGATCCAGGACGGCTCGAACAACCACAATCTGAGCCTCATCATCGGCAATCAGAAGACCGGCCAGTGGATGAAGCGTTCTCCGTTCGAGAATCCCTACGTGCTGGCGACCCAGATCGGCAGCTGGCTGAGCGGTTGGCAAGCTCCGCCCGAGGTCGCCTCCACGTTCGAGGATGTCCCGGAGATCCGGCAGATCTCCCAGGGGGAGACGCTGTTTCGTACCCGCTGTGCCACCTGCCACACGATCGGCAAGGGAGAGGAAGGGTTGGCGCCGGGACTGATTGGCCCCGACCTGGTCGGGGTGACCAAGAATCGCGAGCGCACCTGGCTGGAACGGTGGATCGCGAGGCCGGACAAGATGTTGGAGGAGGGGGACCCCATCGCCCTGGGGCTCTATGCCAAGTACAACAAACTGCCCATGCCCAACATGCGGTTGAGCAAGGTCGACGTGGACGACCTGCTGCGCTATCTCGGCACCGAGAGCCGCCGGGTGCAGATGGAAGTGGCGCGCAGCAAGAGGATGAAGAGGAAGTCTCCAGCGGCCAACGCGCCGCCTTCCGCCCCTGCGGTCGAGAACTCCGCTGGTGACGCGGTGGCGATCATGAATGCTTGGGTCCGCCAAGCCCACCCCGAAGCGGAAGTGAATGCAGCCTACATGACGCTGATCAACGTCGGTTCTGAGGATGTGACTTTAGTCGAGCTTGAGAGCCCGTCCTTCGACACTGTTGAGATGCATGAGATGGCCATGGCCGGCGGCATGATGAAGATGAGTCACTTGCCCAAACTGGTAATCGCGGCCGGTGGTCAAGCCCGCTTCGAGCCGGGTGGTAAGCACCTGATGCTGAAGGGGCCGATACGGCACCTGATCGCGGGGCAGACCGTCGATTTGACTCTGCTTTTCGCATCGGGTCAGCGACAGACGATCTCGATCAAAGTCGCCGACCAGTAGCCCTCTGGCTCCAAGAAAGAAAAAGCGCCGAGCCCTCGCTGGAGGACTCGGCGCCGGTATTCTCATTCCGTCCGGGGTCGACTGGTCGACTAGTTGACCACCACGTCCCAGGCTGTCGTGTCGCCGCTTTCGAAGCCGTCGAGGAAGATATTGTCCGAGGCGCCCAACGCGTTCATCGGCAGGTTGGCGCCGAGAGAGGCGATCACCGACTGGATGGGGACACCGCGGTTGCGGGTGTCGCCCCCGCCGCCGCTGGCGCAGAAGGTCGCCCCACGGCAGTGGTGAAGCGCCACCACCAGGTGGTCGGAGTAGCCGAGCACCGCAGAGCCGGAGGAGCCACCCTGGGTGTCCGCCCAGTAGCCGATATCTCCAGGGCCGCCGGAGCAGGCCGGAGCGTTGATCGACGTGGCGTAGGCGAAGCCTCCCAAGGCGACGTCAGCGGGATAGCTGGAGAGCATGGCGAACCGTTTTCCCCAGCCGGCTGGGTGTTGAACGATGTAGATTCGCTCGTTGAGCACGGCGCCCGTGGCGCGCAACTGCATGTAGCCGTAGGTCGCATTGAGATCGGTGCCGGTCCCGGTGGAGGTGTCGGGTAGCAGCAGGGCGTAATCGAGAGGCGCGTTGTCGGTGATGAAGGTGCCGCCCGAAGCCTCGATGGTACCGGGGCAGGCCAGGGCACCGGCGCAGTTGGTGGCGCAATTCGGCCCCTCCGCCATGAATTCGAAGTCGATATTGTTCATCCCGGCCTGCGAAGTTACGCAGTGCTCGTTGGTCATCACATGGCCTTCGGAACCCAGCAGCCAGCCTGTGCACCAAGCGTTGCCGTTGTTCAACAGGCGAACCGCGGCGCGAGCCTCTTCGTAGGCTGCCGGCTCCGAGATCTGGTAGCACTTGGCCTCTTCCGTATCGTCGGCGGTGCACAGCGATTCGCCGTGGTACGGGGGCGGTACCAGGTTCATCTCCTCGCCCAAGCCGAGAGCCCAGTAGGTCTCGATTTCCACGTCGCTGTAACCGCGACCGTACTTGTCAATCTCATAGCCGAAGTGGCTCTCGTTGGCGGTGCTGAACAGCTCGATGATGGCAGTGTCACCGTTGATGTGAGTGGCGAAGAAACCTTCCGGAGTATTGCCCAGACCGTGGCGGCCGAAACCTGTGTAGACCCAACGTTGGGCGCCATCGGGAGACCGCACGATCACCCTGTCGCCGGGTCCCAGATCCATGCGCGCGAAGTGCACGGAGATGTAGGTGGCGTCGGGGAAGAAGATCTCGTCGGTCCAGCTGGGACCGGCCTCTTCACTGCTCGGGTAGGGGTGTGGGGTCGCCAGGGACTCCTGGACATGCTCGCCAACAATAGCTGGGCCGCGCAGGGCGGCGGAGGCCGCCGGCGCCAGCAGCAGGGCGGTGGCCATGAAGGCCCACAGCACTCTGATATTCATCGGATTCAATCTCCTAGGGCTAACCTACGAATAGGGTTATTCCGCACACTGACGGAATGCTCGATTCTTTCGGGAAGGCCCAAGCTTACTACGCCCGTGCTCCTGGTCTCGGCGAAGGGCCGCCGAGGCCGTGGCCGGTGGGATGCAAACCCCGTGGTTGGAAGCGATTCCTGGAAGAAGAAACGCCGGCCCCCCGAGCGGAGAGCCGGCGCCGAAATGAACGATCCTGCGAGGTCAGGGAGTCACTACACTCCACCCGGAGGTGTCGCCGGACTCGAAGCCGTCGGTGAAGATCAGGTCCGCGGCGGTGCACATGGTGAGGGTGGCGATGCGCACATCGTCAACCCACCAGCCCTGGTCACCGACCGAACCATCACAGCCGAAACGCCAGCGGAAACGGACACTGCTGCCGGCAAAGTCGGCGAGGTCGACTCGCACCTCCTCGAACACCAGGTTGTCGCTGTTCCAGGCCGAACGGCCAGCCAGCGGGTTGGAGCCCGAGGAGTTCAGCGCGTCCGGGTAGGCCCCCTGCAAGAAGCGGCCGGCGTTGGGGGCGATGGCGCCGCCGTTGCCGTCCAGGATGTCAAACCAGGTCGTACCGCCGTCGGTCGAGAACTCGAGCACGCCGCCGTCCCAGCCGTTTTCGGTGTTGTAGCGGTGCCAGAAAGAGAGGGTTCCCCCTTCGGCCGGGATGGCCACATCGGCGACCTGTTCGACCCGCTGATCCTTGACCGAGGACTGGTCGGCGGTGAACCACGAGGTAGTGCCGGAGTGCGCCATGGTGGTGACCTGAGCCCACGCCGTACCGCTGGTGCCGGTGGTGGTCCAGTTGGCGGTACCGCTCTCCATGTCGTCGAAGAAGGTCTCCTGGTCCGGACCGGAAGGCGCGGCGGAGCTTTCGACCGTGTTGATGTCTTCGTTGCCACCGCCGCAGGGACCGCTGCCGTTGTTCGAGTCGTCTTCCGCGCGCACCACGTAGTAGTACGGCGTGCCGCTGATCACGTCGAAGTCGGTGTAGCTGGAACCGCTGACGCAACTGGCCAGCAGGTTGCCGGCGCCCGGAGTGAAGCCGCTGGTGGTTGAGCGGTAGACGTTGTAGGAAACGCTGGTCCCACAGTTCTCGGTGGCCGCGTTCCAGCTGACGTCGACGCCACAGGTCGAGGTTCCGGCACTGGTCGCGGTAGTGACGCCAGCGAAGGTCGGTGGCAAGGTGCACAGTCCGGTGGCGGTGGCCTCGGCACAGCTACTGAACCCCGATTCGCAGTTCTCCGCGGCGACGAAGCTCCTGACCGCGTAGGAGTAGGTGGAACCGCCCGACACGGTGGTGTCCGAGAAAGAAGTAGTCGCCTGATCGGCCGAGACCAATTCGCCGCCCACCAACGGGCAGGAGCCCAGCGCGCGGTAGACGTTGTAGCCGGGAGCCCCTCCGGCCGGTGCCGACCAGCTGACGTCGATCTGGTTGGCGCCGTTGGCCACGGCGGTCGTCGAGGTGGGATCGCCCGGCGGGGTGCAGACCGCGCCGTTGGGCAGCAGCGGTCCCAGACTGGTGATCACCGCCTCGATCGGCACTCCGCGGTTGCGATCGTCGGTGCCGGTGTTGCCAGTGGTGCAGAAGGCCGAGCCACGGCAGTGGTGGAGAGCCACCACGCGATGGTCCGCATAGGCCAGCACCGGCGAACCGGAGGAGCCGCCCTGGGTGTCGGCCCAGTAACCGATGTCCCCGGGGCCGCCGGAGCAGGCCACTTCGTTGATCGAGGTGGCATAGGCGAAGCCGCCGAGTCCGACGTCTTGCGGATAGCTGGAGAGCATCGCGAAGCGCTTTCCCCAACCCGCCGGGTGCTGGACCAGGTAGATCCGCTCGTTGAGAATCGTGCCGGTGTCGCGCAGGCGCATGAAGCCGTAGGTCGCCGCCAGGTCGGTGCCGGTACCGGTCGAGGTGTCGGGCAGGAGCAGGGCGTAGTCGAGAGCCGTGTCGTCGGTCACGAAGGTGCCGCCACTCGCCTCGATGGTGCCCGAGCAAGCCAGCGCGCTGCCGCAGTTGGTGGCGCAGCTGGCGCCCTCGGCCATGAACTCGAAATCGATGCTGTTCATTTGGCTCTGCGAGGTGACGCAATGCTCGTTGGTCATCAGATGACCTTCGGAACCGACCAGCCAGCCGGTGCAATGTGCGTTGCCGTTGAGCAGCAAGCGAGCGACGGCGCGCGCCTTGTCGTAAGCCTCGGGTTCCGACACTTCGTAGCACTTGGCCTCTTCCGTATCGTCGGCGGTACACAGCGACTCGCCCTGGTCGCGAGGCGGCACCAGGTTCATCTTCTCGCCCAAGCCCAGAGCCCAGTAGGTCTCGATCTCCAGGTCGCTGTAGCCGCGTCCGTAGAAGTCGACCTTGTAGCCATAGGCCTCTTGACTGCCACTGGTGTAGAGCTCGAGGATGGCGGTATCGCCCTTGACGTGGGTGGCGAAGAACCCCTCGGGGGTGACTCCCAGGTCGTGGCGGCCAAGGTTCTGGTACGTGCGCGACTGCTTGCCGTCCGGGGAGCGCACCACCAGGTAGTCGCCGGGCGCCAGTTGGAAGCGCGAGAAGTGGACGGCGATGTAGGTGGCGTCGGGGAAGAAGATCTCGTCGCTCCAGCTGAGCAAAGGACTCTCGGACCCGGAACTGGGGTAGGGGTGCGGGGTCTCGAACGTCTCGAACTGATGCTCGCCGACGATCGCCGGGCCGCGCTGGGCAGCGAGAGCGGGGGTAAGCAGAAGGGCTGCCACGAGGGCGAGCCCCAGGATAGTTCTACGCATCACCGATCCTCCTGGAATGCCGCTGAAATGGGGGCCGTACGCAGGGAAGGTAGATCTCTCCCCCGCGGGAACCCTGGAAAGTGACCATGTAGCAAACACCCAATGCTACACCAGCCGGGCAGCCCTGCCACTACCCGTTGGAGGGGCTCTCCAGGTGACAGCCTCCTCTTCGGCGACCCAAGCTGCAGCTGAATCGGCAGCTGGCCTGCCTCACCTGCCGAGCCGGTCTCGCAGTAGCTCGCCGACCTGCTTCGGATCGGCCTTGCCGTGGCTCTGTGCCATCACTTTGCCGACGAAGAAGCCGAGGAGACTTTCTTTGCCGGCTCGGTAGGCGGCGACTTGTTCGCCGTGGTCGGTGAGGACCGCTTCGATCCAGCTGCTGAGGGCGTTGCTGTCGGTGACTTGTTGCAGGCCGCGCTCCTCTACTTTCTGGAGCGGGCTGCCGCCGGTCTTGAGCAGCTCGGTGAAGAGCTTCTTGGCTACGGGGCCGGAGATGGTCGCTTCGTCGACCAGTGCGGCTAGTTCGGCGATCTCGGCGCCGCCGAAGGGCAAGGCATCCAGTCCTTGTTCACGAACCGCCGGCGGTAACTCGTGGACCAGCCAGCGGGTGACGCTAGTGGGCCGGCCTCCGGCGTCGGCAGCTTGCCGCAGAAGTTCGCTGAGCACCGGCTCGGCGGCGATCAGGCGGGCATCGCTGGCGGCGAGTCCGTACTCGTCCCGGTAGCGCTCGAATGCGACCTCTTGCTCGGCCGAGAGAGGTCGTTCGGTGGCCGGAGCTGCGGGCTGAAAGGGTCTTGGCTGGCCACCGCGTTTCCTCCCTGTTGCCTTGCCCGTCGCTTGCTGAGCGGGTTTGGCGGCTTGTGGTCGCTTCTTTGCCCACGAGTCCCGCAGGGTGACGGTGCGGTTGAAGACCTTGGAGTTGCCCTCGGCGCTAGCCGGGTCGAGGTAGAAGTAACCCAGCCGCTCGAACTGGAAACGGCTGCCGGGCTCGGCGCTGGCCAGGCTAGGCTCGACCCAGGCCTGTTCGATCACCTCTAGCGAGTCGGAATTCAAGAACTGCTTGAAATCGGGGCCTCCCTTGGCCGGGCTGGGGTTTTCGGCGGAGAAGAGCCGGTCATAGAGGCGCACCTCGGCACTCAGCGCGTGGGCGGCGGAGAGCCAGTGGATCGTCCCCTTGACCTTGCGACCGTCGGGGGCCGCGCCGCCGCGCGTCGCCGGATCGTAGGTGCAGCGCACTTCGACCACCTCGCCGGTGGTCTCGTCTTTGATCACCCGCTGGCAGCGGATGAAGTAGGCGTAGCGCAGCCTCACCTCGCGGTCCGGGGCGAGGCGGAAGAAGCCTTTGGGCGGCTGTTCGCTGAAGTCGTCGCGATCGATCCACAGCTCTCGCGAGAAGGGCAGTGGGCGGGAGCCCTCCTTGGGCACGTCGTGCGGCCAGTAGGGGGCAACGAGTTCTTCGCTCTGGCCCTCGGGGTAGTTTTCGATCACTACCTTGAGCGGTCGAAGGACGGCGAGGACCCGCGGCGCTTCGGTGTTGAGGTCGTCGCGGATGGCGTGCTCGAGCTGCGCCAGGTCGACCACGCTGTTGGCCTTGGCCACTCCGACCTGATCGCAGAAAGCACGGATGGCCGCAGGCGTGTAGCCGCGGCGGCGCAGGCCGCTCAAGGTGGCCATCCGCGGGTCGTCCCAGCCGTCCACGTGGCCGCCCTCGACCAGTTCCAGCATCTTGCGTTTGCTGAGCACCGTGTAGCTGAGATTCAGCCGGGCGAACTCGGTTTGCTTCGGCGGGTCTTCAATGCCGATCGCCTCGGTCAACCAGTCATAGAGTTCGCGGTTGTTCTCGAACTCGAGGGTGCATAGCGAGTGGGTGATGCGCTCGATCGCATCCGACTGGCCGTGGGCGAAGTCATACATCGGGTAGATGCACCAGGAGTCGCCAGTGCGGTAGTGGTGGGCGTGGCGTATGCGGTAGAGCAGCGGGTCGCGCATCTTCATGTTGGCCGCCGCCATGTCGATCTTGGCGCGCAGGACATGGGCGCCGTCGGCGAATTCGCCGGCCTTCATGCGCTCGAACAAATCGAGGTTTTCCTCGACCGAGCGGTCGCGATAGGGGCTGTTGCGGCCCGCTAGCGTCACCGTGCCGCGGTACTCGCGGATCTCCTCTTCGTTCAAGGAATCGACGTAGGCCTTGCCCTTTTGGATCAGCTCGACCGCCCAGCGATGGAGTTGGCCGAAGTAGTCGGAGGTGTAGTGCAGGTGGTTCCACCGGAAGCCGAGCCAGCGGATGTCGTCCTGGATCGACTGCGCGTACTCCGGGTTCTCGGTCGCCGGGTTGGTGTCGTCGAAGCGCAGATTGCAGGTGCCGCCGTATTCCTCGGCGAGGCCGAAGTTGAGGCAGATCGACTTGGCGTGACCGATGTGCAGATAGCCGTTGGGCTCGGGCGGGAAGCGGGTGGCGACCCGGCCCTGGTGCTTGCCGCTCGCCAGGTCTCTATCGATCATGGCGCGAATGAAATCGCGCGGCTCGCTACGGGTGCTCTTGGGTGAACCGCTCACGGGGAGATCCTCCGGCCTTGGGTCGTGAAGGCGAAAGAATACCGTGAAGCGGCGCGGCGTGCAGGTCGGCCCCGCCGGTGCTGAGTTCACCACGACCGAGTCGAAACGGTCGATGGCGAGAAGATCCGGCCGAGGCTGTACGAACTGGTGTGCGAAGCCGACCGCGGAGGGTCCCGCCGTCAAACGGAGCCACTACTTGTCACTGAGATCGGTCGTTCGTTTCACGGCCGGGAATCTATAATGAGTCCGAGCGTTCGCCCCGACAACTTCCCACAGGAGCTGCCCGCATGGCTCTCACCGAGTCCGATCTGATCCACGACTGGAACCGCGCCGGGGACGACGAGTGGGTGCCGGCGCGCGGCAAGGTGGAACTGAATGACGAGACCCTGCGCGACGGTCTGCAATCGCCGTCGGTGAGAACCCCCTCACTGGAGGTCAAAGTTGAACTCCTCCATTTGATGGCGGGGCTGGGGATCGACTCGGTCAACATAGGACTTCCCGGCGCCGGTTCGCACGTCGTGCGCGACGTCGAGCGGCTGGCTCGCGAGATCGTCGGCGAACGTTTGCCGCTGGTGGCCAACTGCGCGGCGCGCACGCTGGCGGCGGATATTCAACCGATCATCGATATTTCGCAGCGTTCCGGCTTGGAGATCGAAGTCGCTTGCTTCCTCGGCTCGAGCCCGATCCGCCAGTACACCGAAGCCTGGGAGATGGACAAATTGCTGCGCCTGACCCGCAACGCGGTGAACATGGCGGTGAGCCACGACCTGCCGGTGATGTATGTCACCGAAGACTCCACCCGCGCCCGGCCCGACGACTTGCGGCGGTTGTACACCGAGGCGGTCGAGGCCGGTGCTCGGCGGGTGGTGATCGCCGATACGGTCGGCCATGCCACCCCCGTTGGGGCGCGCAACCTAGTGCGCTTCATCCGGCAGGTAGTGGACGCCACCGGTGAGGAGGTCAAGGTCGACTGGCACGGCCATGAGGATCGCGGGCTGTCGGTGATCAACTCACTGGCCGCCGCGGCCGCCGGCGCCGACCGGCTGCACGCCACGGCGATCGGAATTGGCGAGCGGGTGGGCAACACGCCGATCGATATTTTGATGGTCAACATGCAGCTCTTGGGCTGGTCGGATCGCGACCTGACCCAGCTGCCCGAGTATTGCGAACTGGTGTCGCGGTCCACCGGCGTACCGCTGGTCGACAAGTATCCGATCCTCGGCCGCGATGCCTTCCGCACCGGCACCGGCGTGCACGCCGCGGCGGTGATCAAGGCGCGCAAGAAGGGGGATGACTGGCTCGCCGACCGCATCTACTCGGGCGTTCCCGCCAGCTTGATCGGCCGCCACCAGGTGATCGAGGTCGGTCCGATGTGCGGCGAGTCGAACGTGCAGTTCTGGCTCACCGAGCGGGGTATCGAGCCCGAGCCGGTGCTGGTTCAAGAAATTTTCGCCTGCGCCAAGAGCTCGGACCGGGTCCTCGATGAGGCGGAAATTCTCGACATTTGCCGGCGCCACGCGGCGGCCGTGTGAGCGCGCGGGCGAGGTGAACGAGACTGCGGGCCCACCACCCTGGCGGCGCCACCTCCAGCGCTATCTGGACCACCTGAGCGTCGAACGCGGGCTGGCCGCCAACACCGTGGAGGCCTACGCTCGCGATCTCGAGCGGCTGGGTCGGTGGCTGGCCGAGCAGGGGGGCAGCGATTTGATGGCGGCCGATCCCCCGGCGCTGGCCGCTCACTTGCGCTCGCTACGCCGCCGGGGGCTCGCGCCGCGCAGCGTGGCGCGAACTCTATCCTCGATCCGGGGGTTCTACGCCCAGATGGTCGCCGAGGGTGAGCGCGGCGACGACCCGGCGGTCAATCTGCTGCCGCCGCGCCTGCTGCAACAATTGCCCAAGGTGCTCAGCGAAAGGCAAGTGGCGGCGCTCTTGGCGGCGCCCGACATCGCCACCCCGCTCGGCCTGCGCGACAAGGCGATGGTGGAGCTGCTCTACGCCACCGGGCTGCGAGTGAGCGAGCTAGTCGGGCTGAGTTTGCCGCAGTTGCGCCTCGACGCCGGCTTCCTGGTCGCCTTCGGCAAGGGCTCCAAGGAGCGCATCGTGCCGGTGGGGGAGGCGGCCGAGCATTGGCTTGAGCGCTACTTCAGCGAGGTCCGTCTAGGGCTGGTGGCCGGCCGCCACGCCAAGGTCTTCGCCAACCGCTTCGGCAAGCCGCTGTCGCGCCAAGGATTGTGGAAAAACCTGCGCAACTACGGCCGGCAAGTAGGGATTAGCGATCTCTCCCCCCACGTCCTGCGCCACAGCTTCGCCACCCACCTGCTGGAACACGGCGCCGACCTGCGCTCCGTCCAAGCGATGCTCGGCCACGCCAACGTCTCCACCACCCAGATCTACACCCACATCCACCAGCGCAGACTCAAGAGCCTCTACGACAGCCACCACCCGCGGGCATAGTCTTGGCCCCAGGAAGAACGAACGGGGTTGCTCCTGCTTGCGTACAATGAACGGATGGTCATTCCCTTTCTCCACCGCTTTCTCTATTGCCACCGCTTGGCGGGATGTTGTGCCGTGGCCGCGCTCGCTTTGTGGGCAGGGCTCGCGACCTCGGCGGATGCTGAGTTGGTCTTGATGACCAACGGCCATTTTCTGAAGGTGCGGGCCTACGAGTTGGTGGGCCAGAATCGGATGAAGCTGACCCTCCCCTCCGGCGGCAAGATGACCCTGTCGTTGAACCGCATCGAGCGGATCATCGACGACGAAGTACCGCTGCCCGATCCCGCATCACCGGATCCGGTGATCGTTCCGGAGCCAGAATCGGCAGCCGTGCAAACCGTCGAGGTCGACTTCAACCCATCCCAGGCCGTCCCTCCCACTCCCTACGGCAAACTGATTCACCAAACCGCCAAGCGCCACCGGCTCAACCCGCAAGTCGTGGCCGCCCTGGTCAAAGCCGAATCGGCCTACGACCGCTGGGCCCTGTCCCACAAAGGCGCCAGGGGTTTGATGCAACTCATGCCGGCGACCGCCAAGCGGTTCGGCGTGCGTGCCTCCGAACTCTGGGAACCCGACCGCAACCTGGAAGCCGGTGCCAAGTATCTGCGCTGGCTCCTGGACCGCTTCGACGGCGACCTCAAACTGGCGCTGGCCAGCTACAACGCCGGCGAAGGCTCGGTCAAACGCTACGGCGGCGTGCCGCCCTACCGCGAGACGCGCAATTACATCCGCCGGATTTATCGGACTCTCGGGATGTCTAGGCCGGCGGTGTAGGCAGCTCTTGCGAGCGCTTCAGATAGCGCATCACCACCAGCGTCCGATCGTCGTCCGGCTCGCGCCCTTCGGCGTGCTCTTCCACCGCCGCCAGCAGGCGCCCGCGCACCTCGGTTGGTGAGGCGAACTCGCCGGTCAGTGCCTGCACGACTTTGTCGTAGCCAAAGGCGTCGTCGCGGTGGTTGGTGGCCTCGATCAGGCCGTCCGACATCCAGACCAGGAAGTCGCCACTTTCGAGCTGGATCTTTCGGCTGTCGTAGACATTGTCGAGGATACCCAGCGGCGTGCTGGTGAGGGTGATCTCCTGCACCTCGCCGCCGCGCAGCAGGTAGGTCGGCGGATGACCGGCGCTGGTCACCTCCAATAGACCGCTTTGGGTGTCCAGCAGGCCGAGCGTGGCGGTGACGAAGAAGCGATTGTGGGCGTTGGCGCGCACCAGCCCATCGAGGCGGCCGAAGATGGCACCCGGTTGCGGTTGCGCCTCGGAATCGACCAGGATTTGCAGTGCCGCTTTGATCATCGCCATGCGCAGACCGGAAGAGAGTCCATGGCCGGAGACGTCGGCGATCACCACGGCGACGTGCGTTTCGTCCACCCGCAGGATGTCGAAATAATCGCCGCCGATCGCGGCACTGGGCTCGAAGAGGGTGGCGAAGTCGATGGCGTCGCCGCGGGGGAGGTCGGTGGGCAGCAGACTCTCCTGCAGCTGGCGGGCAATCTCCAGCTCCTTTTCGAGCGTCTCCTTTTGAGCGGCGGTGGCCACCAGTCCCTCCATCTCCGCCGACATCTGGTTGAACGAGCGTTGCAGTTCGCCGAGCTGGTCTTGCCGGTAGACGGGGATGCGCACCGAGAAGTCGCCGCGACGCACGGCGGCGGTCGCTTTGGAGAGGTGATTGACCGCGCGGCTCAGCCCGAAGATCATCGCCAAGGCCAGGAGCACGGCGACGCCGTAGATGCTGAGCAAGAAGCCGGCGACGGTGAGCAGGGCGATCCAGGCGGCGATGTCCTGTTCGGGCCGGTTGGAGAGTAGCTTGTTGAACATGGCCCGCGGGGTGCTGTTGAGTACCGCTTCGATCTCAGAGGCGACCTCGCTGCCATCGGCCGCCGAGTAGACCGGTCCGGAAGACTGCCACGAGTAAATGCGTGGCTGGTCGAGGAAGCCGTCAGATTTCGCCTGGCTGGTGAAAAAGTCCTCCTTGATCGCTGGTGGGGCGGAAGTTGCGGTGTTGCTGGCGGCGCGAAACTTGATGTCTTGGATGGTCACCACGCTGGGCGCGTCGTCGTTGCCCTCGCGCCCGAACTCGACCCAGACGCCGCTGCGTTTGCGCAGCGACTCGGCCAAGGAGCCAAGGTAGACGGCGGTCAGACCCCAGTCGCCTTCCTCCACCGCGATGGCCAGTGTGGGGAAGCCGTCGGCACCCAGAACGTAGCGAACGACTCCTTCCGGCTGCGGCGTGGTGGGTTGGGCCGAGTTCGACTGCGGCGAGTCCGGCGACGTCGAGTGGGGCGCTTCGGTCAACCAGGCTGGCCACTGCTCCCCGCAAAGTCCGGCACCGGAGACCCTCTTGCCCTTGAAGTAATAGTCGAAGGCATAGTCATCGCGGGTTTCGGCGATGGGGTGATCGAGGGTGAAAAGGGCGAGCTGCTCTTCGGCTCGCCAGACCAGATCGTTTTGCGCCAGCTCGAGTGCGTTGCGGTAGACGTGAGCCAGAAAGAAGCTCGACAGTAGGTAGCAGACGGCTACCGCGAGTAGCGCCACGATGGGAATCGGCAGGATGCCGATCAGGAAGTAGGAAAAAGCGAGCCGCCTGCCGACCTTCCACAAGAAGGCCTGGTAGGCCTTGACCAATATCCAGACCAGCAAGACCACCGTGATGGCGACCAGGACAACCCAGGCGAGGATGCTGATGATGGGCACCTTGACCAGTGCAATGGCGAGCAGGATCGCGACTGCGAAGGTGGGGACGAGGAACCTGTGCAACGAGGGTTTCATGGGGAGAGATAGCCACCGGAGGGGTCGCTGCTAGTCACAGAGAATACGTAGAGTCGGGCTCGAAGGTTACTCCTTTGGGAGCGCCGTGCGCGATCTAGCAGCCCGGGGTGAAACTCGTCCTGGCTCCGAACGGCTCTTTGTCCGTGACTCTGCGTTGGAAAATCCTCGACGAACCTCGGGTTCGCCTCCGGTTTTCCGCCTTGATTCACGACCAAATCCCTCGTTCTCGCCCACGGACGACTTTCGCCCCGGGCTGCTAGCCTCAGCGGTTGGCCAGGCGGCCAAGTTTGCGTACAATCACCAGGAGCAGCAACGATGAGGAGAATCCTTCCGTGTCTAGACTACCGCGAGCCCAAGAGCATCTGAAAACCGCTTTCATCGCCGAAGCCGAGAAGGCAGCGCTGTACCGTGCCTTCGCCGACCGAGCCGATCGTGACGGCCAGCCCAATTTGGCGAAGAGCTGGCGGCAGCTTGCCGCCGACAAGGACGAGCGCGCGGTGGCGCAGCTCGAAGCGGCGGGCAGGGTCCACGGCGCCGCCAAGAACCTGGCGGTGGCCATCGCGGAGGAGAGTTATCAGCAGAACCTCCTCTATCCGAAGATGGTCCGCGAGGTCGATGCGGAGACGGCCGAGGTCCTGGAGGCCACCATCGCAGGGCTGGCGGGCGACTGCGCGCGCTTGGAGAGCTTGCGAGAGGCGTTCAACTCGTCGCCGGGCGATATCGCGGCATCGGCCTAGCAGCTCATCCCCCACTTCGGGTGGTCGAGCTGGAAGCCCTCTTCCTCGCTGTAGTCTAGAACCGCGCCGTCGAGTTCAGCCGCGGCCTTGTGGTCGAGTAGCAGCGGGACGCCGGTCACCTCGAAGTGCAGGTCGCCGTCCACCGCGCGGCGCACCGCGGCGAGTCGGAAGCCCATCGCGCCGCAGCCGCCGGCAAAGGCGATGCGCAGTTTGTACGCGTCGCTCAAGTCGCGCCGGGCGGCCGCGAGAGCGGCGACCGTGAGGCTCATTTGCATCCTGGGACTCTGGGTTGAGATTGGCTGTAAGTTATAGGGAATAAAAGATTTTTGCCGCTCGTCATGGCCTGTGCGGGCACCTTGTGAGCGCTCCGCCTAAATGATACACTCGGTGGTCAGAAAGGGGTCTGAGAGAGATGAAAGGAATGACCGGACAGAGCTGGGTGACGACCCAGTTTGACGCCCTGGAAGATTGGTCTCAGCGCCATTCCTTCTGGCCCTTTCCGTTTGGCACCGCCTGCTGCGCGATCGAGTTCATGAGCACGGTTTCGAGCCACTATGATTTGGCCCGCTTCGGCTCTGAGGTGGTGCGCTTCTCACCGCGGCAGAGCGACCTGCTGATCGTCGCCGGCACCATCAACGACAAGATGGGGCCGGTGTTGAAGAAAATCTACGACCAGATGGCCGATCCGAAATGGGTGGTCTCGATGGGAGCCTGCGCCTGTTCGGGTGGCTTTTACCGCTCTTACCACGTCATGCAGGGGATCGACGAGATCATCCCGGTGGACGTCTACGTGCCCGGCTGCCCGCCGACGCCGGAGGGATTGATGTACGGCATCCTGCAGCTCAAAGAGAAGGTGATCCGCGACCGCGAGGTTCAGCGCAAGAGGCAGAGAGAGGAGAAGGCCCGTGCCGGCAACCAGCCCGCCGCAGTCTCCGCCTGAGCCCACCGTGACCGAGCTTGACACCACTGTGGCCGATCCTGCCGCTGCCCTGATTGAACAATTTCCGCCGGGGACAATCACTGTGCAGGAGGGGCTCGATCAGCCGACTTGGATCGTCGACAAGTCGGTGCTGGCCGCCGTGGCGCGAGAACTGTGCGACAACCCCGCGACCCGCTTTGACTTGATGCTCGATCTTTGCGGGGTTGATTACCCCGAGCGGGCCCAGCGTTTTGAAGTGGTCTACCACCTGTACTCGCTGCCCCGCGGCCAGCGGCTACGCCTCAAGGTGCCGGTGGGTGAGGACGATCTATCCCTGCCGTCGTTGATTCCCGTGTGGAAGGCCGCCAACTGGTTCGAGCGCGAAGCCTGGGAGATGTTTGGCGTGCGCTTCGAGAATCACCCGAACCTGCGCCGCCTGCTGACCCACGAGGCCTTCCAGGGCCATCCGCTGCGCAAGGACTACGACTCTGCCCGCCGCTGGATCTTGACCGAGGAAAAGATGTACATGCCCAAGCTCGACGCGGCCCCCGAGGGTCCGGACGACCTGTTCGAGCGCATGACGATCAACATCGGTCCTTCCCATCCGGCGATGCACGGCACCTTTCGCATCGTGGCCGAAATGGACGGCGAGAACATCGTCGCCAGCGATGTGGAGATCGGTTACCTCCATCGCTGCTTCGAGAAGATGGCCGAAACCCATACCTGGCAGCAGGTAATCCCCTATACCGATCGGCTCAACTATTGCTCGTCGTTCATCAACAACATCGGCTACTGCCGCACGGTCGAGGCGATGCTGGGCATCGAAGCGCCGCCGCGGGCGGTGTGGGCGAGCATGATTCTCTCCGAGTTCTCGCGCATCATGGACCACTGTGTGTGCAACGGTGCAACCCTGGTCGACGCCGGAGCACTGACCAATTTCTTCTTCTTGTACCAGCCGCGCGAGGAGATCTACGGCCTGCTGGAGGCGTGTAGCGGGGCCCGCTTGACCGTTTCTTACGGCCGCATCGGCGGTCTGGCGCAAGACCTGCCGCTCGATTTCGTCGAGCGCAGCGAACGCCTCTTGGAGATCATTCCACCGTTTATCGACGATGTGGAAAAGCTGGTCAACCGTAACCGCATCTGGATCGATCGCTCCGTCGGCGTGGCCACGGTCACCGCCGAGGAGGCGATCAACTGGGGCTGGACCGGCCCCTGCTTGCGGGCCAGCGGCGTACCCTACGACGTGCGCAAGGCCCACCCCTACGATCTCTACGACACGATCGATTTCAACGTGCCGGTCTACTACGGCGGCGATGTCTACGATCGCTACCGGGTTCGCATGGACGAGATGCGCGAGTCGATGAAGATCATCCGCCAGCTGCTCGATCGCGGCATGCCCGAAGGGCGCTACATCGTCGACGATCCGCACATCGCGCTGCCCGACAAGGAGACGGCCTACAACCAGATGGAAGCGATGATCTATCACTTCAAATTGATCATGGACGGCATCCAGGTGCCGGCCGGCGAGTACTACCACATGGTCGAGGCCGCCAACGGCGAGCTGGGCTTCTATGCGATCAGTGACGGTGGTCCCAAACCCTACCGGCTCAAGGTTCGGCCGCCCTGTTTTCCGATCTTCTCGACCTTCCCAGACATGATCCGAGGCGGCAGTATCTCCGACCTGGTGGTTTCTCTAGGCGGGCTCAACGTCATCGCCGGGGAGCTGGAACGATGAGATCCGAGATGCTGCAAGAGCCGGTTCTTTCGCGACCGCGGCCAAGGGCGGTGACGCCGTACAAGAAGAGTCTCTCGGAGCGTCTCTACTTGCCGCTCTTCGGTGGCTTGATGGTCACCCTGCGCCATTTCGTGCGCAACCTGCGCAAGGGGCCGGAGTACACCATCGAGTATCCGGAGCAGCGCCGCGACTATAGCCACCGTTACCGTGGTCACCACATCCTGACCTCGCGTCCGGACGGCTCCTTGCGCTGCGTCGCTTGCTTCCTCTGTGCCACCGCCTGCCCGGCCGAGTGCATCAAGATCGAAGCCGGCGAGCACCCGGACGTCAATATCGAGAAGTACCCGGTGGTCTACGAGATCGACATGCTGCGCTGCGTCTTCTGCGGCTACTGTGTCGATGCTTGCCCGGAAGAGGCGATCATCATGAGCAACAACTACGACATGGCCTACTTCCACCGCGATCAGTCGAAAGTGGGCAAGAACGATCTGGTCAAGCCCTACACCTTCGATCCTTCGAAGCTCGGCTACCGGCCGCACTATCCGGAAGAAGACGAGCGCCGTGCCAAGATGCGCCGCGAGGCCTTCAATCTGGTGCAGGCTGCCCGCGACGCGGGTGCCACGGAGATGGCTTCGTAGGGATCCGCGGGGTGATCCGGCGCTCCGAGGCTTTTCCTCTGTCCCAAAGTAGGTCAGAATGGACACCTGAGAGCTGACCGCCATGCACTGCCATGGCACGACCTTTTCGTCTCGGCGACGATTGACCCAGCTCTACCTAGTTTTGGAGACCCACCTCTGATTGGTCCAGACCTGAGACCAAGACTTGACCTCCCATGACGAAACTGGTGAGCAGAGCGGGATAGGCCCTTTCGCCACCAATGGAGAATAAGAAGATGACGACCGCCGTCACTGATCCAGAAGAGCACAACGGGCGTGAAGTCACGCTCGAGAAAGTGGCCGATGTAGTCATTCGTTTCGCCGGTGACTCGGGCGATGGAATGCAGTTGACTGGGGGACAATTCACCAGTACCTCGGCGATGATCGGCAACGACCTGTCTACCTTGCCCGATTACCCTGCCGAGATTCGCGCGCCGCAGGGAACCTTGGCCGGAGTTTCGGCCTTCCAGGTGCGTATCGCCGACTACGACATTCATACGCCGGGCGATGAGCCCGACGTGTTGGTGGCGATGAATCCCGCGGCTCTGGTGAAGAACCTGGGCGACCTGAAGAGCAACGGAGTGGTGATCACCAACTCCGACGACTTCAACGCGCGCAACTTGAAGAAGGCCAATCTGGAGAACAACCCACTGGAAGACGGCACGGTGGAGGGCTACCGGGTCTACCAAGTTCCGCTGGGCACGATGACCCGTCGCACCCTCAAAGACAGCCCGCTGGACAGCAAATCGCAAGAGCGCTGCAAGAACATGTTTGCCCTGGGCATGGCCTACTGGATGTTCAATCGGCCGCTCGAGCCGACGATCCAGTGGTTGGAGCAGAAGTTCGGCCGCAAGCCGGATGTGGCGGAGGCCAACATCAAGGTGCTCAAGGCCGGTTGGAACTACTGTGACATCACGCAGATCTTCCAGGTGCGCTACGAAGTCGAGAAGGCGCAGCTGGCGCCGGGAACCTACCGCAACATCTCGGGTAACTCGGCCTTGGCCATCGGTCTGGTGGCGGCGAGCCGGAGAAGCGGTCTGCCGCTTTTCTTGGGCGCTTACCCGATCACCCCCGCCAGTGACGTGCTGCACGATCTGGCGGCTCTCAAGAACTTCGGTGTGACCACCTTCCAGGCGGAGGACGAGATCGCCGCGGTTTGTGCGGCGATCGGAGCTTCCTACGGCGGCGCCCTCGGAGTGACCGCCTCCAGTGGTCCCGGAATCGCTCTCAAGGGCGAAGCGCTGGGGTTGGCGATGATGGTCGAGCTGCCGCTGATCGTCTGCAACGTTCAGCGGGGCGGTCCGTCGACCGGCTTGCCGACCAAGACGGAGCAGTCCGACCTGTTCCAAGCCTTCTACGGGCGAAACGGCGAGGCACCGATACCGGTTCTCGCCGCCTCGTCGCCAAAAGACTGCTTCGACATCGCTCTGCGGGCGTGCAAGATCGCGGTCAAATACATGGTGCCGGTGATGGTCTTGACCGACGGCTATATCGCCAACGGTTCCGAGCCGTGGCTGCTGCCCAAGGTGGAGGAACTCCCCGACCTGCGCACCGACTTCTGTACCGATCCGGAGGATTTCCACCCCTACCAGCGCGATGAGAAGACCTTGTCGCGGCCGTGGGCGGTTCCGGGGACACCGGGCTTGGAGCACCGGATCGGCGGCCTGGAAAAGGAAGCGGTCACCGGTAACGTCTCCTACGACGCGAAGAATCACCAAACGATGACCGATCTGCGAGCGGCGAAGGTCGAGCGTATCGTCCAGGACGTGCCCGACTTGGAAGTCGACGGTGACGCCAGCGGCGAACTACTGGTGCTCGGCTGGGGTAGCACCTGTGGCGCTATCACCGGCGCGGTCAACGCGGCACGCCTGCAAGGAATGAAAGTCAGCCGTGCTCACCTGCGCTACCTGAACCCGTTCCCGAGCAACCTCGGGCAGGTACTGGCGAGCTTCAAGCAGGTCCTGCTCCCCGAGATGAACTGCGGCCAGCTCGCTCTCATCTTGCAGGGCACGTACATGAGAGAGATCATCAGCCTCAACAAGATGGAAGGCAAACCCTTCTATCGCCACGAAATCGTTAGCCGTATCCAGGAGCTGCTGGAGGGAGAGACGCATGTCCACTGAGACCCCGACCCTGAAGAAGAAGGATTTTCAGTCGGATCAAGAGGTCCGCTGGTGCCCCGGCTGCGGCGACTACTCCATCCTGTCGGCGGTGCAGACGACGTTCGCCAAGTTGGGTCTGCCGAAAGAGAAGATGGTAGTGATCTCGGGGATCGGCTGTTCCAGCCGCTTTCCGTACTACATGGACACCTACGGTTTTCACACCATCCACGGCCGTGCTCCCGCCTTCGCTTCCGGCCTCAAGTTGGCACGTCCGGATCTCCATGTCTGGGTCGCCACCGGAGACGGCGACGCGCTGTCGATCGGCGGCAACCACTTCATCCACCTGTTGCGGCGCAATGTCAATCTGAATGTCCTGCTGTTCAACAACCGGATCTACGGTTTGACCAAGGGGCAGTACTCACCGACCAGCGAGCAGGGGAAACGAACCAAGTCGTCCCCGATGGGCTCGGTCGACCTACCCTTCAACCCGCTGGCTTTGGCTTTGGGGTCCGGCGCCAGTTTTGTCGCGCGCACCGTCGATATCTTCCAGCCCCACATGAGGGAGGTCATGCTGCGGGCGCACGAGCACCCCGGCACCTCGTTCATTGAGATCTACCAGAACTGCAACATCTTCAACAACCACGCCTTCAGCTACATGACCGACAAGCCAAACCGGGCGGACAATGTTCTCTACCTGGAGCATGGGAAGCCGATGCTCTTCGGCGTCGACCAGAGCAAGGGCATCCGCCTCAATGGTTTGCAGCTGGAAGTGATCGAACTGGGTGGCTCCATCGGACCGGAAGACTGCCTGGTCTGGGATGAGGATCGTCAGGATCCAACTTTCGCCTTCATGATGGCCCAGATGGGGCCACCGCACTTCCCGACACCGATCGGAGTCTTCCGCGCGGTGGAGCAGTCGATCTACGACGAAGATGTCGTGCGGCAGGTCAACGAGGCCACCGACAAGAATCCCGGCAAGCTCGAAGATCTGATCTACGGCGGCGACACCTGGACGGTGCAGCCACCGGAAACGCAGACGGCCGGTTAGTTTCCGGGCCCGAACCCTCTCGCGGATCGGCCCGGCTGAGCGCCGGGTCGATCCGCCTTGCAGCCTCTTAGCCCACAGATGGCCGACCTCCTCATCCTCGCCCACGCCGACCGCTGGGATGGACGGTTTCAGGTCACCTCGCTGGCGGCGAGCGCAGCCTCGGTGGGCGAGAAGGTGGACGTGGCCCTGTTTTTCGGCGCTCTTGACGCCTGGGCGCGGGGCCGCTGGGACCGGCTGGATCCAGCCCCACCCTTGACCGCCGAGGCCATCGAGGCGGCCGCCATGCCGCCGCTGACCACCATGCTGCAACCGGGTCGCGAAGCCGGCCACATTCGGCTCTACGCCTGCAGCGCCTCGGCCCGCCTCCTCGGCCTCGATCTGGCCACGGTGCAGGCGAGCGTCGACGCCATCCTCGGCTGGCAGACCTTCTCCAAGATGATCGCCGAGGCGGGCAAGACGGTCACCCTGTGAAGGCGGCGGCCTCCTATTGTCGTCGTCGCCGGTATTTGTTACCTTGGACGGACTTCAACCGTTAGTCAGTCCATTTCGCTTCGCCTTGTCGCACCGCGCTGACAAGCCACCGCCTTACTGCTTCATCCAGGAGGGAGTCTGCCCGTGATCCGACGATTCCTCGTTCTCGTAGCTCTGTTGACGTCCGTTCCCGCTTTCGGAGTGACCGGCGTCGCCTTTGTTCATGGCACCGGCCATCAGACCGATGCGCTCAACGACTATTGGCGTGCCGGCTTCGTCAACTCGGTTCGCCAGGGGTTGCCCGACCCGAGCAAATTCGTCGTGGTCAACTGCGACTTCGAGCAGTACATGTGGGATTCGCAGGCGGCCGGCTGTCTGGCCGGCTACCTGCACGACTTCATCGTCAACCAGGGGGTGGACGACCTGGTGGTGATCACCCACTCGAACGGTGGCAACGTCATGCGCTGGATTCTGTCCAATCCCACCTGGGACAGCCGCTACCCGACGATCATCGCCAACATCCGGTGGGTCAATGCTCTGGCACCTTCGAGCTGGGGGACTCCGCTGGCCGACGCGGTGATCAACGGCTCGGTCTTCGAGCAGGCAGTAGGATGGCTTCTCGGCTACGCCAGTGATGCTGTCTTCATGCAGCAAGAGGCCTGGATGGCGGCGTTCAACGCCTACTGGCTCTACGGTACGACCGGAAGGCCGGCGCTGCCCGTCGGTTTCTTCGACGTGGTGGGAACCGATGTTGATTCCTCGCCCTTCGATCCCGATAGCTACTGCGGTGGCTACGCGGAGAATCTGGGGCTCGAGATCACCCAGAACTGGCTGGATAGCTGCTCCGACGGCTTCTTGAACTGCTCTAGCCAGGCAGGCGCCGGCTCGGTGTGGTTCTGGGACATCGGGCGAACCGGCGGCCAGGAGCCGCTGTCGCACAACCAAAGTCGCCGAGAGTGCTTCGGCCTCGACATCATCCTGCGCAACGACCTATAAGGGAGGAGAAGATCATGCGAACTCCAATCAAAATGTTCTCGACTCTCGTTCTCGTCGCAGCGTTGGTGGTGCCCGCCGCAGTGCAGGCCCAAAGAGAGAATCCACGGATCGAGTTGCTGAGGCCGGCCGCCGGCGATCTGGTGGCTTCCCGCCTCGCTTCCGGTCCCTTCCCCGAGGCTGCTCCCGCTATCGAGCGCTCGGCGGTGAGCTTCAGCTGGCCCTTGGCCGCCGAGACGGCTCTGGTGTCCAGGGCCGAGCCCTTCCAGGCCGCTAGCCGCGAGTATTGGTTTCAGGTCGAGGGCCGCGAACTGGTCGATGGCGTCGCCTTTTCGACCACCGCCGCTGGGGCTCTGGTGCGGATCAATCCGCTCCCGGGCGCTGCGCAGGCCGGAGCCTCGATCGATCCGCGGGAACTGCGGCTGATCGATCCGCGCGGCGATTCCCACGCGCGCGGTTCTGGAATGGAGCAATTGGCCACCGCGGATCAGTTGCGCCAGACCGGCGTGCCCTTCGTCGAAGGAACCACCGCCTTCCGGCTCGGCCAGGAGCTCGGCGCCGGCAGGTTCATTCTGCGCGCCGAGCGACTGGCGACGCCGCAGGCACGGTACGTCGTTCACGTCTTCGATCGCGGCAGCGACGCCGTGTTGCGCTTGACCACCGACCGGGGTGTCTATCTGCACGGCGACCGGCTGACCATCGAGACTTCGCTGACCACGCAGCACGGCCCGATGGCCCTCGACGAAGTCACCGCCTTCGTCACCTCGCCCGCCGGCAGCGGCTGGCCGGTGACCCTGCGGCCGGCAGGCGATGGCCTCTATCGCGGCACTCTACGGCTCGATGGGAGCGGGGAGGCGGATGGACAGCGCAGTGACGGCCTGTGGCAGGTCCTGGTCTCAGCCAGTGGCGAGGATCACGGTCGCACCGTCGTCCGTGGCGCTCGCACGGCTTTTTCCGCTGCCGCCGCCACCGCGAGACTGGTCAACGCGTCGGCTGCCGAGAAAGGCAAAGGCGGACTCTCTGTCCGTTTCGAGGTCGAAGCCGCCGTCGCCGGTCGTTACGAGGTGCGCGGCGTGCTGTACGCGACGGGCCGCGACGGCGAGTTGCATCCGGCTGCCGTGGCTCATTCCGCGGCCTGGATCGAGGCTGGCCAGGCAGGGTTGCTCCTCGCCTTCGACCCGGAGACGGTGCACGAGGCCGGCCTCGGCGCTCCTTACGAGATCCGTGACCTGCGCTTGATGGACCAAGGGCGTATGGGTCTTCTCCACAGCCAAGCGCGAGGTGTAGTGATTCGGCGCTAGAAGTATTGGAACTTCGTCGCGGGGCACGGTGAGCCGTGCTCCGCGATACGATGCGCGGGATCCACTACCCAGGAGATCCCGATGACAGACAAGTCCCCGACGCCTTCACCTTCGTCGCATACCGCCGATTCGCTGGAAACTCGTTGCGTTCACGCCGGTGAACCCCGGCCGCGTCCCAGCGGGGCGTTGGTGGCGCCGATCTACCAGTCGAGCACCTACGAGTATCACGGCGAGGACTACCACGATGTGGGCTACCTGCGGCTGTCCAATACTCCGAGCCAACTCTCCGTGGCGCGCAAGATCGCGGCGCTAGAAGGGGCCGAGGCGGCGCTGGTGGCGGCCAGCGGCATGTCGGCGATCTCGGCGACGTTGATGGCCTTCGCCTCGGCCGGCGATCACATCCTGGCGCAGGATTGTCTCTACGGTGGAACGCAAGGCTTCCTGCGTGGAGAACTCCACCGTTTCGGCGTCAGTCACTCTCCGATCGATCCGCAGCGGCCGGAGAGCTGGGAGGCGCTGCTCAAGCCGACGACGCGGGTGATCTATGTCGAGACGCTGACCAATCCGCTAGTGCAGGTCGCCGACCTCGAAGCGGTGGTCGCCTTCGCGCGCGAGCATGATTTAGTGTCGGTGATCGACAACACCTTCGCCAGTCCGGTCAACTTCCGTCCCGCCGAGCACGGCTTTGATCTGGTGATGGAAAGTTGCACCAAGTACATGAACGGTCACAGCGACTTGATCGCCGGCAGCGTCGCCGGCTCGGCCGAGCAGGTGCACAAGGTCAAGCTCACCCTCGACCATCTGGGCGGCGCGCTCGATCCTCACGCCTGCTTCCTCTTGCAGCGAGGGCTGAAGACCCTCGCCGTTCGGGTACGGGCGCAAAACGGTTCGGCGCTGGCGCTGGCTCGCCTGCTGGAGAGCCACTCCGCGGTGGCGCGGGTCAACTACCCGGGGCTCGCGAGCCACCCGGAGCATGAGCGGGCGGCGGCACTGTTCGCGGGCTTCGGCGGCATGGTCAGCTTCGAGATGGTGGGAGGTACCGCGGCGGCGGAGACCCTCCTCAAGGCGGTCACCCTGCCGACCGTGGCGGTGAGCCTCGGTGGTCCTGAAACCCTGTTGGTGCGCCCGGCGGCGGCGATTCACTCGCAGTTCTCGGCCGAAGAAAGGACGGCCAGCGGAATCGCCGACGGACTGATCCGCATGTCCGTGGGGCTGGAAGGAACCGACGACCTCCTCGCTGACCTGACACAGGCACTCGAAGCAGTGTAGGAGCCCTTGCCGATCGACCAGGAGATCTCCCGCATGAAACGTATACCCCGCCCCCTCGACCCGATCGAGTTGCGCGTGTTGGGCGCGCTGATGGAAAAGGAGCAGACGACGCCTGAACACTACCCGCTGAGTGAAAACTCCTTGCGTGCGGCGTGCAATCAGAAGAGCAACCGCAGTCCGCTGATGAGTCTGAGCGAGACTCAGGTCGCCGATGCCCTCGACCGCCTGTTCGTCGATGTGCTGGTGTGGAAGACGACCGGCTCGCGTGTGGCCAAGTGGGAGCAGAACACCAAACGGCGTTGGGCCTTGGCTCCCGGCCCCAAGGCGGTGATGACGGAGCTCCTGATCCGCGGTCCGCAGACGGTGGGAGAACTCAAGACGCGCTGCGCCCGGATGCACTCGTTCGCCTCCACGGACGAAGTGGAGGCGGTCTTGCGGGAGTTGGCGCAGGGAGTCGAACCGCTGGTCACTCAGCTATCGAAGTTGCCAGGCCACCGGTGGCCGCGTTGGGCGCATCTGGTGGGTGGACCGGTCGCGGATGAACCGCCGCCGGATCGAGTCGCCGCCACGCTGGCACAACCCATGGATCCGGCTCCAGCGGCGCGTCGCCATGGACCTGGTTTGGCGGACCAGGTGGATCAATTAGTTGCGCGTGTAGAGACTTTGGAGAAGGAATTGGCCGGGCTCAAACGCGAGCTGGGTGTCGAATCAAATGCGGTGGAAGCTCGGGGCGAAGGGGAGGAGTGATGGCGAAGCAATACTGGCTGATGAAGTGCGAACCTGAAGCCTATTCGATCGCCGATCTGGAGCGCGACGGCACCACCTGCTGGGAGGGGGTGCGCAACTACCAGGCGCGCAACCTGATGCGCGACACCATGAAGGTGGGCGACGGCGTGTTGTTCTACGCTTCCAACGCCAAGCCCTCGGGCGTTTCGGGGCTGGCCGAGATTTCGCGCGCGGGCTATCCCGATCACTTCGCCTTCGACCCGAAACACAAGTATTACGATGGTAAGAGCGACCCCGAGAATCCCACTTGGTACATGGTCGACCTACGCTTTGTGGAGCGATTCCCCAAGACCGTGGCTTTGTCCACGCTCAAGGAGACCCTGGGGCTGGAAGAGATGATGGTCACCAAGCGCGGGATGCGGCTTTCGGTGCAACCGGTGACGGCGAAGGAGTATCGGCTGGTGAGGAAGCTGGGTAGGCGGATCTGAGTTCCTGCGTCGCGGAAACTCAGATCCGCCGCTCGATCCTACTGCTTGCCGAAGGCCGGAGCCTCTGCGGCCAGCCGGTTGTGCAGCTTGGTGACCACGTTGGGGATGATGTCAACGCCGTCGGGTTTGGGGACGATGCTGGGATCGGCAGCGATTACGGGACGGATGATCTTGAGCTGGAGTTGCTCTCGGGCGTCCATCATCCAGCCGAAGGCACGGTAGACATAGGTCAAGAAGGTGCGATCGTTGTCGTGGATGCCGAGGATCTCCTGGACGGTCCAGGCGCCGAAATCGGTGTTGGGGGTCAGCCTGAGTGGCTCGGAGCCCTCTTTCCCTGGTTTGACGATGCCCTCGACCAAGGCGGTGCGGTAGATACGTTGAATCAGTGCCAGCCGCTTAACTTGCTTTCCGGTTGGCTGGAGGTCGCCGTTGTCGATGGCGTCCAGCACCGGGGAGAGGTAAACCGCGGCTCTGGGGTCTTGCTGAATGGTGCCGCCGCGGCCGGCGGCGGAGATGTGGGGATGGCCGAAAGTTGGCAGGCCGCCGGTCAGAACCTCCTGGCGGATCATGTCGACGTGCTTGTCTTCGGGAGCTTTCTCCAACCGGCGAATCAGCTCCGTCATGTCGTGGATGGCACCGAAATGCCGCTTGCTGTCCAGGGTGGTCTGGCAGGCGGCGAAGAACTCCAGGACCGAGTTGCAGTGCAGGGAGGCGAGGAAGCGAGCCACCATGTTCGAGCCCGCGGAACCATGGTGCATCTGGATCATTCCCATGCGCTCGAGGATGTTGCTCTCCACCGGCGTTGCCGAGCGGCCCAGTAGGCAGCTGTAGCAGACCTCGAAGGCGGTCTTGCCTTGCGCCAACTCGCCGGTGATGAAGGTGCGGGCGGACTCGACCAGCGCTTCGGCCGTCAACTCCGCGTTACGCCGCAATTCGTGGTTGCAATACATCGAAACGCAACCGACAGCCACAGAGTGCATGTGCTCGCTGACCATCTCGTCGAGCAGGGAGTTGGGCGCCCGATCGGTGTTGACGCCATGGTCGCCCACCCCCTTGACGGACAACTCGGCCCGCCGCTTGGCGACGAAGAACTGCAGTGCGAGTTCGGGGCCCGAACCCGGGTACTGGTGGACGAAACGGGCGACTTGGACCAGTAGTCCATCCTCTTCCGTGCTGTGCAGGGCACCCTCGAACTCGCGCTGAATCCACGCGCAGAGGACGTCCTCTTCACGAGTGCCGTCCTCCATCGTCTGTGCTCGCCGGCCGAAGAGTCCGGCGAAGATCAGTCCTGGAGCGCTGAGTTCGCCGCTGACGATCTCGTGCTCGGCAATGATGCCGCGGACCGAGTAGCTGCGGATCGCGAGGGTGACGTCGTCATCTCCGCACTTGACGTTAGCGTTGTAGAGCACCGGGTTGGCCAGTGTCATGGTCGCTTGGGGCATGCTCAGAAAGTGGCTGAGAACTTCGACGATCTTTTTTTCGTCCAATTCTTTGGCGCGATTCAGAGCTTCGCTGGTGGGGGCATAGGAGGAGGCCGCCGGCACTTCAGAGAGGAGGGCGCGCAACGCGGCGATCTTGTCGGAGGAGATAGTGCTAGGTGTCATAGTGGGATCCACTTCTATATGTATCGGTAGGAAATAGTCATTCGAGTCCAGCGTCGGAACCTATTGTATCCGAGGGTCACGAGCTCCTGTAGCGCAGGGATGTGATTGGAAGCCAAACTATGGTGCGGCCTCCTCGGACGGTGTCGTTTGCAGCAGTGGAAGCAGCCGGTCGGGGTTCTTTTTCAGCATTTTGGCCAGACGACGACCGAGCTGCCGTTGCAGTGCCGGCGGATTGCGGCTCTTGGTTTGGGACAGTTCGACATAGCCGCCGGCGGTCATGCCGTGTCCGCCGCCTTTGCCACGTTTACCCACCAGGCGGCGCATTAGTTTGCCGGCGTTGGCCCGGGTGTTGGTGGTGCGCATCGAGAGGTAGATGCGATCCCGGTAGAGGCCGGAGACCAGCGACCAGGTCTTGCCCTCCATCCGCAACAGCAGATCGGCGATTTCAGGCACGATGTCGGGTTGCTCGACTGCGCCGAGGTGGCTGACCACCAAGCGTCCGACCCCTTCCAAGTTGTCGAGTGCTTGATGGAGGATCGAGAAATAGGAAGCGGGAAGAGGGGCGTTTTGGATGCGCGACAGCAGCCGCTTGTCTACTCGCGGCAGGAAGATGTCATAGATCGCCTTGTCGGGCCCTGCCGACTCGCGGCCGAAGTCCTGAGTTTCGGAACGGATGGCGTAGACCAAACCGGTAGCGGTGGAGCGAGGAACTTCGATACCACTGGCCAGGATGTACTCCGCGAGGATGGTCGCGGTGGCGCCGTAGTTGGGCCTGACATCGTGGAACGGGGCGCAGTAGGTCGCCTTGCGCAGAGGATGGTGATCGAACACCGCGTCGGCGACGGTCTCGGCCGGCAGCTGGCTGTTGCCGGTTCTCGGCTGGGCATCGACCAAGGCGAAGTGCCTGTAGCGCTTGAAATTCAGATGGCGGACATGGCTGATGCGGTGGCCGAGGCGGTGGAACATCTCGCGGTTTTCCGCCCGGCCGATGATCCCACCGTAGGCGGTGGTGACCCGCCGCTTGAAGTGGCGGCGCAGCAGATCGGTCAGCAAGAGCGCCGAGGCGAGGCTGTCCGGGTCGGGGTTGTCGTGCGCCAGCACCAGCCAGCGGTCGGTGATGCCGGTGGATGCGACGAGCTGGCCGAAGGCGGCGAAGCGCTCCTCGGTTTGTCGGGTAATCACGGTAAAGACTCTTCGCGCAGCTCTGGCCGCGACCGGCCAGGGCGTGCCAGTGGAATTGTCGGTCAGGGGGACGACACGGTCGGGGCGCGGAAGAGGCGATTTTACCGCACAGGCGCCGGCTTGGCGAGCCTGTCACTCGCTCGGCAGAGGGTTCTCCGGGTTCGCCTGGTAGGCCACGATCTCATCGAGCTTTTCGAGTAAATCCAGGTTGTTGGCGGCCTGGAGTCGACGCCGAGCCTCGGCAAGATGCCGGTTGCCTTCGGTGCGTTCTCCACCGGTGTTGAGTGACAGTCCGAGCAAGCCTTCGACGAAGGCGCGGTTGGCTGAGGTCATGGTGGACCGGCCGTCCATCGCCTCCAGGACCTCGCGAAGCCTCGGCACCATCGCCGGCAGTTCGCCGAGGGCCAGACGGACCCAGCCAAGGTTGAGCAGCGTGTCCGTGACGTCCGGATGATCCGCACCGAGGCTCTCGATCTGCAAGTCGAGTGCGGTGAGGAGCTGGCGCTCCGCTGCGTGGTAGTCGCCCTGGCGATAATGGATATTCCCGCTTTGCACCAGACTTTCGGCTTGGTCAGTCGGACTCCCCATCCGCTGGTGAATGTCGATCGCTTCCTCGAGTAGTTGATGCGCCCTGACCAATTGTGCGTCACCGACGATGCCGGCCAGATTGGTCAGTGTTTTGGCGAGGGCGGGGTGCCCCGGCGGAAACAGCTCTCGAAAGATGGTGACTGCCTCTTCGTAGCGTTGGACCGCGGACGCCGATTCGCCGGATTGCTCCAAGGCATTGCCCAGATTGTTGAGGCTGGTGGCGACCAGCAGGTGCCGGTCACCATAGAGTTTGTGCCGGATGTCCAGAGCTTCGTTGAGATGGGGTAGGGCGTCCTGGGGCCGTCCTTGGTCCAGGAGAACCACTCCCAGCCCGTTGAGGCTGATGCTGAGTTCACGCCGGTTCTCTTGTGGGTAGCGACGGCGAAGAGCAAGAGCTTGCTCGAAGGCCTGCTGTGCCGCCGCGAAGTCTCCCTGGCCACGGCGCAGCAGGGCGAGGCCGTCGAGGCTCTCGGCCTCGGCCAGAAGGCGCTCACGGGAAGCTTGCTCGGCGGCGAGCACTTGGCGCATGCTCAGACTCTGAAGAGTGTAGTCTTCCGCCTTGGACAGATCGTCTACGTCTCTGTAGAGCAGCCCCAAACTGTTGAGTGTCTCCGCAATTCTTGGATAGGGTTCATCACCGTAGAGTTCGCGCTGAAGATCGAGAGCCTCTTGCAGAAACTCCTCCGCGAGGTCTGTCTGACCGAGGTTGAGATAGGCGTCGCCCAGAGCTTGGTGCAGAGACGGCAACTGCGCGGGCTCGTGCCGAACTCGGTGGGCGAGAGCGTCGAGCAGATCTTTGACCCGCAGGTCTGGATCGCGAGTACGACTAGGATCCAGCTGGCGAAAAACATCTCCGACCACAGAGAGGGCAGCCTCCGTTTGCGCGTGGGCCTTCGCTTCCGCTTCTCCGCGGCGCTCGGCCAACTGCCAAAGCCGGAGGGAGACCAGCAGGCCGACCAGAAGGGCGCTGGCCGTGACCCCGGCGGCGGCGGTGGCCAGCCAGTGGCGGCGCAAGAACCGGGCCGCGCGATAGGCCGGTCTTGGCCGGCGGGCGGAGATCGGCAGGTATTTCTGGTGGCGCTCGACATCCTCCGAGAACTGTTCGACGGAGCCGTAGCGCTTCGCCGGCTCGGGGTGCAGCGCCTTGGCCACTATGGCGTCCACATCGCCAGCCAGCCGCCTATCCATCGCACTGGGCCGCACCGGATCGCGCTTGCCCATCGAGGCTTCCAGTTCTTGCCGTGTGGCTCCGCTGAGCCGATAGGGGAGAGACCCGGTGAGCAGAAAATGAAGCAGGACGCCCAGTGAATAGATGTCGCTGGCGGTGGTCGGCCGTTCGCCGCGAAGCTGTTCCGGGCTGGCGAACTCGGGGGTGATCGGCTGTGGCGAGCCCTCTTCCTCGCCACCCTGCCGTGGACCGTGGTCGCTGCCCAACAGCTTGGAGATGCCGAAGTCGAGAAGTTTGGGCTCCCCCTCTTCGTTGACCAAGATGTTGCTTGGCTTGAGGTCGCAATGGACCACCAAATGGCGGTGAGCGTGGTGCACCGCGGCGCAGACTTTGCGGAAGAGAGCCAGCCGTTGGGCGAGGGTCAACTCGTGACGCTGGCAGTAGTCGTCGATGGCATCACCGTCGACCAACTCCATCACCAAATAGGGGCGGCCGTCTTCGGTGACGCCGCCGTCGAGTAGATGGGCGATGTTGGGGTGCTCCAGGCTGGCGACGATTTGGCGCTCCTGCTTGAATGAGTCGAGGAACTTGCTTCCTCCGTTGGCGTGTTGCACCAGCTTGAGGGCGGCTCTCTGTTGAAACTCACCGTCGGCCCGCTCGGCCAGATAGACCCTTCCCATGCCGCCCTGTCCGATGGGCTGCAAAATGCGGAAGCGGCCGAGGATCCGACCAGTGAGATCGACCTCCGGCTCCGCCGCCAACAATTCGGCCGCAGCTTCGAAGACCTGTCACGGAACCCCTCAGAATCGTCCTTGGTGAACAGGTAGTTTGCCGACCTATTGAGAGGACGGTGGTCGGTGTGGGCTGACTTCTTGCTGGGCTACGGTTCGGCGGGAGGTCGAGCCGATGCCGGTACGCCTGAGTCAG
>JAJRVQ010000172.1 GCA_024277255.1 Acidobacteriota bacterium | reverse complement strand
GGAGAATCTTCGAACGAAGAGCCAGGCGCTGAGCCGACTTCGGCCTTCGAGCCCAGGCCTCAAGTGTCGCCCTCTCACTAGGGGCCATCTCCAACGGTTTCTTGGGTCGTCCTCGCGGCATCATCGATCCTTTCTGGCTTGGTTTCCAGAGAGAACCGATTCTAGCTCTTAAATATTCCTGCGAACTTATCAATCGGAACACTAGCCAAGCTATCGCTATTCCTTGACAAAGCCGCTTTTCTTGTCATGGTTCTTGCGATTATCTTCCCGGTCATATCGCTGCTAGTGGGCCTATGGGAGTGGAATCGATTCAACAGCCTTAGAACGGAAGTAAAGGACGCACTCACGGAAGTAGGGGATGTTCAAAAGGGAGTTAGGCGTTCGCAGCAGGATCTAGCAGAAAGCGTCTCAGAGTTCCAGGCCAATCTTGAGTTGCAGGAGCAGAGGCTCGCTTCCGCCCAACGATATCTGGAAGCAGTGTGGAGTCAGTACTCCAACCTGTTGGTCGGAATTGCATCTGGCCTAACATTATCTCTGGGCAAGGACGGCGTGCAACGGTTTCGCAGCCAGATTTCAGAAGCCGACGCCTGCATGAATCTGTTCCACCCTGATGAAGGTGAGGTCAAATCCGCTCTGTATATATTGGAGCAAATCGGTGCAGACAACGCCGTAGCGCCTCTGGCCCGGCTTCGCGACGACGAGAGTGTCAGCCGTGAGATTTACGGACGTGCTAGAGATGTCCTTGACATTGTCTGTGATCGAATCCGGGAACAAGAGAACCGCCAAAAAACGGCGACACAGACCTGAACTCTCTTATCCAGTCCCCACCTCCCACAACCCCTCTGCCAACTCCCCGATCTCCTCCGCCTCCACCAGCCGCCGCAACCACCGTCTGGGAATTCCCGACTCCCCGTAGTAAGCCCCTGCGACCTGGCCGCAAACGGCTGCCGTGGTGTCAGCGTCGTCGCCGAGGTTGGCGGCCTTGAGAATCGCCTCTGCAAACGAGTCTGTCTTCCAGAAACACCACAGGGCCGCTTCCAAGCTATGCACCACGTAGCCGGTGGCTCGGATTTGATCTTCCGTCTTCTCCCGATAGTTGCCGTTGGCGATGGCCTGGATCCTCTTGGAGGTCACGAGGCTCGGGTCGCAGCCGGCGAGAATCTCCTCCTTGGTGGCAACGTTGAGGGCGCGATGTAGGAGAAGGCCGAAGAAGCGGCAGCCGTCCACGCATTCTCTGGCGCCATGGGTCGTGCGTGAGCTTTCTCCGGCCCAGTGAGCCACGGCCTCCGCAGCGGAAGAATAGAAGATCACAATCGGCGCCAGCCGCATGATGGAACCGTTGCCGGCGGAGCGTGGATCGGTGGAGCCGCTCCAGGGATCTCCGGTTTCTTCGTAACGCTGTAACGCCTGGCGCACGGTGTTGCCGATGTCGAAGCAGCGGCCGTTGCTGCTGAGGTAGCCCTCCCTCCACCATCGGCAGTAGCGATCCATCTGATCTCTGGCGTCAAAGTCGCCGGTGTGCGCGAGACTCTCGGCCAGGCAGAGGGCCATGGAGGTGTCGTCGGTCCACTCCCCGGCGCGGAGACGGAAGGGTCCGCCGCCGACCAGGTCGGTGACCGGTGGGAAGGTGCCGCGCGGTTGAAATTCGACGGTGGTCCCCACCGCGTCGCCGGCTGCCAGCCCCAGCAGGCAACCACGGAAGCGGCTACGTTCATCCATCGAGTTGGGCCTTGGCCTCGCGATGCGGAGGCTGACCGAAGTAGCGGCGCGGGTTGCCGCAGATCCAGCAGGAACACCGCTTTGGCGTTTCGGACAGCATGCCCACGGTCTTGAGGCGGCTTCGGCCCTGATGCCAGTCCACCATGTGGGCCAGCTCCCGCTCCGCCCAACGCTTGCGGCGCGCGGCGTGGTGTCTGCGTAGCGCACGCTGCGGATTCTTGGTCATTCGTGGACTCTAGCAGCCAGCAGCAGGTCGTCCCTCTGAGGCGCCGCGCCTGCCGAGAGAAGAGGCGAGTCGTTAGCCTTCCAACAGCCCGTGGTGAAGGTCATCCGTCGGTGAGTACGAGGGATCTGACCACGAAAACGCCCTCCTCCTACCTACCCCTTTGGGCGTGTCTGCCTTCCGCCTGGAAAGCTAGCGTAGACTTTACGGGATTACCGCGATCTTTCCGCACACTGTTGGCGCAAGACGTGGGATCATCCCCTATCCCGACTGATCGACAGGAGCGAGGAGGGCCGCGCAGAATGAGTAGCCGAACTGTGACCGTTGACGGCAACGAGGCCGTCGCTTCCGTCGCCTACCGGGCGCACGAAGTCATCGCCATCTACCCGATCACGCCGGCATCCCCGATGGGAGAGTTGTCCGACGCCTGGGCCGCCAAGGGCAAGCCCAACGTCTGGGGGGACGTGCCGGAGGTGATCGAGATGCAGTCGGAGGGCGGCGCCGCAGGCACCGTCCACGGGGCGCTCCAGGCCGGTTCTCTAACCACGACCTTCACCGCCTCGCAGGGGCTGCTGTTGATGCTCCCCAACATGTACAAGATCGCCGGCGAGCTGACGCCCTTCGTCATGCACGTCGCGGCGCGCACGGTGGCGACGCACGCATTGTCGATCTTCGGTGACCACTCCGATGTGATGGCCGCCCGGCCGACCGGTTTCGCCTTGCTGTGCTCGGGATCGGTGCAAGAGGCGCACGATTTCTCCCTCATCGCCCAAGCGGCGACGCTGGCCTCGCGGATTCCCTATCTTCATTTCTTCGACGGTTTCCGCACCTCCCACGAGATCCAGAAGATCGAGGAGCTGCCGGACGAGACGATCCGTCAGATGCTCGACCCCGACCTCATCCACGCCCACCGCAACCGGGCGTTGACCCCCGACCGGCCGATGCTGCGCGGCACGGCCCAGAACCCGGACACTTTCTTTCAGGCGCGCGAGGCCTGCAATTCGTTCTACGACGACTGCCCGGCGCAGCTGCAGAAGGCGATGGATTCGTTCGCCGAGTTGACCGGTCGCCGCTACCACTTGTTCGACTATCACGGCCACCCGCAAGCCGAACGAGTCGTCGTGCTGATGGGCTCCGGGGCTGAGACGGCCCACGAAACGGTCGACACCCTGGTGGCCGCCGGCGAGCGGGTCGGGCTGCTGCGCGTTCGACTGATGCGACCCTTCTCGGTCGACGCCTTCGTCGCCGCGCTGCCGGCTTCGGTGCGCTCCCTGGCGGTGCTCGATCGCACCAAGGAGCCCGGCGCGGTGGCCGAGCCGATCCACCTGGAAGTTCTCGCGGCGTTGAGTATGGCCCGTGACCGTGGCCAGCTGAGCGAGCTGCCGCGCGTCGTCGGCGGGCGCTACGGTCTGTCGTCGAAAGAGTTCAACCCCGCCTGCCTGCGCGCCGTTTTCGACAACCTCGCCGCCGAGCCACCGCGCGATCGGTTCACCGTCGGCATCGTCGACGATGTCACCCACACTTCGCTGCCGGTCGACCCAACGCCGGACGCCGAAGCGCCCGGTCGCACCCGCGCCGTCTTCTACGGCCTCGGCTCGGACGGCACCGTATCGGCCAACAAGAACACGATCAAGATCCTCGGCCGAGAAACCGATCTTCAGGTACAGGGCTATTTCGTCTACGACTCTAAGAAGGCCGGCGCCGTCACCATCTCCCATCTGCGCTTCGGGCCTGAACCGATCCGCTCGCAGTACCTCGTCGCCGAGGCCGACTTCGTCGCCTGCCACCAGTTCGATTTCCTCGACCGCTTCGATGTGCTCGGCTGCGCGGCGCCGGGAGCCAAGATTCTGCTCACTTCGGCCTACCCCGCCGAGCGCGTCTGGGAGCACTTGCCGCTTGAAGTGCAGGAACAGATCCTGGAGAAGGAACTTCAGCTCCACGTCATCGACGCCTACGGCATCGCCCGCGAGGTGGGTCTTGCCGGCCGCATCAACACAATCATGCAGACGGCCTTCTTCGCCCTCGCCGACATCCTGCCCCTCGACGAGGCCATCGGCCACATCAAAGAGGCGATCCAGAAGACCTACGGCAAGCGTGGCGCGGCGCTCATCGAGCGCAACTTCTTGGCGGTGGATCGAGCCACGACCGGCCTCGCCCAGGTCGAGATTCCACACGCCGTGACCACCGAGCGCCGGCGGCCACCTCTGGTCCCGGCGGAGGCTCCCGATCTGGTTCAGCGGCTCACTTCCGTGATGATGGCCGGCCGCGGTGACAGCCTTCCGGTCAGCGCCTTCCCCGTCGACGGCACCTGGCCAACCGCAACGACCCAGTGGGAGAAGCGCAACATCGCCAAGGAGATCCCGGTCTGGGATGCCTACGTCTGCATCCAGTGCAATCAGTGCGCCCTCGTCTGCCCGCACGCCGCCATCCGACCCAAGGTCTATGAGCGGACGGCTCTGCCGGCCGATGTTCCCAGCGAGTTCCTCTATACCGACTATCGCGCCCCCGACCTGCAAGGGCTGCTCTACACCCTGCAAGTGGCGCCGGAGGACTGCACCGGCTGCCGTTTGTGCGTCGAGGTCTGCCCGGCGAAGGATCGCACGAACCCACGCCACAAGGCGATCGAGATGGCGCCGCAGCCACCCATCCGCGAGCGCGAGCGGCGCAACTACGAGATTTTCCTCGATCTCCCCGAGATCGACCGCAGCCGGATCACCCATATCGATGCCAAGGGCTCGCAGTTCTTCCAGCCGCTGTTCGAGTACTCCGGTGCCTGCGCCGGCTGCGGCGAAACTCCGTACATCAAGCTGCTCACCCAGCTCTTCGGCGACCGCCTGTTGATCGCCAATGCCACCGGCTGCTCCTCGATCTACGGCGGCAACCTGCCGACCACCCCCTACACCGTCAACGACGACGGTCGCGGTCCGGCGTGGTCGAACTCGCTGTTCGAGGACAACGCGGAGTTCGGACTCGGATTCCGTCTGGCGGTCGAGAGCAACAAGCGGATCGCCAAGCGACTGGTGAGCGAACTGGCCGACCACCTGCCGGCCGAGATGGTCAGCGCGTTGAACGGTGGAAGCCAGGGCGATCGCGACACCGACGAAGAGATCGCCGAGCGCCGCCGGCAGGTCGACCAGCTGCGCCAGCTGCTCACCGGGATCGACGACCCGCGAGGGCGATGGCTCGAGTCGGTGGTCGACTATCTGGTCGACAAGAGCGTCTGGCTGCTCGGCGGCGACGGCTGGGCTTACGACATCGGCTACGGCGGACTCGACCACGTCCTGTCGCTCGATCGCGACATCAACGTACTGGTGCTCGACACCGAGGTCTATTCGAACACCGGAGGACAGCAATCCAAGGCGACACCGCTGGGTGCGGCGGCCAAGTTCGCCGCTGCAGGCAAGTCGATCAGCAAGAAAGACCTCGGCCTCGAAGCTATGAGCTACGGCCATGTCTACGTCGCCTCGATCGCTTTCGGCGCCAACATGAACCACACGGTCAAGGTTCTGCGCGAGGCGGAATCCTATCCGGGGCCATCGCTGATCATCGCCTATAGTCCGTGCATTGCTCACGGCTATGATCTGGCCTACAACGCCGCGCAGCAAAAGAGGCTGGTCTCCGCCGGTCGTTGGCCGCTCTACCGCTACGACCCCCGCCGGGGAGCCCTAGGCGAGCCGCCGCTCAAGCTCGATTCGCGGGCCCCGAACGGCAAATTGCGCGCCGCACTGGAACACGAGACCCGATTCCGCATGGTCGAAAAGATCGATCGCGAACGCTACAAATTGCTGCTTGGCCAGGCCGAGCGCGAAGTCGCCAGCCGCTACCAGGTCTACCGCCAGCTCGCTGGCGTGACGACCCACGAAGCACCGGTTGGTGACGGCGAAAAGAGCGATCAACCGACCAAGACCCCTGCATCCTAAGGAGCCGCTCGATGGATCTGACTACCCAATACCTCGGCCTCGAACTGGCCCACCCGCTGATGCCGGGCGCCTCACCCATGGTGGATGACCTCGACACGGTGCGCCGCCTCGAAGATGCCGGTGCCTCCGCG
>JAJRVQ010000171.1 GCA_024277255.1 Acidobacteriota bacterium | reverse complement strand
CGCCGGCCAGCACACCGACGAGCACTTGCTGGCGCGCCTCACGCAACCGGACGAGGCGAATCTGGGTCCCTACCGCCGCGTCGAGTTTCGCCCGGGAGTGATCACCATTCCCCTACCGACGGCGACCCTGCCGCCGGCCACCCACACCAACGCCTACCTGCTCGGTCTCGGCGATCGGGTTCTCGTCGATCCGGGCAGCGGCGAGCCGCGCCAGGTAGAGCGCCTGGCCGCCGCCGTCGAGGCTTGCGCCGCGCAGGGCCATCCGGTAGGCGAGATCTGGCTCACCCACCACCATCCCGACCACGTAGGCGGCCTGCTGCCGCTAGCTCGGCTCTTGGGCTTGCCGATCCGCGCCCACGCCGCCACGCGTCAACGGTTGAACGCCCTAGTGGCGCAGGCCGAGGTGCGTTGGGGAGCGCCGATGGTCGACGGCGAGCGTATCGAACTGGCCGGAGATCCGCCGTCGACGGTCCGGGTTCTCCACACTCCCGGCCATACGGTCGGCCACCTCTGCTTCTTGCTCGAGGATTCAGCGTCGCTGCTGGCAGGCGACATGGTCTCCTCGTTCAGCACCATCGTCATCGATCCGCCGGAAGGCAACATGGATGACTACCTCGCCTCTCTCTCACGGCTGGCCCAACTGGGTCCGACCACTTTGTTTCCCGGCCACGGCCCACCGATTCTCGATGGACCGGCAAAGTTCGAGGAGTTCGTTCGCCATCGGTTGTGGCGCGAAGAACGAATCCTCGAGGCGTGGCGAGAGGGTTACCGCCAGCCGGCGGCGATTCGCCCGCGGGTCTACGAGGAGATTCCCGAACCGGCCTACCCTCTGGCGCAACGCCAGATCCAGGCCCACCTGGACCGCCTTGAGCGCGCCGGCAAGCTCGACTGAGGGTTGACCGCAGACCCGGTCCGGTGGACGTCCGCCAGCCACCGGACCGAGCCAATCCCTTCAACCTGCGCGGCGCATCGCCCCCGCCCGTTCTAAGGCGAGAGCCCGATCCTCGATGAAATCGACCAGGTCGACAAAGGGGTCGAAACCGAGAATCGAGGGAGCCTCGGCAACGAAGTTGGACAGTGCGTTGATGTCGTAGTAGCGCCGGGTGCCGTCGCGGTCGTCCACGGTGTATTCCACCCCACCGACCTCGATCCCGGTCGCCCTCATCAACCGCTCCACCTCGGCGATCACCTCCGGCCCCGGCTCCTCGCGCTCGATGCGTAGCTCGCGGCTGCCGGTCGGCTCCTCGCGCCGGCCCTGCTGGCAGAGATCGGCCGGGCAGAGATTGAAATCATCACCCCGCGGGTAGATCCGAATGGCATAGAGGAAACGGCCGCCCACCACCTCGGCGCGAACGATGCAACCGTCGCGCGAGGGGATGAACTCCTGCACCAGCCCGGAGCCGTCCAACCCAAGGTCGAGTTCACCGCCCTCGGCGGCGGCGCGCAATTCGATGAGCGAATCGAAACGGCGGATGCCCGCTCCGCTGCCCCCGACGTTGGGTTTGACCACCACCGGAAAGCGCAGCCCGTCCGCCGCCAGCGGTGCATCTTGCGGCCGGTGCAGCACGCGCGAAGCCGGAAACGGCAGGCCGAGACGCGCCAGCAACGCCAGCTGACGGGCCTTGGAGATCTCGGTGCGATAGGCCTCCGTACCGTTGATCACCTCGATGCCCTGACTCTCCAGGTAGCCGAGGTAGTCGAGGGTGAAGAGAACCGCACTGCCCAGCCCTCTCAGATGGGCCGAGGGGCTCATGCGGTTGAAGAAGAGGCCGCAATCGGGAGGCGGGCCACCGACGTCGTAACACTGTGTCCTCGCATCGATCTTGTGGATACAGATCCCGCGACGCTCCATCTCGGCGAAGAGCGGCGCAAACCACTCCGGATGCTCGTAGAAGATGGCGACCGGTCGATGCTGGGACAGTGCCATGAGTCAGCTCCTTTTCCTGATTCAAGGTTGGTGCGGCGCACCCGCGATAAAGTTGACCAACAATATAACTTTTTATTTGCGGAGCACAAGCACCAATCTCGGAGGAACCATCCACCACGTGGCCAAGCTCGTATATCCTTCGCCGAGCCAGAAAACTGCAAATCCCGTCCGGAGGAGTTCATGTCGTCCACGTCTTCAACCCCAAACACCGCCAAGATGCGCCCCATTCAAGAAGTCGCCGCGGGACTCGGAATTCCACAGGAGTACCTACTCCCCTACGGCAAAGGCAAGGTCAAGGTCCAACTCGAGGCACGAGCCGCCGGTAGGGAACCGGGCCGGCTGGTGCTGGTCACCGCGATCACGCCGACTGATGCCGGAGAGGGCAAGACGACGACTTCGATCGGCCTGGTCAACGGCCTGGCTCACATCGGAGAGAAGGCCTGCTTGGCGCTGCGCGAACCCTCCTTCGGCCCAACCTTCGGCATGAAAGGCGGGGCGACCGGGGGCGGTAAAGCCACCGTCGAGCCCACCGACGAGATCAACCTTCATTTCACCGGCGACTTCCATGCCATCTCCGCCGCCAACAACCTGCTGGCCGCCATTCTCGACAACCATCTGCACTTCGGCAACAAACTCGGTATCGATCTACGCCGGATACTCTGGCGCCGCGTCATCGACCTCAACGACCGCTCGTTGCGGCAAACGGTCATCGGCCTCGGCGGGCCTGGGCAGGGAATGCCGCGGGAGACCGGTTTCGACATCACCCCGGCCTCCGAGGTGATGGCGGCGCTGTGCCTGGCGGAGGATGCGGAGGATCTGCGCCGGCGCCTCAGCCGCATGCTGATCGCCCTCACCGCCGATGGAGAACCGATCACTCCCACCGACCTCGACGCGGTCGGCGCCATGATGGTCGTTCTGCGCGATGCGCTGATGCCCAATCTGGTGCAGACCAACGAAGGGGTGCCGGCCTTCATCCACGGTGGCCCGTTCGCCAACATCGCGCACGGCTGCAACTCGGTGATCGCCACCAAGATGTCGATGGCCTTCGCCGACTGGACGGTGACCGAGGCCGGCTTCGGTGCCGACCTGGGGGCCGAGAAATTCTTCGACATCAAGTGCGTCGGCGCCGGCCTCGAACCGGCGGCCGTGGTGCTGGTCGCCACCGCACGGGCGCTCAAGCGCCACGGCAAGGTCAAGAAGGGTGAACTCGATGAGCCCAACGCGCAAGCGGTCGCCGCCGGTCTGCCCAACCTCTTCAAACACGTCGAAAACATCAGCCAGTTCGTCGGTCCGCCGGTGGTCGCCCTCAACCGTTTCGCGCAAGACAGCGACGAAGAAATCGAAGTGATTCGCCGCGCCTGCGCCGATCAGCTGAAGGTGCCGTTCGCCGTTTGCGAAGGGTTCTCCCACGGCGGTGAAGGTGGCGCCGAGCTGGCCCGGGCGGTGGTCGAGAACGCGACGACGAACACCCATGGCTTCCGTCCCCTCTACGACCCCGACCTGTCGCCGCAGGAGAAGATGGAGAGGATCGCCCGCACCATCTACGGCGCCTCCAGGGTCATCTTCACGGCGCAGGCCAAGCGCGATCTCAAACTGATGAGTCGCCTGGGCTATGACGGCCTGCCGCTGTGCGTGGCCAAGACCCAGAAGTCGCTCTCCGACAATCCGCGACGGGTCGGCCGCCCCGAGGACTTCACGGTCACCGTGCGCGGCGTCGTGCCCGCCGCCGGTGCCGGCTTCCTCATCCCCCTGGTCGGCACCCTCCTACGCATGCCGGGCCTGCCCGTCTCACCTCAATCGGAGCGCATGGATCTCATCGACGGTCAAATCGTCGGACTGCGATAAGCCGCGTCAGCGACGCCTACTCGTAGCGTAGCGCCGTCGAGGGCTCGAGGCGCGCTGCTCGCCAAGCCGGCAGGATGCAGGCGAGCAGGGTGAGAACGAGGGTGACTACGACGATCGCCAACACGTCCACACCGCGCACCCGGAAGGGCACCGCGTCGATGAAGTAGATCGCCGCCACTTCCGGGTCGAAGCGGATCAGTTCGAAAGTGGTGATCACCCAACTGATCAGCCATCCCACCGCCACGCCGAGCCCGGTACCCACCGCACCCAGCGCACCACCGTAGAGGACGAAAACCGCCCACAGCCGCCGCGGTGAAAACCCCATGGCACCGAGCACGCCGACATCCCGCATCCGCTCGCGCACCATCACCATCAAGGTCGAGGCGACGTTGAAGGTAGAGACCACGACGATCAACGCCAGAGCGAAGAAGAGGGCGATCTTCTGCAGCTTGAGGGCGAGGAACAGCTCCTTGTTGAGATCTCGGTAGTCCGACACCAAGTAGTCGGGGCCGAGAATGTCGGCCGCGGCTCGCGCCACCCTTGGGGCCTCGTCCGCCGCGTCAAGACTGAACTCGTACATGACCGAGCGCCCCCCGCTGAGTTCTTCGACCACCCGCCGGTCGACCACCAGCAGAGCGTTGTCGAAGTCGGCGAAGCCGGCGGTGAAGGTGCCCCTCAGCCGCAGGCTACGATAGCGAAAGGTCGGCCGCCTGTCGCCGAAGGTCAGTGCCGTCAAGCGCAGCATGTCGCCTTCGCCAACCCCGAGTTGACGCGCCAGCTCGCTGCCGATCACCGCCGAGGGTATCGGCCCGTCGGCCGCCAGTTGCTCGGCGGTGGCCAAGCGGTCTCCCTGCGCATCGACGCCGCGCACGGTAACTTCGGCCGAAATCCGCTGCGCTCCCGTCTCGGCGTCAACGCTGCTCAGCAAACCCTGCCCATAGGCGACCCGGCGCAGGCGAACCACTCCCGGGATCGCCTCCAACCGGGCGCGCACCTGAGGTGCGAGTTGGTCGCTCCTCGGCACCACCGGATAGACCCCGACCGCCGCGTCGTTGCCGATCAGCTTGCGCTGCAAATCCTCCCGGTAACCGGTCATCAACGCCATCGCCACCACCAGCGCGGTGACCCCGAGCGCGGTGGCAGCGAGCGCTGCCCGCGCCGTGCCGTTGAGCAGCTGGCTGCGACGACCGCGCAAAAAGCGCCAGGCGACCTCCCAGCTCAGCGGTGCGGAGGCCATGGCTAACCGAGCGCCGCCAGGAAACGGTCGAACAAGGGCGAGGCGTCGTGTGGCCCCGGAGCCGCCTCAGGGTGGTACTGGGCGGCGAAGACCGGATTGCCGACCAGTTCGAAGCCCTCCAGAGTGCCGTCATTGAGATTGCGGTGGGTCGGCCGGCACCCTTCGGGCAGTGAATCCGGGTCAACCGCGAAACCGTGATTCTGGCTGGTGATACTCACCGCGCCGGTAGCCAGATCCTTGACCGGCTGATTGCCGCCGTGGTGGCCGAACTTGAGTTTGAAGGTTCGCCCTCCCATCGCCAGGCCGAGCAACTGATGGCCGAGGCAGATACCGAATAGGGGCAGGCCGGAGCCCACGATCTCACCCACCGTGGCGATGATCTCGCGCAACGGCTCAGGATCTCCGGGGCCATTGGAGAGGACCACTCCATCGACACCGAGGCGAGCGCACTCAGCCGCCGGAGTACGCGCCGGCAGCACGGTCACCTCGGCACCGCGATCGGTCAGAGAACGGACGATGTTGCTCTTCGCCCCGAAGTCGTAGAGAGCCAGGCGGACTCGGCGTTCACCGCGAGCCGGCACGGTGAAGGCGGCCTCGCAGGTCACCTCATCGACCAACGCCCGGCCAGCCATGGCCGGGAAGCGCGCCAACTCCGCCGCCAAGGCCGGCAGTTCCTCGATCCGTTCGCTGGTGAGAACCCCGCGCAAGGCACCATGGCAGCGCAGGTGGCGAACCAGAGCGCGAGTATCGATACCTTCCAAGGCGGGGACCTGCTGCTCGACCAGATAGGGAATCAATCCTTGCTCGGGTGCCACGCCCGACGGCCGCCGGGTCAACCGGCGGGCGATGAAGGCCTCCACCCAGACGCGCCGGGACTCGGAGACCGCGGCGCGAATCCCATAGTTACCGATGTGCGGCTGGGTCATCACCACGATCTGGCCACGGTAGGAAGGATCGGTGAGGATCTCCTGGTAGCCGGTCATCGAGGTATTGAACACGACCTCGGCAAACCGCGTCCCACGGCTCAGAGCCCGCCCGCGAAAAACGGTGCCGTCTTCGAGAAGAAGAAGTCCTGGAGTATGGGAAGGTGGGGACATCGGGTCGGCGAGCATCGACGATGCAACGAAAGGCTATGATATCCCACACGCGGAGCACTCTAGAGCGAGCACCGCCCCTGGTGCAGCCGCGTGACTCAACCCCTACCCCAACCTCCCGGAGGTCCTTTCCTCATGGCTCAATCCGCCCGTCGATCTTGGTCCAGGCTGGCCCGACCCAACTTGGTTCTCCTCTGCGCCCTGGTCTTGCTCTTCGCCGCCACCTCGACCGCCGCCTACACCATCTTCCTCAAGGACGGCTCGAAGATCATCGCCAAGGACAAGTACCGGATCGAAGGGGATCAGGCCTTCATCACCCTACCCAGCGGCACCGAGACCTTCCTGCCCGCCGATCAGATCGATGTCGAGAGGACGCGCACGGCCAACGCCAAAGAGCTAGGGACCGCCATCGTCATCGAAGGCGGCCAGCGGCGCAGAATCGATCCGAACAAACCCACCGCGAAACGGCGCGAGCGGCGTCCGTCCGACATCGTCAGGCAGGGCGACGGCAGCACTCGGTTGCCGATACCATCTAGCCGCACGACCGCCGAGCCGAAAGAGCCGGCCAAGACCTCGACCCAGGGGCTGATGGCGACCAACGCTGTGGACCTGACCCGCATGGACCGCGCCCCCCTCGCCAACGCCGACCTATCCACCGAGATCGAGACACTCTTCGCCGGCCAAGGCGTCGACGCGGTCAGGGTCTACCGTGGAACCACCTCTCAGCGGCCGTTCATCCACGTCATCGCTAGCTCCGAAGCCGCCGTCTTTCGCACCCTAACCGCCTGCGCCAACACCCTGAGCCAGCTACGCGAGCGCCACGGTGCGCAAATCGAAGGGCTGGAACTCCTCATGTTGACCTCGACCCGGGGCCATGCCGGCCAGTTCTTCATCACCCCGGACCTTGCGCGCCAACTCAACGACAAAGAGATCGAACCGTCGGAATTCTTCGTCCGCAATGTCCAGTTCTGACCTACTCTTCGGCTAGCTCGTAGAGCACTCCACCCGAACTCTTGGGATGGATGAACTGCACCCGATGGCCGCCGGCACCTGGCGTGGGTTCGTCGCGCAAGACGGAGAAACCGCTCTCGCGCAGCTGCGCGGAATCAGCACGGACATCGCTGCTGGCCAAGCAGAGGTGGTGAATTCCCGGACCGCGCTTGGCCAGAAAACGGCCGACCGGCGAATCCGCTTGCAGCGGTTCGAGCAACTCGATCCGGGTAGGCCCAAGCGGGATCATCGCCACCCGCACGCCTTCGGACTCCACCTCTTCGATCGATTCGACCTCGAGTCCCAACGCCTCATAGAACTTGCGCGCTTCAGCGATCGAGCGCACCGCGATGCCGACATGATCCACCGCCTTCACCATGGCCCTATCTCCTGCCCCGCGGGCGGTTATTCGTCGTTGAGGAGTCGCCGGGCGATGACCAGCCGCTGAATCTCGCTGGTGCCCTCGCCGATGGTGCAGATCTTGGCGTCGCGATAGTACTTCTCGGCTCTGTAGTCCTTGACGAAGCCGTAGCCACCGTGAATCTGCACCCCGCGCTCCGAGCAGAAGACCGCCGTCTCACTGGTGTAGAGCTTGGCTTGCGAAGAGAGCCGGGTGACCGGCCGACCCTCGTCCATGGCCAGCGCGGCGGCGAAGGTCAACGCCTCGGCGGCGGCGATCCGTGTCGCCATCTCGGCAAAGGCGAACTGCATCGCCTGAAACTGGGCGATCGGCTTGCCGAATTGCCGCCGCTCCTTGGCGTAGGCCAAGGCCGTATCGTGTGCCCCGATGGCGGTTCCCAGACCCAGCGCCGCGATGGAGATCCGGCCACCGTCCAGAATCGCCAGAGCCTGTTTGAAGCCACTGCCCTCCTCACCGAGCAGATGGCTATCCGGCACAAAGCAATTCTCCATCACCACCTCGGCGGTGTCGGAGGCCCGGATGCCCAGTTTGTTCTCCTTCTTGCCGGGGAAGAAGCCCTCCATCCCCTTCTCCAGCACGAAGGCGGAGACGTTGCGGTGGCGCTCACCGGCCGCGTCGGTGACCGCGAAGACAACGCAGATGTCGCCCACCGTGCCATGGGTGGTGAAGGTCTTGGCTCCGTTGAGCCGCCAACCGCCCTCCACCCGCTCGGCACGGCTGCGGGTGCCCGCGGCATCGGATCCAGCGTCGGGCTCAGTCAGACTCCAGGCACCGATCTTCTCGCCCTTGGCCAAGGGAACGAGCCACTTGCGCCTCTGCTCCTCGCTGCCGAACTTGTAGATATGGTTGCTGCACAGCGAGTTGTGCGCCGCGATACTGATGCCGACCGACGGATCGACCTTCGACAGCTCGGTAACCACCAGCACGTACTCGACGTAGCCGAGGCCGACGCCACCGTACTCCTCCGGGAAGATCATCCCAAGGAATCCCAGCTCGCCCGCTTTGGCCATCACCTCATGGGGAAAGCGCTGCGCTTCATCGATCTCGTCGACGATCGGATCGACCTCCTTGCGGGCGAAGTCGCGCGCCATCTCCCGGATGGCTCGCTGCTCCTCGGTGAGCGAAAAGTCGATTCCCGCCAGTTGTTCGGCGGCCGTTTCGGGATCGGCGATGGCCATGGTGAGCAAACCTCCTACGCTTGCGAGCACAGCAGTGCAATATTGTCTCGAATCACGCTCGCCAGAGTAGCATGGGGCCGGTAAGCCACTGGTCGCTGTCACGCGCGGCCCAGATGGCGCACTTAGTGGGAAGAAGCGGCTATTCCGGCTGGCAATGGTGTTGTGCGACCAGTGAGGTCATGGCGGGCACCGTCGGAGCCGACGATCTTGGACCAGGAGGATTTCATCGTGAAGCTCGGAGATGTGCTGAAGAAGGAACGGGAAAAGAAGGGGCTGTCGATCGAAGAGACAGCCGCCGGGCTGGGTATTTCGGCGGAGGACTACGGCCAGATCGAAGCTGGAGAGTCGCAGGCCGAAGAGTGGGGACCGAAGCTTGCCTTGATCGCCATTGAACTCGAAACCCCCACCTCACGCCTTCTCGCCGAGAGCGGCCGTAGCGCCGACACCAAACAGGGGCAAGCCGGCAGCCTGATCAAGGGCCACCGTGAGCGCAAGGGCAAGAGCGTCGAAGATCTGGCCAAGGCGCTGGAGATCGAGGTCGGCGACTACGAGAAAGTCGAAGCCGGAGACTCACCAATCGAACAATACGGCCCCCTGCTCCTCGGCTTCGCCGAGCAGATCGAGCAACCGGTATTCAACCTGTTTTATCCCTGCGGTTTACCGTTTCAAGAACTCGACGACTACCCGTAAACGAGGGGCGAGGTTGGGTTCACCCGCGCGGCGGCCGGTCGGTTGCGTGGGTGAGACGTGGACTCCTTGGTCGGCCCACTCCGGGCGCCCGCGCAACTCGGCTGACGCCTCAGACACGCACGGGCGCTGATCCTACGTGGGCCGATCCACACACCGCACGGGATCCTGCCCGCAACCTCAGGCCGCTACGCGGGTGACCCCAACCTCTTGAGTGGTGTGTGCCGACGCCTCGCAAGCGCTACGCGCGATCTTGCGGCTGTCCGGCTGGCACCTCGATGCCTGCCCAACGAAGCGAAGCGAGCGCCAGCGAGCAGACTGCCAGCACCAACAACCCAGATGGCACCTCGACCTACCCAACGAAGCGAAGCGAGCGCCAGCGAGCAGACTGCCCGCACCACCACTCTTCCGCGGCACTTCTCGGCCGCCCTCCGCCGAGCAGCGAGGCTACTGAGCGTTGCGCGCGAGCCCACCGGGCGAGCCCGGCCGACTAGGCCGGACTCCCTGGGGTGAAGTCCTCAAGAACCACGTTTCTTGAGGACGAGGGGTCCCGGCGAGGGACCCCTAAAAACAAAAAGCGGGTGAGCGGACTCATCCGCCCATCCGACTCACTCGCCGCTCGTGCGCTCCAACTCATCATCAATCACGGCGGCCAACTGCTCGTAGGGCACGGCGCCCTCGATCATGCGACCATTGATGAAGAACGCAGGCGTTCCAGAAACACCGGCCGCCTGTCCAGCCTCGGCGTCTTTCTTGACCGCATCGGCGTACTTGCCGGAATCCAGGCACTCGTCGAACTTGGCGGTGTCGACCTCCAGGCCGGCCGCGGTGGTCTTCAACTGGGCCACATCGAGCTGCTTCTGGTCGGCGAACATCGCGTCGTGCATCTCCCAGAACTTGCCCTGCTCTTTCGCGCACAGCGAGGCTTCGGCTGCTTTCTGAGCCTTGTCGTGGAAGCCGAGGGGGAAGTGGCGGAAAGCGATGCGCACCTTGTCGCCGTATGTCTCGGTGATCTTCTTCAAGGTCGGAGTCACGCTGCTGCAGTAGGGGCACTGGAAGTCGGAGAACTCGACTACCGTGACCGGGGCGCTCTCGGCTCCCTTGATCGGAGCATCGGCGACCTCGACATCGACCCGCTGCGGCTCGAACCGGATCTTGACCTTGTACTCTTCGCGCAGGCTGGCGAGAAAAGCGGTGCGGACGTCGCCGCCGCGCTGCTGGCCGAGGAATTGCTTGATCTGGTCGGCGATTTCCTCTTTGGCGCGACCGCGCACGCGCGCTTGGTTCTCGGCGTACCAGGCATCGACTTCGGCGTCGGTGACTTCGGTGACTTTGCTGTTGACTTCGGTCTCGATCAGGTTCTCGGTCGAAACACCGCGCTTTTCGGCGGCCATCTCGATGAGCTTCTTCTCGATCAGTTGATCGAGACTGCGCTCGAGAATCTGGTGGCGCTGGCGATCCAGCTGCTTGAGCTGCGGAGCGGCGATCTCCTCCAGCTCCTCCATGGTGACATCACTGCCACCGATAGTGGCAACGACGTCAGAGGCGGCGTTGTTGACTTCGGCGGCCGGCTCACCGTCCGCCGCTGAGCAGGCCGGGAAGATGCCGGCCAAGCCGAGCAAGAGGGCGACCGCGGCAAAAGCCGAGCCGCGCGAAACCGTGTTGTTGGCGGTGATGAGACTCATGACTCTAGCACTCCTTTTTGAGGGATTACTGGATGGATTCGATCTAGGCCGAACCCTCAGTTTATCGAAAAATCGACGATCTGCCGGCCGGAGGAGGATTCTGGCCCGCCGACGGCCCCACCCGTTCTATGCGCGGGTCCAAATACCAGTGTGCGCTAACCACAAAAAGTGGGACCGCATTCCGCCCTGCGCAGACTCTCCTCGTTGGTTCCCCTACACGACCTGACTTCGAGGAGCGGTGAGATGACGGCAAACCAGCCCTTCGAGGATGCGCTGGGCGCCGACGGCGCGTAGCCGCATTGCCGGGGCGGTCAGCAGGGCCTGGGCGAGCCCCAAGAGCCGGCGGCGCACCACCGGCGGCACGGCGTCGGTCTCGATCGCATGCACCACCGCCGCGGCGGCCGCCGCCCAGGGGCGGCCGGCGCGGGGATCTTTGAAGTCGCCCGCCGCGGCCAGCACCTCGGCGGCGCTCAACAGATATACAGCGGCGCCGGTAGCGGCATAGCCGGTCACCCGTTCGGCGAACTGCTCGCCGATCCGCGCCGTCTCCTCGCGGTCGATTTCCTCGGCAGCGCCCAGGAAGATCGCCAACGAACGGCTCCTCAGGGTGGGTAGCAGGTCGTGGCTCGAAGGCGCCAGCAGCAAGAAATTGCGCGGCGCCGAATCGGGCGGCTCCTCCAGCACCTTGAGCAGACTGTTCGCCGCCTCACCGGTAAGGGTCTCCGCATTGGCGATGACAAAGACCTGGCCACGGGCCTCGAAGGGCGAGAGCTGCGCCCGCTTGAGCAGTTCGCGCGTCGCCCCGACGGAGGTCGAGGTCTTGAGATTGCGCTCGAGAACGGCGAAATCCGGATGGAAGAGATCGTCATCTCCCGGCCAGGAGACACGCCGGCAGTTCCTGCACACCTCCTCACCGGGAGGGCAGGGCCGGCCCAGCGGGTTGACGCAAAGCAGCGTGCGCGCCAAATCCACCGCCGCCTGGCGCCGTGCCTCTTCGGTCCCGCCGTGGAGGATCACCGCCGGGTAGAGCCGTTCCTCCACCGCCGAGCGCATCGCTGAAGCGAGGTTCATTACGCTCTACTCATCCGCGTTGACTCACCGCCGACCTTGAACGATCTACCGCCAGCCCGTGCAGCATTTGGCGCACCTGCGCCGCGGTCTCCCCGTGCGGTCCGGAAGAGTCGATGACCCGGAAACGCTCCTCTTCGAGCGCCGCCAACTCCAGATAGCCCTCACGAACCCGCCGGTAGAATTCGAGCCCCTCGGCGTCCAGCCGATCGGTGCCGTCGGCCTGCGCCTGGCGCCGGTGTGAGTGGCTTCGCTCGCGGGCCAGTTCGGGCGGCAAGTCGAACAGCAGAGTCAGATCGGGCCGCCGCTCGCCGGTGGCGATCCGATCCAAAGCCGCGATCGCCTCCATGGCGACTCCCCGCCCGTAGCCTTGGTAGGCGTAGGTCGAATCGGTGAAGCGATCGCAGAACACCGTCTTGCCCGCCGCCAAAGCCGGGTCGATCCGCTCCACCAGATTCTGCCGGCGGCTGGTGAAGACCAGCATCAGTTCGACCACTCCGTCGGCGGGAATTACTTCGCTGCCCAGCAATGCGGCGCGCAGCATGCCGCCCAACGGCGTACCGCCCGGTTCGTGCGTCTGCACGATCTCAACCCCGCGCTCGCTCAGCCACTCGACAGCCATCCGCAAGTGGGTCGATTTGCCGCTGCCGTCGAGGCCCTCAAAGGTGATGAAGCGGGGAGCCATGGGTGCGACGATAGCAGCCACCGGCCTGGACGGGCTAGCCCGCCACCACCCGCCAGCTGTGGGTCTTGCCGACCAGCCAGACTTCACGGCCGGCAGTGAGCTCGAGGGCGGCGACGGCCGCGGGAGTGAGGTGCACCAACCAAGGTCCGAGCCTGGCGTAGACGGAGGGGCCGGCCTCGATCAGTTCATCGAGACGCCCGGCCACGGCGTTGCGTGCCGAGAGTGATCGTGGCTCTCGGGTGGCGAGCAGGAGGTCTTCGGCGTCGATGGCGAGTAGAATACGCTGCGCCGGTCGCAGGTCGGGGTGGAAAGGAATCAGCACGGAGGTTTGAGCGCCGCCGCTCGCCGAAAGCTCGGAGGAGGAAGATCGACCACGGCTCTCCAACCTGACTTCGGTGACGCCGCCCGCCTCGTCCTGCCGCTCCACCACGCCGGAAACGACGTTCTCCCAACGCCCTTGATCGGCCGCCGTCTGGGTCAAGATCGCAGGATCGGAGAGCACCCGGCGCCCCGGTCCGCACGCCCGTACCGAACCGGCTTGCAGCAACACGACCTCGTCGGCCAGCGCGAGCGCCTCCTCGCGACGATGGGTCACCACCAAGATCGGGATGTCCAACTTGCGGCGCAGCGCCAAGACGCCCGCCAAAGCGCGACGCGCCCGGGTCGGATCCAGGCCCGCCGTCGGTTCATCGAGCAGCAGCAGCAGCGGTCTGGCGAGCAGCGCCCGGCCCAGGGCGACGCGTCGCCTCTCGCCTCCCGACAGGTGGCGCGGGTAGCGCTCCAGCAGATCGCCCAGATCGAGCAGCTCCACCAGCTCTTCCAGCTCGTCGGCCGGCGGTCGTCGACCGCGGTGACGCCCCAGGCCACGTCCCGATCCAAAGAGGAGATTCTGCCGCACGCAGCGATGTGGAAAGAGCGCCCCCTGCTGCGGCACGTAGCCCAACCGGCGGCGCTCGGGCGGCAGCCAGACTCCGTTGGCGGTGTCTTGCAGCACTCGCTCCCCCACCACCACCCGACCGCTCGAATGACGCAGGCCGGCCAGGGCTTCGAGCAGCGTCGTCTTGCCGGCACCGGAGGGGCCGAGGACCGCCGCCGAGTCTCCGACCCTGGCACTGACCGCTAGCCGGAAGTGGCCCTGCTCCAGCCTCAAGTCGATCTCCAGCCGCCCCTTCCGGTCTGCGGCCTGACCACTGCTGAGTTGGGCAACACTCACCGTTCCAACCTCTGCTCGCGCCGATCGACCAGACGTCCGGAGATCAGGGCGGTGACCACGGCCAACAGGCAGGCGACGCCGGCCAACGCCATCGCCTCCGCATCGCGCCCGACTTGCACCCGCTGGAACAGCGCCAAGGCCAGAGTCTGCGTACGGCCCGGAATGTTGCCGGCGATCAGGATGGTGGCACCGAATTCACCCAAGGCACGGGCGAAGGCGAGCACCGCCCCGGCAGAGATTCCGCGCCAAGCCAGCGGCAACTCGACCTCGACAAAGGCGGCGAGCGGCCCCCGCCCCAGGGTCCTGGCAACCCCGACCAAGGCGGGATCGACCTCTTCGAGCGCCGAGCGGGCGCTGCGCACCAGAAGCGGCAGGGCGACGACGGCGCAAGCGATGACCACCCCGAGCCTCGAAAAGGCCACTTCAATCCCCAGCAGCTCGAACAAGGGCCGGCCGAGCGGCCCCTCGCGACCGAAGAGCAGCAGCAAGGCAAAACCGATCGCCGTCGGTGGCAACACCAACGGAAGGGTCACCAGTGCTTCGACCATGGAACGGCCTCGCCAGCCACGCCGCGACAGAGCCCAGGCCAGGCCGATAGCCGGCAGCAGAATCAAGGCCGTCGCCGCCGTGGCCACCGCCACGGTGAGCACCAGGATGCGGCCCAATTCCATGGCTAGTGCACCACCTCGAAGCCGTGCGCGGCGAGAAGGCGAGCACCCGCCTCACCGCGCAGCTGGTCGATGAAAGGCTGCACGCCCGAGTGAGGTTGGCGGCCGGCCGGTGCGACGATTGCCGCCCAAAAACGAACCTTCGGCGCCCTCTTCGACGAGGGGCGGTAAATCACCACCACCCGCGAACTCGCCTCTGCGTCGGTCGAGTAGACCACCGCGGCCGGGGCGTTGCCCGCCGCCACCGCCGCCAAGGCCGCCCGCACATCGAGCGTCGGCACTACCCTCTCGGCCAACGAATCCCACAGCCCTTCCGCCTCCAGCCACCGCCGCGCATAGACGCCGGCCGGTACCGCTTGCGGGTCGGCGATCGCCAGCCGCTCGAAGCGCAGCAGATCGCGGGCCGAAGCGAGTTCCCGCACCTCTTGATGGCGACGAGAAACCACCACCAGAGAGCTGGCGGCAAAGGCGAAGGTCGATCCAGCTTCAACTCGCCCAGCGCCCTGCAACCGCTCCACCTGTTGCCGATTGGCCGAGAGGAAGAGATCCGCCGGCGCTCCCGCTTCGATCTGGCGAGCCAGGGTGTTCGAGCCGGCGAAACTGAACCGCACGGGCAGGCCGGTGGAACGTTCACACTCCAACCCCACCTCAGCCATCACATCGGCGAGAGAGGCGGCGGCGAAGACCAGCAACGGATCCTGGCGCTCGATCGCTGGTGAGCAAGCCCCCCAGCTCAACGCGAGCACTGACACCAGGGGCCACAAGAGGAGATTCAATACTCCCCGCGAGCGCTTCATCATCGGCACCCTCGGAGGTTACCCGATCGCGCCGAGCCGAGGTAGCACGGCACGGACTTGCGCCTCGCTGAGACCCAACTTGGCCGCCCCGGCCACCAGGGATGCGAAATCGACCGGGTAGAGATTGTGCCGCCGGGGATCGGCCAGGCCGGCGATGTTCCACGGCTCGATGGCCTCGCCTATCCAGCGCTCGAACTCGTCGGCATGGTGATCCCAGTTCGCAACATCCCAGTCGCACAACCTGCGGCCTGCCTCGGCCAAAATCGAGCGCAGCCGTTCCTCTCCACAGCCGAGGAATCCCTCCCACGGCCAGTCACACTGCTCGGGTTTGAGCCGCTGACTCACCTCCTGGTAGCTGGCGGCGGCGAAATAGAACTGCGCCAGGGCGGCGAAGGGTCTGAGGTTCCCCCGACCGCCCTGAAGGTCCATCGCCCGGTAAGCGGCGGCGATCAACGACTCGATCCAGTCGGCTTCCTGCGACAGCAGGTCGCCGTAGCGTGCCAGGGCCGTGGCGGGCGGAGTCTGGCCCGGTGCGAGGCCCACCAGCATCGAGGCGACCCGTTCGACCGCCACCAGGCTCCAGGCGATCCCGGTCGAAAACAATGGATCCGCGAAAGCGAAAGCACCGGGAAGCAGTAACCAACGGCCTTGCCCCGCCACCGGAGCTGCCCTTTCGAGCCGGTATTGGATCCGCCGGCTGTAGAGCAGCGGAACCACCGCTCGCGCCTTCCGGAACTGCCGTTGCAGCGTCGGATATCGACCACAAAGCCGCTTCCACAAAGCCCCGAGAGCTTCCTGATCAACGACCTCCCCCGAGGCCTCACCCTTTTCGGAGAGCTTTTCGGAGCGGAGAGCCTCGACCTCGCCCGCCCCCTCACCCTTTTCGGAGCGGACCTCCCCCGAGGCCTCACCCTTTTCGGAGCGCAGCAAGAAACCGGCGCTCATCACCCCATGATCGAAGGGCAGCTGGTACATCCAGCCCTCCTCCAGCAGATGATGGCCGGCCGCGAGATCGTCCGGATAGGGGCCCGTGGCCAGCCTCGCCCCTCCTTCAACCGCCGTCTCGGCAAAGCTCGCAACGCGTTCAAAATGGCCGGCGAGTAGCGCCGAGGCGACCGGCACCCGATCGACCACCGAGGCGAGCGGCAAGCAACCGGCCAGAAAGCCGCCGCGGCCGGAGGCGTCGACGACGAAATCAGCCTCGATGATCACCCGCTGGCCCAGCCGCTCGCCGCGCAACACCACGCCGGCCGCTCCCTCTCGATAACTCTCGAGAAGGGTCCGGTCACGAAAGATCACCCCGGCCGCCTGTGCCCGGGCGGCCAACTCGGCATCGACATCCTGGCGCAGCCAGTGGGCGTCGGCCACCTGGTCATTCGGGCTCGCCGCGACCAGCAGGCGAGCCTCGTTGGCTGGCGAGTTGCCATAGCGTTCCCCGCAACGGTGGGAGTAAAAACTGAAGCCGCGCTTCAAGCCCCGGCGAAGTTGGGGATGGGCGGCACTCCACCGGCCGTAGGCGGCAAAGTCTCGCAGGTCGGCCAGAGCGTAGCGCTCGGCCATACGCTCCAGCGCGATCGCCGCCAGCGGGGTCGACGACTCACCGATGGCGAAGCGCGGGTGGGCAGCGCGCTCGACCAAGACCACCCGTCTCGGCCGCCCATCGCCACACCGTGCGGCAGCCAGGATACGAGCGAGGATCGAACCGGCTAGCCCCGAGCCGATGACCGCCACTTCGCAGCGCAGATGCTCACCCTGACTCATCGGCCGTCACACTCCGCGCAGCGGAGCCTCGGCTCGAACTCGCCGGAAAGGTTGATCCGCTCCAGCCGCAGCCGGCGCCGGTGGGCGCACGCCGGGCAGCGGGCGAGGGTTTCGAGATCCCAGCAGTCGACCGTCACCACGCCACCGGCAGCTGCCGCGACTGCGAGAGTGCGATCCAGTGCCTCCTCCACCTGCGCCAGGGAGGGTGGACTGAACAGCCCCGCTGCGCGCAACCGCTCCATCTCGCCGTTGCCTCCTCGCGTCGGGATCAACACCACCCGCCGCGCCCCGCGCGAGAAGGCATATTCGGCGGAGCGCACCGCCCAATAGACCGCCTCTGTACCATCCCCGGCGCTGGGCAAGAACGGCGGCGCCACCAAGACGAAGGCGCGCAGAGCGATTCCCACCGCGGCCAGCCGCTCGGCGGCGCCGTCGAAGTCGGCGAGCGTCATCTTTTTGTTCAAGCGCGGAAGCACCTCGGGGTGGATACACTCCAACCCCATGGCGACTTCGAGCCGACCCTCAAAGCGCGCGGCGAAGCGCCGGCAGCGCTCACCGACAAAGGCCGGATGGCACTCGACCACCAAGCGGCGAAAGGGCCGCACCAGGTCGAGCAAGGCCGGCTCATCGGCGATCGGTACGGCCCGCGGATCAAAGAAATTACTGGCGTTGTAGAGCTTGAGCCGGCACCGCCGCGCCAAGGGCGGCGCGGCGGTACCGGCGACCTCTTGCAGCGCCAGATCGATCTGCGCCGGCAAGCTGCCCTCCGCCGTGGGCTCAGCGGTCGTATGGCGCCACAGATCACAGTAGACACAAGTGAAAGGGCACTCGGCCCCCGCCAGGAATAAGGTAAGTGCCGGTTCGACGCCTCCCTCGGCGGTGCGCTCCTTCTCGACCAGCCACCCCAGCGGCCGGCTGGAGTCCACCTCGGGGCGAGGCGACCGCAAGGCACGAATGCGGCTGTCCGCGGAAGCGTTCAGCCAGCCTCCCCTACCGCCTGCGGCAGGTGCAGACTGAGAAAGTGCTGGCGGTAGGCCTCCGGCGGATGGGCGAAACGCTCGGCAAAGAGCCCTTCCGTAGTCGCCCCTTCCTGAAAGCGCCTTTTGGGAAAGATCGGCATCTCAAAGCCGGTCACGGCCCGAATACCGCGCCGCACAATCTCTCCTTTGAGGGCATAGAGTTTGTCGTGCGATCCCTCGGTCAGGGCGGCGAAGGGAATCGCCTCGGCCACTTCGATCAACGAGGGGCGGGTGAGCGGACTGAAGCCCACGAAGCCATGGCGGGCGAGTGGAGCGTAGGTACGAACCGTGCCGCGGCTGAGGCCACCGCTGTAGGTCAGGGAATGCTTGATCGCCTCGACCCCCCAGCCCTCTTGATAGAGCATCGAGTTGTTGACCACGCTACGAATGGTCAGCTCCGGGTTCTCCTCGATCGGGTAGTCCTTGAGATTCTCATCGCCGCCGTCGCCATCGACCAGATGGCGCCACTGCGGGTAGCGCCGGCGGATGGCGGCCAGCAAAGCCAGGGAGACGGCGGCACACTCCACGTCGCGCGGCTTGTAGTCCTCGATCACCTCCACCGCGGCGAACGGATCGACCGCCTCTGCCGGCACCTCGACGACCTCTCCCAGTATCTCGAGTTCGAGGCGACGCAAGAACTCTCGCGCCTGTTTGACGTCGCTGCCACCGCTGCCAACCGAGAGGGTGAAAGCCTTGAGTCGCGCCGGGCTCTGGCCAGCTTCCAGCAGCGCCTTGTAGAGGCAGAGCAAGACCGCGCCGCTATCGACACCGCCGGAGAAGAGGACTCCCAGCGGCTCGCTCGGCGGCAGCGAACGAAGCCAGACCCGGGTCTCCTCCATCAAGGCCGCGACGTAGCGTTCTCCGATGTGATCCAGATCCGGCGGTAGGCTGGCCATCGCCGGGGCGAAGAATCGCCGGTAAACCGGGTTCGGATCCGGGCAGCCGATCAGACGGATCGAGGTGACGTGGTGGGCTGGCGCCATGCGCGTATAGGAAGGGTGGAACTGATCGCCATAGCCCTCGGCTTCGAGACAGGCGCGGATCTCATCGATGCGCTCCGCCACCACCAGGAAGGGGCCGGAGGCCTCCTTGGCCAAGAAGTAGCGCAACGGTCGATCCAGGCTACGCGCCAAACAGACCCGTTCACCTTGGCGGGCGATCAAGGCGAATGAACCGTGGATGGCCAGCACCTCATCCGCCTGCGCAGTGAGGATCCGGCGCCGCGCCTCGTCCGTATCCATGTTGAGCAGTTGCTGACGCTGGTCGCTGATCAGGTTGACGATTCGGGCAACTGGCTTTTCCATCGCTGAATTCCTCCTGGCTTGCCCCAATTGGAAAGACGCGGGCAAGGACGCCGACGACTTGACAACCGTGAGTATAGCTGGCTGTCTCGGCCAGATAAGCTACCGCCACTTTGAGTGAAGCGCCAACAGCAACCTCCAACCCGCTGACGGTGCTTCGTCGTACGTGGGGCTATCTGCGCCAACCGATCTCGATGGAGAAACGCACTCTCCTGGCAGCAAAATGGGCTGAGCTGCCGCCGGAGTTACAGACCGACTGGCAGGTGGTCGGCCGCCAGCTCACCCACTGCGGCTACACCATGGGGGCCGCCTACTGCTCCTTCGGCTGCACGCACTGCTACCTGCCGCGCAATGCCAACAAAACGCCGCTACCCAGCCTGGCCGAGATGAAGGAACAGATCGACGCCAACCGGCGGTTGGTGGGCGCCAACGGCGGCCTGCAGATCACCGGCGGCGATGTGGTCGACGCCTACTGGCGCGCCGGGCAGCCCGATGAACTGGTCGAGATCGTGCGCTACGCCAACCAGGTCGGCGTCCTGCCGATGTTGATGACCCACGGCCAGGTGCTGCTGGAGAATCCTGAGTTCCTGGAGCGGTTGGTCGCCGTCGGAGGGCTACGCAAGCTCTCCCTCCATATCGACATGACGCAAGCCGGACGGCCCGGCTTCCCGATCGCCGAACTCAGCCGCGAGTCGGATCTCAACCCGCTACGCCAGCAATTCGTCGAGTTGATCCACCAGACCCGCCAGCGTACCGGTAAGTTTCTGACCGGAGCCCACACAGTGACGGTCAGCCAAGCCAACCTCGACTCGATCGGCGATATCGTCACATGGCTAGCGGCCGATCGGCGGCGCTGCAACGCCATTCGCATCCTCAGCTTCCAGCCCGAGGCCGCGGTCGGCCGAACCCGCATCCGCCCCCCTCTGAACGGCCGCAAATCGACCGGCCCCGAAACGGCTGATACCACCGAAGTCAACGCCGAGACGAGTTGCAGCCCCGAAACGGCTGATACCACCGCAGTCGACGCTGAGACGAGTTGGGCGCGGGTCTGCGCTGCCGCGGGGATGGATCTACCGCGCGACAACTTCTGGTTCGGCCACAGCGCGTGCAGCAATATGACCACCCTCCTGTTGCTCTACCCGGAAGGACGAGCGATCAATCTGATGAAGACCGACCCGCCAAGCCGCGCCTTCTGGGGATACGTCCTGCGCTCCTTCGGCGGCATTGGCTCGCGCAGCGGCGACCCCTTCGAGGCCAACATCCGGCGGCTGGGCCTCGTGCTGCGCCATCCGGGAATCGTGCTTCGAGCGCTCACCTACGCCCACCACCTGATGAAGAGCCACGATCTGTCGTGGCGTCGGCTGCTGGCCCTCGCGCGCCAGCCGCCGGGAGTTCTCACCGTTGCGCTGCACAACTTCATGAGCGAAGAAGAGATCGCCGAGCCGCGGTCCGCCGAGGTCATACAACGACTCCACACCTGCGCCTTCCGTGGCGCCGTCCTTCGCAACGGTGAGTGGGAAGCCGTACCGATGTGCACCATGAACGCCGTTGAGCGTGAGCAGCTCTATGAGATCCAGATCGCGGCCACAGCGCCGACAACCGCCTCACCAGCAAGCGCGACGCCGACAGCGCCTACGCCGTCTTCGTCTCAGAAACGATACGAGATGGTGATCGAGAGTACCGGAAAGTAGCGAAAGTCCTCGGCTTCGCGTTCCAACTCCTGCTCCTCCAGGTCCAAAAGGAGGTCAACCACCGCGCCCAGCCCTGGAATCTGGATGACGAACGGCGAATCGGCGGTCAACCGCACCTCCGGTTCGCCATGAACGATCACGCCGAGGTCGAGCGACACTCCCCACCGCGAGCCAGATCCTCCGGTGGCGCGGCCGAACCCGATGCCGAAGTAGGGACCCAGAGCATCTACCGTCGCTTCGCCTCGCATAGTGCCCAGATCCGGCAGAGCAATTCCGGGAGGAAGTGCCGAACTCTGCGTCAACAACGACTCGAACGGCGCCGTGCCTACCAGACTGTGATCATTCCAGGCCAGGCCCGCGGTCAGCCGAAAGCCTTTCCCAGCCGGATACCAATCGACCAGAACCGTGGCGTCGAGGAGCTCAATATCCCCTTGGTAGTCGATATCGCTCGCCGTGTAGTCCAATCCACGGTGGTAGGTCGCGACACCGCCGCGAAAAACGAAATGCTGCGCCAAGTCCACGCTCACCTCCGCTCCCACGCCCAGTGTCCCGACCTTGGCTCCCAGGGCCACAGCGGCCCCGGCTGAATCTACAGAAAGAAACGCCGACAGCAAGAGCCCGCTCCAGATCAGCGTAGCTCGTCGTCCGGTAGCCATTGCAGCTCTCACGGTGCAACCTCCTTTACCCACTGGAGCATCTTAGCTCCGAGACCCCACACGACGCCTCACCCTTCTCGGAAAGAGCGAGCTTCTCTCAAGGCCTTCAGTGGCGACATCGGCACGTTCACCCAAAGAAAGCCGGGTTGGCGACCCTGGCGCAAGGGTGTTTCGCGCTCTGTCGGGATTCTCCGAGTTCTTCCTTGGAGTTGTTGAATCTCGAAGGCAAGCCTGTGCTCCCCGCCGAGATGCCTCTCGATCGCTATCGCCATAGTCTTGGCGGCGGGGATCTTCAGACGGCGGTGGGAGGAGGGTGTCCGCGGACAAACGGCAACGGAGGGCGATGGCAGCCCGGCGGGAACTCAGCATTGGCGTCGCCGGCTCGGAGCGCTCGGGAGGCTTCTCGGTAGGCGCGCCGGAAAAGGTGGAACTGGATCCTCAGCTGCTGGCGCACCGAGTGTGCGGCAGCATGGACGATCGGCTTGGGTGAGCGTTTGGGCTTGGTGGGAGCCGCGTGGGGATCTTGGCGCAGAATGCGCCGGACGCCGAGTGGCCTGCACCCCGTCTCTTCCCTGCGTTGCCGGGTTTCCTCAGTGATCTCGTCCACCATTTGACGTACTCGTTGTTGCCGTTGCTTGGCCGTGAGGTGTGCCCATGCTGGTAGAGGCGTGAGTTCCAGGTCGAGCACCTCGGCGAAGTCATACTTGGAGAAGGACTTACCGCTGCGGCAGGCCTCGTACTCGGCGGAACGGTCGAACCAGGCACCTTGGACGGCTCGTCCGGTCAGAAGGGCTTCCGTGGAGGAAGAGCCCGGCCAGTCTTCGGGCCGCCTCACCAGCCCTTCCTTGCATCCCTGGGTGAGCAGGTATCGTAGCCGGCTTTCCTGGGCCACGGGCTCATCGCTGACCACGATGTGGGAGTAGCGCCGGCCCCAGAACCTCTCCTTCCAGCCATGGAGCTTGCCGGCTTCCTTGGCGAGGTTGCCGGCGAAGAAACTCATGAAGGCCGCTAAGGCCTGGGCGTCTTCGGGAACGACCAGCAAGTGAATGTGGTTCGACAGGGCGTTGTACGCCACCACGCCGACTGGATAACGGCGGGCGGCCTTGGCCAGGACACCATTGAGGATCTCGTTGAGGTCTCTGGACGGCCGGAGCAGATAGCGAGCCTGCATCACCCGGCAGGTGATCTCTACGAGCTTTCCAGGGAGTATCCATCTGGGTTCATATCCCATTTCACCCTATCTAGACGCAAAAGGAGGCTCACCGCTGTCGCCGCGCTGCAAGATCGCACTTTTCTATCCTGAACAGGCGAGGCATCTCAAGGGATCGAGGGGTTGTTCCCGAAAAGGGTGAGGCATCGATTTGGGTAGAAATCGCGTCCGCCGAGACCGAAGTAGATCACGTTGCGAAATCGCTCCCGGTTGCGGAAACCCCTGGCAGTGAATTCGGTTCCCGAAAAGGGTGAGGTGTCGTCTCAGTCGTCTCAGCAGAGCAAGATAGTCCGGCGAGCGGCGTGGCTCCTGATGATCGCTTCGAGGCTGTGAGCGTTGCTCAGGGAACGGCAACCGTCCACGCTGACGTATCGCCGTTCTCGAAACCATCTGCAAACAACCCGAACGCTTCCCACAAGGCGCGTGCCATCTCCGGGTAGCCAGCCACCCAGTCCCTCACGACTCCTCCGTGCAGGTAGTTGCCCAGTGCGATAACGATGGGACCCTGGTCGATACTGAATTGCACCGGGTTGAACCAGTCTCCGTTGAAGGCGAGTAGACGGTCGCGTACGGAGGGATCGAGGTCGCTGTCGGAAGCCTCCCGTGCCACGAAGGTGAGCATGTCGCGATTGAAGGCGTCGGGAAAACCGAATAGGTTGTTCCACAACCCGAGATCGAAGTAGGTGTGCCGCAGGGCGGCGATCGACTCCGCCGGTAGATAGTCGATCGACGCTGCCGCTCCGTAGATCGCCAGGGTGCCGTTGACCAGGTCGGGGCCTGGGTCATGGAGGGCAAGGAAGCAGGCGATAGTTGCCTCGTCGTCGGGCAGGCCGGCGCACTCGCCTGCTGGCGGTGCACCGAACGCCCGGTAGCGGCTCGACGGGTCCTCGCCGGCGGTCAGTCCAAAGGAGGTCCCGTCGAAGGTCCGGGGAAAGAGTGACGGTACACCGGCGGGCATGGTGGAGAAGGCATGGTTTGCCGCCAGAGCTTCGCGGGCGTTGTGCCACCAATCAAGATGGAAGGAGTCGGTTCCCCGATCGGCCAACGGCAACCACAGGTTGGCGAACTGGTAGGTGAAGGCGGTTCCCGGGAAGGTCGTCGTTACCTGGTGTCCATCGAAGGTACCGATTTGGCGCGTCCAGCTGTCGAAGATCGAAGGCGACAGGCGAGTCGCCGGATCGGGTGCCGCCATGGCTGCCAGGGCGATGAGGAGAATCTCGTCGGTGGTCCAGTCCCACGTGAAGAGGCAGTCGTCCGCGGGCGTCGGGCTGCAGCCGTCGCGACTGGCGACGAAACCGATGCCGCTCCAGTGCGGCTGGCTGTATCCAGTACCCGACTCCGGTTTCCAGCCGAGATAGAGCTGCCCCGATGCCGGGTCGAGGAAGAATGGCCAGTCGACACGGGCGAGGATCTGGTCCGCCAGGTCCGTCACCATCGCTTCTTGGGCTGGGCTGTAGCCGTTGGCAACGGTGATGGCCTGGCGGCTGGTGATGACTCCGAAGAGCAGCAGTGCGGTGTCGATCGAACTGAGTTCGCTTCCGGAAACGAAGCTACCTCCCGCGTTGGTGTTGACCTTGCGCACGGCGTCGCGAGAGTCCAAGAAGTGGTAGTAGAAGCCGTTGACGCCGATCTGCCCCTGCGAAGGAATCGGAGCACCCTCCGCCAGTGGGCCGACCCATCCCATCGGCTGGCCGAGGAGCGTTGACAGCGCCAGCTCGACGGAGTCGAAGGCTTCTTTGCGGGGAAGGAGGCCGATCTCGGCCCCCAGGCACCAGGCGGTGAGCGCGAAGCCCCCGCCGGCCACGGTCGCCAGGTCGCTGAAGGCGAGCCGATCCAGCGTAAGGCCGGTCCACGGATGGGTGGCGTGGCGGAAGTAGTTGAAGTTCGTCTCCAGCAAGTAGGCGAGGACCTCGGTGTCGGTCGAATTCGTATCGATCGGAGGTTGTGTCTGGTCGGTGTCGACAAGCTCGATGTTGTCGACGAAGAAGCTCCCCGCTCCGGGGTTGAAATGGCTCTCCAACAGCAGGCCGATTTCCTTCATCTTCGTCAGGTCGGGCTCGAACCGATTGAGCGACCAGACGCTGCCGTCGGCGAAGTCGAGGGGAAGGACGACGGTCGTCCAGTCGGTGACGCCATCGGCGACCGGGACATAGGTGTACGCGGTGTAGTTGAAAGAAAGGCCGTCAGTTCGCGCCTCCTTCAGCTCGACCTTGAGGTTGAAGACATCGCTCGTCGCGCCGGAACCTCGGATGTCGAAAGTCAGGTACTCCCACCGCGTCAGGTCAAGAGAAAACTCGGGGAAAGAGGAGTTGCCGAGAAGCGAGGTGAAGATGCCGGCGAATGCGTTGCCGACGAGACTCTCGAAGCCCACCGCAAGCACCGCCTGAGAACCGGCCTGGTTGATGGAGCCGGCGGTCTCGAGCCGGAGGGTGATCCGGTCTGTCGTGTCAGGACCGTTGAGCGCTCCGTAGTTGCCACCGAGGTGCGTGTGGGACGGATGTTGCTCGTCGTAGTTGGTAATCACAGTGGGGAGGCCAGGTGGATCCGGTACCGCCGTCGCATCGAAGAAGCGGAGTTGATCGAACCTCGCCCAGCCGACCGGAACGGAGTCAATATCGCCGACGACGAACTTGATCTCGTCGACGTCACTGCGGTCGAAACCGGGTGGCCAGGGAATCGCCCAGACGATCTCCTGCCAGCTGTCCGCTTGTTGCAGGAAGGCGGATGAAGTCAAGAAGCCGGTGCCGCCCTCCTGATCGTAGAAGAAGACGCTGATCGGTACCTGGCGACTCGAACTCTTGACACAGGTACCGAGGCGGCCGACGCCGGACAGATCCAGGTCGAGCCCGCTTCCGTTGTTGTTCGTTCCCACCTCGGCAGTGGTCAGGCCGGGTGCCTGACCTTGATCGAAGTCCCACTCCAAAAAGAGACTCGCCGTGGCGCTGCCCGGGCAGCCGTCGAGAGACGATATGAGCTCGAGGCCGGGGAAGTCGGGGAACGGAACAATCGACCAGTCATGCCAATTGCCGAAGTAGAACCACAGGCGAGCATCGTCCATCGCATCCCAGGGTCGGCTAGGGCCGGCTGTCGTCAGCAAACGCAGCTCGTCGAGAAAGAGCTCGGCACCTGAAAAAGCATCCTCCACGACGATGGAGATGGTGCCGATGATGCTCAGGTCGGCATTGGCCGGGAAAAGCCAGGTCACCGTCCGCCATGAGCCCGGCTGGATCGGCGCGCTGGTAGTGTCGTCGAGTACGGGGTCGAAAGTGGCACCGCGGAACTCGAGTTTCAACCGCACAGCTGCTGCACCGGTGATCCACGCGTCGGCCTGCATCGCGAATACGGGGGACTCCCAGTTTTCGTAAAGGAACTGCTTGGTGCGAATGAGGCCCCAGCCGTTGGTCGTCGGTGGCACCGTGACGTGGAGGGCGCGGCGGCCCTGGAAATCGGCGAACTCCGCGCTGACCTGCGAGCCGCCCCAGTTCTCGCTGATCCACTGGTGACTCTCGATGCCGTCCCAGACTGCGACGGTGCCGGTAGATGGGCCAGTACCGGTCGCCGCGAGTACTAGCAAGACCAGGGTTGGTCTGGCGAAGGAGGCGAGGGTCGCGTGAACGCCGGCGATCCTGCATCCAGTGGTTCCGCTTGTGGAGGTCGAGGGCATATCGAGGCCTCCTCTCCTCTGCTCTGCGCCGTCTGGTCATCGGGCGGCAGCGCTTCGCGGATACGGCGCAGTTCTGAGACTAGGGTAGTCCATCTGGCTGCCTTCGTCCAACAGTCAGAAAAAGCTCTTGTCAGTAGATTCTATTGTCTCTATGGGAAGTTGCGGGTCCGACGTGGAGTGTTTTCCTCGGCTAGTCGTAGGTGGTCTTCAGTGTGAGGTCGCCCGTCCGTTTTTCGGAGTCGGGACCGTGAGCTGGCCACCCTGTTGGGTAGGCTTGACAACTACCCTATCGGGTATTCCCCGCGTTGACGTAGGTGACAAGCTGAAAAAAAGGTCGCAAGGCAAAGCGGGCAGAAGCTGTTGCTCGGTATTACGGGGCTGCTCGACCGGTGCACTCGGCGTGTTCGGGGCGGTAGCTGCGAACCCCGGTGATCGGCGGTGGGCTCGATGGCGCAAAGCTGTCGCCAAGCGACCCTGATTCCCCGCGACTGCGCTCCCCTGGGTGGCTTGGCGAAGGAGCCGCAAGGGGCCGGAAGCGCATTTCAACGAATCTGTCAACGGAAGGAGGCGACCGGCCATGCCAACGCTCACTCCCGAACAAGCTACTACGCTCTCCGGCAGCCGGAAGATGGTCGCTCTCTCGCGCCGGTTCGGCGACGGTGCAGGCGAGGACTTGGCGCTGCGCTACGCCCAGGCCGGGATGCCGTTCGTCTCGGAGCACTCCGCCTATCTGACGCTGCACCTGAACTCTCCCGATGCGCTCGGGCTCGACCGGTTGCGGCAACTCGCCGCCGAGTTGCACGTCGGCGCCGAGGAGAGTGGGTTCGCTTGGGTGGCGGTGATCGGGGTCAGCTTCGAGCTATGGGCGCGGTGGTGCAAGGAAAACTCGCTGCCGCTCGAAGAGGGGCTGTTCGACGGTGCCGAGCAACTGCGCCAGGTGCTGGTCGACAACCAGCCTCCCTACGCCCTGGACGGCGGTGAGGTATTCCTGCAGATTCAGGCGATCGAAGAGGGAAAGACGAAGGAGGTCGCTGACCGGGTGCTCGCCGAGATGGCCGGATTCATCGATGCCGAGATGACCGATTTGACCCTCGGCGACAGCCTTCACGCCGGCCGCATCTACGGTGGTCGCATGCTCCACGGCATGGTGTCCTCGGTCGATCCGGTGGGCTACTCGGCGCGGGCGATCATCGGCGACGAACTGCCGCCGCACAAGGGCGGCTGCTATTGCCTGACCCAGCGCTTCGTGCACGACTGGCAGCAGCTTCTCGGCATGGCGGACAGCCAGCTCGAGGATCTGATCGGCCGTGACCATGACGGCAACATCATCGTCAACGATGACGAGCGCGCGCATATCAAGCTGGTGCGGGTCAACGACGAGGATGGGCTCAACTACCGTCTGGTCGGCCAGAGCCAGCCGTTCCGCAGCGCCGGCTCGATGCGGGGCAAGGAGGACGGCGTCTACCAGATTACCTACGCCAAGAGTATCGCCGCCTTCACCCGGGTGCTTGAGAACATGATCGGGGACGAGGAGGGCTACATCAAGTGCCGCCACTTGAACGTTTCCCACGCCGACTTGGGGAGCTTCTTCTACGTGCCCAGCGCGGTCGAACTCGGTCTGCCGGCGCCGCACTCGACACTGACCGTGCTGATGAACGAGTTCTTCGACATCCGCAGCGACAACGGCTACCTCTTCTACAACTCGAAGGACTATCTCCACCGTGTCGGCAACCGCGACATCGAACTCGACCCACCGGTCACCGACCGGGTGCTCGAACTCCTCGGGCTTACCTTCAGCCGCTGGCACGACACCTGGTACCGGCGACGGGAGGCGCCGGAGCTTGGCCATCTCGAAGGCTACCTGGGCGAGGAGGAGCGGTACCTCATGGAGTTGTCCCTTGCCGAGCGCAAGGCCCTGGCGGTCAACAAGACGCTCGAGCTGTTGAGTCGCCACGACCCGGGCCGCGCCTTCGACACCTTCCGTCTCCACCCGCGGGAGCTCATCGTCGGTGTGGTGCCCGACTACACTCTGGGCTCCGGCAGCGAGTCGATCGGCTACCTGGTGGGGGAGGAGCGCACCGAGGCCTTTCTGCTCAAGGTCAACGAGTCGGGTGCGGCCGGCCACAACGTGCCGAACTACCAGCGGCTGATCGAGCGTGGCATCGGTGGCCTGGTCGAGGACGTGCGCGCTCTCCTCAAGGGCGCGGCCGACGTCGAGGCCGAGACCTTCTACAAGTCGGTTCTGATCGCCCTCGAGGGAGTCCAGGCCTACCTCGGCAACTACGCTGCGCTGGCCCGCGAGACCCTGGCTTCCATGCTCCACGGAGCGCCAGCGGACCGGCGGAACCTGGAGGCGGTCGCCGCGCGGCTGGACAAGCTGCGGACCGACCCGCCGGAGAGCTTCATCGAGGCGGCGCAGCTCGTGTTCAGCGTCCATTGCTCGATGCACATCGCCGGTGAGGCGGTCTCGATCGGGCGGCTCGATCAGCTCTTGGCGCCCTTCTATCCGGCCGAGGGGCTCTCGGCGGAGCGGGCGCAGGAGATCATCGACTGCTTCTGGATCAAGATGGACGAGAAGGTTCTCTTGAACCACCGCCACTTCAACGACCGGCTCAGCCGCGGCTCCGGCGCCATCACCTACGAGGGGGGCGACTTTCCGCAGGGTGCGGCGCTCAACCAGTGGGTACAGCAGATTACCGTCGGTGGATACAAGGCCAACGACGCCGAGATCCCCGAGGACGGCTGCAATGAGGTCACCCTGATGTGCCTGCGGGCGGCGCGGCGGCTACCGCTCAACGCGCCCTGTCTGTCGCTACGGGTGCATGCAGCTACTCCGCCCGAGGTGGTGGAGGAGGCGGCCAAGGCGATTCTCTCAGGCGGCGCCCACCCAATGCTGATTAACGACGACAAGATCATTCCGGGCCTCCTCACCAGCGGCGAGAGGATTCGGCCCGGGGGATCGATCGTCGATGTCGCCGACGCCCGCGACATGGTTTGCGACGGCTGCTTCGAGGCGCTGTTCGCTGGCAAGTGCGAGTTCGCCTTCTCTTACGTGCCGGTACCGGAGGCCATCGAGATGGCGCTCAATCGAGGCCGCACCTATCTCGCCTCCGGCCCGGTGCACATCACTGGCCTCAAAGCCTCTTTCCGCTCCAAGCGGCCGGAGGAGATCGCCGATTTCGAGGAGTTCTACCGGATCTTCCTGGACCACTACCGCCACAAGCTGATCGACTTCTACCATGGCATGCTGTCTCGCTACGGCAACCTTCGCAAGGTCTGTCCGAGCCCGCTTCTGTCACCGTTGATCGACGGTTGTCTGGAGCGCGGCCGGGACCTCTCGGCCGGCGGTGCCCGCTACAAGCTGATCGCGCCGCTGATGAACGGCATCGCGACGGCGATCGACTCGCTGTTCACCATCCGGCACATGGTCTTCAGCGACGAGGCGCTCTTCACCCTGCCGGAGATGCGTCACTGTCTGATCTGTGACTGGGGTTGGGACATGAAGGAGCCGTTCTATAGCCGCTCGATCGGCGAGGACCGGATCGCCACCGCGGCAGAGCGTTTCAAGAAATTGCGCTCCTACGCGCTGCGATTGCCCAAGTTCGGCCAGGGCGACGAGGCGGTCGACCGCTTTGCGCGCCGGCTGCTGCGCGATCTGGTCGACATGGCCTACGACGTGATCCGCAACCCGACGAGCGCTGTCGCGCGGCGCATGGAGGAGCTTCGCTCCCGGTTCGGCAGCGAGGAGCACCCGTTCGAGCTGGTGATCACCCCCGGGGTCGGTACCTTCGAAGACTACGCCGGCGTTGGCGCCTTTCTCGGAGCCTCGGCCGACGGCCGGCGTCAGGCGAGCACGGTGCCGTCGGATTTCAGCCCCTCATCGTCGCCGGCGGACCTGCCGGTGCCGGCCCGCGGCCGGCCGGCGACCACCTCACTCGCCTCGTGGGCGGCGGGGGAGGCGGAAGACGGCGAGGGCCGGAAGATCGACCCGATCGGCGCCGGCATCTCGAACGGCTCGCCGGTGGACGTGACCATCCGCGAGGACTTCCCGCTCGACCAACTGGTCGAGCTGATCTCGAAGTTCGGGCGCGGCGAGATCGGTCCCAACATGATGACGATCTCCTGCGTCGACCCCGCGACCATGGTCGATGCGCAACGCTTCCCCGAGCGCTACGACCTGGTGCGGATGCGCATGGGCGGATGGAGCGAGTTCTTCGTCGCTATGTTCCCGCATCACCAGGAGCAGCATAAACGACGACCGTTCTTCGAAGCCGCGAGATGAAGAGCCGCCGTTGGTCACCGCGCGCAACCCGGGTCCGGCGACGCCCCATCCCGAAATGGGTGAGACATCGTTCGGGTGGATCGCCGCCGGATCGGGTGAGATCGGAGCTTCGGCGGGAGTCTCGCTGAGGGCTGGACCGACCGCGGGGGTTGTTTGGGAGGGGATAGGGGCGTCGTTGGTGGTGGCTGCGACGGTGGCGATCGAGATCAGCAGCGCGGCGGCGAGGGCGAACAGGGACAGGCGGTGGTTCCCTCGGTTCATCGAGCTTCTCCTTGTGATGCCAGGCTAGTTCTTGGCCCGACCCGGTTGCAGGCGGCGGTGAATCTGCCGACTTGCACCGGTGTGGGAAAAGGGGCGGAAACTCGTGTCACCGACTTCATGACGTAGGACGCGAGCCCATGCTGCACCGCTGAGCTATAGTTAGTGCCCTCAATTCGATTGGTTAGGGGTGGCTGGTTGTGCAGCAGAATGCAGAAGAGGATCTGCGTGATATCGACGCGCTGTTCGATCAAACGTACAGCGCGCTGCGGCGGATCGCTGGGAAGTACTTCAAGAGCGAGCGCAATAGAGTCACGCTCCAGCCGACAGCAGTCGTCCATGAGACCTACATGCGGCTCGTCGAGCAACCGGCGTTCAGCTGTCCTGACCGCCTGACCTTCATGGCCTACGCCGCGCGGGTGATGCGTCAGGTCCTGGTGGATGAGGCGCGAAGCCGACAGGCATCGAAGCGCGGTGGTGAGGCACGCCGAATCACCCTGGTCGACGACATGTTTGCTCAAGCACCCCATTACCCGGCGGTGCTCGACATTCACCATGCGCTGTCGCGGCTCGAACGCCTTGACGAGCGTAAGGCGTTGATCGTCCAGATGCGGTTCTTCAGCGGCTTGAGCATCGAGGAGGTCGCCCAGGTGCTCGATCTGTCCGTCGCCACGGTCAACCGTGCGTGGCGTGCTGCTCGCGCCTGGCTGGGGCGCGAGCTGGCGTCGTGACCACCCAGGATCGTTGGTTGCAGGTCGACCGCATCCTTGAGCGCGCGCTGGATCTTGTGGGGGACGAAAGGGAGGCGCTCTTGGTGGAGGCATGCGCCGGCGATCCCTCGCTACGCAAAGAGGTCGAAGTCCTGCTCGCCATCGACGCCGCCCCCAATCCGCTGCTCGACCATCCGGATTGGCCATCCCTGGGTACCCACCAGCCTGCCCGCGACGATGCCAGGGGAAAGCGTCTCGGCCTCTACCGCATCGAAGAGTTGCTCGGCGAGGGGGGGATGGGCACCGTCTATCTCGCCGCGCGCGATGATGGCCACTACGAGCGGGGTGTTGCGATCAAGGTGTTGAAGGAGGGGATGCTCACCCGGGAAAGTCTCGGACGTTTCCGCAATGAGTGCCGGATTCTTGCCCGGCTCGAACACCAGGGCATCGCTCGTCTGTACGATGCCGGCAGCACGCCGGAAGGCTTGCCCTACCTGGTGATGGAGCATGTCGAGGGCACCAGCCTCGACCGATTCATCGCCGCGTGCGAGTGGTCGCTCGATGAGCGTCTCATCCTATTTCGTCAGATCTGCGAGGCGGTCAGCCACGCGCACCAGCACCTGATCGTCCACCGCGATCTTAAACCGAGCAATATCTTGGTGACGGCGGAGGGCAAGCCCAAGTTGCTCGACTTCGGCATCGCCAAAGTGGTGGACCGAAGCGCGAGCCGGCGCCATCCCGACTGGACGGTGGAGAAAGCACCGATGACGCCGCGCTACGCCAGCCCGGAACAGGCCGCGGGCAGCGAAGTGACCACGGCGACAGACGTGTACGCGCTGGGCCTTATCTTGGCCGAGCTGCTTACCGGAACTGTTCCGGCCGGGGAGCCGGATGAGACTCCATCATCGACCTGGCTAGCGGAACTGCTCGACCGCAAGGTGCCGGGCTCCCTGCCCGCTGATCTGCGCTCGATCGTCCTGCGAGCCACCGCCCGATCGCCCGGCAACCGCTACCGCTCCGCGGAGCAGCTGTCGGTGGAGATCGATCGATTCCGCTCCGGCCTCCCGGTGATGGCCCGCAAGCCGACCCGCAGGTATCGCCTCAACCGTTTCATCGGCCGCCACCGGCTCGGGGTTACCTTGACGGTAGGGTTCATCGTCTTGGTGTCGGCCGCGGCGGTCGGCTTCGCCTTGCTCGCCCGCGAGCTTGCGCGGCAGCGTGACCGAGCGCAGATCGAATCCGAAATCTCCAGTCAGGTCACGGACTTCATGGTCGAACTCTTCGCCCAGACCGAGCCGGCGAACCGTGGCGGTACCGAGCCGACGGCGGACCAGATGCTGCGCCGGGGGGCCGAGCGCATCGGTTCAGCGTTTGCCGAGTCGGCCGACTCCGCGCAGGTCCGTTCGGCCTTGCTGGAAGCGATCGGTCGCGCCTACCACGCGCTCTCGCGCTACGATCAAGCGAAGAGTGTCCTCGAAGAGAATCTCGCCATCGCGCGTGCCGGCTTCACGCCCGGCGACCCCGCGTTGGCCCAGCCCCTGTTGCGGCTGGCCGAGACCGAAAGCGCCCGCTCCGACCTCGACCGGGCCGAGGCGCTGGCTCGCGAAGCCCTGAGCCTGCTTCCGCCGGGGGCCGCCGAGCGGTCGACGGCGCTGCGAGTGCTAGGCGAGGTCCTGACCCGCAAGGGCGATTTGGAGGCGGCCGAGCCTCTGCTCCTCGCCGCGTCCGCGATGGACCGGAAGCTCTTCGGCGAGGCCAGTGAGCAGGCGGGAGCGAGCCAGCACGCTCTGGCAGCTTTGGCCTCCGAGCGACGCGACGCGGTCGGTTCGCAGGTCCACTTGCTCAAAGCATTGGAGGCGTTTCGCAAAACCCTCGGGCCGGAACATCCACGCACCCTTGAAGTGCTCGGCGAATTGGCGATCGCGCTGCAGAACCAGGGCAAGCTCGTGCAGGCTGAAAAGGTCTACCGTGACCTGTTGGAACGTCAGGTCAATGTCTTCGGCGATCGGCACGCCTTGGTTGCCGAAACGCTCAACTCCATTGGCACGACGTACTACGACCGTGGTGACTTTGCGAGTGCGGAACGCGAGCTGAGAAAGAGTCTGGCTATGCTTCGCGATCTGGCCAGCGAACCGACACTCGAGATCGCCGGCGTGCTCAACAACCTCGCTCGCGTCCTGCGCGAGTCCGGACGAACCGCGGAGGCCGTTTCGCTCTACCGTGAGGCCCTGGGCTTCTTTCGCCACCGGCTCGATCCCGGATCGCCATCGCTAGGATCACCCTTGACCTTCCTCGGCGGCGCCTTGTGTACGGACGGTGACGTGGCCGAAGGCGAGAGGCTGCTCGACGAGGCGCGCGCTATTTACCTCGACACGTTCGGGCCGGATCACTACCGTCTCGCTCTGCTCGACGCTACACGCTCGCGGTGCCTTGCGCGCCGCGGCCGGTTGGCGGAAGCGATCGCTCTTCTCCAAGGTGCCAAGGGCGTGGTGGAAGCGCACTTTGGCGCGGATCACCGCATCTTTGCCAAGATCAGCAACGAGATCGAACGGCTCGAGACTAGTCCATGAAGGAAGACGACCTAATCAAGATCCTGCTGATGAGTGTTGATGACGTGGAGACCCTTTGGGCGCACCCATTGGGTGGAGCTCTCTTCCAGCTAGACAGTATTCCCTTCTATGCCTATAGTTGGTGAGCGTGAAAGCAGAGTGAGGATGAACGACGAGGAGTATCGTCCTTTGGGCGCGTTGGAGGAATGAGCCAGAGACTGGCGAGGAGACCAAGATGAGTTTACGTAGCAGGTCGAGATTCTTCATTCCCTTTGCATGCCTCTGTCTCTTCGCCGTCACCGCTGTTGGCCTGGCGTCGGTCTCTTTCGCCTCCGATCAGCATGAGTGGCTGGTGCAGGCACTCAGTTTCGAGGGCAAGCATGTGGAGGGGCGGCCCTTTGGCTGGAGCGGTGGGCCGCCGGAGACGATCTCGGTGGACGAGGAGACGGTACACGGCGGCAAGTGGTCGGCGCGTATCGATCGCGATGGCGAAAGCCCGGGTCGATTCTCCGCCTTGACGCTGAGCTTGCCGGTCGAGTTCAAAGGGGGCAACGTCGAGCTGCACGGCTTCTTGCGAACGCAAGATGTCGAGGGCGCGGCCGGGCTTTGGTTGCGCGAGGACGGAGCCACCGGCCCGGTCCAATTCGACAATATGGCGGGCCGCTCGCTGAGCGGCACCGCCGATTGGGCCGAGCACAGCATCGTGCTGCCGCTCGATCCCGGCGCGCGCAAGATCTTCTTCGGTGCCTTGCTGGGGGGCACGGGCACCCTGTGGGTCGACGATCTGCGCCTGCTGGTTGACGGCAAACCGGTCTGGGAGGCGCCCCGTGGAGGACCCGAAAAGACCATCCTCGAAACCGACACCGAATTCGCCGAAGGCTCCGGAATCCGCTTCGAAACCGGCACCGGCGCCTTGTCGAAGATCCAGGTTGACAACCTTGGCCATCTGGCCCGGGTGTGGGGCTTCCTCAAGTATCACCACCCTCGCATAGCCAGTGGCGAGTTGCACTGGGATTCTGAGCTGTTCCGCGCCATGCCCGGGGTACTCGCAGCCAAGACGCCAGAGGAGCGCAACCGGGCGCTCTTGCATTGGGTGCGGCGCTTGGGCGAGGCGCCGCCTTGCGATCCTTGCGCCTCGCGACCCGAGGGCGCTCACCTGCTTCCCACCATCGACTGGATCTTCGATTCCGAGCTGCTGGGTCAAGAGTTGAGCGACTCCCTCGCCCAGACCTATGAGCGGAGGTATACCGGCGCAGAGCATTTCTTCGTGCATCAGCAGGCTGACATTGGAAACCCGATCTTCGATCACGAGCTTGCCTACGCGGACTTCACCCCTCCCGACGCCGGCTATCGGTTGCTCGCCCTCTTCCGGCTGTGGAACATCATCGAGTATTGGTTCCCCTACCGCGACCAGATCGACGGCGATTGGGAGGCGGTTCTGGCGGAATTTGTGCCGCGGTTGGTCGCCGCACGAGAACCAGATCGCTACCGGCTGGAGCTGATGGCGCTGATCGCTCGCGTTAGCGACACCCACGCCAATCTCTGGCGCGAACTCAAGCTGCGACCGCCGCGCGGCGACTGCCGGCTTCCGGTGCAGACGCGCTTCATCGAGGGTAAGGCGGTGGTCACCGCCCATACCCCGGTCAAGACCTCTGCCTCGACCTCCGGCATCGCCGCCACCGGCCAGCCGGAAAGCGGTGGTGCCGTCACCGGTCTCGAAATCGGCGACGTGATCAGGCAGCTGGACGGCCGGCCGGTTGAGGAGCTGATCGCCGCCTGGTCCCCGTACTATGCCGCCTCCAACGAGCCAGTCCGGCGCCGCGCCCTCGGCGGCTCGTTGACCCGTGGCGCCTGCGGTGAGGTCAGCGTCGAAATCGAACGCCAGGGCACGGTAAGGCAGCTCACCCTGAAGCGGCTGGCGACGGGCAGACTCGATTTAGCATCCGGCAGCACCTACGATCGCCCCGGCGACACCTTCCAGCTTCTCTCGCCCGAGGTGGCCTATCTCAAATTGTCGAGCGTGACGATCGCTGACGTCGAGAGTTACATCGAGCGCGCCAAGAACACACGCGGATGGGTGATCGACATCCGCAACTACCCCACGCAATCGATGGTCTTTGAGTTGGGCCAGCGGCTGGTCCGGGAGCCGACGCCCTTCGTCCGCTTTACCATCGGTGATCTGTCGAACCCCGGCGCTTTCCTGTGGAGCGATCCGCTGGTGCTCACGCCGTCCGAGCCTTCCTACGACGGCAAGGTCGTCATCCTGGTCAACGAGGTCTCGCAGAGCCACGCCGAGTTCACGGCGATGGCGCTGAGCGCGGGGCCCCAGGCGATCATCGCCGGCAGCACGACTGCTGGGGCGGACGGCAACATTTCACCCATCGTACTGCCGGGCGGCGTGTCGACCATGATCAGCGGTATCGGCGTTTTCTATCCGGACAAACGTCCAACGCAGCGCATCGGCATCGTCCCCGACATCCGGGTCGAACCGACCGTCGCCGGAATCCGCGAAGGCCGCGACGAAGTCCTGGAGGCTGCACTGCGGGCGATCCTCGGAAACTCCGCCGGAGAGGCAAAGATCCGCACCCTGGCAGCGCCGAACAGCTCCGTCGAGACCCCTACAACCTCACCCAAGGCCAAGTCGTAGCGCGTACTTTGGTGGCAGTGGAGGTGGAGCGGCGAGCCTCCGAATCGGTGCGTGTACCTCGATGCATCACCTTTGGTATTCATAGTCGGCGTCCAACGCGCTCCCGGAACCCACACCCTCGTTTCCCACAGTTCCCAAAGGCCCGACGACGACGGAGTGAGTAATCCATGAACGGGGGTCGGTAGACTTCCTGTTCACTAAGGTCGGCAGAAATGGTGTTCCTTGACAGATGAGAGACTTACCCGGGTAGAATTGACGGAACCAGAGGAACAGCGATGGCAAAACGAAGAAAACGGCCCTCCCCAGTGCCCAATCCTCCCGATACCGCGACGATCAACCGGGTGGCCGAAGAGACGACGCAACAGATGCTCTTCGCACTGCGCCGCGGCCTTGGGGCCGCCGGGCTCACCATCAAGGACCTCGATCATAGGCTCGGCGTCGCCAACGGCTACTCCGGCCACCTGCTGCAAGCCGACATTCATCTCCAGATCTCGCACCTGGTGGCCATTGCCAAAGTCCTCGGCGTGCCCCAGCGCTCGCTCTACACCGACGCCCTTCCCGGGCTCACCCTGCTCACCGAGAGCGCTGGCGGCAGTGACGGCAAGCCGGCCGGCTGGTGGCCCGACCCGCTAGTCCTGCGCGAGATCGTTCAAGAGATCCTCGATGACCTCCTGGCCGACTCCTCAGCCGACACCGGGACCGACCCGTCCACCGACCGGCCGGAAAGCGAGGCCACGCAATGAAATCCTCCGCTCTGCCCAAAGAGGCCCTCGAAGCCAATCGCAGGGTGCGCCGGATGTTGCTCACCACCATCCAAGAGCGCGGTCTCAAGAAATCCGAAGTCGCCCGCCGCCTCGGCCAGCGGCCCGAGTGGATCTACAAACGGTTCGCCACCGAGTCCGCCACCCTCCGCTTCTCCTTCTGTATCCGTGTCCTCTTAGCCTGCAAGGTCAACCCCGCCGACTTCTTCCACCGCGCCCTCATCGAACTCGAAGGTCCCCCGCCCCCCGCTCCAGCGCTGCACCTCACCCCAACCCGAGCCGAAATCCACGCCCGGTTGGAGCCGGTGGTCGCGGAGTTGCTGGCCGAACGCAAGCGGCACGATCATCCACCCGAACGCCGATCTGGCTAGAAATCGAACAGCCCCCCTGCGGCTTCACCGCAGGGGGGCTGTTGCACGAATGGTGATCAGCGATCAGGGAAAGCTGTTCACTTGCCACCAGCCGTTGGAGTTGATGTTGAGGATCAGATCGCAGTTGCCGCCGTTGAAGGCGCCGGAGAGGCGCCAGTCGTTGGCGGCGAAGAGCCAGAAGGCCATTTGGCCGGAGCCGCTATTGCTGGCGAGATGTTGCCACTGCGGCCAGACATTGCCCTGCATTCCGATCATCTGCGACCAGCCGTTGGCGGGGTTGACCGCCAGTAACTCGCTGAATCCGTCGCAGTCGTAGTCACCGGTTGTGTAGTTGTCGTTACCGGAGATGAGCCACCAGTGGATCGCGCCGCTGCCGTCACCTTCGATGAAGCTCCAGCTGGCGCCGTCGAAGCGCATGGTGTGGTGCCAGCCGTTCGGGTTGACCGCCAGAATCTCCTCTTGGCCACCACCGGTGAAGTTGCCGGTGACGTAGGAGTCTGCCGAACCGATGTTCCACCAGGCGATGGCACCGCTGCCGTCGCCTTCGATGAAGCTCCAGCTGGATCCGTTGAAGCTCATGGTGTGATGCCATCCGTTGGGGTTGAGCGCCAGCAACTCGTCGCGGCCATTGCCGTTGAAGTCGCCGACCACGTAGGAGTCTACCGAACCGATGTTCCACCAGGCGATGGCCCCGCTGCCGTCACCTTCGATGAAGCTCCAGCTGGATCCGTTGAAGCTCATGGTGTGGTGCCATCCGTTGGGGTTGAGCGCCAGCACCTCGTCGCGGCCATCGCCGTTGAAGTCGCCGGCGACGTAAGAGTCGGCGGATCCGATGTTCCACCAGGCGATGGCTCCGCTGCCGTCGCCTTCGATGAAGTTCCAGTTGGATCCATCGAAACTCATCGTGTGATGCCAGCCGTTGGGATTGAACGCCAACAATTCATCACTGCCGTCACCGTTGAAGTCGCCGGTGACGTAAGAGTCGGCTGGACCGATGTTCCACCAGAAGATCGAACCACCGCCGCTGTTTCCAGCCTCGTGCGTCCAGTACTGAACAGGCAGGGGCTGGCTGAAGATGTCTCGAACTCCATCTAGCGTGTCCGGGTCCAGCCCCATGAAATAGCGGTGGCCAACGATATTCGGTGGCTCTCCCACGGTGGGATCCATCAGGTCGAGATCGGTCTGATGCTCGAAGCCCACGGCATGACCGACTTCGTGCAGCACGACCGAGAAGAAATGCCACTCGCCGTTCTGGATCCCGCCCGGCTGACCTTCCATCGGATTGAGACCGAAGAACCAGTTCACACTGTTGTCCAGGTGCAGCTCACGGGCGTTGTCACTCCAGAAACCGCCGCCCCATGCACCACCTTGATTCTCCCAGAACAGTTCGATCTCCGAGGCTCCAGCGACTTCGACGAACTCGACACCGGTGACCAGGGTGTTGACGTCCGAGACGACGCCGCTGAAGGTGTCGAAAGCATCCACCACCCTCTGCCGCGCCATGGCGTTCCAGGCGCCCATGAACCGGTATCGCACACGGTTGGCGTTGTTGGTCTCGTCGATGAAACAATGGCCGTCATCGAAGTCTCCAGCCTCCTCCAAACGGTAGGTCGTGTTGTCCCAACAGTGATCGATGGACCAAGGATCGGTGAAGATCTGATCCCCACCAAAGTCCTGGTTGCTGCGATGGTTGTGCGCCGAGCTTCCGTCTTCCGTACCGTCACGCTCCCACTGAATGTTGCCTGCATTGTGAATGTGGGCGGTCAGAGGAGGGCGAGCCCAGAGTCCGCCAGCGAGAAGGAGATGGGCAACGGAGAGAATTCCTAGCAGCCGTCGCCAGCTGTGCTGGCGAAGTCGATCTGGTTGCGGCTGAGTTGGTGCCTCACCTGCGACATTGAAACGTAAGCTGTCTAGCGTGGAGGTTGTCATTTGCCCACCTCCCCACCATTGGCCTTCCACCAGCCGGCGAGACGATCGAGAGCGGCCTCCCTTTGCTCGCGGGTGGTGGGCGCGTAGTATTTGTTGACGTAGCCGAACTGTTGGCTGGTCAGCGATTCGATGGCCAGGATGGACTTGACGCGCAAGCCCTCGCGCGTATCGGAAGCCAGCGCCGCGGACGCCAGCACGGTCATGCCGCTGTCGTCCTTGAGAGCGGATAGGGCGAGAGCCGAATAGAGGGGTAGGTTACCCGCCTCGCCAGTGCCTCCCGCTCCGTCGCTCAGCTGGGCGCGCAGCGCAGGAAGAGCCGGCTCGTATTGTCTCTTGGCGATCGCGATCGCTGCACTCTCCCGAACCGCGAGCTGTTGCGCTGGGTCACCGAGAGTCTTGACCAGCGCGTCCAGACAGCCCTTGCAGTCGAGTTCGGTCAGCGCGAAGACGGCCTTGAGCCGCACCTGCGGGGATTTGTCGTCGAGAGAGCGAATGGCGAGGTCCCGATGGTCCCCGGTGCCCAGGATGGCCAGGGTCTGCAAACTTGCAGCACGGATGGTGGGCTCGCTGTCCGTAGTCAGAATTGCCAAAGCGTCGGTGACCTTGCGATCTCCCTTCTTGGCGACTCGGCACAGGCCGAGCGTTGCCTTCTCCCTCATCGAAACCTCAAGATTGCTGTCGAGAGCGAGATCGAGCATCGCCACTACCGACACCGGTAGCCCTCCGATGGTGGGCCCACCGGTGTCGATGTCATCGCACCAGGAGTTCGCCTGGACGTTTGCGACGGTCAAGAAGAACATCAGAAAAGCCAGACCGCCAAGGACTTGCCCTAGCCTGGCCGGCCGGCGACCGGTCTCTTCCCACGATCGTTGTCGATTCCCTCGTCTGCACACAGATCTTCTCCTTCAAGGTTGTGGACGAAACCGCTCCAGCGAGTCGGCTTCGGTATGGAACCTTGGCGTAGAAGAGGGAGACTTCCCCTCAGCGATCTCGATACTGGTGGCGGCTTACTGAGAGTCGCACCTGTGGTTCAGGGGGGCGCGGCCGTACTTGCAGTCCGGCCGCATCGCCGCCTCGGTAGGTGTCACCAAAACAACTGGTAGGGAGAAAGAAGGTTGGGCACGGGGGCGTGGCTGGACAGGCAGGTGTGGCGATCCAGCCCGTCGCCGACCACAGCCGCAGCCCTGAGCACACTCAGGCGGAAGAGGCTCGTCCGACGAATGGGCTGGCGCGACTAACGCAGGGACTCTCTCACGATCAGTCGCCGCCGGGCTGCTAGGAACCCGGAGCCGACAGAGACATCGTCGTGTTGGCCGCGGACCAGACGTTGGCTCCGCCTAGGTCGCAGGAAAGAGACGCTCCTTGTTGACCGAATTGGAAGGGGCCGACGAAGGTCGGGCAGGCGCAGTCGACAAGGCGTTGACCGTTCTTGGTATAGGGCTTGCTGCAACCCGCGGTCATGCAACCGGCGTAACGCAGGTAGGGCTCGGTGGAGCAATCGGTGGAGTTGATCGGGTAGCGCGCGGCGTTCTTGAAAGAGAAGGTCGAGATCAGTGTCCCTCGCGGATAGAAGGTCTGGGGCGCTCCCGTTTCTACACTGCCCAAGTAGTCGCACACCGGAGCGGTTTTGCAGAGTTCAGAGTCGGGGTTCTCGGCGCACCGTTTCGCGTTGGCCATGTTCAGGCAGCGCTTGCCGTCTTTGCCGCAGGCTTTTTCGGTTTCTTGCCGGATGTCGGGATTGAGGATTGACGGCAAGGCCACGTAGTTGACAGAGGTGGCGTCGTCGATCGCGTAGCACGTGCAGTTGGCGATCTTGCCGCCCTCGCCCAATGTGCAGGGAAGCGCGGGGACGGGGAGCTTGGTGCCGGTCGGTGCGGCCGCCGGTCCCGAGTAGTAGCAAAGGGCGTAGGGGTTGCCCGAACAGGCGAGGAATTGGGAGACGGCGGTGATCGTATCGGAGCGTGGTGGGGGATCGGCAGGCTGGCATCGCGCGTCCGATGCGACAAAGACCAAGGCGACGATCAAGAGAGCGATGGGGAGCATCGCGGCCCGTGCGGACCGCTGCCCCTTGAGGCGAGATTCGAACATGGTTCCTCCTCAGGATGAAGTGAAGTGCACGATGGATCGTGGTCGGTGGCGGCATTCTGTTACAACGCCAGCCCGAGGAGAGGGGAAGGAGGTTTGGCCTGCCGCAAGCTTGGGATCCTCCGAAGCGCTCTATACTCGGCCGACCAGAAGCGGAGGGAGTGAATGCGAGGAAGACATCCTGAACGACACAAAATCGGCGTGGGCGGCTGGTTGCGGGCGGCCGTTCTCGGCTCGAACGATGGCGTGGTCTCGATCGCCAGTCTCGTCGTCGGAGTTGCCGCGGCCAACGCCTCGACCGGCTCGATCTTTACCGCCGGTCTCGCCGGTCTCGTCGGCGGCGCCTTGTCGATGGCGGTAGGCGAGTACGTTTCGGTGAGTTCCCAGCGCGACGTCGAGGAGGCCGACCTTGAACGCGAGCGATGGGAATTGCGCGAGGAGCCCGAGCAGGAACTCGATGAGTTGATCTCGCTTCTGGCCGCCAAGGGGCTCAGCGAGGAGACCGCCCGGGTGGCGGCGCTCGAACTGACCGAGCACGATGCTCTGGCCGCGCACGCTGCCGAAGAACTCGGCTTGCGGCTCGACGGCCTCGCGCGACCGATGCAAGCGGGGGTGGTGTCGGCCATCGCATTCGCCATCGGGGCTACGTTGCCGCTGCTCGCCATCGGACTTTCGCCGGTGGGGCTGCGCATCTGGATCACCGGTGCGACCACTCTCATCACTCTCGCCGGGCTGGGTACCTGGAGCGCCCGCCTGGGCGGCGCTCCGGTCGTTCCTGCGGTGAGGCGAGTCGTCTTCGGTGGCGCTCTGGCCATGGGACTCACCGCCGCGATCGGCTACCTCTTCGGTACCGCGGTCGGGTGAGCCAGGGCGGGGACAGCCTCCCGGGAAGAGTGTCCGCAAGTTCGTCGGCAGCGTTGGCGCAGACGCTGCGGGAACGTAGAGGCGGTCGGTCCCGGTGACCGGAGTGCCGGAAGTTGTCCAGAGAAAAGGCCCTCTTCGCAATGGAGGACCAAGTCGTGAAGAGGCACCCGCCGCGGTGATACCTCTTCATGAGCTTGGGGTCTACCCGGTCATCATCTCGTAGACCCTGGTGCTCGCGATGATGGGGCAACTCTGCGCGATCTTCTCGGCCTCATCGAGGTTCTCGGCGTTGATGACGCAGAAGCCGGTGATCGAGTCCTTCGCCATCGGCAGCTCTTTGGTGCCGTCATGGGAGATTTCGCGCCCGCGCGGGAAATGACCCCTGCTCTCCATCTTGTCTGCGATGGACTCGAACCATTTGTTCCACGCGCCCATCTCCTCCGCGGTGGGCTTTTCGAATCCGTAATGCAGGGTCATGAATTTCTTCACCTATCTCTCCTTGTCGTTGGTTGATCGCGTCCAATCTCGAGCTGACTCTGCCGATCAGCAGCGGGCACCAAAGATGGACGCCAGGTCGGTGAGGTGACGATTCTCCATCAGCCGCCACAAGCCGCGTTGCACGACTGTCCGAGGATGGTACCCGACAGACGGTGCCAAGAAGAGATGTGGAAATTTTGCACGCCGAGCCGACGTGAGCGCATTAGAGCGCGTGTGTGGCCAGTGTCGACGAGGGCCCCATGACCCGTCAGTCCTGGTAGCCGACGGGTTCTACAGGCTTTCCGGGCGCTATGCCAATAGAGCGCTTCCTAGTGGCGCTGAGCAAGGCCGTAGGAGAGTCGGACAAGGCTGGGCTTGCGGCATGACTTGCCCAAGACCAACCCACCCCGGTCCGGCCGAACGGATAGCCAAGACAGTCACCTGGCGCATCGCCGCCTACATGACCGAAGCCGAAGAACTGCGCGGCCATTGAGGCACCGAGGCCGCCCTGTAACAATCTCTCGGGCCTAAACGCCCAAGAGGATGTCCGAATCAGGGCCGTAGCCGGCTGTTGATCCAGTCCGTGGCCCCCGCCCGTCGGGGTGACGTCGCGGCCCTCTTCTGGTGACAGAGACGGGTATCTCGCGGTTTTTACTACTCGTTGCCGGCGCGGAGGCCCGCCGTTCCGATGGGTCCCCGGGCCTGCGGTGAGTGAAAGGAGAGGACGATGAGCACTACCAAGTCTCTTCGCCACCTGGTTTCGATCGGCATCCTGCTGCTGGTGGCGGCTGCCTGTCTCCCACCCTCGGAAGAAAAGACCCTCACCCTGTGGCACGCCTGGGAAGGATCCCAGCTCGAAGCCCTCAGCGCCCTTGTTGCCGACTACCAGAGGGAGGGCGGAGTCCAGGTCGAGATGGTGGCCCATGACTCGCACGCCGCCCTCGTCGACGCCCTGCTGGCCGCCGGCGACGGGCCGGATCTCTTCATCGGCTCGCAGAGCGCGGCGGCGCGGCTTGCCGAGCGGGGGCGCGTGGCGGCCTACTGCCTTCCGGGCCAGTGCCCTGAGTGCGAGCAGCCCAATCCCCCTCGCTGGTGTCAATACGCCACGGGCAAGGACTTCAGCGACGGCTTCAACGCCGACTTCCTGGTTTCGACCGCCCTGTGCGAGAGCGACCAGTGCCCCGTCTGCTTCACCGATAACCCGCCGCCCTGGTGCCGTTTCGCCACTCAGGACCGCGGCGTCGCGGTTGATCTCTTCCAGGCCGGCTTTCTGAAGATCACGGACGACGGTGTCTTCCCTTTCGGCATCCCCATCTGGTGGGACTACGTAGCGGTCTTCGCCAACCCGCAGTGGTTCGTCGAGCAACAGCAGCAGATCCCGTCGACGATGGCAGGAGTGCTGGAACTGGTGGAGCAGGTCCCCGGCTCCTTCTACCTCGACGCCAGGGCCGAACCCGATCCGGTGCCCTGGGCACCCGGCTTGGGAGTCAACCCCGAACCACAGCCCTGGAGGGATCTGCTGGCGGCCGGCGATCCCTCTCCGCAGCCGAGCGTGGTGGGCATCGTGGTCACCTGGGGTCGGGACTTCGGTCGCCTGCAAGGGCAGATCGCCGATCTGGCGCTGCTGCCCCTCCCTGAACTGCTGCCCCAACCCGCCGTCGAGGGGGTGTTCGTCACCCCGTACTCGGCGGAGCGCAGTGCCGCCCTCGATCTGGCCTACGCAGTGGCCGACGAAGACAGCCAGGAGAAGCTGTTCGCCGCCGCCGGCGGTCTGCCGGCGAGCGGCGAGGCCTGGTCGCGCATCTCCGATGCGGTCTGGGAGCGGTTCAAGCGCGACAGCCTCATCTCCTTCCTGCGTCCGGGCTTGGAGCTCGAGCTCCCCGACCCCAGGGACTTCGTGGCAGTGCCGCCGCTCGAACCGCCGCCTATCCGCCACCTCGTCTGCGGTCCCGCCGCCCAGCGCAATTTCGCCAACGAGGCCGCCGGTGGAGTCGCCGCAGCCGTCCGCGCGCACCTAGGCTTCCAGAGCTGGGAAGACTGGTGCGCCCTGCTGCTGGCCCGCCACCGCCCAGCCGACGGGGCGGCCTTCGCCAACTGTCTCGTCGACAACGCGGGAAGGCCTAGCCTGGTGGCCATCTGCTGCGACCAAGTCGGCTGCGCGCACCCGCCGTAGGCGACCAGAGAGGGAGGCGCTCGGCCGCGCCTCTCGACTGGAGCAATACCAGGACCCGACCCGACAAAGCGAAGTCCGGGCGACGCGGGCGACAAGTAGGGCCGGTCTGCTGGCTACGTCCGGCCCAGGGATCTAGAGATTAGCCCGGCACCGAGGAAGAACAGGGCCAGAGAGGCCACAACGGCGATGCCCGCGAACTTCAAGGCGGGATCGAGGAGGCCATAGGGCAGCAGTTCGAGGGTTGCCATGTCGGCCAGCAGCAGGCCGACGCCGGCGATCGCGACGGTTGGAACTGCGATGCAGAACCGTCCAAGCCAGAGGATTGCGCGCTCGATGCGGCCATGAAGGCGACGGACCTGAGTTAGCTGGTGACGGGTCAGGGGCGGCAATCCCAGGATCCTTTCGGCGGTTCTGGCGGCAGCCTCTTCCAGCCTCTCGCTGGGATCACGCTCCTGGAACCGTCCACCCTCCGCTGTCGGGGCAAAGAAGGCGGCATAGTTGCGGTCGTCCGAACTGACCCGAAGTGCCACATCCGGTAGGTCGCCGAGCTGCTTCGGTAGGAACTCGCGTAGAACCTGACCGTGGACTGCCGGCGGTAGCAGGAAGGCCGTGTGGCCGAGCTTGCCGCGGGCGATCACCTGGCCGAGTTCCCACTCCAGCGCGTCGCCGGGAGTCCAGCGAAAGAGGATTGCAGAGGCGTCGGTGATCAGTTCTCCGACCACCTGCTGCCAGTTTCGATCGTCGACCCAGAGACGGTAGGCGCCGCTGCCCGGTAGGGAGTCACCCGGTTTGCCCAGCGCCACGAACAACGCGTGCGAGGCGAAACCGGCGGCGACCTCTTCCTCGTCCGATGCCCCCCAACCCTCAGGGCCGGCGCGGTGGTCGGCGCGTCCGTCGCTGGTGAAGCTCCGCAAGTAGAGTGCCAGCGGGATGCCGGTGCGCTTGCGGAAAGCGAGAATCGACCTCAGGTCGGCGAACTCCGGTGCCCGGTACCGTTGCGCCAACCGTCCCAAAACGTAGGCGATCACTGCAAAAAGGGCGCATGCGGTGGCGCGAATAGGGTTCTTGGCGGCGCCCCACAGCAGGATTAGACAGAGGGATCCGGATCCGGCCGCCAGAACTAGCAGGACTACACCGCGGCGCCATCGCTGATGGGCGGTGAGTGCGCGTTCGGCGAAGCGTTCTGTCCTTGGTATGACCTTTCTTGGCAAGTTCTGAGCAACCTACCACTCACTGGCCTGTGTCCACGGCCGTGCCTAAGCAGCCTGTGGTGAAAGTCGTCCGTCGGCGAGAACGGATGTGATACACCGCCCTGACGTGCTCCCCAGAATCTGTACCACCAAAATGTGCGATCCCCAGGCCCCGAGAAAGGCGTTGGTTGAGGCGAGAAGAGGTAGCCCCGTGGGGTCCTGGGAACGGCGCGATTTGCCGCAGATAAAAATGTCCCGGTTAGATATACGGAGCGCATTAGGAATGTGGATGCCTCAAAGGCCAGCCAATTGGCCTTGGAACTTTGCAGTGCCCGCTCTTGATAGTTGGGGTTGGCGTAGCTCTGTAGGCATGGGTAAAATATTTATACAAGAAAGAACTTGACATGCCGATGATCGGTGGGGTATTAATGTGAGGGTATTACTGAGACAACCGACACTCGCATAGTGCGGGAGTTGTTTTGTCTCAACAACAACGACTGTGAAAGGAGATTCACAATGTTGATGATCGAAGAAATGGAAGCTGTGGTTGCTCCGAGTGACGGCTCTATGGCGGCGGGGATTGCCGTCGGTATCCTTCTCGTTGTTATCTTCACTTCGTAACTCTCCCGGCATTCAGCGGGCCAGCCGAAGTCAGCTGGTTCGCTGATTTGTCCAGAACTCACAAACTCTGACCTCTCTTGAGGAGACAAAATGCAGAGCATCATGATCGAAGAAATGGAAGTAATTGCCGCTCCGTCCGAGTTTACGGACTTCATGTCGGGCGTCGGCATCGGGATCGCCATCGGTTTGTTGGTCCTAGGTGGTTGTTGATCGTCGGCCGATGATCTACGGCGCCTAGTTCGCTGTACTCGACAAACGCCACGCCGTGTGTTTACCTAAGCCACGGCGTGGCGGTTCTTGGGACCGCGGGCGCGCTGAATCCCTCAAGAGATGAGCTATCCATATCGAAATCCACGAGTACTGACGGACATCGCACAGCCTGCTCCTGACTCCAGGCTGATCTTGAATCACGAAACGGGTCGGTACCTGCGACTTGGGCTGCGTGAGTTCGAATGGCTGACTCGCCTCGACGGGCAAATCCATGTGCGAGATGTTGCCGCCGAACTCGGAGAAGACGAGGCTCTTGTCGAGGAGTTGCTCCAACGCTTCGCGGCCGCCAAGCTGATTTGCTTCAGCGAGGAACCCGTGACTTTGTTGCCAGTTCAGCAAGCTGGAGAGGCGAAGCTAGAAACCCGGCGAGTTGAATGGGCTCAGTTCGGTCAGTTGCGCATCCATCTGAGCCAGCCGAAGGCCCTTCTCGACCGACTGGCGCCCATCACCCGCAAGCTGATGAGCAGGCCCTTCGTCGGAGCCGGTATCTTCCTGTCGCTGGCAGGATTGGCGCTTGGAGCCACGCAGGTCAGCGAACTCGCGGATGTGCTACAGAACTTCCAGTGGAGCGCGTGGCAGGCGGTGGCCATCGTCGCACTCCTGTTCGCGACGACCATCGTCCATGAGCTTGGTCACGCGGTGGCTTGCGACTACTTTGGCGCCCCAGTTCGCAGTCTAGGCATCATGATCTATTACCTGCAACCTGCGGCCTACGCGGACGTCACCGATTCTTGGCAGCTAGCGAACCGGTGGCATCGAGTGGCTATCTCTAGCGCCGGTATCTATATCCAAGCGATCATCACCAGCCTGTCCGTTGGCCTGTGGATGGTGTTGCAGTTGACGGATCGCAGCTCTGACCTGCTCGCCGTGTTCATCCTGTTGAATGTGGCGATGATGGTCTTCAATGTAATTCCGTTTGTAAAACTCGATGGATATTGGATTCTTTCCAATGTGCTCGGTATCGCCAACTTGCGGGACCGCGCCATGGAATGGGTTCGGGTTTCCCTCATCTCCGATCTGACCAGGCGTCCGGTGGACGGCCAGAGACTGCGTTACAACGCCGTTCTCGCGATGGCGCCAATCGACCGCGTCTTGTTGGCTTGTTTTGGCCTTACCTCGATGGTGTTTGGAGTGTCGATGTGGATCGCGGGAGTTGGTTTTCTCTTCCGGGTGACACGCTGGGTAGGGTTACCACAGATGGGTGGTTTCTTGGCGGTCGGTGGGCTGCTCGTCGCCTTCGGCGTGGCCTACCTGGTGCGAGTCCTTCTCGCCCGCCGTAGGGCGCGTCGGCCGCAGCCTGTTAGCACCGAAAGGCCCCGAGAGGCAATCAGCGCCGTCGTGAGGCACACGATAGATCAGCAGCGCCCCATTCGCCTGAACCCCAGTCTAGCTGCAATGGAAGATGGGGATGGGACGATCACGTTTGCATTTTCAACGCCGGATGCGTTGACTTTGCAGGTACCGGCAACCTTCTTCGCCACCTTACCAACGCTGCGGGAGGGATCGGCCACGCTGCAGGACTTGCAGCAATCGGACGCATGGAACCCTGAGTTCGAGCGGGTGCTTCAGCGTCTGTGGCACGCCAAGCATCTGCGGTACACGTCCGATTGGAAGGTCTCGGACGAGCACGAGCGCTATTCCCGACAGCTCGGTTGGTTCAGCATGAACGCCACCGCACGTGGCAAGGAAGCCGACGTGCAGTGCAGACTCGGTGAGGCTTCCGTGGCGATCCTGGGGGTCGGCGGATTGGGAACCCACGTCGCCTGGAATCTCGCCGCCTGCGGCATCGGCACTTTGCACCTGGTGGATGGCGATACCATCGAATTGACCAACCTCAATCGCCAGCTCTTCTTCACGCCGGCTGACATTGGGCTGCGAAAAATCGATGTCGCCGCGCAGAGGCTTCTCGAATTCAACCCTCAGTTGCAAGTCCGCAAGACGCACAAATTCGTGGAGAGCGTTGAAGAGATCATGGAGACGATCAGTGGCAGCTCCTTTGTCGTGCGTGCCCTGGATACTCCGGAAGAGGCGCTTGCGTTGGTCAACGAGGCATGCGTGCGCATGGGCATTCCATACTTGGGCGGCGGCTTCTTCCCGCAAGGAACCGTTGTGGGGCCCACGGTGATTCCGGGGGAATCGTCCTGCCTGGCCTGCAATCAGGAGAATGAAGCGCCGAGAATCGATCGAGGTGCGGGTGGAACCCTCGCCCCCCTGGTCACCGCCACCGCGAGCTTACTGTCCGCGGAGGTCATCACCTACCTCGGCAAACTTGGACCCGTTCAAACGATGGGGCGGATGCTGACGATTGGCGCGCCCAGACTTGACTTCGGTTTCGTAGACGTTCCCCGCAACGAGGAGTGCCCCGTCTGTGGCCGGAAGGCAGAGAGAAGGGCCAGCGCATGAAAAGTCCACGGGTGATCATCGGGATCGGAGTGTTGTTGGGGGTTGTTGGAGCGGCGGGACAGATCTGGCTGATCCAGTTTGGAGTTTTTGCCAGCGCGCCCCTCCGAACGGCCCTGTCGGTGACCATTGCGATTCTCATTGGAGTCCTCGCGGGGACGAGGGCCAAGGCCAGTGGGGTCAAGGTGGCCGCGCTCATGGGGGTGGTCGCGGGGGCCATTCTCTCCCTGGTCGGTTTAGGCGCTCTGTTGACGGACCCCGCGTTGGTTGGTCTCGACCCCATGGAGTCCGCTGAATCTTTTCTGATCTTCGTGAGCAGCCTGATGTCAGGCACAGTGCTTGCTAGTTGGGTAGTGTCCGGAATTGCAGCTCTGATGGCGTGGCCCCTTAGCCTAGAGTACGTTGTGGAGGAAGACTGATGGAGCGTCGGCGTTTACCATTGTTCTTCTATCCAACCTCGCTGGGACTGGGGTTGTTTGGGGTGGCCATTTTGGTTCCTCGGCAACCCTGGCAAACCGTGCTGCAATGGGCCGGGTCGGTTGCGATCATTGCCGCAGTCGTTCTCTTGGTTCTAAGAAAGTAGGAAAGCCGCCTGAAGGAGTAGCAATGCAGGATCCCATCACAACCACCATTCCCACCACAGCCGAGCACCCCGGTCACGGAGTCTTGCGCACTAGCGCACAAGCTCCCAGCTTGTGGCAGCAGATGGTGGGTGTTTTCACGGCACCCACCGCGCTCTTCAACCGGCTTGCCAAGGCTCCGCGGTGGGGACAGGCGCAATGGGCCGTGATCGTCGTCGCTTGGCTGATGATCATCGCCTGGGGGTTGAAGGTCGATGTCGACGCCTTTCAACGCCCTATCCTCGAGCAGAATAGTCAACTCAGCGCCAACCAGATCAACCAGACGATCGCGGTGTCGACCCGGTTCATTCTGCCGATGGGAATCTTCTCCTCCAGCCTCCGCTCGCTGTTCTCAAACTTGGGGATGGGCATGGTGTTCTGGCTGTTCGCTCTGAGTACCAAAGAAGCCAAGAAGCCAAGTTTCTTGCACGCGCTGAGCGCCGCGACCGTTCCCAATCTGGTGCTGGTGCCCTACACCCTGATGATGGGTGCCGTCTGCATGGTGAGAGGGGTCGGATCTCAGATTCCGGAGAGGCTCGCCCCTTCGGGCCTCGCCTACTACCTCCAACCTGAGAATCCCAAGTTGTACGGGCTGCTGGCGCAGGTCGATCCCTTTATCCTCGCCTACTTCCTGCTGTTGTACCTCGGTGTTCGTCATACGATGCGACTGCAGCGCGGCGACGCCATCGCCTGCACTGCTTTAGGCGTACTGATCTTCCTGGCCTGGAAGGTCTACTTCTGGGTATGAGTGTGTCCAAGCGGCCAGCGATCCTGATCGCGATGATCCTAGGCTGCGGCGCGTTGCTCGGTTTCGGGCTCACCTACGACAGGGTCGACCCGGCCGACAGGTATTCGTGGGATGTAGTCTCCCGGGGCGAGATTCGTGAGACCGTCCAGGCGAGTGGCGAGATCCAGGCCAATGTCCGTATCAACATCGGCACCAACGTGTCGGGGGAGATCAAGGCCATTCATGTGCGGGATGGCCAAGACGTAAAGGCAGGCCAGCCCCTGGTGAGCATCGATCCGGTGCGGATAGAACAGCAGCTGTACCAGGCGGAAGCCCAGCTGGAGGTGGCGCGAGCGGATGCCGCGCGTCTGGAGGCGGTCATGAGGCGGGCGAGCGAGAACGCCCGGAGGATCGATTCGCTATTCAAAGAGGGGTTGGTATCCGACGAGGACTATCGCCAGGCGATGCTGGCAGAGGAGTCGGCGCAGCTGAACTACGAGTCCGCGAAGGCCAACATCGTCCAGAACCAGGCGAGTGTCGCGGTCATGCGGGACGGCCTCGACAAGACCGTGATCGTGGCGCCCATCTCGGGCCGCGTGACTGCACTGAGGGCCCAGATGGGCGAGATGGCGATCCAGGGCGTGAGTAATCTGCCGGGCGCCACGCTGATGGTCATCTCGGACATGAACGAGATCAACGCGGAAATCAGGGTCAACGAAAACGAAGTGGTGCGCCTCAGGTTGGGCCAGGACGTGCAGGTGAACGTGGAGTCATTGCCGGGTCGCGTCTTCCTGGGCAAGGTCTTTGAAATCGCTTCCGCGGCCGAGCAAACCGGTCAGAACGCGAACATGTACACTGTGAAGGTCGCCCTCGGAACGTCCAATCCCGACACCGCGTTGCTCAGGCCCGGAATGAGTGCACGTGGCACGATCTTGACTGCGGATGTGAAAGAGGCGTTGCATGTGCCCATCCAGGCCGTACTGGAGCGGGACGGCAGCCTTGAGGATGCGTTGGCAAAAGGTCTGCTCGCTCCCGAGTCCCATGCCGTAGTAATGGTGGTGAGGGATGGTATGGCGATCGAACAGACCATCCAGACGGGCATCGCCAACACCCAGTTCTACGAGGTCATCGAGGGGCTTTCTGAGGGTGACACAGTGCTCACGGGGCCCAGCCGGAAGCTCAAGGAACTTCGGGACGGTGCCTCCGTGAACCTCCGCGAAAAGTCGGACACCGAGATTGAGCAGGACGCCTCCGGGGCGCAATCGAGTTAGCTGCGGTGAGCACGTACACGACTCTTGGAACCGCGCTGAGTGCCTTGGGCGCCAACAAGTTGCGATCGGGCCTTACGACGCTGGGGATCATCGTCGGGGTGGCGGCGGTGGTCACCGTGGTGAGTCTGCTTCAGGGGTTGGAGAGGAGCATTCTCCAGCAGGTCGAACGGGCAGGCAGCCAGACGCTGTTCGTGCGGCCCTTGATGCCTGGCGATGTCCCTTTGGAGGAGTTCAACAAGGTCCGAAACCGTGAACTGACACTGGCGGATCTGAAGGCGCTGGAGCGGGCCGTTCCGCAGATCACGCTGGTGACTCCTCTGGCTGTCACCAGCACGGAGCTGAAAGCCAGCGGCCGATCCATGACCGCCACCCTGCTCATGTCTGATGACACCTACCTCGACGTGAACGACTTGCAGCTCGAATTAGGGCGCAACTTCGTTCCCGGCGACCTGCGACTGGGAAACAAGGTGGCAATCGTCGGATCCAAGGTCCCCGAAAGATTGGGAATCAGGGGCAATCCCCTTGGCCAGTTCCTCCAAACACCTTCCCTCAGCCTCAGGATTGTCGGCGTGTTGGAAGAACAGGGCACGACATTCGTCAACGATCCCGACAGTAATGTTCTCATCCCGCTCAGCACCGGAATGCCGCTGCTGACCCAACTGCAGCGTCGTCAACTCCTGTGCAGCGTCCGCATCGACCCCCGAACCACCGCTGACGATGGCGCCGACCTGGTGACCGACGCTCTGCGGCGCATCAAGGGTGTCAGGCCCAAGGAGCAGGAAGGATTCCGCGTCTTCAGCCCAAGGCAGTTTGCTTCCATTGTCGGTAGCATCACCGGTTTCATCGGTGCCGTGGCCGGAGGAATGGTCTCGATCGCGCTCCTGGTGGGCGGCATCGGCATCATGAACATCATGCTGGTCAGCGTCACCGAACGAACGCGCGAGATCGGCGTTCGCAAGAGCGTGGGCGCCACGAAGCGGTCGTTGCTAACTCAGTTCTTGGTCGAGGCGTCGCTCCTCTCCGTCATGGGCGGTGTCGTGGGCCTCGTCTTGGGCTATGCGGTGAGCGCGATACTGAGCTATGCCTTTCTTGGAGCCGTCTTTGCTATTCCACTCTGGGCCTTCATCTGCGCTTTCGCCGTACCCGCGGCGATCGGCATCGGCTTCGGCCTATATCCAGCTTGGAAAGCCTCCAGGCTGGATCCAATCGACTGCCTCAGGTACGAGTAGGAGGATCAACGCCGCCATGACCTTTGATGAGAAACGCGCCGCGGCCTTGGAATTGCTCGCCTCGAAGGGCCTTTGGCATAGGACCTATGCACCGACGTTGGTCAAGTGGCTGTGGCGACTGGGTGTCAAGGCGCCGCCACCGCACTTCGCTGGCTTCCTTGGAAACCTCGCCGTCTCCGGAGGCGTCTTCGGCGTGGGCTGGGGCTTGGTAATGTGGTTTGCTGTTTGGTCGCGAAGCGGCCTTGCCCTCCAGCTTGCCGTAGCCATTTCTGCGCTTGCTGGGCTGGTTATCGGTCTGTCTTTCGCGACCTACTACCGCTACTCGGCGCGCAAACACTCCATACCTCGGTGGAGCGAATTCGCGCCGCCCGGCGCTCACCACGATCCGTCGTAAGGGCCCGTCGAAAGCGCAATTGATCTTTCCCCAGTCTCGTGGACGCTTGGTCAAGCCTGCTTCTCTTCCTGGCAAGCAGATGGCGTCTCTGCCGCTTTGGTAGTCTTCAACCGCTGAAGACAACATAGCGATTGCGCCGAGGAAAATCGGCGCGCAGAGATTCGACAGACCGTGCAAAGGCGTCGACAATGACGAAGAGATCCATCCCTTCGGACGGGCCAACGCAGCCTCTGAATCCCCAAACCCGCGCCAGCAGGGTAGGCCGGCTGTTTCAGGAAGCTCTCGCCCAACCCGCGGATCAGCAGCGTAGTTTTCTCGCGCAAAGCTGCGAAGGAGACGAAGAGCTGCTGCAGGAGGTCACCTCGCTCTTGGCGGCGGCCCAGGCAGGGGAGGGGCTTGGCCAAGCAGTGCCAAGCCGGGGCGGTACTGACTGCGGCAGTGGTCCACCGGTGTTGCAGGATATCGATGAGCTATTGGGCAGGACGTGGACGATGCCTCAAAACGTCGGCCCATACCGGATCCTGAAGATCCTGGGTGTCGGGGGGATGGGGACCGTGTACCTCGCGGAGCAGAGCGACCCACTCCCCCGGCGAGTCGCGCTCAAGTTGATCCACTGGGGGGGAGATCCCAGTGAAACCCTACGCCGCTACGAGCTTGAGCGGGAAGCCATGGCGCGCTTCAGCCACCCGGTCATCGCTCAGGTCTTTGACGCCGGCGCCACCGCGCACGGGCAGCCTTACATCGTTCTGGAGTACATTCCGGGCGAACCGATCACCCAGTACTGCGACAAACGCAAACTCGGCCTGCGCAGCCGCCTGGAGCTGCTCGTGGCCGTGTGCGACGGCGTACGCCACGCGCATGAAAAAGGGGTGATCCACCGCGATCTCAAACCCTCGAACATCCTCGTATCCGAAACCAACAGCGGCCCCCGGCCCAAGATCATCGACTTCGGCATCGCCAAGGCGCTGGAGCCCTGGAGCGAGGCGGCTGCCGTGGCCACGGCGACTCGGCTTCGCATGGGGAGCCCTGGCTACATCAGCCCAGAAGCACTCCTGGAAGGACGTCAAGCGGTGGATACCCGCTCCGACGTCTATTCGCTCGGCGTCGTCCTTGGTGAACTCTTGGCCGGGGTTAGACCTTCCAAGACTTCTACCGCGGACACCACTCCACAGATCCCTAAGCTAGTCCTGGACCTCCCCTTTCCTAGTCAACAACTGCGGCGCCTACCTCAAGAAGAGCGCCAGAAGATCGCTCAGCGTCGCAACCTCGACGAAAAGCGATTGATCCGTCGACTTCGCGGCGAGTTGGACTGGATCGTTCGCCGTGCCACCCACGCCGACCCCTCCAAGCGATACGGCACCGCGGCCGGATTGGCCGCTGACCTGGAGCGTTGGTTGGATGGACGGCCGATTGAAGCCAGACCTCCGAGCCTTGTCTATCGAGCCCGCAAGATCTTGCGTCGTCACGCCCTGGCCGTTGCGGTGGCCCTGGCGTTCCTTGGCACGATCATCGGTTTCGGCATTCGCTCGAACATCCTCTACGGTAGAGCCGAAGAAGCCCGTGTGCAGGCCGAGGAACTCGCGGGATTCATGCTCGATGACCTGAGCGCGCAGCTCGAGCCGCGGGGACGCTTGGACTTGCTGGAGTCGATCGCTCGCAAGTCCTTGACCCACTTCGAGTCCTCTCTCGCCGGCGACCTTTCCCAGGCGGGGCGGCGACCCGCCGTGGCCCTGCGCCAGATCGGCAAGGTCCTTGCCGCGCGCGGCGATGCCGAGGCCGCGCTCGATGCCTACGAAAAGGCGCGGGAGATCGACCAAGAGCGGGTGAGACGCGCGCCGGATGGCCCTTCGGCTCGCCTCGACCTGGCGCAGGATCTACGGCTGCTCATGGATGAACACCAGACTCGCGGGGCGTTGACCGCGGCCGAGACGTACCTGCACCAGACGGAGACGCTGCTGCGCGCGCTCACCGCGGACTTCCCCGATCACAAGGCCACTCGGCTGGCCATGGCTTCGTTTCTAGTTCAGGATCTCGGTAACTTCCACCGCCTTCAAAACCATCTCGATCTGGCGAGAGCGCCCCTCTCCGAGGGACTTCAGAAATTAGTAGAGCTACAGAGGGAGAACCCGGAGGATGTGGCGATCCAAGATGAACTGGGATACGCCCACTATGTAATGGGCCTCTTTCAGATGTTCTCCCTCGAAGACCAAGTAGCGGCCCTGCGCGAGTTCGGGAAGGCCAGCGAGATCTACCAAGCATTGGTCGCCCGCCAACCCGAAGCCCTCCTCTGGCAGCAGCGGCTGGCCACTCAAAAAGGTCAGGGCTTGGCCTCTATCTACCTCAACCTCCAACGCCTCCCCGAAGCCCACGACGCCAATGCGGAGGCACTAGCGCTCCTGGAGGAGTTGGTTCAGCGAGAACCGGGCAACCACAATTGGCGCCATGGCCTGGCCTGGGAACTCATCCGCCGAGGCGAAATCTCCTGGGCCTTGGGCGACACGGACGAGGCATTTCAAGCGTTCGCGCGATCCGCACAAGTGCAAGCCAGGCTGGTGGCTGGCACCACCACCGCTCACCCCACCTGGATGGACGGCCTCGCCGTGGCCTACGAGGCACAGGCCGACATCCGAGCGGAATCGGGCAATGCCGTCGAGGCCCTGGAATTGATGGAATTCGCCTTTGAGACACGGCGTCAGATTGTGGCCATCGAGGAGAGCAGCGACGACGACAGAATCAGCCTTGTTATCACTGCCACCCAAGTGGCGCAGCTAAGAGGCGAGTGCAACGACTCCCTTGGCGCTCACCAGGCACTGCGCGAAGCCATCTCCACCCTCGACCAGGTGCAACGAGGGGAGACCTTGGAACCCTCAGCGTATTCGGACCTTGATATTGCCATTGCGAAGGTTGATGAAGTCTCGCGCAGCCTTGGGTTACCGGATTCCTGGAGTCCATGACGTTGATGCTACGAAAAGACCCAAACCTCCGAGAATTCCGAGTGCATCCGGCGTTTCGGTGCCGAATTCCGTAGAATGGAGAGCGACAGGGCGCTAACTCGCAATCTGTCAGGGTAGTTGTAGCCAACCCCTTTGGTGAATCAGCTGTCCGACGTAGCGGGCACCTTCAAGAGTAAGGTGACCATAGTCGTAGTACATCTTGTACCCGTCTGGCGTCACCCCTGCGCAGCTGCCAAGGCGTGGCTGGCAAGTCAATTCAACTTTGTCAATGTATGTGACGCCCATTTGGTCCGCGACTTCCTTTAGACGAACATTATTCCGCAATACCCATGGATCAAGGCGTTGATAATAAATATTGGCAAGTGCGGATTCATCAGGCAGCTCGTGCTGGTCGCGCGCGTAGTAGTCGAAAATCGGTGTATCCTTGTAACTCAAAAACTCGGGCGTATTGGAGGTGATGATCACGAGTTTGCTGCGGTCGCGAATGGGCTTTATGAAGCTACTGAGGTCATCGATATCATCCACGGACTGGTCGATACGATAGCGCGTAGAGATGACGACGACGTCAGATGCTATGAAGTTTGGTGACTTCAGGAAGCGGTTCCAAGCCTTCTCATTTTTCCGGTCTTGAATCTCTATGCCGTAGCGCGCAACCTCAATGTGCGGAAAATACTCGCGGTTTTGATCAATGGCGTTGTACAGATCCTTGGAGTGGGAATTTCCGACTACGAGGACGCGCCTTCTCTGACGACTTTCGGTATCGGAGTACCATCGCCGGGTGTGTTCGAATCTGCCAAGTGGGAGACCGTTCTCCAAGGCGCGACTTTCCAGTGGTTCCCAAGACCGAAGCTTCAATACTTCATTGTCGAATTCGTTCTTGCCGTAGGCGATCTTCAGGTCGTGGAATCGAAAAGGAAGGCCTTCTTGATCGATGGCGATGAAAGAGAAAGCGAAGAGCAACAGACTCGCTCCGCCGAGGGTTAGCCACAACAGCCTGCGGGAAGTTCGGCGAGCATCCCGGAACGGTCGTTCGAGCCAACGATACGAAATGGCGGATAGGGATACCGATAGAAGGATCCACAGGACCTTGTCGGTGCGAGAGGGGATTGCATGAGCGAGGCGTCCGAAAGCGAAAATTGGGTAATGCCATAGATATAGCGAATATGAGATGAGACCGATCCACACGAAAACTCGGTTTGATAGGAGTCTTCCACACAAGTCGCTGGGGCCAGCGAACCAGATCACCAGCATTGTGCCGAGGACCGGGATCAGGGTGAGCAGGGACGGATGCTGAGTTGTAGGGTCGAACCAGGCCATCGAGGCGAGGATCAGCAACAATCCGAGAGCGGCGCCGATATTCCACATCCCTGTTCGAGGGCGCCCCTGATTCTTGTACTCGAGGCCAGCCAGCAGTACTCCGCCGAGTAACTCCCAAGAGCGCCATGGAAGCAAGTAGAAAGCCATTGATGGCTGAGCGCCGCTGGCCCACTGTGCAAACACTAGACTGCCGATTCCGGCCGCGCAGACTACCAAGATCAGATGGCGCCGCAAGTAGTGCAACACGGCCACAAAGGCTACCGGGAAGAGTAGGTAGAATTGCTCTTCAAGTGACAGAGACCAGCAATGGAGTAGTGGCTTCAGTAACGCCGATTCAGCTCCGTATTCTTGGAGGGAGAGGTGGAAGTGAAAGTTCGAGCTGAAGAGCAAGACCGAGACTAGCGACTCGGCGAAGTCCACCAACTGGCCCGGCATCATATAGATCCACGCCAAGGGTACGGTGGCGAGAAGGACGAGTAGCAATGCCGGTAGTAGCCGCCGTACACGCCGCGCGTAGAAATTCAGGTACGAGAAGGAGCTGCTTGCGGAGTACTCCTTGAGGATTAGCGAGGCGATCAGGTAGCCTGAAATGACAAGGAATACGTCAACGCCGAGGAAGCCGCCTTGAAAAAGATCGACTCCTCGAAAGCTGATCGAGGCATGATAGAGGATGACCGCGCCGACGGCTACAGCTCGCAGGCCATCTATTTCCGGGCGATACGATAGCGTTGGGCGACTCATCAGGGACCTGTTCCTTGCGGCAGCTATGAGCCAGCTGCAGGATTGGTACGCTTCTAGTCCGGCACGTACCCAGCCTGTCTGAGTCCGCTGGCTGCGATGGAGGTCACCCCACGCCATGACGCGGGTGGTATTTGCATCGCTGCGCGGAGGAGTCGTTGACTCAGGTAGAGAAAATCATCCTCGGGCACTGTGGGTATCACTGCTGTCCCACTAACTTTCATGCAATCCTGAGGTGGAGTTGAAGAGGAGTATCCGTTGCGATGGGATCGGGCGGTCTGAGGAGCTGTTCTAGTGGCCTTCGTTCGAATACGTTGAGCTGTAGGAGGCGAAGAATCTG
>JAJRVQ010000170.1 GCA_024277255.1 Acidobacteriota bacterium | reverse complement strand
TCGAGCACGTCGGACGGCGCGAGCGAAGCAAGCGCCGCCCCAGAAACCGAGTAGCCCCGAAGTCCAAACCGACGAATCATCGAGCACGTCGGACCGGGGACGCGAGCCCTGGCGAGCGCCGGGCCGCCAGGCCCGGACTCCCTGGGGTGAGCCGCGAAAAACCGCGTTTTTTCGCGGCGAGGGGTCCCGGAGAGGGACCCCAAAAAACAAAACGACAAACCGAAAAGGGCCGGCTCCCGAAGGAGCCGGCCCTTTGTAGGTTTGTCTCGGTGGCGGTGGGTTATCCCTGCTTCAGGGACCATCCAGTGTGCGCCTGAGACGCGTGTTGGAGGAACCCCTTACGGGGCCGCCACCTCCATCAAACCGCGTTTACCAATTTTCACTGGACCACCTCCTTTCTAGGCGTACCCCTAATCAGCGGGCCCCAACCCGCCCAGTCCCACAGACCGCCCGTACCTCGTGAGACTGCCGCGTCGCCGCACCTAGGCGGCGCGCGGAACGTAGCGGAAAGGATGGAAGATCATCACCGATTTGTCAAATCGGCAAGTTGACGGTAGCCAGCAAGGTCAATCCGGGATAGAGTCTGCACCCGAGGTCAGTCGACCCCGGGCTACGGCGAAAAAAGTAGAAGCCGAGCCCGCGCGGGTCCTTGCTTGAGCACAACTAGCTCGCAAACTCATCCTGGCCTCCTCGGCGCCGAACTCTTTAGGAGAACAGGGCGCCGAGGCCGATGTCCGGCCCCCCGCCTATTTCTAGGCGCCCAAAACAGCATTGGAGACTATGTGACCCGCAGAATGCTCATCAACGCGCAGGTTCCGGAAGAACTACGCGTCGCCGTCGTGAGCGACTCGACCCTGGAGGAATACCAGGTTGAAGTCGCCGAGCACGGCCTGACCCGAGGCAACATCTACCGCGGCACCATCGCCAACGTTCAACCCAGCCTCAACGCAGCTTTCATCGATTTTGGCGCCGAGCGCCACGGCTTCCTGCCCATTCAAGACGTCGTCCCCGAGGCCTACTACCGCAAGCCCAACAAGGGCAGCCGCCCGCGGATCGAGGATGTCCTCGAGCGCGGCAAGCCGATCGTGGTGCAGGTGGTCCGTGAGCCCGAAGGCAACAAAGGCGCCGCGCTGACCACCAACATCTCGATCGCCGGTCGCTACCTGGTGCTCACCCCCTTCGACAGCACCCGCGGCATCTCGCGCAAGGTGGAGGACGAAGAAACCCGCAAGGCGTTACGCACCCATATCAACAGCCTGGAACTGCCGCCGGGCTGTGGCCTGATCGTGCGCACCAACGCCATCGACCAGAACAAGACGGCGCTGCGTCGCGATCTATCGGCGCTGCTGCGCGTGTGGAAGAAGGTCGGCACCGCCGCCCGCCAGGGCAAAGGCACTCGTCTACTGTACAGCGATCAGAACCTGATCCTGCAAGCGCTTCGCGACTACCTCAGCAGCTCGATCGGCGAAGTCCTCGTCGACACAGACGAAGCGTACGCCAAGGCCGAGGAGTACATGAAGGCCTTCATGCCGCGTAGCAAGACGCAACTGATTCGCTACACCGAGCGCGCGCCGCTGTTCTCAAAATTCAACTTGGAAGTACAGATCGAGAAGATCTACCAGCGCCGTGTCGACCTGCCCGGCGGCGGCTCCATCGTCGTCGACCCAACCGAGGCGTTGACCGCGATCGATGTCAACTCCGGGCGATCGACCGGCGCCAGCAGCCAAGCGGAAACCGCCCTCAACACCAACCTCGAAGCCGCTGTCGAAGTGGCCCGCCAGCTGCGCCTGCGCGACATCGGCGGTCTGATGGTGGTGGACTTCATCGACATGCGCAACATGCGCCACCGGCGCAAGCTGGAGAAGGCTCTGCGCGATGCGATGAAGGCAGACAAGGCACGCCACACGATCGGCAGGATCAGCGGCAACGGCCTGCTCGAAATCAACCGCCAGCGGATCCAGCAAGCGCTCCACATCCGCACTCACCAGGCCTGTCCGACCTGCGACGGCACCGGCCGTGTCCCCAGCCCGGAGATGGTCGCGCTCGGCCTCATTCGGCGCATCGAAGCCCGAGCCGCGGGCGGCAGGCTGGCCAAGGCAAGGGTGAGGCTTCACCCGGCGCTGGCCGACGATTTTCAGAATGCGCGGCGCCGGCAGCTGGCGGAACTCGAAACCGAGTTCGATATGAAGATCGAAGTCATCTCGGACCCGCTTCTCCACCGCCCCGAGCAGGAGATCGAGTGGACGACGCGCGACCCGAGGAAGGCTCGCCCGCGCACGCCACGGGTGACCAAAGCGAAGGTGGACGCTTCCGCGCTGATCGAGCCAATCCTCGCAGACGACACCGGCGACAGCACTGAGGACGAAGCACCCCGAGGCCGCAGTCGGCGGCGGCGGGGCCGCCGCGGAGGTCGCGGACGCCGGCGTGCCACCGAGCCCGAGGTGATAGAGCGGGAGGCACGCGGCGAAGAGTCAGAGGACGGGACCGGCGAGGAACCGTTCGCGGCTCAGCCACCGACCGAGCTGAGCGCCGGGTCGAGCGAAAACGACGCTGACCAAGGGGCCACCGAGGCTGACACCAAACCGGCCAGTCGCAGGCGGCGCTCGCGGAGTGGTCGCGGTCGACGGCGCTCGCCGGGCGAGGCCGAAATGACAGACGAGGCCAATGTGGCGGACTCGGCAACACAGCACAGCGCAGCGGCTGAAGTGCAGCCAAACTCAAGCGACGAGCCCGAGTTGCTGGTCAACGAGGACGGCGACGTGATGCTCCCCAAGCGGCCGCGCCGCAAGCGACGCAGCCGGCGGCCGGTCGCCGAGGCCAGCGAACAGCCGGAGGCCGGCGAGCAGCCAGAGGTTACGACGGCCGGCGAACAAGCCGACTCACACAGCGACGGGTCTGAGGACCAGGCCGAAGCGAAGCCGCGCGCTCGGCGCCCGAGGTCCGGTAGCCGCCGCAGACCGCGGGGTCGCGCGAAGTCGCAGAGCGACGAAAGTCAGGAAGTGGGCTCGGAAGATGGGGCGGACAGCACTGCTGCCGCCCCGCCGCCGCCACCGGCCGCCGAGGCACCCCCCGCAGCCGAGGAGACGGCCGGCCTTCCTCCGTTCGACATCAACGACCCGTTCGTGACTCTGATCTAGGGGTTGGCAGATCTAGGAGCTGGCAGGGAAAGACCGTTCGAGTCTTTCCCTGCTTCCCGCATCACGAACCGCTAAGAGAGTGCCGCGCACTCTCCGCGATGAATCGTGTAGCTGAGTGGGAGCGGCATCTTGCCGGGGGCGATGGGTGCTGGCGTCACCAACTCGCCATCGAGAGAGATGGTCACCGCATCGGCCGAGCGTTCGAAGCGCCAGGTGAGACCTTCGATGCGAGACGGTTGGCTGGGCACAAGCCCTGACTCACCGATCTGCCCGCCAGCGGCGAGACGGGCGCGCTCTTCGATCACCAGGGCGGCCAGTTCGGAAGAGAGGCCGATGCGCGTCGTGCGCGCCCAAGGGTCCCACAGGTTGGGGAGAATCTGCCGGCTGTAGATCTGCCAGCGCGGGATCTGCTCGGCGGCCCGGGCGCCAAATACAGCGGGATCGAAAGTGTTCAGCGGCTCCATCGACAACTCGGCGGTCAACTTGGCGAGACGGCGGGCATGATCGCGCAGCATCCACCGCTCGGGCGCGAATCGAGAAGGTGGGAGGCGACTGCCGAGCGCCGGCAGCTCATCGAGCGAGGCGGTGTGGTACGCCACCCACGCTTCACCGTGAAAAGCCCGAGTCAACCCCTGATGCGGATCGAGTTCCCGCAACCTCTCCCCCCAGACCGCAGGTACGTCGCACATCTGGCGCAGAGCCAGCAGGTGACGCTTGACCTGGGAATTGGCGATCAACTGGCTAATCAGGTACGGCATCTCGCGCGCCGTACCGCTCAGCCGCCAGGCCGCCTCTAGCGCTTCGAGAGCCGCCTCTGTGGTTCCCGTGCGACTTTGCTCCATGGCTTCGAAGACCAGCAAGTCCACCAACTGAAGTTGGCCCAAGAAATTGGGAATCGGTGCCTCAAAGCCACGACTGAGATCCATACCCCACTGCGGTAGTGGACCCTCGTTCAGGGCCGCGATGACGGCTTGGGTCACGGGGGCCGCACGCTGGCGAAACTCTTGGAGTTCCTCGGCGGGAGCTGGGAGCTTGCCCGCTTTGGACGCATTCAGCGTGGTCAAATACAGCCGGACCTTGGTGAGACCCAGGGTCAGTTCACTGTCTACGCTGGGAGCGTCGAGGTCGTTGCCGGTGGCTTCCAACCCCAGGAGGTCGATCCCAATCTCCGCAACGATCCGATCCAGCTCCACCGCAGCGCTGTTGGTCGGGCGGGACGGAAAGCGTTCCGGAAAGGTCTGCCCGCCAAGCTCGGCCTTCCAGGTGGCCAGCATCTGAGCGTCGGCTTCACGAGCGCGTGCTCTGCCTACCACCAGAACCACGGCTACGCCCAGCACCACGACCAACATCACCATCCACGCACGACGGCTGAGCTTGCTCATCACTCCGGACCTCCTTCTCGTTGCCGGTTTGTTATCCAACTATACGCTCTATACGCTGCGTGCTGAAGAATCGTCCGCGATGAGCGCCCGCGCCACCACCGAAGGGCCCATAAGCGCGTGATATCCTCAGGGTTAACCCGCAACCGGCCTCGCTCGCGCCAGGTACCTGCCCTATGACCGTCGAAGAGATCCGTAGCCGCCCGCGCCCCGCACCCGATCCACAGCCAGTACCCGCATCCCCCACCGAGGCAGGCGACCACGCGCAGCGCAACGCGGGCACCGAACTCGACTTGGATTGGGTGGGCGATGTGCGGGTCAACACCAGCGCCGTCGAGCGCCGTGCCGCCACCATGGGCAAGCGGCGCTCGGTGAAGAAGGCATGGCAAGCGGCCTGGCAGCTGCGCGCCATCACCTGCATCGATCTGACCACCCTGGCCGGGGACGACACTCCCGGTCGGGTCCGCCGGTTGTGCGCCAAGGCACGGCAACCGGTTCGCCAGGAGATCCTGGACGGCCTTGGCGTTGGCGATCTTCAGTTGCGCGTCGCTTCGATCTGCGTCTACGACGCGATGATCGAAACCGCGGTCGAGGCGCTCGCCGGCTCCGCGGTTCCGGTCTGCGCCGTCTCCGCCGGATTCCCGGCCGGCCTCTCGCCCTTCGAGCAACGCCTCGAGGAGATCCACCGTTCGGTGGCGCGGGGGGCTCAGGAGATCGACATCGTGGTCACCCGCGCCCATGTGCTGCGCGGTGACTGGCAGGCCCTCTACGACGAAATCCGAGCCTTCCGCCAGGCCTGCGGCGAGGCTCATCTCAAGACGATCCTCGCCACCGGCGAACTCGGCACGCTGCGCAACGTGGCGCGCGCCAGCCGGGTGGCGATGATGGCCGGCGCCGACTTCATCAAGACCTCGACCGGCAAAGAGAAGGTCAACGCGACCCTGCCGGTCAGCCTGATCATGGTTCGCGCCATCCGCGAGTACGAACAGCGCACCGGCTGGCGGGTCGGTTTCAAGCCGGCGGGTGGCATCAGTACGGCCAAGCAGGCGGTCGAGTGGCTCTCCTTGATGAAAGAGGAGCTGGGCGACGCTTGGCTGCGCCGCGAACTGTTTCGCTTCGGCGCCAGCAGCCTGCTGGCCGACCTCGAACGGCAACTCGAACACCACCTCACCGGCCACTACTCCGCCTCGTTCCGCCACCCCATCGGCTAAGCCTGGGGCATCCCAAGAGGAAACCAGCCCATGACAACCGCCCCGATTGCCGAGCTGTTCGAGACCATGGAGTATGGTCCCGCCCCCGAAGGAGCCGGCCCGGCCGAGAGATGGCTGGAAGCCCATCAACGCTCCTTCGGGCCCTTTATCGACGGCCAGCTGCACCCCGCCAGCGAACTGCAGGTGGAGAGTTTCGCCACCTTCAACCCGGCGACCTCCGAAGAACTCGGCCAAGTTGCCCAGTGCGGCGAGGCGCAAGTCAACGCCGCGGTGGCCGCGGCGCGCCGGGCGCAGCCCGGTTGGTGGAAACTCGGTGGCCATGGCCGGGCGCGCTACCTCTACGCCATCGCCCGCCACGTGCAGAAGAACTCCCGGCTACTGGCGATGCTCGAGACCTTGGACAACGGCAAGCCGATTCGCGAGACCCGCGACCTCGATGTGCCCCTGGTCGCGCGCCACTTCTACCACCATGCCGGCTGGAGCCAGCTGATGGCCACCGAGCTGCCCGACCAAGTTCCCCTCGGCGTCGCCGGCCAGATCATCCCGTGGAACTTCCCGCTGTTGATGCTGGCGTGGAAGATCGCACCGGCCATCGCCATGGGCAACACGGTGGTGCTCAAGCCGGCCGAGTTCACCAACCTGTCGGCGATCGCCTTCGCCGAGATCTGCCAGCAAGTGGGGCTGCCGCCCGGAGTCGTCAACCTGGTCACCGGCGATGGACGTACCGGCGCGTTACTGGTCAACCACTCAGGAATCGACAAGATCGCCTTCACCGGCTCCACCGAAGTGGGGCGCATCATCCGCCGCGCCACCGCCGGCAGCGGCAAGAAGCTCTCCCTCGAACTGGGCGGCAAATCCCCCTTCACCGTCTTTGACGATGCCGATCTCGACAGCGCCGTCGAGGGGGTGGTCGACGCCATCTGGTTCAACCAGGGCGAGGTCTGCTGCGCCGGTTCGCGGCTGCTGGTCCAGGAGGGGGTCGCCGAACCGTTCTACGCCAAGCTGCGAGCCCGCATGGAGAAGCTGCGCGTCGGTGATCCCGCCGACAAGGCGATCGATATCGGCGCCATCGTGGCGCCGGTGCAGCTCGATACGATCCGCAACCTGGTGCAGCAAGGCGTCGACGAAGGGGCCACCTTGTGGCAACCCTCCTGCAAGCTCCCCGAAAACGGTTGCTTCTACCCGCCGACCCTGTTCACCGACGTTTCTCCCGCCTCTACTATCGCCCAGGTCGAGATCTTCGGACCGGTCCTGGTGTCGATGACCTTCCGCACGCCGGCCGAGGCGGTGCAACTGGCCAACAACACCCGCTACGGGCTGGCGGCTAGCGTGTGGACCGAGAACATCAACCTGGCCCACGACGTCGCCGCCAAGATCAAGGCTGGTACGGTGTGGATCAACTCGACCAACCTCTTCGACGCCGCCGCCGGCTTCGGCGGCTACCGCGAGAGCGGCTACGGGCGCGAAGGCGGGCGCGAGGGGCTGTTCGAGTATCTCCAGCCGAATTGGGAAGCCAAGGCCAAGGCGAGCCGCAAGCCGGCGGACGACGACGGCAAGTCAGCCGCCGCAACGGCTCACTCCGTAGCCGCGCCGGCCCCCAACTCCGGTCTGCGCACCATCGACCGCACCGCCAAGATGTACATCGGCGGCAAACAGGCACGGCCCGACGGAGGCTACAGCCGTCCGGTGGTCGATCCCAAAGGTCGGTTGATCGGCGAGGCGGGCGAAGGCAACCGCAAAGACATCCGCAACGCCGTGGCCGCGGCGCGCAAAGCGGCCGGATGGGGAGGGTGCAACGGCCATCTCAAGGCGCAGATTCTCTACTATGTGGGTGAGAACCTGGCGGCCCGCCGCGACGAATTCACCCACCGGCTGACCGCGATGACCAGCGCCAAGAAGCGGGCGGCCCAGCGCGAGGTGGATCTCGCCGTGGAACGGCTCTTCCACTGGGCGGCCTGGGCCGACAAGTACGACGGCCGGATTCATTCGACCCCGATCCGCAACTTCACCCTGGCCGTGCCGGAACCGATCGGCACGCTGGCCATCCTCTGCCCCGAAGAAGCGCCCCTGCTCGCCTTCGTCTCGGCCGTCTTCGCCGCCGTGGCGATGGGCAACACCGTCGTCGCCGTTCCCTCCGAGCGCCATCCGCTGGCGGTGACCGATCTCTATCAAGTGCTCGACACCTCCGACCTGCCGGGCGGCGTGGTCAACATCGTCACCGGCGAGCGCGAACTGCTGGCCGGTGTGTTGGCCGACCACGCGGACATCGACGCCATCTGGTACTTCGGGAGCCGCGAAGGCAGCACCGCGATCGAACGAGCCTCCGCCGACAACCTGAAGCAGACCTGGGTGAACTACGGCCACGCCCGCGACTGGTCGGATCCCCTCCAGGGCGCCGGCCAAGACTTCCTGCGCCACGCGACGCAGATCAAGAACGTCTGGGTGCCCTACGGCGAATAGGCGAAACCATGCTGCGAAAAACACGCCTGCCTTTCCACATCGTACCTCTGCTCCTCCTGCTGGCGGTGATCGCCCTGCCCCGACCCGCCACCGCTTGGGGCGCCACCGGACACCAGATCGTCGGCGAGATCGCCTGGCGTAACCTGACGAGCGAGGCACGCTCGGAAGTCAGTCGGCTCCTGCGCGGGGACGACAAGACCCTCGCCTACGCCTCCACCTGGGCCGACCGGATTCGCGCCAACGAGTCCTACAGCTGGGCCGCTCCGCTGCACTACATCAACGGCGCCGAGGGCGCTGAAGACATCGACCTCAACCAGGACTGTCCACCTCGTGGCTGCGTGGTGCGGGCCATCGAACGGTTCCGCGACGAACTCGCCGACCGGCAGCGCTCCCTCGCCGAGCGTCGCGAGGCGCTCAAGTTTCTCGCCCACTTCATCGGCGACGTCCACCAACCACTCCACGCCAGCTATGCCGCCGACCGCGGCGGCAACCGGCTGCTGGTCACCTTCTACGGCGAGGCAGTCAACCTGCACGCCCTGTGGGACACTTCGATCATCGAAGCCAGCCTCTCCTGGCGGACCTTCCGCAGCTGGCGCTACCGGGCCAAAACCCTAGACCGCAAGACCACGGACGAGGAAAGACGGATTTGGGGCGACAGCACTCCGCTCGACTGGGCCCAAGAGTCCTTCGATCTTGCCCGCAGCCACGCCTACGCCGCCCAAGCCGGCGACGACCTCGGCGACGAGTACTACCAACGAAACCTGCCGGTGGTCGAGAAGCGGCTACGGCAAGCCGGTGTCCGGCTGGCGGCGGTGTTGAATCGGGTGTTGGCCCGGGAGAAGTAGCCCGTTCGCTGGGGCGCGAGGCGGTAGAATAGAGCCATGACGGAGTCAATCGCAGAGTCTAAGTACCAAGACCGAATGGAGGGCGTTGTCGACCTCTTCGAGACGGCAAAAGCCATCATGCGTCAGAACCTTCGGCGGCGAAATCCTCAGGCCGACGAGAGGGAGATCGCTGCGCGGCTTCGGGAATGGCTTCAAAACGAGATTCCTCCCGATCACGAAGTGATTCGGCCCTCGAACTCTCGGTCTTAGCGGTCATGCCCAGCAACCTGGTCGGGACCCTCAGGCGCGCCGAACGTGACATCCAACGTTTGCGGTTGAAGTGGGCACTGGTCGGTGGAATCGCCGTTTCCCTCCGCACCGCTCCTCGGACCACAAAGGACGTCGATGTGGTAATCGCGGTCGCCGACGACACCGAAGCCGAGAAGATTGGAGCCTCCTTTCTTCAGCTCGGCTATCAGACCTTTCAACACCTCGAACACCGATCCACCGGCAGGTTGTCGACTCTTCGCCTTCGTCCACCACCGCCCGCTTCGCGGGAGGTCATGGTTGATCTGCTTCTCGCCAGCTCCGGGATTGAGCCTGAAATCGTGGCCGCGGCAACCCACATAGAGATACTGCCTGGCCTGCAACCACCCGTGGCCTCGATCGGTCACCTCATCGCCATGAAGCTCCTCGCCGCCGGTCCCAAGAGGAAGCGAGACTACGATGACGCCTACCAACTCCTCCAGCATGCCAGCGAGAGTGATCTCGCCACCGCCAGGGAAGCCATCGATCTGATTGAACGCAGAGGGTACTCGGGAGAAAAGAACCTCCAAGTCGAGCTAGCCCGGCTGCTGAAAGCTTGAGTCACCCGCCATGAGTTCGGACTGCTCGATCAGAGATCCTTACCTCCACAAGATCCTGGAAGGTCTCGACGGCCCGCTGAACTGGAAGATCTTTCAACGGGCGGCTTGCCACCTGCTGGCACGAGAGATTCCCGGTCTGGTCCCCATCGCGCCGCGCGGCAAAGACAGCGGTCGAGACGGCGCCGTTTTCGACGGCGAGGCCGAAGTCTTCCCCGTCGTATGCACGACGGCCAAAGACTTTGCCAGAAATCTCCGAGAGAGCCTCGATTCCTACCTCAAGGATGGGTTGCCGCGCCGCAAGGTCATCCTGGTGACCTCGCGCGAGGTTTCGCCCCGGGCTCGGACTCGGCTGGAAGAGGCTGCACGGGAGCGTGGTTTCACCCTCGTTCAGATCTTCGACCGCGAGCGGCTCGCCGAGCTGCTCTATCGAGACAGCCGTTGGTGCAGGGAGCTTCTCGGGATCTCAGGCCCACCGCCGGCACTCACCGCGGTACCGACGAACCACCGTCCCTTCTTCGAGATTGAGCTGATCGGCCGGGAAGCGGACCTCAAATGGCTCAACACCACCGAAGGCAATCGTCTCGTCAGTGGCCAGCCGGGAAGCGGCAAGACCTTCCTCCTCCACCGCTGGGCAGCCTGCGCTGAAGCGCTCTTCGTGGAATCGGACGACGCGGCAGAGATCGCCGGCGAGATCCGCGATCGACAGCCCAAAATCCTCATCGTCGACGACGCTCATGTGAAGCTCGAACGGATCGAGACACTGCAACGGATTCGCCAACAAGGAATCGGTGACTTTTCGATTCTTGCTGTGACCTGGCCGGGTGCCTGCGATGATCTCGCCGAGAGGCTCGGTTCTCTGCCCAGCTCCCAGATCCGCAAGTTGGAGCTGCTCACCCGCGATCACCTGGTCAATCTCTACAGCCTCGCTGGAATCGACGAAGAAGCGTTGCGCCGGCAGGGCTTCTCAGATCCTTCCTCCATTCTGCGCGACCTCGTGACCCAAGCGGCCAACAAACCGGGGCTCGCGGCAACACTGGCCAGTTTGGTTCTCGTCAGCAAACGGGACGAATGGAATGAGATCCTCTCTGGCAGCCGGCTGCGACGCCATTTGGTCAGCCTATTCACTCCCATCGCGGGAGAGAACTTCCAGATCCTTTTGGCCTGCTTCGCCGTGGGTGGCACGGCGGGATTCGCCATCGAGGAGGTGGCGGCTTTCCTACGTCTCGACCACGCCTCCGTGGCGACAGCGACTGCCTCGATGGCCCACGGCGGCCTCCTCACCCAGCTTCATGACCAACGTCTGCGGGTGGATCCAGAACCGCTGCGCTCTTCCCTCATCGCCGCCAACTTCTTGCGTACCGAGCCCCCGGTCCTTGACCCGCGCCCCCTACTCGCCCAGGCCACGAGCGAAGACTCCGCCACCGAGGCGCTGCTTCTCGCCGCGCTTCGCGCCCGGACCGAAGAGGCGCCAATCCACCCTCCCGACGAGCTTCGAGAGCGCGTCGCAAAGTCCTCCGCTCTCCGAGTTTGGGTCGCCTGGATGCAGTTCCGACCCGAGGATACGCAGTGGGTGCTGGACAACGCCCCGAGCCCCATGGAGCTCACACCGGTAGCCCTCGTGGTGGCACCGGAGGTGGCCATCCCTTACCTCCTGGCCGCCGCCGAAGAGGCATCGGGCCCCTTGCACTCGCAACCACACCATCCGCTGCGGATTCTTCAAGATTGGATGCAGGACGGGCTGGTGGAGGGTTCGCAACCCCTGCGCCGAAGGAAGCTTGTAGCCCGTGAGGCCGAGAATTATCACCAACGAGGAGGCGACTACGACATCGCTGTTAGGGCACTCCTGGCAACGCTCTCACCTAGTCTCAAGGTGATGACGAGTGACCCCGGGTACGGCAGTAGAGTCACCATGGAGTGGGGCCTCCTTTCCGGTACCGCCCTCCACCAGCTGGGCGAGATTTGGCGCCGTTACCGTTCGCTACTCGACCGGCTCGATCCAGATCTGCTTCGCAGAGTAAGCGAGACGGTGGAGACCCTGAGAATCCCGGACCGACTCACGCCAGCGGTTCTGCCCTCGGAGGAAGACCAAGCGACAATGGACGATCTCGCGCGAGAGATTCTGCGCGACCTAGCCCCCAAGGCGAAGAACTCCACCGGCATGGCCGCTCGCCTGCAACGGTTGGCGAGCAGACTCGACATCTCCCTCAATCTACCCAAAGATCCAGACTTTGAGCGCCTCTTCCCCGACGACAGCCACGACAACCCGGAGAATTGGCAACGACGGCAGCAGGAACGCGGCGTCGCCGTTGAGGCGCTCGCCAAGGAGTGGTGCCTCGGGCAACCGGTAGAGGTGGCGGCTCGGCTCGTCGAGTTGGAGTGGGAAGCTCGGTGGCTACAGCGGCAATGGCCTCGTCTCACCCCATTGCTGTGCCAGCAACTCGCCACAACCGTGGCCAATCCAGAGGAATGGCTGGCGAACTTCGCCAACGCGGACCTCGCCGGTGACCTGGTTGTCCCCTTCGCGGAGCGACTCCGGGACGAAGAGGTGCCCGCGGAAGAGCAGCTTGCTGGCATGCTGGATCGGGATAACCTCGCCTCGCACGCGGTTTCGTTACTCCTGACCATGGCCCATCCGCCACCTCAGCTGCTAGAACGCGCGCTGTCACACCCTCAGCTCTACCCGAACAGCGTCGAAACGCTGGTTCTCAGGAACGAAGTCCCGATTCCGACTCTGCTTCGTCTGCTCGAACATCCCCGCCGCGAGATCGCCATCAACGCGGCTGTCGGCGAGTGGGCCTCCAACCCCCAGGGCACCATCCGACCGGAGCTCTCCGACCCCTGGCGAGAGGCCATTCTCCGCAGCCCCGCCGACCTACCTGACAGTGGTACCGGCTACTGGCTCCGCCAGATTCTAGCGGCCGATCCAGCTCTCTCCTATGACTGGTTATTGCGCCGACGGAACGATGAGAGCCTGGAGTCGAATACGCACAGAGAGGTCGTCCGAGCCACGGTGAAAGCGCTGGAGCCAGCGGCGAGAATCTCCATGCTCGACTGGCTGTTGCCAGGCAGCGCAGCATACTTTCTGGTACCGCTGGTGGTTGGCGATCATCTGGAGGTCTTTCGCCATCTCCTCTCCCTGGATCATCTCGCCGAATACCACCTCCGCGGCCTGGGTGGCATCCCGGACGAGATTTGGGCAAAGAAGGCTCGCCTCGCACTGGAACACGGATACTCCCCGCGCGAGATCGCTGATCACACTATATGGACACACGGCCACTCCATCGTTGGCTACGGATCCCAACACTGGCAAGAGTGGATCGACGCCTTCGCCGCTTTCACCCGAGAAGCTGACGAGCTAGCCGAAACTGCCCGCCACGGGATGGAGATCGCCGGGCAGGAACTTCAGAGAGCCGAGAATCGTAAGAAGGGGGTTGAGCTTAGGGGAATCTAGGTACGGTGCGGACCGGTATGACTCGGCTCGCATTTCGGTGGCATCGAAGGCCCGAGCCCGCTGTGCCAATGGGCTAGCGATCTTCTTCCCTGACACCGCCATGAAGAACGCCCACCACCGCCTCGACGAGGCTCCTCAGAGCAGTGGAGGTGAGCCTACCCACAGTCCTTTCAACAATCGACCGGCTCGCGGTGAAGAGTTTGCCCGGCCGCGCGAAACTGGCGCGGCGAAGCCCGCCGGATACGAAGGCCGCATCCAGAAGCGGCACCGCCCGCGGGTCTCCGTATGGATTGTTGGTGTCCCGTCCGGTTAATTCGCTGCCATTCGAGAGCCGATGCATCCCGCTGTGCGACGTTGTCGCTCCTCGCCATAGCCCTGCTATGACTGCGTCGCGACGCCAAAGCCCAGCGGGCGCCTCGACTCTCTCGGTGTCTACCGAATCAACCGGACGGGACACTCGTAACCTGACACAGCACCCAGTCCGGGCCGCCTGCATGAGCCAGAACTACTGCCGGGCGGAACTTAGACGCGGACAGATCGGAGAACGGGAAACGGAAGAGGACGACTACGCCTGATTCAAGTGTGACCACGCCTCATCTTCCTCCAGGCGCAACCAGTCCGCCGAAAGCGACCGTTCACTCAACAAGGACGCCTCGGTCACATCGCCGAGGAAGGTAATCAGCACTTTTGTTCCCGGCTCCAGAGGCACATCCTCATCGGGCCGGATCCGGCCTTCTTCGTCAATCTCGGCTTTCACGGTCCTCAGCACGATCCGAGTCTAAACCACGATCTGTCCAGAAGAGTGTCAGTCAAGTCGCTAGCGCAGTTCAGGTTGCGACCTCTTTGAGTCGGGATCAATCGCCCGGACCTTCTATGACGCTCGTCTGGCACTCGTGGCAGAGCCAGCCACGGCGCGGGCCATCTCCCCTGGAGAGAACAGGAAGAGGGGGCCGGAGTGGCTCACCGGGAAGCTGAGGTCGAAACCACAGACTCTGCCACGAGAGGCCGACGACGAGAAAACGCAAGAAGGTCCCTCGCACCTCGAAAGAACCCGGAGCCATCTTCGTTCCACACGCTGGGCAGTTCATGCCGTCCTCCCATCCAATGGTCAGCATCGGCGTCGTGCTGCGCTGTGCGCTGCTGGAGTAGTCTACCTGATGAGCCTGCAACAGCGGCTGTTCCTAGTGAGGTGCTGGACCACCGTTTTCATGCAGAAATTTCTCCACATCCCGGAGCATCCCCGGCGCGAGTCGTGGAAAACGGAAGGTCTCATCCTCTAGCTCCCTGGAGGGTATTTCGATCCGGTGGTCGCCTTCCGGGTAGACGCGTAGCGTCACCGGCGTGCCCCCTTCTGCGAGCAACCGTCGCAACTTCTCCGCGTTTTCGATCGGTGGAATGACGAGATCGTGACCGCCGTAAAGGGCGAGAGTCGGTGGTAGCCCGCCGCGCAGGTACTTGCGGGGGTCATGATTGTCGACGAGACGCCACCAGCGGAGTTCTTCGGGCTTCTCCACACGGTACACGAAGTCGCCCCACGGCTGTTCATTGACCGCCTTCGAGGAGTGGACCAGTTCCTCAAAGCCGCGACCGGTGCGGACCACATAGAAGTAAAGCCGCATGTGGGTCAGGGCGTCTTTGATCACAGCCTCCGAGTAGCCGTCATCTCGGAACTCGTGCTCGATAACCTGCAACTCGGCGGTAGCAGGATCGACCGCGGGCGCGGCGATCAAGACGAGTGAAGCGACCTGGGTCTGGGTCGCGACCATCGGGATGATCCATCCCGCCTGGCTTCGCCCTAGCAAACTGACATGGTTGGCCAGAATATCGTCTCGCGCCCGCAAGAAATCCACCGCCGCAACGGCGTCGCCGGCCAGAGCATCGAAACTGGCGCTCCTCCACTCCCCCTCCGACTCTCCGCAGCCCCGCTTGTCATACAACAGGACGGCGAAGCCCCAACGCGACAGCAAGTCGCCCCATCCATAGTAGGCTCTGTTGGACGCTCGACTGACACCGGCGCCGCCGGGAACGACCACGACGGCGGGATGGGGGCCGGATGTGGCCGGCAGGAAAAGCGAGCCCGCCAAACGGAGATCTCCGCTGCGGAATGTGATCGGGACTTCCTCCGGTCGAGGCTGTTGATCGATCCGCAGTTCGACCTCAAATCGACCAGCCGAGCCCGCCAACGCGCCGTTCACCTCTTCGAGTTCGACATCGCCGATGCCGAAGGGAAACATCAGCGTGAGGCGGTTGTCCGGGCTGATCACTGCCGGGGCCGAAAGTCGGCTCATCCCCAACTCGGGAAAGTCCAAGGAGGCGCTGCCCTCCTCGGTGCCAAAGTGGACACGAAGCGGCATCCGTCCACCCTGGCGCCGAATTTCGCCAACCCAGCTCCCGGCTGGCTGAGCTGGACTGTCGCCAGCCCAAGCAACCAGGAAGACCGCTGCCATCGCCAGGAACCAGTTCCGTCGTGTCTTTCTCATCATTGGTGGGTTTTCCTTGGGGATGTAAGCGTGAGCCACGGCCAGAGAGCCGCTCGGAGCTAGAGGCCCGGCCGAACTGAACTTGCGCGTTGGAGTTCTTCACGCAAGACCGGGTGGAAAGTCTCTTCTCACTCTTCGGGGCCTCAGCCACTGGGTCGGCACTCGCTAAAGGAGAGGTCTGTCACTTGAGATGGCTATCGATCCACTTGTAGGCTACGTCTCTCATCTCCCGCGGGAACTCGTGACCACCGTCAAAGTACTGGACCACAAGTTCTCGAGAAACACCGAGTTGATCGTAACGAAAGCGGGCGCTCTTCTCCATCCGACGTGTTTTCTCTACGTGTTGCTGGCTTGCCTGGTCGGTTGCCAGTTCGTGCAGACCCCGCGTCATCAAGACGGCTCTCGGGGCAATATAGGCCAGGTAGTCAGCGGACCTCCCTATCTTTGCAAGTCCAGGGATGGCGAACACCGAGTTCGAAAAAGAGTGATCGCGGTCGTTGAAATCCGCGAGCAACTCGTAGAATCCACAAGACGAAACTCCGACCTTGACGCGCTCGTCCATGAACATGAAATAGACGAGCACATTGCCGCCCGCGGAGTGGCCGATGGCCCCGATTCGATCCTGATCGACGAATCCCAGCGTAGCGAGGACATCCACAGCCCGCTCGAGATCATAGATCTCTTTGCCGAAGTGTGTTCTCCCCGAGAGGATCAGCTGTCCGGCCCATTTGAGCCATAGCCCAAGATCTCGCATCATCATGGAGGGTGCGTTGGCCGCGTCGGGAATCCGGCGCCGTTCAGCATGGTAGTAGCGGTCTGGACAAATGACGACGTATCCTCGCTGAAACAACTCCAAACCGTAGTACTGGTCTTCAGCTCCCGCAAGCCCCGCGGGTTCCACCTTTCCAAGGTGGGTTGATGGACCATCTTGGTGGATCGCTACGACTGCCGGCAGCCTCTGCCCCTCGACGTGTTCCGGAATGAACAGGTAGGCTCTGACCTTGTCGACAGGACGGTCAAAGAGAGGGTCTGCCTCCTCCACTGAATACTCTATGAGCTGCCGTACCCCACCCTCCACAGAGTCTGTCTCCAAGACGACCAAGTGAAGAGGAGGGGCTTTCGGAAAGTCCCCGAGGACACCCTCGAGTTGCGCCCTGGTTACACCTTGAGCAACCGCTCTCGAACCCAGCGTACTCAACGCTGTCAACATGATCAGAAGCCCGATTCTCTTGACGAGCATTTCGACACCTCCCGTACTTGATTGATCGACCTTCCGGACTGGCGAATCTGCAGATGTTGTGCCGGGTACGCCGTCAGGATGGCACCATTTTGGACCGCTGCCCGGCCCTTGACTCTCAGCGGACGCAAATTCCATCGCGGTGATCACTTCGAAAGGCTCCGAAACTCTCTTTCGGCAGCTGTCCCACTACGCCTTACCGCTCAACGGTCAGTCGATGAGTCCCATCTCGATAGCAGCGATAGCCGCGAAGACCGCTGGCTCGATTGACTTGCCACTACACGGTATCCGAAACCTCTGTCTCGGCTCGCAGTTCGGTTGGACCGGGATCTGTTGGTTTTGTGTGAGTCATGCCGCGATCTCGGCATCTTTGTTCATCAAGGCATCTAGCTTCTTTTTGGCCGCTTTGGCCCAGCCCTGCCAGGCTGGTAGCTGCACTTGGCGTCCGCCGACATAGACCTCGGCTGGGGTCAGCGGATCGCCACCCTCATCAGGCACCAGTGCCCAATGGGGCCGTACTTCGTTGTATCGCTTGTGGAAGATGGCCAACCGGTCCCGAGCCTCGGCGGGGCTGCGATAGACCTCCCAGTAGATCTCTTCCTGCTTGAGCGTTTGGTGAAAGCGCTCCAGCAAACCCAGCTGTTGCGGCGTGCGATAGCGGGTCCGCACATGGCTGAAGAGACCCGCGATATGCGCTCGAAAGAGCTTGGAGAGGAAGGTCGAGCCGTTGTCGGTCACCAGAGTCGGCATGGTGGTCAACGGCCCGTGCAGGCGCTGAGCCTCGGCGAGTGCCTGGTCGATGGCTACCGTCACGGCCACGGCATCATTGCTGGGCGATAGGTGCAAGGCCAAGAGGTAGCGACTGAAGTAGTCGATTACGGTGACGGCGTACCACCAACCGAAACCGGGAATGTGCACATAGGTCACGTCGGCTTGCCATAGCTCGTTGGGGCCATTGGGCAGCAGCTCGAAGAGTTTCGCCGCTTGATGCAGCTCCGCTGAACGCGACTGGCGTCGTTGCAACAGATTCTCGGCCTTGAGCACTCGGTAGACGAACCGGTTGCTCACCTGCCAGCCCCAACGCCGGCAAACCACGGCGATGCGCTTGTATCCCCACCAGGGACAGGCAAGAGCTGTTTCAACCACCGCCTGGAACTTGACTGGGTCCAGCGGTCGAGGAGCCGGTCCTGGCCGCTTCTTCACTGCCTTGGGCTGATGGAAGAAACTCGAAGCAGGCCAACCAATAGCCTGCACGACCCGCTTCAAGCGAGCTGGGCGGTTTGCGGCAACTTCGTTGCGTACCATGGCTCGTCGCTCCACGCTCAGTCGGGGTACGCCTGAAGTTTTTTTAAAATGCCATTGGCGATCGACAACTCCCCAATCACCTGTGCCCGCTTGGCCAGCTGCTTCTCCAACTGAGCGATTCGCTGGCCTGCCTCGTCGCCTTTGCCATCCTTCTTGGACAACGCTTGGCGACCGCCCGCCAGGAACTCATCTCGCCAGCGATACAGCGTCTGCTCGCTCACCTGGTAGCGCCGCGCCACGGCGGCAACGGGTTCTTCTTTGCGAAGGCAACGCAGGATCGCCTCCTCGCGCTCTTGGACTGACAATCGACTCTTTCTCGCCATCGTGCTTGCTCCTTGGAATCCCTGGATTCCTAACGCTATCCCAGGTCCAAAGAACTGCGGGCAAGACACGACGGCCTACGTCGATGCCACCGGCCATCACGCCGGTCCCGGGAGTTACTGTATGAGCGGCTGCGTGCTAATCTCTCGCCGGGTGAGCCCTCTTCCGAGGTTTCTTCTCTCCCCTGGCAAAATTCTGCGAACCCCGCGAGCCGGCTCTGCTTGGACTGGCTTCGCCAACTTTGTGAGAAACCATGAGACATTCGACCTCTCGGATGGCGTTCGGCCTGACCCTCTTGGCGCTCTGCGTCGCCTGTGCTGCGCCATCCTCAGAAGAAGACTCCACCTCGAGCTTCCGCGTTCCGGTGGACTACTACAAGTTGGACAACGGCCTGCGGGTCGTTCTTTCGACCGATTCGACCGCTCCGATCGTCACTGTCGCGGCCTACTACAACATCGGTTTCCGCATCGAACCTCGCGATCGCACCGGTTTTGCCCACCTCTTCGAACACATGATGTTTCAGGGCTCGAAGAACCTCGGCAAGCGCGAGTTCAACCAGCTGGTGCAAGAAAACGGGGGACTGATGAACGGCTCGACTCGTTTTGACTACACCAACTACTTCGAGATCGTCCCGGCGCACACTTTGGAGACGATCCTCTGGGCCGAGGCCGACCGAATGCGTGGCCTGGCGATCACTCAAGACAACCTCACCAACCAGCAAGGGGTGGTCAAGAACGAGATCAAGGTCAACGTGCTCAACCGGCCTTTCGGCGGTTTTCCGTGGCTCGACCTTCCGCAGACAGCCTTCACCAACTGGTACAACGCGCACAACTTTTACGGCGACCTCAAGGACCTGGACGCCGCCACTCTCGAAGATGTGCAGGCCTTTTTTGACTCCTACTACGCTCCCAACAACGCGGCACTCGCCGTGGTCGGCGACTTTGAGCCGGAGCAGGCCAAGGCATGGATCGAGAAGTACTTTCGCTCGATCCCCGCAATCGACCTTCCGCCGCAACCCGACGTCGCGGAGCCGAGGCAAGAGGAGGAGCGCCGTGGCTCGCGGCTCGATCCTCTGGCCAACCGGCCCGCGCTCGCTTTTGCCTACCGGATGCCGGAGCGCAACACACCGGAGTACTACGCCATGGGACTGATCGACCAGATCTTGGTGCAGGGCGACGACAGCCTGCTGCACCAGGCTCTGGTACAAGAGAAGGGAATGACCAGCGGCGTGGGCGGCGGGATCAACAGCCTCGGCAACATGTTCAACTACAAGGGCCCCATGCTGTGGCAGGCACAGCTCTTCCACGACGCCAACATCACCAGTGAAGCGATCCTCGCCGAAGTGGATCGGGTGGTCGTTCAGCTACAGGAGAGCCCGCTCGAAACCGAGGCTCTGGATCGGGCGCGGGTCAAACTGCGCTCCTCGCTCTACGACACGATGGGAGGATTCTTCGGCTTCGGTCGCGCTGATTTGCTGGCCAGCTTTGCCCTGTTTGACGACGACCCCAACCGCATCAACGAGATCGAAAGCCATTTCCAGGAAGTCACCCCGGAGCTGCTCCAACGCACGGCGCAAGAGTATTTGCGGACGACTGCGCGCACCGTTTTCACCATCGAGCCCGGTGCGGGCAGCTGAGAGGAACGATCAAAATGACTCAGACATTGAACACACTAGACCGCACCGTCCAGCCCCTCTCCCCTCGTCTTCTGCTCGCGGCCCTGCTCATCTTGCTGCCGCTCACCTTGCTCCTCAGCACCACCGCCATCGCCGCTGAACCGACCACCGCTGAACCGACCGCCGCTGAACCGACTGCCGACACCGGCACGGCCGCGGCGGACAAAGAAGCCCCGCCCGCGCCCGGCAAGCCCAAGGGGTTCGAGTTGCCCGCCAAGCACACCTTCGAACTCGACAACGGGTTGCGTGCCACCTTGGTGCAGTACGGCCTACTCCCCAAGGCGACGATCTCGGCTCGCCTTCGACTCGGCAACGGAAACGAAACCGCCGAGGAAGTCTGGCTAGCCGACCTCACCGTCGACCTGATGGGAGAGGGCACCACCACCCGCGACGCCAAGACGCTGGCCGCCGAGGCGGCGACCATGGGTGGCGAACTCGACCTCAACGTCGGTAACGACTCCACCGCCATCGGCGCCAACGTACTGGCCGAGTTCGCGCCGCAAGCGGTGCGGCTAGTGGCCGACGTGATGCGCAATCCAGCCTTTCCGCCGAGCGAGGTCGAGCGGCTCAAGAGCAACATGATCCGCGACGTCACCATCGCGCTCAGCCAACCGCAACCGATCGCTCAGCAGCGGTTGGCCTCGGTGATCTATGGCGACCATCCTTACGGGCGCCTGTTCCCCACGACCGAGCTGATCCAGAGCTATTCGGTGGAGAAGATTCGCCGCTTCTACGAGGCCAACTTCGGCGCCCGCCGGACGCACATCTATGTGGTGGGCAAGTTCGACCCGGCCGCCGTCGAGACGGCGATCCGCGAGAGCTTCGACGACTGGACGGCCGGTGCCGAGCCGATCAGCAATCCGCCCAAGATGACCTCGGAACGCAAGGTACATCTCATCGACCGGCCGGGTGCACAGCAGTCCACCGTGCGCATCGCCATCCCGACGATCGATCCCTCGCACGCCGACTTCACCGCCCTGCAGATCGCCAACGCCCTGCTCGGCGGTTCATTCAACTCACGAATTACAGCCAATATCCGCGAAGACAAGGGCTACACCTATTCGCCGAACAGTGCCATTACCTCCAACTACCGCACCGGACTGTGGACGCAGACGGCCGATATCACCACCAACGTCACCGGCCCAGCTCTACGCGAGATCTTCAAGGAGATCGACCGGATGCGCGCCGAAGCCCCCTCCGCAGAGGAACTGCGCGGCATTCAGAACTACCTGGCGGGCGTCTTCGTACTGCGCAATTCCATCGCGCCGGGAATCATTGGACAGCTGGCGCGCATCGAACTGCACGGTCTTTCCGACGACTACCTGAACAGCTATGTCGATCAGATCTATGCGGTGACCCCGGAGCGAGTCCGCGAAGTGGTGACCCAATACCTCCGGCCGGACGAAATGACCTTGGTCGTCGCCGGAGATCGCGCGACCATCGCCGAACAGCTCGCCGAGTTCGGGGAGATCGTCGACTGAACCGGCGTGGAGAAGCACCCCCGCCTCCCGACCCGGAGGCGGGGAGTTGGCGCGGCCGTTCGGTCGCCAAGCGGTTCGTCTCTCCCGACGGGATGACCGTCCTCGTCGGCCGTAGCGCGGCGGACAACGACATCCTCAGCCTGAAGCTGGCCGCGCCGCGCGACTTCTGGTTTCACGTCGCCGGCCAGTCGGGCTCCCACGTCGTGGTGCGCAACCCGGACAAGCTCGACCGCCTGCCCCGCTCGACCCAGCGCTACGCCGCGGCCTTGGCCGCCGGCCATTCCAAGGCCAAACGAGGCGGTCGTGTCGCCGTGCACGCGGCACGTTGCGATGACATCGCCAAGCCGCGCGGCCTACCTCCGGGCAAGGTCACCCTGCGTCGCTACCAGTCGGTGACGGTGCCACCGGCCAGCACCGACGAGGAGGCCCGGAAGGCCGCGAAATAAAGGGGGCAACGCTGGCAGGTCGCCGGTAAGTCGCGGTTCAGAAAAGGTCGAAGATCAAGATCCGAGCGTCCAGCGGCCCATTCTTGATCGGCAGCCTGCGCTTGGGCCGCAGGCCGATGAACTTGCCTTTGCCGGCATCACCGGCCACCACCACCGCGCGCCAGCCCTGCCAGCGCTGCTTGAGCAAGTCGCCGATCCGCTTCCAGTGATCCGGCTGCATGGCCAGCCGCTCACCATAGGGCGGATTGATCAACACCAAGCCCGGCCCGGGGGGTGCATCGGTGGTGAAGGCGTCGGTTTGCCGCAGCCAGGTTCGCTCGATCAGACCGGCGCGGCGCAGATTGCTCTCGGTGGCGTTGAGCGCCGAAGACTCGGTATCACCGGCGTAAAGCCGCAGGTCGGCCTCCTCCATCAACGCCGGGATGGCCTCGGAGCGCACAGCGGCAAAGCGCTGGGCGTCAAATCCCGGAAAGCCCTCGAAAGCCCAGGCGAACGTGCCGCTGTCGCGAGCCTGGCGCCAGCGCATTGCACCGGGAGCCCGCCCGAGGGCAATCCAACCCGCTTCGGCCAGCAGAGTCCCCGAACCGCACATGGGGTCGGCGATCGCGCCGCCGCCACTCCAATCGGCCGCCAGGACGCAAGCCGCTGCCAGCTGCTCGCGCAGCGGTGCTCCCACCATCTGCAAGCGATACCCCCGCCGGTCGAGCGGCATGCCGGAAGTGTCGAGAAGCAGCGTCGCATGCTTGCCCACCAACCGCACGCGCAGGGGCAATCCCGGCAAATCCCGGTCGATCGAAGATCGGCGTCCGTAAACCTGGCGCTGGCCATCAACAATTCCGTCCTTGACCTTGAGTGCCACCCAGCGGGAATCGCGCATGCGCGAGCCGGAAACGGTGGCCCGTATGCTGAAGGTGCGCGCCGGATCGAAGAGCTGGTGCACGCTCACCCCGCCCCAATCCCGATCGGGAGCCGAAGCGCCGCTCTCCACCAACCGTTGCGCCCCCGCCGCCAGAGAATCTCCACCGCTCGCCTGCCAGGAGGCCAGCTGTACCAAGACCCGATTGGCGGTCCGCAACCGCCAGTTGGCTCGCCAGCAAGAGGCCCAATCACCCCGCCAGCGCACCGCTCCCCGCTCGCTGGCCGGCGCCGCAACACCCAGTTGGGTCAGCTCGGCGGCGAGCAACTCCTCGAGACCGAGGGAGCAGGTGGCGATCAGCGACAAGCGGGATTCCATGGCGGCGAGTCTAGCGCCTTTCCAACCCACTCCTCACGGCCTCCACCTGCCGGAGCAGCATAGTCTCGCGCGACACCACCTTTGAAAGGCATCTGGCCATGACTGAACTACCGGTTAATGGCCGATTCATCGACCGTTGATACCTTGCCGGCAACCAGCTAGTCTGGGAGAAACAACCGATGAGCCTCCCACTCCTTTGAGTTGGAGGCTCACAGCCCGTGGTGCAACCCGTGGCTGCACCAGGGAAGGCGAGACTTCGTTTTCCATGATCTGTGGCCGGCCTTGCTCAGCTGGACGATGACTCTGGGACTCTATCTGGCCCCGTTCCGCGGTCGCTTGTGGCCGGCGAACAAGATTACGCCGGTGGGCCAACCATGATCAGCGCCGCCGTCTCGCTCTTCCTCCTGCTCTGCGGCCAGCCCGATTGCTCACCACCGTTTCAGGCCGCCTTCGCTCCGCGGGCCCCGGAGATCCAGTCCATCACCATCGAGATCGGCAACATCTTCGACCTCAGCGATCCCCGCGAAAACAAACGGTTGTTCCGCCTCGCCAACCGCCTGCACCGCACGACGCGACCCAGGGTTGTGCGCCAGCAGTTGCTCTTTCATCGTGGAGATCCACTGGACCCAGAGGTTCTCGCCGAAACCGAGAGACTGCTGCGCCAAAGCCGGTACCTTGCCGAAGCCCAGATCGAGAGTAGGGCGACCGATCAGCAGAAGGTCGAGGTGGTGGTCCAGACCCAAGACACCTGGTCTCTCGAAGGGGGGGTGAGTTTCGGCCGCCGCGGGGGCGTCAACCGTTCGACCATCAAGCTCAGCGACACCAACCTACTCGGTACAGGCAAGACGGTCGACTTGCGCCAGACTTTCGGAGTCGACCGAGACACCCTCTTGTTCCGCTATCGAGATCCGAATCTCCTCGGCAGTCGAACCCGTCTGGTGGCGCAGTATTCCGACAGCAGTGACGGCGAGACGTGGAAGCTCGCAGTGGGCCTCCCCTTCTTCGCCCTCGACAGCCGCCGCAGCGTCGGATTCGCGGCACTCTCGGACCGGCGGATCGTACCTCTCTATCGACGCGGCCAGGTGGTTGATCAGTTTGCCCAGAAGAGCCGGCGCTTGGAGATTTTCCGCGGCTTCTCCCGTGGTTTGGCCGACGACCAGACCCATCGCTGGACCTTCGGTCTGACCTTCGAAGAAGTGCGTTTCGCCACCTCGCCGGAGTCGCCCTCCTCTATAGTGCCCACCGATCGCACCCTCGCCTATCCTTGGATCGGTTTCGAGCAAGTTGGAAACCGCTACCTCGAAACAGAGAACTTCGACCGCATCGGGCGCACTGAAGACCGCTACCTGGGCACCCGCCTCCAGGCCCGCCTGGGCCTCTCGCCGCGCGCCTTGAGCGGTGACCGGGGCCGCCTCCTCTTCGCTGCTGTGCTGGACCACAATCTGCAACCCACGGAGGCTTCCCTGCTCGATCTAACCACGTCGATCCTCGGGCGGTGGGGCGCCGTCGGCCTGGAAAACGTGCGTTGGAACAGTGAGGCAAGGTACTACCGCCGCGTCTGGAACCGCCACCGGTTCTTTGCGCGACTGCGACTGGCCGCGGATCACCGGCGGGATAGCGAAAGTCAACTCTTGCTCGGCGGCGACAGTGGCCTACGGGGCTATCCCTTGCGCTTCCAGGACGGAGACCGGCAGTTCTTGGTCACCCTGGAGCAGCGCTTCTTCACCCCGCGCAGCTTGTTCCGGCTAGCGGATGTCGGCGGGGCGATCTTCTTCGATGTCGGCCGTGCTTGGACGCCCGGCCTTGCCCGCGACGCCGGCTCCGGCACACTGAGCGACGTCGGCATCGGCCTGCGCCTCGGACTCAATCGCTCCAGCTCGGGCAATGTGCTGCACCTGGATCTTGCCTTCCCTCTGGACAAGACGGGCGGCGAGATCCAGGGCGTGCAGTGGTTGGTTTCGACTCGCCGGAGTTTCTGAGACCGCTGGCGCCAAAATGGCTTTCTCCATTCGCACTTGTATCCCCCCCAGGGGGATATGATACGGTTCGTGCGTAGAACGGACCGATGCTCCGCCGAGTTCGCCTCGATAGGGCGCAACTCAAGTACGAAGGAGGCACCATGACCACGCGGATCGATCTCTCGACTCTCAATCCCGCCGGCCTAAGCTATCTCGACGAAGGGTCGAAACGTGCCCTGCGCAACCGCCTTTCACGACTGGAAGGTCACCTCCGATCGGTGCGCCAGATGCTCGACGAGGAGCGTTGCGCCGATGAGATCTTGCTCCAGGTGGCGGCGGTCAAGGCGGCGCTGAGCCGCTTCTCGGCGGTGATGATCGAGCACGAGCTGCACAAGTGCATGGACACTTGCATGGAGGGCAAGCCCGACGAACGGCTTGAGAAAGTCACCAAGGTTCTCGCCACCCTCCTCAAGCAGGGATGACGTTGAGGTGATGCCCAAGACGACCGTTCTAGGCTCGGCGCCGCGTAAAGGCGGCGACTCTCGCCGCCATGTCGCGGTGATCGGTTCGGGATCGGCCGCCTTCGCGGCGGCCATCCGAGCTGCGGAGCGAGGCGCGAGAGTGACCATGATCGAGGCCGGCACTCTCGGCGGCACCTGCGTCAACGTTGGCTGCGTGCCTTCGAAGATCTTGCTACGCGCCGCCCACGCCGCCCATATCCAGCACCGTCATCCGTTCGAGGGTCTCAGCAAGGTTCGACCGACCATCGACCGCGCCGCCATGGTGGCACAGCAACAATCTCGCGTCGAGGAGCTGCGTCAGGCCAAGTACGCGAGCATTCTCACCAACAATCCGAACATCGAACTGATCCGCGGTTTTGCTTCGTTCCTGGACCCGAACAGGCTGCGAATCGAACCATCCGACAGCCCAAAGCAGACCCTCACGGCCGACCGTTTCCTCATCACCACCGGCGCCTCGGCCTGGGTTCCGCCGATCTCGGGGCTCGCCGACACTCCCTTCTGGACGTCCACCAAAGCACTCATCGCCGAGCAAATCCCGCGGCACCTGCTGGTCCTGGGCGGTTCGTTGGTCGCCGTCGAACTGGCGCAAGCCTTCTTGCGACTCGGCGCCAAAGTCACCCTGATCGCACGCAGCACCCTGCTGTCAAAAGAGGATCCCGCCCTCGGACAGGGGCTGAAGGAGGCGCTGGAGGGCGAAGGGATGCGAGTGCTATTGCACTCTGTGCCATCGGAGGTACTGCATGACGAGGCCGGCTTCCATGTCGAAACAGAGCACGGTGCGCTGGCCGGCGATCGGCTTTTGGTGGCCACCGGCCGCCGGCCGAACACCGAGCGTCTCGGCCTCGATCAGGCCGGTGTCGCTGTCGATGAGCGCGGCGCGGTGATCGTCGACGCGCGGATGCGCACCAGCGCGCCTCACATCTTCGCCGCCGGAGACTGCACCAGCCAGCCCCAATTCGTCTACGTGGCGGCCGCGGCCGGCACTCGCGCCGCGATCAACATGACCGGCGGAGAGGCCAGCCTCGACCTTACGGCCATGCCCGCCGTCGTCTTCACCGATCCACAAGTAGCCTGGGTGGGCCTAAGCGAGACGCAAGCCCGTGAGCGTGGGCTCGCCACGGAGAGTCGCACGCTATCTCTCGACAACGTGCCCCGCGCCTTGGCCAGCTTTGACACCCGCGGTTTCATCAAGCTCGTCGCCGAACGGAGCAGTGGGAGGCTCCTCGGCGCCCAGGTTCTCTGCGCAGAGGCCGGCGAGGTCATTCAATCCGCCACCCTCGCCCTGCGCGCGCGCATGACGATCGATGACCTGGCCGATCAGCTCTTCCCCTACCTGACGATGGTCGAGGGGCTGAAGCTGGCGGCCCAGACTTTCACCAAAGATGTCGCCCAACTGTCGTGCTGCGCTGGGTGATGAAGGCAAGAGCCATGCGTGCCGCATTCACCCTCCTGGCCCTCACCCTCGCGGTCGGGCCCTCGGCAGCGCAGATCGTGGCTCCCGCTGGCCGCACGCTGTTCAATGAAGGAGTCCTGGTGCGCTCGATCCTGCGCTACGACACCTTCGACGAGCCGGCCCCGGGGCAAGAACTCGAACGACTGCGCAACGTCTGGGCCGTCGTGTGGGGGGCTCGCCCCAGCCTCAGTTTGACTCTGGTGACTCCTCTCGTCGGAGTACGCCAGTCCAGCCCCTCCTCCAGCCTACGCCGATCGGGAAGCGCCGACTCGACCCTCTTCGCCCGCTACGACGTGTGGAGCAAATTCGTGCCCGGCGGCTACACCCGGCTGGCCCCCGAAGTCGGGATCAAGCTGCCCACGGGAGGCACCTTCGGCACCGGATCGACCGACCTGCTGACCGGGCTGGTGTTCTCCCATGTCCGCGACGCCAACTGGTGGATCGCCGACATCCAGCGCACGGACTTCGGTGAAGGGGACGGCCGATTGGTGCGAGGTGACAAGTGGCGCACCGATCTCGCCTATCTGCGCCGTCTCCTGCCGCGGGAAAAGCAAGGCGTTCCCATGGTCTTGGCGGTGGCCGAGCTCAGCTACGAGAGCGCTCAACGCAGCCGCCGAGGGGGCCGAATCGTGCCGGACTCCGGGGGCCAAGTACTCATTGTCTCGCCCGGCATCGAGTGGATCGTCTCGCGCCGCGTGGTCCTGGAAGCCGCCGTGCCGATCGCCCTCAAGGCCAACCTGCACGGCGATCAACCGCAACCGAAAACGAGTTTCATCCTGGGGGCACGATGGCTGTTCTAAATCGATGGGTCGCCGCACTCCTTCTGTGTTTGCTCTGGCTGGGTTGCCAATCACCCGCTGACCCCGACCCAAGTCCAGCGGAGACGGCGACGGAGACAGAGACGACGACAAAGACCAAGGCGGCGGAGTTCTCGTACCGCGTCGTCACCAGCTGGGAGGTGGCGCGGAGTGATGGTGGCCAGCCAGCGCTGCAAGGGATCGCCGTCGGCCCTTCAGGCAAGGTCTATGTCGCCGACTCCGGCAGCGGTCGAATTCACATCTTCGCGGCCGACGCAGCGGCCCTGGCCAGCTGGAGCGCCGCCGACCAAGGCGCGGGGCGGCCCATCGATCTGGCGATCGGCGACGACGGCGAGATCTACGTCGCCGACTTCCTGCTCGATCGCGTACGGGTTTTCGACGAAACGGGCGCCCTACTGCGCCAATGGGGAACGGCGGGCGAGGCCCTCGGTGAACTTTCCTCGCCGTCCGGCATCGCCATCGACGGCGAAGGCTTCGTCTACGTGACTGAGTTCTACGGCCATCGCCTCCAGAAGTTCACCAGCGACGGCCAACCCATCGCCATCTTGGCGGATGCAGGGCACGACCCCGGCCAGCTGCACTACCCGGCAAAACTCATCGTAGCGCCGGACGCAACGCTCTACGTCGCCGACGCCCACAGCCACCGGATCCAGCGCTTCTCCACCGATGGAGAGCCGCTGGGTAGCTGGGGAAGCTCCGGCACCTGGTTCGGCCAGTTCCAAGACCCGGTGGACGTGGCAGTCGACGCGGCAGGTCGCATGCATGTCGCCGACAGCGCCAACCGGCGGGTGCAGCTGCTCGCCGCCGACGGCTCCTACCTCGCCGAATGGAAGGTCCCCGAGGCCGAACAACACCGCGTCCAGACCCCCCAAGGGCTCGCTCTCGGGACACACGGCCATCTTTACGTCACCGACGCCGCCACTAGCCGCGTCTACAAACTACAGCTACAGGAGGGACCGAATGAACCTTAGAAAGACTCGCTCGATCATCGGCTTGGGCGCCTTGGCGCTCATCGCCTGGATGGTCACCGCTACCGCCGCCCTCGCCCAGGTGGAACAAGCCCACCTGCGCATCGACGGCATGACGTGACCGTTGTGAGCCTATGGGGCCGAAAAGGCCCTACGACGCCTGGATGGCGTCGATCGTGTCGAGGTTGATTTTGAAGCGGGTAGCGCCACCGTGTGGTCTGCTCAGGGCGAGAGTTTCGATCCCCGACTGCTGCGCAAAACGGTCAGCGACGCCGGCTTCTCGGCTCCCGAAGTGGAGATCACGGTCAGCGGCAAACTCGTCTCCCGCGAGGAGGACCTGTACCTGGAGACCGGCGGTCCCGTCACCGCCTTCTTGCTTCGTGGAGGCGAGGTGGTAGAGGCGCTGCGGGGCAAGGAGGATCTCGTCGGCCAGCGGCTTCGCTTGCGCGGGCAGCTCCACGCTAGCCACGCCGATCAGCCTCCGGGACTTGCCGTCGAAGAATGGAAGATGGTCGAACCGGAGGCCGAGACCGACTAGGAAGATAGAACCCGCAACGACTCCAATCGCTAGGAGAACAGTGATGACGCCCACGCAAGGCAACCTCCACCCCGCCTCGCCCGCCAAGGGCTCCCTCAAAGGGCTCGGCCTAGCCGCCACCGGAGCCGGAGCGGCCGCGCTCGCCACCGCCGCCACCGCCTGCTGCGTTCCGGTGTTGGCACCGTTACTGGTTAGCCTGCTCGGGGTCAGCGGCTCGGTGTGGGCCGCTGGCCTCCATCCCTACAGCCTGTTGATATTGGCCCTCGCCAGCCTGCCACTGGCCTACGGATTTTGGAGCGTCTACCGCCGACGAGCCCTCGCCGCTGGGCAAGCCTGCCCCGCGAAGCGGCCGTGGCTCCCTCGCCTCGCACTGTGGAGTGCCGCGGCTCTGTGGCTCTTCGCTCTGGCCCTCAACATGCTGCAACTACTTGCCAGGAGACTGTGATGCGCCCTTGGACCCGATATCTGAGAATCGAACTTCTGGCCCTTTTTGCCCTCCTTGGCCTTGGAGCCCTCTTCGGCCTCACTCGCACCTCGGCATCCACCGACACGGAGCCGGAACACGAACGGATCGGCGAAAATCTCGACCCCTTCCGCACCGCCTTCAACGAAGCATCGGGAGATGTCCGCGCGGTCCTGCTCGTCGCCCCCACATGAGGGGTCTGTCTTCGGGGGGTCTCCGAAGTTAACAAAGCCTTGCGCCAGGAACTGAACATCCCGAACCTGACGGTCTTCGTCATCTCTTCCAGCCAATCCAGCGCCAAAGAGAAGCACACCGCCAACGCCATCAAACTGATGAACGGGCCGGGCGTCCACCACTATTGGGACGGTGGACAGCGAGTTGGCTCCGCCGTCCAACCCTTTGTCCAGGGACTCGACTACCCCGCCTGGGACTTCTGGATGCTCTACCGCCCCGGCGTCACCTGGGAACCGGACCAAGCGCCCGAGCCCGACTGGTGGGAACACCAACTCGGCTCCCTCCACCGCGACTTCGCCGGGCGCAGGCTGGATGCGGAGCGGTTCGCCAAGAAAGCGCAGGAGTTGGCCGGCAGTGGGTGATTGAAGACGAGACTGTCGCCGAGAAGTGCTCACGCCTGCCGCTCCTCGCGATATCCTCCTTGCTGGTTTGAACTCTGGCAGGATCCCTTTGCTGGAGTCAGCCTCCTAGACACCAAGAGCTAGTCCAGAGACGGCGAAGGAAGTCACGTCATGAACCAGACACGAGGAGGGCAACCAGCCTCTCCCGCCCGTATCGAGAGACTCCACGTCCAGAACTATCGCGCTCTGAAGGATGTAGAGCTACGAGATCTCACACCGCTCACCGTCCTGCTTGGTCCCAACGGCAGCGGCAAATCCACCGTCTTTGACGTCTTCAATTTCCTCTCCGAGTGCTTCCAGTTCGGGTTGCGTCATGCCTGGGATCGCCGGGGCCGGGCGAAAGAACTCAAGACTCGGGGACAGGACGGCCCGGTAGTCATCGAAATCAAGTACCGGGAGAAGCCGAAGCAGCCCATCATCACCTACCACCTCGCCATCGACGAGGGAGCCAGAGGTCCATTCGTTTCCGAGGAGTGGCTGGCGTGGCAGCGTGGTCGCTTTGGCCGTCCTTTCCGTTTTCTCGACTACAAGAAGGGGCAAGGGAAAGTCATCAGTGGCGACATGCCGGAGGAGTCTGACCAGAGAATCGACAAAGCTTTGCGCTCCCCCGACCTCATCGCGGTCAACACCTTGGGGCAGTTCGCCGACCATCCACGCGTTGCGGCATTGCGTGAGTTCATTACCGATTGGTACGTCTCCTATCTCTCGATCGACGATACGCGTGGCCAACCGGATGCCGGACCTCAAGATCGGCTTAGCAAGACCGGCGACAATCTGCCCAATGTTGTCCAATATCTGCAAGAGCAGCACCCGGATCATCTCGAGAGAATCTTCTCCACCCTACGTCGGCGCATTCCCCGTATCGAGAACGTGGTGGCGGATCCCATGCTCGACGGGAGGCTGCTGTTGCAGATCAAGGACGCTCCGTTCGATCAGCCGGTACTCTCCCGATTCGCCTCGGATGGCACTCTCAAGCTGCTCGCCTACTTGCTGGTGCTCCACGATCCGCAACCACCGCAATTCATCGGTATCGAAGAACCAGAGAACTTTCTCCACCCGCGGCTCCTACCGGACCTTGCCGAAGAGTGTCGAGCTGCGGCCGAGCGGTCGCAGCTGTTGGTCACGACGCACTCACCTTTCTTCCTGAATGGACTTAGACCTGAAGAAGTGCGTGTTCTCTACAGGAACGACAGGGGCTACACACAAGCGGTCCGCGCGGCGAATATTCAGGGTGTCTCGGAGTTCATGGAGGCTGGCTCCTCCATGGGGAACCTCTGGTTGGAGGGCCACTTTGGTGTTGGCGATCCCTTGGTCAACTCCGGCGCCCCTGTATCCAAGGGTCGGATGAGATGAGCGTGGAGCACCTTGAGGTGCTCGTCGAAGAGCCGTCGATGGAGGCCGCGCTGGAATTGTTGCTGCCGAAGATGGTCGGCGAGGTCACTTTCACGCTCCATCCCCACCAAGGCAAGGCACACCTACTCGCCAGCCTGCCCGGCAAGCTCAAGGCCTACGCCAGGTGGTTACCGGACTCGCACAGAATCATCGTTGTAGTGGATCGCGACAACGACGACTGCAAAGATCTCAAGAAGCAGTTGGACAAGACCTCACTCGATGCGGGCTTGGCAACCAAGTCCGCACCCAGCAGCGGTCGCTACAGGGTTATCAATCGGCTGGCCATCGAGGAACTCGAAGCCTGGTTCTTCGGTGATTGGGAGGCCGTAAGAGCTGCTTACCCACGTGTCAGCACCAATGTTCGGGCTTTGAAGGGCCTCCGGCAACCCGATGCTATCGCGGGCGGCACTTGGGAAGCCTTCGAACGGGTGCTCAAGCGGGCGAGGTACTTCAAGACGGGGATCCGCAAGATCGAAGCAGCTAGAGCTGTGGCTGAGAACATGGATCCCAGGCGCAACAGCTCACCCAGTTTTCGAGCCTTCCGAGACGCCCTCTCCGAGTTGTTGTCCGATAAGGGAGGATCCCGCGCATCAGAGGATGCGGGGTGAGCAAGGAGGCCAGCGAGTGCATGGTCCCTCACTCCCTTCAAAGCTGGTCAGCGACGACCCACCTCCTACACCTTCGCCCCCCGCAGCCGCAGCGCGTTGGCGAAAACGAGGTTCTGAGTACCTTGAAGATCGGGAGCCGCGAGAAAGACTGGATCAAGAAGGGCAAGTAACGCCAATACCGCCTCAGCGCGTCAGTGTCGAGAGCCACTCCGCATCGACCAACTTCCCATCCACCGTCACCAGGGTCAACTCGTAGACTAGAGCCGTCGCCGCGATGAAATGGTCGGCTGGATCGCCATGAGGCAGGGTGACGTTCGTCACTGTCTTGGCTACCTCAAAACTGAACCCGGCCTCCCGCATAGGAACAGCTTCCAGGGCTTCCTCGACCCAATCCTCCAAAGAGCCGTGAACTCGCAAGCGCCCCTTCCGATTCAATAGGCTAGCTTCCCACAGCGAGATGGGGGACAGCCAGCAGCGACCGATCGCCTGATCCAGAGCTTCGCGGAGGCTGCGCGGAAGATCCTTCGAGCCGAGGACGTACCAGATCCAGATGTGAGTATCGAGAAGGAAACGCACTAGCGGAGCACTTCCCAGTCCTGGTCGGACAGGGGACTCACGATATCGCCCATCACTTGCGCCGTCCCTTTCATCCGGCCAAAGAGGCTGCGTCCCTCGGGCTCCGGCAACGGAGGTGGCTGAATCTGCGCTACCGGCTTACCGCGCCGGGTCACAAGAATCGGCTCCCCCGTCTTTCGAACTCTCTCCAGAGTTGCCAAGCAGGTGGCCTTGAACTGAGAAATGGCGATCACGTCCATGCCCCCAAGATACAGTGGTCAACTCAACTGGTCAACTGCCGGTTGCTCGTGGTGAGTCTTTCCCGCCCGCTACACCTTCGCCCCCCGAAGCCGCAGCGCGTTGGCGATGACCGAGACGGAGCTGAAGCTCATCGCGGCGGCGGCGATGACGGGACTGAGGAGAATTCCGAAGAAGGGGTAGAGGACTCCCGCCGCCACCGGCACGCCGAGGGCGTTGTAGATGAAGGCGAAGAAGAGGTTCTGGCGGATGTTGGCCATGGTGGCGCGGCTCAAGCGGCGGGCCCTCACGATGCCGCGCAGGTCGCCCTTGACCAGGGTCACCCCGGCGCTCTCCATGGCCACGTCGGTGCCGGTGCCCATGGCGATTCCCACTTCAGCCTGAGCCAGGGCGGGGGCATCGTTGATGCCGTCGCCGGCCATGGCGACGGTTCGGCCGGCGTTCTGGAAACGCTCCACCGCGGCGGCCTTCTGATCGGGGAGTACTCCGGCCACCACCTCATCGATTCCAAGCTGGCCGGCGACGGCCTCGGCAGTGGTTTGGTTGTCGCCGGTTAGCATGACGATGCGCAGCCCCTCCGCATGCAGCTGGAGGATCGCTTCCGGGGTCGACTCCTTGATCGGATCCGCGACCCCGACGAAGCCGGCCGCGGCGCCGTCGATGGCTACGAACATCACCGTCTGCCCTTTGGCGCGAAGCGCGTCGGCGCGGGCGGTGAGCTCGCCGAGTTCCAGCCCCAAGTCCTCCATCAAGGCTCGGTTGCCGAGCGCCACCGAGCTGCCGTCCACCGTGCCGCTCACTCCCTTGCCGGTCACCGAGGCGAAGTCGCTGGCGGCGCCAAGCTCCACTCCGCTCTCCTCCGCGCCGCGTACGACGGCTTCGGCCAGAGGGTGCTCGCTACCCCGTTCCAGGCTCGCCGCCAGGTACAGCAGGCGACTCTCGTCCGTGTCGGGTAGAGGCAAGGTCTTGGTGGAGCGCCGCATCAGCGCGACGCTCACCAGCCTCGGCTTGCCTTCGGTCAGGGTGCCGGTCTTGTCGACCACCAGGGTGTCGACCTTGCGCAGCACTTCGATCGCCTCGGCGTTCTTGAACAGCACGCCAAGGGTCGCTCCCTTGCCGGTGGCGACCATGATCGACATCGGCGTCGCCAGTCCCAGGGCGCACGGACAGGCGATGATCAAGACCGCCACCGCGTTGACCAAGGCGTAGGCCATGCGCGGCTCGGGGCCGATCCAGCTCCACACGGCGAAGGTGATGATGGCCACCGCGATGACGATGGGCACGAAGTAGCCGGCGACCACGTCGGCGAGCTTCTGGATCGGCGCGCGGCTTCGCTGGGCCTCGGCGACCATGGCGACGATGCGCGACAGCAGGGTCTCGGCGCCCACCTTCTCGGCGCGCATCACCAGCGAACCGGTGCCGTTGATCGTGGCGCCGACCAGCGCATCCCCGGCCTGTTTGGCCACCGGGATGGGCTCGCCGGAGATCATCGATTCATCGACCGAGCTGGACCCTTCGAGCACCACGCCGTCCACCGGCACTTTCTCGCCGGGCCGAACCCGCAGCCGGTCTCCGGCAACCACGCTATCGAGGGGCACGTCCTGCTCGGTGCCGTCGTCTGACAGACGTCGCGCCGTCTTGGGAGCCAGCCCCAGCAAGGCCTTGATCGCCGCACCGGTCTGGCTGCGGGCGCGCAGCTCGAGCACCTGGCCGAGGAGGATCAGGGTCACGATGACGGCAGCGGCCTCGAAGTAAACCGCCACCTCGCCGCCCTCGGCACGGAAGGACGCAGGGAAGATCTGTGGCACCAGCGCCGCGATGAGGCTGTAGAGGTAGGCCACGCTGACCCCGAGGCCGATCAGGGTGAACATGTTGAGGCTGCGGTTCTTGACCGACGCCACGGCGCGAACGTAGAACGGCCACGCCGACCACAGGCAGACCGGCGTCGCCAGCAGGAGTTCGATCAACACGCGCAGATGCGGCGCCAGCAAGCGCGAGATGGGTTTGCCCGGCAGCAGGTCACCCATGGCGAGGATGAGGATGGGGAGACTCAGCACCACAGCGAAGCGGAAGCGCCGGCTCATGTCGCGTAGTTCGGCGCTCTCCTCCGCATCTACGGTCACCGTCCGTGGTTCCAGCGCCATGCCGCAGATCGGGCAGGAGCCCGGCTCGTCGCGCACGATCTCCGGGTGCATCGGACAGGTGTACTCGGTCTGGGTAGAGAGCGTCGGAATCTCCGGCTCGAGAGCCATGCCGCATTGTGGGCAGCTGCCGGGGCCCGTTTGACGGACTTCAGGGTGCATCGGGCATACGTAGACGGCTTCGCCGGCTGATGGGCCGGCCGGGTTTGGAGTTGAAGTCGTCGACTCCGACGGCCTACCGCGATACTTCAGAGGCTCCGCTTCGAACTTTGCCAGGCAACTTGTACTACAGAAGTGGAAGCTCTCGCCGTCTATTTCCAGACGGTGCCGGCTGGTGGCCGGATCGACGTGCATGCCACACACCGGGTCGACGGCGGTTGCGCCCTCAGACTTGGCTCGGTGATCGTGGCTCGCTTCGTGCTTTGTGTGCATCAACTTTTCTCCTGGACTCAAGCGTTTTCTTTAGCCACGACGGCTAAAGAAATTGTAAAGCGGCACCCAAACTAGGGCAAGGTACCACCCGCAGACATAGGACTCAGCCAGCCCCAGCAAGAATGTTTCCGGGCTGATCCAGGTAAACCCAGGCAGCAAGCCCTGCCAGGTTTCGTACATGGAATAACTGGGCAAAACGAGATCGAAACCGACGCAGAGGGCGAAGCTGACGGCCAAAAAGAGGCTCGCTGTATGGCCGACCGCCTTCAGGGAAAGTCTATCTTTCATGACTTAGTCTCCTTCCTATAGTTTACGTTTCGACGAAAACCTAGCCTCGTCTCGGTTTTGGTCCTAGCCGTGCAATCCAGCGTGGCGTTTCGCGAGCATAGAGAGACCACACTTCACCGAGTTCCTCAGCAACCTCTCGCTCCTCTCGTAGAGCCAAACGAATATAGACCGTCGTCAAGATCGGAAACATCACGGCGGTAACGAGTGTAGGCCACTGAAGCAGAAAGCCGCCCATGATCACGATGAAGGCGATGTACTGAGGGTGACGCACCGAGCCATACGGTCCCTCGGTCGCCAATGTGCCGTCGCGCTGCGCTTGATAGAGCACTCTCCATGCCGATGCGAGCAAGAAGAATCCGGCAACGATTAGCACATTGCTCAGAATATGTATCGGGTTCAGGTGTGGATTGCCTTCGAAGCCGAAGATCCGGTACCAGATGTGTCCCGCATCATGGGTGAGAAAGTCTACGCCGGGGTACCGTTTAGCCAACCACCCGGAAAGCAGGTAGATGGTCAAAGGGAAACCATACATCTCGACGAACAGCGCGATGATGAAAGCAGAGAAACTGCCGAAGGTCCTCCAGTCGCGTGAACTCCTCGGTTTGAAAAAGCTGAAGGCGAAAGCGATGAAGATGGCCGAGTTGATGAGCACGAGCACCCACAGACCATACGCTGGCGGGTCTTGTCCGTGGTTCATGGGCGATCGCCCTGCACCGGATTCTGGTCTGCCTTCTTCTCGTTCTCCAAGCGATGAACCCCATGCGCGGAACCATGCCCGTGCCCTCGGTGCATCAGCAAATGGATCACGGGACAGGCGAGGAGGAGCAACCATGGCAGCACTCCGAGTAGGTGTGCCCGGTGCTCATTCCACAGAAAGTACACCGCGATCGCGGCCAGCATCACCACTCCCGGCCAGAACGGGAGTCTCGGCGACCGGCCACCTGAAGGAGCCTCCCGGAGCACAGCCGGATGGAGGGCTAGTAGCCCAGCCAGGATCATCGGGAGCAGGCCAAATCTGTCGGGGACTAGCATCGATAAATTGAACATAGTGATGCCTCTGCGTCGAGCCCTGACGGCTACACTGTTAGAGCGCCTCCGGACCTTCCTCTTCATTACGGATCTTCATCGCTCGGTCGACGGAAGTGACGAAGACGATGCCGTCCCCCTCGTAGCCGGTCCGGGCCGAGTCGGCGAGAGCCTTCAACAGCTCATCGACCTGCTTCGCGCGGCAGACGATTTCCACCTTGTAGGCTTCTTGCGTCTTGGAAAGGTCGTTGGGGGAGAGCCCCGAAAGATGCCGCCTGTAGCCATAGCCCACGCCGTGAACGGGAGAGACCGTAACGCCGGGCGCACCTACTTCGTGGAGCCCCTGCAGGACATCATCGATCTTGCTGGTCCGGACAAATGCCTTGATGAGCTTCATAGTTTTGCTCCTCTCAAAACTGCTACCCGCTGGCGGTCTCGATCATCGCGACGGAGTCTTGAAAACCCTCTCTATTTCCTTTCTTACTGCGCTGAGTAGGGCCGGTGTTACCTCTTTTCCTTCGAGATGGGTCGCGGCCGTGAGGTAGACATCGAGCGCCAGTCTTTGAGGGTCTGCCGTCCCCCGGCACGCCGCCTCGAAACCGAGCCAGTTAGATTCTTCCAGCGACTGACGAAGTCGCCCGTAAAGGCAGGACACGAACCGGCGTCCCACGCCATCGGCACCAAGGTGCCGCCGCAGTGTCGGCTCAAGAGCTTTCATCAGGTGACGCGTCTGCAAATCAATGTCCGTTCCTCGTCTCATCGCGGTACTTCACTCGGTCTGTCACAGCAAGGAGCGAGCCAGGTTGAGTTCCAGAAGCCGTCGGTAGCGCGCAGACAGGAAAACCGCTCTTTCAACGAAGCCCGGTCATCTCGAGTCGGCTTGGCTCCTCGCATTCCTGCAAGTCGGACGCGCCAGCGCGCTTGCAACGGTGCAAGATAGTGACGCGCGATAGCGGCGGCGGCGACCAGCCTCGAAGGGCCTCCAGCAACTCCTCGCGGCCAGCGCTCAACACCCCGGAAGTTGGTGGTTCTCTATTCGGACGAGGGCCAGCGGCGCGCGGAGAACTCGATCGCCTCCCGGACGTCGAGCGCCTGGGTGCTATTGCCCATGCGAACGTACAGAGTCGTTGTTTGCCCCTCTCGACAGTAGACGGGCCGGCCAGAGGGCTCGGCCACGATCCGGCACACGTCCTTGCCTTCCAGCCGTCCGAAGGCGACATGAATCAGCGCGCAGACGTCGCCCCCGAGCCGCCTCTTGACGAGACCGACAATGAACTGCTCAAAACCGTCCCGGTCCGGACGTTTGAGCGTCGCGTAGTCCTCCTCCAGACCGACGATCGCGCCATCGTCGGCGACGCCCAATACCAGGCTGCCACCACGGTGGTTCAAGAACCCGGCTAGCGCACGAGTCGCTGGTTGCTCCAGGGTCCGGTTGACACAACGACGCTCGGCGTCCCAGCGTACCGACCTCTTGAACTCGACCGTCTCACTCTCGCCCGCCGCGATCAGCGACGGCAGGTCGCCGACCGACAGATTCTTGAACAAACCGAGAGCTCGCTCGCGAATGAACAGCAGGCGATGGAAGGAGGCGAATGCGAAGCCCGCCGCCCCGCCGATGAAGGCGAAGATGGCGCTCATCACCAGCATCGACGGGGTGAACGCCAACAACGACCGGAACAGCTTCCACCCCAGATCCGGAGCGCCGACCGAGTCCTCCTTGAACTCCAGCGAATAGATGACCATGGTGAGCGGATGGAGCAGCAGCCACCCCAGGGAGGCTCCCAGCAAGATGTTCAGAGCGAGCAGACGGCCCCACCGTGGCGAGTCAGAGGAAGAGCTCTCAGGCTTGATAAAACGAAACATCTGAGTTCCAAGATCTCCTGTTGCTGGTCAGCGTTCTAGAAAGCAAAGCCCGTGCCGCCACCATGCGGCAGGGCAACGGAGTCCGCATGCTCGTCAAGGTCTCAATCTGACGGGGAGTCGAGTCCCTGTAATCGGCGGTAGAGGGTCGATGCATTGATGCCCAGGAGGCGCGCCGCCTCCTCTCGGTTCCCACTGGTGGTCTCCAGGACCCGGCGGATGTGCTCTCTCTCGTAGGCGCGGACGGCGCACCGGAGATCCTGCGAGAGTTCGGTGCTGCCTCCCGAGCCGGTGAGTTCCGCAGGAAGATCCTCGACAGCCAGACAGGCCCCGTCGGTGAGAAGCACCGCCCTCTCCAGGGCATTCTCAAGCTCACGGACGTTGCCCGGCCACTCGGCACTCATCAACGCCCGCAACGCCTGGTCGTCGACTCCAAGAACACGCTTCTTGAGACGCGCATTGATTCGCGCCAGGAGATGATCGATCAGACCGGGAATGTCCGAGCGGTGGTCGCGCAGCGGTGGCAAGGGGATCTCCATGACTCGGATACGGTAGAAGAGGTCCCGGCGAAAACGATCGGCTTGCACCTCTTTCCGCAGATCCCGGTGCGTGGCGGTGATCAGCCGCAACCGCGTGCGAATCGCTCGCGTGGCCCCGACCGGCATGACCTCTCCCTGCTCTAGAGCGCGTAGCAGCTTAGGTTGCAGAATCAGCGGGAGTTCGCCGATCTCGTCGAGGAAGAGCGTACCGCCGCTGGCCAGCTCGAACATGCCGGGTTTGTCGCGGACCGCTCCGCTGAATGCACCTTTGCGATAACCGAACAACTCGCTCTCCATCAACTCCCCGGGCAGTGCCGCGCAGTTGACCGCCACAAATGGGGCGTCCGGGCCCTTACCCAACTCATGAATCGCCCGTGCGACCACCTCTTTGCCGGTCCCGGTCTCGCCGGTCACCAACACCGTGGTGTCGGCCGTAGCGACACGGCGGATCAGCCTCTTGACCTCACCGATTGCCTGGCTGTCGCCGACCAAGCGTGTTTCCTCATCCGGCTGAGATACTTTCCTGCGCAGGAAGCGCAGCTCGCGCTCCATTCGCCGCCGCTCTAGGCAATGCCTCACCTTGACCAGCAACTCGTCGTGCTGGAGTGGCTTGAGAAGATAGTCCGCTGCTCCCTTGCGGAAAGCCTCGATGGCGTTGTCCAGTGAACCGTGAGCGGTGACCAGCAATACGGGAACGTCCGGATTCGTGATCGCCAGCTGATCGATCACCGCAACACCATCGATGCCGGGCATCGAAAGGTCGCAGAGCACGACATCCGGCTCCTCCTTTTCGGCGGCCTGGAGCCCCTCTTCTCCCGTCGCGGCGGTTCGGCAGGAATACCCCTCCTCGCGCAACAGGCTAGCCAGGTCTTCGCGGAACAGATCTTCGTCATCGATGATCAAAATGCGAGCTATCATCAGAGGGTCCTCGTCTCCTGGTAACCAGAGGTTTCTACTCTCTCCTGGGGAGCGAGATCGTGAAGCAGGTTCCTTCGCCGACCTCGCTATAAACGTGAATGTCGCCGCCATGGGCTTCGACAAGACTTTTCGAGAGAGCGAGTCCTAGGCCGACGCCCTGCTTCTTGGTGGTGAAAAAGGGTTCGAAGATCCGGCTCCGAACCTCCGATGCGAGACCCACCCCCGAGTCGCTGACCGTGAGTTCGACCCATTCATCGGCCAGGCTCGTACCGATGCACACCGTTCCACCGGTCGGAGTGGCTTCTACCGCGTTGAGAAGAAGATTGACCAGTACTTGGACGAGTTGATCGCGCACCCCCCGAATCTCCGCTGAAGGACTGGACAAGGTTCGATCGAAGGTCACATCTTGCGCTCTTTGGTCGAGTCGGATCAGGTTCACCGCTTCCTCGATCACCTCATCCACGTTGCATAATTCCCACTCCGCTGGCCGGTTGCGTGAAAAGAGCGAGACATTGCGCACCGTGCGCCCAATACGCTCGATATGATTCTTGAGCAAGCCGAGACTCTCGTCGAGGAAGGCGGGATCGCGTTGGCGTTCGAGGCGTTTCAGGCGGGTGGCCAGCGAAGCCAACGGGTTGCCGATCTCGTGGGCCAGCCCCGCTGCCAGCTGGCCCAAGAGTGAGAGCTTGCCGGCATGGACGGCCTCGGACTCGAGCGCCTTGCGGCGCGTGATGTCTTCCACCAACTCGACCACCTGGAGAACTCGGCCGCCATCATCTTTCACCGGCTCTGCGACGTGTCGCAGATATCGCACAGCACCGTCGTCTCCGACTACGCGGCGTTCAGTTTCGGCAGCTCTGCCCTCTTCGAAAGCACGTAGCGCTACACATTCTTGGCATCCTCCCTGCGTGCGGAACAAGGGACAGACGCTGCCAGGAACATCCTGGTGCCAGTTCAGCCAGCGCTCGGCTCGCCGGCTGAACCACCGGATGATGAGTTCGGGCTCCACCACCATCATCCCCATGCCGGCGGCTTGCACCATGCCTTCCAGCCGCTCGTGTTCGAGGATCGCTTCGCGAGCCACTCTCGACACTGCCTCCTCGCTGTCGCGCAATCGACCGCGCAGGAGGGAAGTCAGATACGAAGCGACGAGAACCAGGACGAGCAGAGAGAGGCTCTTGCCGGCAATGAAACTCGGGTCATAGGAAGCGTGGCTCAAAGCAGCCGCGGGAACGTGGCCGTGCGACTGCTCGATTCCCGATACTGCCTCGACATGCGGAAAGAGACCGAAGGTGACATGTGGAAGCAAATGAAGAACCTCGCCGCTCACCAGCATGCCGAACAGAAGGCAGGCTACGGCCGCGACTCCGAAGGCTGCTCGCCGAGAGAGAAGCATGGCCGCGACAATGACGGGGAACACGTAGGCAAGATAGAGAGGGTTCTCGACCCCGCCCGAGGCGTTCAATAGCCCGGTCAGAACCAGCAAATCGATAATGATCTGGATGGTCAGCTGGCGTTGGGGAGCAGATCGGCGTTCGATCAGCCGGCTAAGCATCACGTTCGCAACCACGAGGACCAAGAGCCACCCGAGCAACCATGGAAGACTCGCGTAGGGCAGGAGTTCCGCGATCGGAACGGCGATCAGCGTCAGGAGCAGGATGGTGGCGGCGGTGGTCCAGCGCAAGCCCACCAACCACCTTGCGTGTTGGCGAAGCTGAGAGTTTAAGTCAGGGAGCTGTATCGCGCCTGGAGACTCGCCGGGCGGAGCAAAAGCCGGCGCTCGAAGCCGCCCCAGCCGCCACATCACGAAGAAGACCAAGATAAGCGAAAGGAACACGCAACTAGAGAGTTGCAGTTGGTGGAGGATTTCGGCGCTCATCAGGCCCCTTCGAAGCTAATTTTCCTTACAAATTCCGACAGGCTCTAGAACGGACTCGCAACCGTATTCCGTCCCTACCGCATGTCGATTCGACACATGTCTCTCCTCTACTCTGGCGCGCTCGCGGATAGCTCCACGCCCGACTCCATCGACCGCCATGTGAAGTGCTCGTACACACCCGCCCAGTATGCTCCGAACGCGGTCGCGAACATCAACTCTTCGACCGGAATACTGAATACCATCCAACCACTGAGAGCGCTCAGATTCCAAAACTTCTCTATGTATCCCGGAGCGCTCAGTTCAAGCGCTACGAGAAAAACCAAATAATAGGCGAGAAACGCTATCGCGCCAACCGCGGACGCCACTTTCAGGTCCGGGCGACAAAGGACGGTGGCAAGTGCCCCCAACGCCATCGATACGATCGATGGATAGATCGGATTCCATGGAAACCAATAGAGCAACAAAAAGACAATAAACGGGGAGACGAGGGCCACTAGATGGAACCTATGGCGGTGATGGTGATGTTCGGCGTCGGGTAGCACTAGTGAGCGCCTTCTCGTCATCGCCTTGAACAATACGGCGCCAACACCGCCGATTCCAAAACTAAAAATCAGACTCTCGATATCGAATCCCGTCTGACGGGCAAGATCGAAGAGACTAGGCGGGCTCCAATATTCCGGCACGAATAGAGGCTCGGTCAGGCCAAAAGGGGCAGTAAATAGACTCGCCCACATCATTGCTTTACGATAGCCAGGAAAAACGACAAAGAGGATCACCCAGGGCACAAGAAAAGCGACTGACCAGACTAGCCAAACATACGTCTCGGACATCACTTCACCTCCCTCGGTGCCTCGCGAATTTCGGACTTCTCACCATGCAAATCGCACGAAGGCCACATTAACAACCAGGTCCAACCCATCGCTCTCGCCGATGGACGACTTTCACCATGGGCTGCCAGGGGCAGGCAGCGGCGTTCAAGGCTCTCCCATGGCTAATTCTTGGGATGATGATCGGAATGCTCCTGAGAGTTATCCTCCCCATCGGACGCGGACTGCTGCATCATCGGACAGCTACCCATCGACGACTTCATGTCGTGCATCTTCCCAGCGCTCATATGCATCATCATTCCGCGCATCGACTTTCTTTGCGCCACAAGTTCCGAGACGACAGCAGCAACAGCCTCCACCTTCTGCGCACCACTCGCAGCGTTCATCTCGGCGACAAGAGCATCCAGCCCCTGATCCATCATTTCCATTTTCTCGTGCATCTTGGTCCGCATGGCCATCATAGACTCTTCGGTCACGGCGGTCTTCCCCATGCCCTCATGTCCCTCGTGAGCCATCTTGCCCTGCTCTCCCGCCAGGGCACTGTTGGCGCTCGCTAACGCGAGAACACAAACGAAAGACAAAGACACAACCCAGTTCGGACATACTAGACGATTCGTTTCCATCGATTTTCTCCTATCATGACGGTACACCTGAACGACTCGGACTCCGATCCTACTCCACCAGAAAGTGGATCCTCATTTCCAAGAGGATTCCTTGTAAGGCATTATTAGTTAGGGGGCTTGACCAATCTCCTGGACGACCAGTGCATATGGCGGATTCGAAAATGCCCTTGCGAACGCACGAAGACAAAGGTCACGGTACCGCGGCTGTCGATCACTCGGCCGTCTTGGAGAATGATGTTGTACTCGATGGGCCAGGCGACAAAGGCCATGGCGCCGTCAGCGCTGATTTCTTCTTCCGGCTCGCCGAGAGTTGTCTCGAAAGTCTTGATGGCATCGAGTTCGGCGCCGATGTGGTGAGCTCGGTAGTGTTCCCAGTCGCCTTCGGCACCGCCTGTTTCGAAGATCGAGGAACTCTCGGCGAAGAGTACTTCAGCCATATCGAGATCCTTGTTGTCCATCGCTTCGAAATAGAGGCGGGCGAAGTCGGTGGGGGTGACCGGTGCGCCCTCTTTCGATTGCGGAGCGTCGGCGCTGGAAACGGTCGGGAAGGCCAAAAGGGCTAGCAGGGAAATCGAGGCTCGGAGCATGAGTGGGTCTCCTGGGGTCGGTGATAGGAGGCAGAATCGTTGGTTCTCGACTGCCTGAGCACAGACGCCGAACGACCGCTGGTTCGTGCCGCGAAGAGGATTGGTCGCGGGCACACGATCATTCCATCTTCGGACCGAGCTTGACCTCGATGGCCACGTTGCGGCCGTCCTTCTTCTCATAGATCACCACTGATCTCTCACCCACCACGACATCTTCGCGGGAGCTCGCCTCCGTGCCCCGCATGAAGGCTGTCGCCTCAGTGATGGTGAAGAGATGTTCGGTGCCCTCGGTGTCTGCCAAGGTGAGTCGTGCCTCGTCGATCGCTGCGATCGTTCCCTTTGCGTCGTGGCGATGGCCTCCGTGGGCCAGGGCTACGGTGGACATCAGTAGACAGGCCAGCAGCGTGGCCGCCAGGGTGATTCTTTTCATTACCTTTCTCCTTCCTATCGGCGCGGATTCAGTGGCGGTGTTTCTTGTCGTCGGAACGGTGTTTCTTGCCGCTGGAATGGCGCGACTCCCTATCGCCGGCGAGGAAATCTTCGATCTCTCGCTCTCTCTCGATCTCCTCCCGGCTGCTGGGGTTGTGCCGTCTCATCTCGTCGAGCTCGCCCGCGGTGAGCCGAGGCAAGCGGCGGATGAAGTGCACCAGGTCCCAACTCTCCTCTTCCTCCTCGCCCTCCTCTCCCGAGGAGCTGCCCCAGGCCGGCATGCCGGTCAACTTGACGCCGTTCTCGATGATCCAGAAGAGTTCGCCGTCGGAGAGTTCTTGGGTCGCCGCCAGCGTCATGTCGGGAGCGCGCGGGTAGAGACCGCGGCCGATGGCGGTGTCGCCCTTGCCGTCGTTGCCGTGGCAGATGGCGCAGTGGTCCGCCCAGTGCTCCATCCCCTCTTCGATCGCCTCCGCGTTGGCCGGTTGCGGATTCGCCCGGGCGCGCGCCGCGCGCGGGATCAGCAGGTGGCGCGCCGCCCGCGCCAGCTTCGCCTCCAAGGCGGGAGGCTCGGGCCGCGCCGAAACACCGACCAGGGCGAAGCCCAAAGCCGCGCAGAGGGCCAGGGCGCCGACCACGGCGAGGGCACCGATCAAGACTCTCGAGACTCGTTTCATGGCCATGGCCGCTCTCCAACTGCTGGTGACATAGAGCTAACCATCGACGATCTCGCCACAGGTCGGCATCTGTTGCCCAAGATAGGGATTGCCAATCTCTCCCGAGGGCTGCAACCAAGATTTCTTCGCCATCGGGCAGTAGGCGACGGCGGGAAGCTCTCCGGTCGCCAGCTTGCGGTAGCGAACGAGAGTCTTCGAAAGAGGGTAGAGGGCCTGGCGAGCCGCCTCGAGGTCGATTGCGCCAGCTAGCTCGGCAGCCGCTTGCGAGATGGTATGCAGAAGATCCCGGGCTTCTTTGGCCAGATCGGGCTTCACCCCCGCCTTCTCGGCGCTGAATTCCTTCTCCAGCGCCTGCGCGGTGACGCCGATGGCCTTGGCATGCACGGCGACACCCTCGGTTTCATCCGCGAGCAGCGCCTGCCGAATTCCCTCGTAGTGGCCGAGGATGGTGGTAAAGGCCGAGCTGTCGCTGTCACCCTGACTCCTCACCGCCGCCCCTGCGGCGAAAGCGTTTGAGGTAGCGACCAGGGTGAGAGCCAGGGCCGCGATGGCGAGGTTGAACTTTCTTTGTGCTGGTTTCATTCTTGGTTTCCTTGCTTGGAGTGAGAGCGGGTGGCCCCGAGGTCACCCGCGGTTGTTGGGTGGTGATTCATGCGGGAGCTGAACTCTCTTCCACTTCTCCATCGCCGTTCTCTCCATCGTCGCCAGCGAAGAGTGCGGTTCTTTCGAGGCCGATACCCCGCCAGAGGAAGTAGATCGCCGGAAAGACCACCAGCTCGGCCACGAACGAGGTAAAGACGCCACCGACCATCGGTGCGGCGATGCGCCGCATGACGTCGGAGCCGGTGCCGGTCGCCCACAGGATCGGCACGAGGGAAAAGAAGGTAGCGGCGACGGTCATCATCTTGGGCCGAATGCGCTGCACGGCACCGTGATCGACCGCCTCGCGCAGGTGCGAGAAGGTGAGCATGCGGCCTTGCTCTTTCCAGCGGTCGTAGGCGATGTCGAGGTAGAGCAACATCACCACTCCGGTCTCTGCCGCCAATCCCGCCAAGGCGATCAGGCCGACGACCACCGCTACCGACCAGTTGTAGTCCAAGAAGTCCATCAACCAAACCGATCCCACCAAGGAGAAGGGGATCGCCGACAGCACGATGGCAGTCTTGATCAACGACTGGGTGTGGAAGTAGAGGATCAAGAAGATCAGGAAGAGGGTGATCGGCACGATGAGAACAAGTCGCTCCTTCGCCCGCTGCATGTACTCGTACTGGCCCGACCAGAAGATGGTGTAGCCGGGCGGCATCTCCACCTTGGCGGCAACCTCCTCCTTGGCCCGCTCTACCCAAGAGCCGACATCGACGCCGCGCAGATCGACGTAGATCCAGGCGTTGGGCCGAGCCCCTTCCGACTTGATCCCCGGCGGTCCATCGCGCAGTTCGAGATTGCCGAGCTGGCGCAGCGGCACCTGGCCGCCCATCGGTGTGGCCACTAGAATCTCGCCGAGCGCCGACGGGCTGTCGCGCAGCTCCCGCGGGTAGCGCACGTTGATCGGATAGCGCTCGAGCCCTTCGACCGTCCACGAGACGTTCATGCCGCCGACGGCGGAGCGAATGACATCTTGGATGTCGCCGACCTTGATGCCGAAGCGGGCGGCGGCCTCGCGATCGATGTCGAAGTCGAGGTAGCTGCCGCCCATCACCCGCTCGGCGTAGGCCGAGAGGGTCCCCGGCAGCGGCTTGACCACCGTTTCCACCCGCTGGGCGATCTCCTCCAAGGTACGCAGATCCGGGCCGCCGATCTTGATCCCCACCGGGGTCTTGATGCCGGTCGAGAGCATGTCGATGCGGGTCTTGATCGGCATCGTCCAGGCGTTGGTCAGACCCGGAATCTGTACCGCGCGATCCATCTCGGCGATCAGTTCGTCGCGGGTGAGTCCCTCTCGCCACTCGCTGGGATCCTTGAGCACGATGGTGGTCTCGATCATCGACAGCGGAGCCGGATCGGTGGCGGTCTCTGCTCGGCCCACCTTGCCGAAGACCGATTCCACCTCCGGGAAGGTGCGGATGATCTTGTCGGTCTGCTGCAAGATCTCCTTCGCCTTGGTGATCGAGAGTCCTGGGAAGGTGGTCGGCATGTAGAGCAGATCTCCCTCCCACAGCGGCGGCATGAACTCCGAACCGATGCGCTGCATGGGAATCACCGTCACCGCCAGGAGGACGATCATGGCAGCGATCACCAGCCAACGCCAGCGCAGCGCCAGGTGCAGCACCGGCGTGTAGAGGTAGCGCAGCAACCGCGACACCGGGTGCTTGGCCTCGCCGTGAATCTTGCCGCGCACGAACCAGAACATCAGTATCGGAACCACGGTCACCGCCAGGATCGCCGACATGCCCATGGCATAGGTTTTGGTGAATGCCAGCGGGCTGAATAGCCTCCCCTCCTGCGCTTGCAGGGTAAAGACCGGCATGAACGAGACGGTGATTACCAGCAAGGTAAAGAAGAGGGTCGGACCGACCTCCTGCGCCGAGCGCAGGATGATCTCGAAGTGGCTGCGTTTGCCTTGCCATTCCTCGTAGTGCTTGTGGGCGTTTTCCACCATGATGATGGCGGCGTCGACCAAAACTCCAATGGAGATGGCGATCCCTCCCAAGGACATGATGTTCGCCCCCAGCCCCTGGATCCGCATGAGGATGAAAGCCATCAGAATCGACAGCGGAATCGACACGATGGCGACGAAGGCGGAGCGGAAGTGAAAGAGGAAGAGGATGCATATCAACGAGACCACCGCCAGTTCCTCGATCAAGGTATCGGTCAAGGTGGCGATGGAACGCTCGATCAAGCCGCTACGGTCATAGGCGATCTCGATCTCGACATCGTCCGGCAGGCCGGCCTTGAGTTCCTCCAGCTTCTCCTTGACCCGCTGAATGGTGGTCCGGGTGTCGGCGCCGGAGCGCACCACGACGATGCCGCCCACCGTCTCGCCTTCGCCGTTCCAATCGGCCAGGCCACGGCGGATTTCCGGCCCGATCACCACCCGGGCCACGTCCTTGAGCAACACCGGAACGCCCCCCGGCCCAGCGCTGAGGACGATGTTCTCCAGGTCGCGAACATCCTTGACATAGCCGCGCCCGCGGACCATGAACTCCCGTTCGGCCATCTCCAGAAGACGGCCGCCGACGTCGATGTTGGACTGTTGAATCGCCTGCTTGATCGTCTTCAGCGGTATGCTGTAGGCGCGCAGACGAACCGGATCGACCTCCACCTGGTACTGGCGCACAAAGCCGCCGATCGAAGCGACCTCCGAGACTCCGTCGACCGACGAGAGGCCGTATTGCAGGTACCAATCCTGAAAGCTGCGCAGCTCGGCCAGCGAACGTTCGGGCGAGTTGAGTACGTACATGAAGGCCCAGCCCACACCGGTGGCGTCGGGGCCGAGCTGCGGGGCCACTCCGGGCGGCAGCTTGCCGGTGAGCCCCGATAGGTACTCCAGAACCCGCGACCGCGCCCAGTAGAGATCGGTACCATCCTCGAAAATCACGTAGACGAACGAGTAGCCGAAGAAGGAGTAGCCGCGCACCACCTTGGCAAAGGGCACCGACAACATCTTGGAGGTCAAGGGATAGGTCACCTGATCCTCGATCACCTGGGGCGCCTGCCCCGGAAACTCCGTGTAGATGATCACCTGCACGTCGGAAAGATCGGGGATGGCGTCGACCCGCGTGGTGCGAATCGACCAGACACCGCCCATGACGGCGAGCAACAGAGCCACGACCACCAGGAGCTGATTCTTCAGAGACCATTCGATGAGACGGTTGAGCATCGCCGTGCCTCCCTACGGCTGCCCGGCGTGGCTGTCGTCGCCATCCATATCGCCGTTCATGTCGCTGTCGCCGTCCATTCCGTTCATATCGCTGCCTGTGCCACTCGCCGGCTTCACCATTCCGGACTCCTTCCCCGCGCTGCGCTCGGCGATCATCTTCTGAATGGCTTCGCGCAGCTTGGATTCGGAATCGAGGAGGAACTGCGCCGAGGTGACGACCTCCGCTCCCACTTCGAGACCGCTGAGAACCTGGGCATACCCTTCAGCCTCGTGGCCCAATGTCACCTCGCGCGGCGCGAAGCGGCCCTCACCGAGAGCCACCACCACGACATTGCGTAGCCCGGTGCGCAGCACCGCCTGAGCCGGTACGGCGACCGCATCGTGGACGACCACCGGTTGGAACTTCACCGTGGCGTACATCCCCTTGCGCAGCCGCCCTTCAGGGTTGGGCAGCTCGATCATCGCCCGCATGGTGCGCGTCTTCTCCGACAACTCGGGTTCCAAGAAACGCACCTTGCCGTTGAAGGTCTTGCCCGGGAAGTAGGCCAGCTCGATCTGCGCCGAGGTCCCTTCGCGGATCCAGGCGATGTGATCCTCGAAGAGCTCCACCGAGATCCACAGGCTAGCCAGATCGGCGATGTGGAAGATCTCCATGCCGGCTTGATCGCCATGCCCTCGAGACCTGCCATGCGCTTCATCACCAACCCGTTGGATGGGGCCGCCACCTTGAGCGTCCGGAAGACCTCGCCGGTCTCTTCCAGTCGTGCGATCTGTTTCTTGGAAATGTCCCAGTAGCCCAGCCTCGTGCGCGCTGAATCCACCAGCGACTCGGCACGTTCGCGGGCATCTTCGGGCGCATCGCTCAACTGGCGGACGAATTCCAGCGCCGAAAGCAACTCCTGCTCGGTCTGCACCAGTTCGGGCGAGTAGACCTCGAACAGAGGCTGGCCCCGGCGCACCTTCTCGCCGACATAGTTGACGTAGACCTTCTCGACCCAGCCGGAATACTTGGTGGTGACGGTGACCATGCGCTGCTGGTCGAATTCCAGGTAGCCGACGGTGCGGATCGGCTGGGTGAGGTCGCGGCGTTCGACCACCTCGGTGCGAACGTTCATGTTCTGCACCACCGCCGGATCGATGCGCACCGTCGCACCGGACTCGCCCGCGCTACCCGCCGCGTCGTCGTAGACCGGCACGTAGTCCATCCCCATGCTGTCCTTGGCCGGCACCGGCGAGGTGATCGCCGGGTCCATCGGATTGCGATAGAAGAGGATCTTGCGGGGTCCACCGGTCGAACTCGATGTCGAGGCCGCGGCCTCCTCTACCGGCGCCCGCACCAGCTGGCTACCGTCGATCGGGCACTCCCCCGGGCCATCCTCAACGATGTTCGGATGGTCTGGACAGATCCAGCGCTCCTCGGCTGCGGCGTGATCGTGGCCCGCGTGATCCTCTTCGAGACCGCGCATGGGCACCAGATCCATGGCGCAGATCGGGCATTGCCCCGGCTCCTCCTCGATGACGTGCGGGTGCATACCGCAGGTCCACAGCTGCTTGTCCGTCTTGGCGGCGGTGGCTTCCATTTTCGCCGTAGCCGATCCACCGCGCAGACCGAACAGGTCGGGCGGCAGAAGCTGTGCCAGCCCAACGCCGGCGGCAACGGCGACGATGATCAGGATCACCGAGCGGATCGTCTTCTTGCGGTCATTCTTATCGGTCATCATCACGACTCTCCTGTGAAGGTCCTGCTACCGCGCGTTCGAGTTCCACCTGGGCCACGGCGAGGTCCGTTCGGGTTCGCGCGGTGGCGATGCGCACTTCAAAGAGGACGACTTCAGCGTCCAGTAGATCCACCGCGTTCAGCCTGCCGGTGGTATAGGCCGTTTCAGCGGAGCGCAGCGCCTCGCGCGCCTGGACTCGCAACACTGTTTCCAGCAACTGCCAATGGTCGAAAAGCAGCGGCATGCGAGCAGTGAGGTCGCCGATCGACCGTTCAATAGCGGCTAGGATCCGCCGTTCGCCCTCCTCAGCCGCCCAGCGAGAAGCCTGCGCCTCCTCCACTCCCGCTTTGAGCTTGTGTCGCCAGACCGGCAGGTTGAGCGAGCCGGTCAGAGCGAGAATGTCGTCGCCGTTGCTCGCCGGCGGATTGGCGCGGCCGGCGGCATCGTCGCGCCGTTCCACGGCGGTGTAGGACACCCCGAAAGTGACATCGGGACGGAAGTTCTTCTCGGCGAGTTCGGCGAGCGTCCCCGCGGCGGCGATCTTGGCCGCTGCCGCCGCCAACTCCGGGCGCCGCGCCCGAGCATCGTTCAGCAGCCCACCGCGGTCGAACACCGGCTCTTGCGGTTCAGGCAGGGGCACAGCTGCCACCGGTTCGTCGGAGGGCCGGTCACGTAGGGCGTTGAGGGCCGCCAGCAGCGAGGCTCGGCGTTCCGAGATCTCGAGCAGACGGGTGTCTACCCGGGTGATCTGCGCCTGAATGCGCACACTCTCCTGCTGCAACCCGGTCCCCGCCGAATAGCGAGCCTGCGCCGCCTGCTCGAAGCGGTCGAGAATCCCGCGCTCCGCTTTGACGATCCCCTCTTGTGCAGCGAGGAAACTCAGTTCATAGGCCAAGCGGCGGGCGTCGGTGAGCATGTCGAGACGAATCGTCTCGACATTGGCTTCGGCCGCAGCCGCGGCGTAGAGCGCCGCCTGCTCCTTGAGCGCCAGTTTGCCGAACCAGGGAAACTTCTGGCGGATGGAGGCACTGAGCCGTTGCGCGCCGACGCGGGTTTCCACCGGCAGCACAAAGAGGGTCCACGCGGCTACCGGATCCGGCAGGGCACGCACCTGCGGCGCCCGGGCGGCCACCGCGGCAGCCTGCTGCCTGGCGCGGGCAATGTCCGGATTGCGTTCGAGCACCTCGGACACAAGTTGGCGCAAGGCGGCGTTGTCGATCGATTGCAGCAAGCTCTCGGACGGTCTAGCCGACGAGGGACTTCCCGCCGGCGCCGACTCTCGCCCGCTATGGTCAGCCGGAACCCGTGCAGAGGACTCCGGTATTTCTGGCGGCTGAGCGATGGCCACCGTAGCCGCGGCACCCAGCATGATCGCCTGGCTGATCACCAGCCAGGACAGGCTCTTCCTGTGAAGCATGATTCTCCTTTCGAGTAGAGTTCGCTGCGCGCCGAAGAGGCGCGGCAGCCGCTACACCGAAGTGAGAATCAAATGAGGAAAGCGCTGTGGAGCGTGTAGAGAGGCTGTGGCGGCAGGTGCTGCGGCTGACGCCACAGCCCTTCCCACCTCTGCGGTTGGACAGCGGGGACATCTTCGATCGTGCCGCTGGGTCCCACGGCGAGATCGAGTGCCGCGGCGATCACCAGGAGGGCTGATTCGCCGGAGTCTGAGCCCGCGGTCATGGCGCAGCAATCCGCCACCATCGTCATCGAAGCCGGCGAAAGGCAAAGCGCCGGATCTTCGGCGTTCTGTTGCGCCTGCGGGCAGTGTCCGCCAGCTGCCGGCTCCTCGGCAGCACTCTCGGCGGCGACATGAACCGTGGCACGATTGGCCATCATCTCAAGGTCGCAGCCACCCGCCGTGCACTTCTCACAGTACGCCGCACTGAGCGGCGCGAGAAGAAACAGCAGGATAAGCACTCCGCAGAGTGGACGATTCGCCATCTTCTTGATGGTAGTCGAAGCTCGGGCAGGGCGCAAGGGCGAGAGGATGCCGAGCGCTACCGGCCTCAGTCTCCCCATTCGGTTCTCGCCGCACCTATAGGCAGGGGAAAAACGAACGGGAAGAGCCGAGCCGATTTCGCCGAACTCCCCGGCGAGGCCGGGGCGGAACTGCACCGCGAGGTTCGCATCACCAGCGTCGCAGCCCAGGAACTCCGCCGGCCACCCACCGGCACCTTCTGCCTGCCGGGCCTCTAGGACCCCTCGGCGCCCCCTGAGTCGCAAGATCGTCGCAGCGCCAGCAGTGAGGCGGTGAACATCGCAAAGTGAGCGACGTTCATCGCCGTCGGAGCCAGAAAATCCCCCACTGCCGGCCACTGGAAGAAGAGCAGAAAGACGATCGCCAACAACACAGCCGGATTGAACGCCGCCATCCAGCGGGGATAGAGGGTGCGAAAGCGCAGCACGGCGACGGCGAAGAGAGCCGAATTGGCGACGACGAGAAGTCGCAGGATCTGCACCAGATTCTCAAGCAAGAGATCGTAGCGCTCGAGGAGCCGGGCCAGAGTAGCGGGAGCGGACTGGTCAGCGAGGATCTGCACGACCGATCCCAAGAAGGCTCTCGACCCGACCCAAACCCCACCAATGCTGAACGAGGCCACACCGAGCAGGAAGACCGCCACCGCGAGCTTCCGGCTGCCGGGCCGTAGCGCCAGGAACAGATGCGCGTAACCCACGGCGTAGAAAGGTAAGCCAAGGATGATCAGGGCTTGCCCCACCACCAGGCGCCCCGGAGCGATGGCTTGAAAGAAGGCATACGGCGCACCACCGTGCATCGCATCCCCGGCATAGTGGACGAGGAACTCGCCGGTACCGACTACCAAGCTGGCCGCCAATCCGATCAGCCCACTGAGAAAGAGGAACTTGCGGTGCTCAGCTGAACTGGAAAAGGAGATCTTCATGGCCTTGTCGGACTCCGAACATTCTACCGTCAGCCTTTGCCAACGAGTTCGCGGTAAGTGATAGTTGACAATCGCGCCTGGATCTTGCAGAATTTTAGGGATTTATAGCTACCCACTAATCAGTAAAGCCGTGAGGTCGGCGGAGGCTGCGGCTCAACTTAGAAAAACCCCGCATGAGAGAGGGCGAGATGATGCGGATTTCGGTCTTGGTGTTCGTCGTGGCTTTGGCTCTTGGTACGTTGCCGGCAGAGGCGCAGCTCAAAGATCTGCGGGTAGTCCGCGGCGACCTTCTCAACGCGCAGCTCGACGGCAAGAAGGTGCAGCTAAAACTGGCCGGCGTCTGGGTCCCCACTCCGCCGGGGGTGGGCAAGAAGGTGGAATACCAGGGTGCCGAGGCCCGAGAATTCGTCGTCGACACTCTGCGCAACGAGAGCTTCTCCGTGCGCGGTCTATCCATCCCGAGGGCTGGGAAACCTGTGCAAGTGCAGGTTCAGGTGGGCGACGAACCCGGGCAGGATCTCGCCGTCTTGCTCGCCGACGCCGGTCTCGCGTTGCGGGCTTCGTCGTCGGAACTCTCGGCGCAACAGGTGAAAGCGATTCGTCTGGCGGAGGGCAGAGCTCGAAGGGCCCGTCTCGGCCTTCACGACGGCGGCATGCAGAAGTTCACCAAGTCGCAGAAGGCGCAACGCAACCTCGGAGTCGAGGTCTACAACCCGAGCCAACTACGCCCGAGCGGTACCAACGCGGAGTCGACCACGGGAGACGGTGCAGATACGGGAATCGATGTCTCCCTGACATTCTCTTGGACGATCCCTCCCCAAGAAGAGCCACCTTGACGCCACGCCGGGGTCCACTTGGTCCACAGCGTAAGACTCAAGGCTCACTCAGGGATCAGCAATATCGACAGGTCCACGCCAACGCGATTGACCTTGCTGAGATCAGCGCTCCCGGCGACTCCCGGAACCTTCGCGTCGCCCTGCCACTGCCAGAGGTGCCAGTCGCTCCACCCAACCGGCAAGCGGGGCTGATCCGTTTCGTACTCGGCAACCCACAGTGGATGGTCGCCGAAGCCTTCACCGAGGTGCTCATCCCAGAAGTCGGGTGCAGTGTAGATGATCGGCTTGACGCCGTAGTGCTCTTCGAGGCGAGTGGTGAAAATCTTCAGCCGCTCGGCGAGACCGGCCGGAGTGTTCTTGCCGATCAACTCAATATCCACCACCGGCGCCAGATCGCCTGAGACTAGCTGAACGGTCTTGATAAAGAAGCTCGCCTGCTTCTCAGGATCGTCTTCGGTGACATAGAAGTGATAGGCGCCGCGGATCAAACCCGCTTCTTTGATCTTCGGCCACTGCTGCGCAAAGCTCGGATCGGCCAGGTCGTCCCCCTCGGTCGCCTTTAAGAAGGCGAAGGTATGCCCCTCCTCGCGCACCTTCGCCCAGTCCACCTCGCCGCTGTAGCTCGACACGTCTATGCCATGGTGCAGGCCGGCGCCATCCGATGCCTTCGAACCGACCGGCTGCTGGCGAGTCGCCGGCGCAGTGCCCTTCTCTTCGGGCTTGGCATCGGGTGCCGGGGCGGATGCGCTCTGCGACGAGCAAGCAAGGGCTGCGAGAGCCGTCCACGCGACGAGGACGGTGATCGGCGAAAACCACGAGAACGGCGGCCGGAGCACTCTCACGTCACCCCCTCGGCGGGCGCCGGGGCGTTGCCCGAACCTGGCTCGACTGAGGCTTGAAGGCGGCGATTCATCAGACCCTCCTGCTGATCTCAATAGGCTTACGACGATCCTCACTGCCGGAGTCGGAGGCGTCGACCCACCCCAAGAACACCCGGCACTTTCCTTCGTTTCAGGTCATTCTACCCGGCCCTACTTCGCCACCATCGGGTTCGACGTCACAGTTGGCTCAGGTCCGGCGGAAAGTGGAGCCTCGCCGCCACAGGGCCAGTCCGCTGACCACCAGGGTCAACAACAAAACGGCGGCACCATCCATCACGTAGATACCCCAGCGTCCGAATAGCCGGCCGCTGTGCAGATCCTGGACGAAACGCTCGACGGTCAAACCATGGCCCCGGTAGCCACGCAATAACTCGTCGCGCAGGTCGGGCGGCGCGGTGGCCGGACGGCTCCAAGTCACCTCCGCATCACTGCCCAGGAGTTGCCATTGCAACAACTCTCGGTCGGCGACCAGCGAGCCGGCGGGAGTGTCGACCACCAGCGCTCCGTCGGGCCGAATCCCCGCCGCCGAGATCCCGCCCGGCACACCCGCGGCCGGTCCGAGACGCTCGATCAACTCTCCGCCTTCGGTCAGCAGGACGAGTTCCCGCGCTGTCACCACCACCCACATCCCCACACTGTTCACCGCGCCGACCGGGCAACCGTCGAGGGCCGGCAGCGGCTCTCGATCGAGGAAGGTTCCATCGCCGATACAACTCACCCAGCTCTCGGCAAGACTGAAGCTCGTTATCTCCGAGTCGCCTTCGATGTCGTACCAGGCCAGGAGCGGAGCGAAACCGATGTGGCGAGAACCGAGCCCAAGCTCAGCGCTGTGGTTGAGCATCAAGCCGGTGGTGGCCAGCGCGAGGACGAACAACGCCGCCGAGAAGCCGCAGTAGCGATGCCACCGGCGGAAGGCTCGCCGGTTGGAACGGGGGCTGGTGAGGTCGTTGCGTCTGCGGCGGGTCATTGCAGGTCGCTGTGACTCGTAGCAGTCACACGCTGATGGAAAAACAGGGCCAGGTGCGACACTTTGGTCACCGCGTGCACCGACAGCGTCGCGCCAGTGATGCCGTCGATACGGCGATCCAGTCGCTTGCCTTCCAATTCTGCCCCTTTGAACTGCTCCACGAAGGCAGGGTAACGCACTTCCCAGCCCCTGGACTCTCGAAAGATCAGCACCTTGGTGCGTTCGATGCGGCCATCGTCGATCACGATGCCGGTAGTGATCGGCTTGTCCTTGCCGATCTCATCCAAAATCCACGCCGTTCGCTCTCCGCGGCGCCAGTAGCGAACGCGCAACACTCCCAGACTGTGTCCCATGATGCGTTCGACCTCCGGGCGCAGCGACTTGGTGATCCAAAGCACCTCGGGAGTCGGCGCCTCACCGGCAAAGACCTCTTGCAGAAAGTCCGCCGGCTGCTGATAGACACTGTGTACTGAGGAGTCCGCGGTCATTTCAGCCGAGGCGAAAGCCATGAACAAAAGACCGCACAGCCCAAGGGTAACGGAGTGAATCGTAGCTCTCATCGCTAAGGAAAACTGTAGCCAAACCCCAAGTTGAAGCCACTATCGTCCGCGGCGCCGCTTTGGTCCACATAATCAGCCTTGATGACCACGTTGGGGAGCAACCAATAGTTGAAGCCGAATTCCGCTTGTTCTCGCGTCGTGTCGGCCAGGTTACCGGCATTGTTGTCCCACTCGGAATAGCGGACGAACAAGCCAAACCTGTCGCCGAACCTGTACGACGGCTCGATATAGAACCCTTCCTGCTGATCGCGGCCCACCGCCGCCGGCTCGGTGCCGCCCAGATCCCATCGTGCATAGAGCGCACGCAGACCGACGGAGCCACGGCCGGGCGTGGCCTTCTGGATGGCGGTGTGCACCTCGAACAGGGTGGCATCGACCCCGAGCGCCCCCTGGGTGATGTCGTCTTGATACTGGAAGGTTGCGCCGACTTCAACGCCCGGAATAGCCGTCCATTTCAGCCGGCTGGTCAGGGCAAGACCCTCCGCCGACGCCTTCCCCCCTTTCTGGCGACCCTTGCGGATCAGGAAGGCGCCGGCGCCTTCAAGCGGTGTCTGCAAACCGGAGGTGAGCGCCAGATCGAAGCTCCAGCCTTGGCCAAAACGGTGGCGGTAACCAAGACCACCCTCCCACCAGGTGGCCGGGATGATGTTGGTCTCTACCGGGTTGCGCTCGACCCCGTAGAAGGCCGGCGGCTCGTGGGTCTCGTTGAGGATGCCGACCGGGATCAGCAAGAGACCGAACTTGGCGCTAGCGTTCTCGCTCAGGTCATGCTCGATGTAAGCCTGCTCGACCTCGACCTCGCCGACCTGCCCCTCTCCGGCGATCGCATGCTCCACCTCAAGTTCCGAGAAGAACCGTGTCTTGTCGCTGAACTCATAGCCCAGGTAGGTGACCAGGCGGTGAAAATCGATCTCCTCCGTGCTATCGAGGTTGTTGTAGTGCATCTCGCCGTACCCACCGATATGCAGCCTCTTTTCGTCCGCCTCCGCCGCGCCGGGGTCGATCAGAAAGGAGTCCGCCACGACCTCGACTTTCTCGTCCGTCTCCTCTTGCCTAGCCTTCAGCTCGGCATTCTCCCGGCGCAGGTTCTCATTCTCGGCGGCCAGTTTCTCAAACAACCGCTCCAGTCGCTCTAGCCGCTCCTCGACCGATGCCGGAGGATCCGCCGCCCAGGCGGGTCCGGCAAGAAGAATGGCGACCAGCGCCGCCGTCAAGGGTGCTCTCAGTCTCATTTCGATAGCTCCTTTGAGCGCTGGGTCAGAGTTGAACTCCTCATCACAGTCGACTGCGAAGGCTGCAAGTACAGTCCCCTCGCCACCAGAGTGGCCCCGAGGTTATGGCGAGACCGGCGCCGGTTCCTTGACCTAGATCAATGGCCGTGGCGAGGCGAAGCTCAAGGCCGGGTGGTCGCGGCGTCGAAGAGAGGGTTGGGGCGCTGGTCGAAAGAGCCGTCTTGCCTGCGCACGGTAAAAAGCACCGCCAGCCCTGCCCGTTCGGCGAGCCGCCAACCTTCCTCGGGACCGGCCACCATCAGCGCTGTCGCCCAGCCGTCCGCGGTGGCGCAGTCTCGGTGCAGCACGGTCACCGAAGCCAGCGAGTGCTCCGCCGGCCGGCCACTGCGCGGATCGATCAGATGGTGGATCCGTCGGCCATCGACCATGCGGAAATTACGGTAATCACCACTGGTGGCGATCGCCATGTCGTCGAGGGAGATCTGCCGCTGAAGTTGTCCCGGCTCTGCCGTCGGCCGCTCGATGCCGATGCGCCAGAACTCGCCGTCGGCGCGCCGGCCGGCCGCCTTCATCTCCCCTCCGACCTCGATCAGGTAGTCGGCGATTCCGCGGCCGGCCAGGGCCTCGGCCAGCCGATCCACCGCATAACCCTTAGCGATCCCCGAAAGGTCGCAGTAGAGATCGGGATGGAGCTTGCGCACCGTTCGCCGGTCGCCATCCAGTTCGAGGAGGTGATGGCCGACTCGCTGGCGCAGCGAGGCTAGCTCCTCGCTGGAAGGAAGCAGCTCTCGTTGGTCGGGACCGAAGCCGTACGCGTTGACCAGCGGGCCGACGGTGATGTCGAAGAGGCCACCCGAGGCGGCGGCGATCTCGAGCGCCCGCTCGAAGAGCCCGAAAGTCTGCGGCGAAAACTCGAACGGCGCCTCCCAAGAAGCGCGGTTGAAGCGGGAGAGTTCGGAGTCTGCGCGGTAGGTCGACATCCGCCGGTCGACCTGATCGAGCACCCGGCTCACCGCAATCCGCAGCGCCTCGGCCTCTCTTTCGGCTTCAGGGCCGACCACCGTGATCGAGAAGGTGGTGCCCATGGTCTCGCCCGCGAAATGGACCTGCGGCCGATCCGGCTCGGCTGTGGGTTGCCGGCAGGCCGTGGCCACGAGCAGGGCAACAACGATGGCGACCGGCGCACACCACCGCCCTGTGGAGCCCGCCGCCGGACCCTTCACCGTGGATCGTACCTATCGATTCTGCACCGCCGCCCAACCGCCGGCACCGCCGGATTCAAAGCCGTTCGAGAAGATGGCGCCTGTCTCGAGCTTCCAGTGGGCGAGAAGATCCGCCAGGGCCTGCGGCGGGTTCTGCGCTGCCGGACCTCCCGCCTGGTTGGCGGTATTGACGCCGTGGCAGCCGTCGCAAGCTCGAATCTCGCCGGGCTGGTAGGTGAGCCAGTAGCGCTCGCGCACCACCGGCGTGGCGTCGGGCTCGGTCAGCTGCCAGGCGAGAGCGCGCCGCGCCGGAACGAAGGCGGCGACCGAGCCATCCAGCGCGATCGAAGCCGAGCCTTGCGGTGCTCCCGGGACAACCGGGTTGAGCGCAACGGCGGCCGGATCGTGTAAGAACTGGGCCAGCACCCGGCGGCCTTGCCGCGGGTTGGTGAGGCCGCCGATGCCACGGATCTGGTCACTCTGGAACAGTTGCAGGAACGACACGTCGTACACCTTGCCGGCGGCTCCGATCGTCTCGACTCCGCCGGGCACCCGCAGGTTGAAGGGCTGCTGATGGTCACCGCCGTCGCGGGTGGTGGCATCGCGAATGACCATCAAGGCCAGTCCGCGCGCTGCGAGATCGGCCCTGATCAACGACGGGTTGACCCCTGCCTGCAAGAAGACTTGCGCCTCCGGCGCGGCGAGCACTGGAGCTGGGACGCCGGGGGGAGCGGGCCGCGACCGTACTTCCACCGCATCGAGTTCCCAGAGTTCCCCCGAGTAGCTCACCAAGACGTCCGGGTCGTAGTAGCTGAGGCTCTTGCTGATCCCGGAAGTCAGAGGCGGGCCCGCCACCATGAAACCGTTGGCACCGCTGACCAGGGTGGTCAAGCGGAAACGGTACCGCGGCACCGGGCTGGCGCGGCTCCCCTCGTTGCCGGCAGACCGCGTCTCCGATGTATGCGAAGCGAGGAGTTGACCGTCCGCGCTCACCAGCGGGTTGCGGTAGAAACCGGAGTGGCCGGCCGGCGGCGCTTGCCCGTCCGGGGTCACCGTGCGCGTCACCGGGTCGGTCAGGTAGGAGATCGTCACCTCGTCCGGATTGCGACCGGGAGCCGCCGACAGGGCGATCAGTTGGCCCGCGGCGTGGGTCTGAAACTCCGGCGCGTCCACCCCCACGTAAGTGCCGGCGGCTAAGGGGTCTTCCGCGATTTGCAGGAAGTTGGTAATCGAGTTGGGATTGGTCCGCCCCGAATTGGCGTCGATGAACTCGAAGAGGTTCGGGTCGTCGTTCATGCTGCGGTTGAAATAGTCGTGCAGTTCGTGCCTGCCCAGGTGAATCACCACTTCCTCGCTGCGGCCGTCTTGCTCGACCGTCCACGGAAAGAAGTGGTTGATGGTGTGACCTTCGAGGTTGGTCCCCGCCAGCAGGTCGGTACGCGATGGCCGTGGTTCGGGAAAGAGCTCGTCGCGATTGTCGAGCAGCGCCGCACCGGCGCTCTCGTCGGCATAGTTGAAGGTGCCGTACGGATTGCCGTTGAGCGCATCGGCATCCGCCTGCTGATCGCGCTGCAAGTGGTCCCAGCGGGTGAACACCACCCGGCCGAAGGAATCGACGATCGGGTCGAAGGAGCCGGAGGGCGCATGCTGCAGCAGCGACAGCTCTCCGCTGGCTGGATCGAGGCTCCAGATGCCGGTGTTGGAGTCGGTCGACTCATACTCGTCGAGCTGTGGATAGAGGTGCGGCTCGCCGCCGCGGGGACGATCCGAGACGAAGAGAATCCGGCCGTCCGAGGCGTAGACCGGGCTGACGTTGTTGGCGCCCGTGGGCTGGCCGGCGACCTTGGTGATGGACACGGTGCCGCCGGCATCGAAGCCGGTCACTTCATAGAGCTGCCAGAAATACTGCTCCCACACGAACTGCTGCACCGGTGCGCCGATCACCATGCTGAGAACCGCCTTCTGGCCGTTCCAATGCACCGCAGGATTGCGCACCGCGATCGAGTTCGCACCTTGGAAGCCATCGACCCCGAAGCCGGCCTCGGCGGTCAGATTGCGCAATGTGCCGTCGGGATAGCGAATCCACAAATCGCCCCCACGCCCCGTTTGTGCCACGGCACCCAGATGGTTGGCGAAGACCGACCCGACAGTCGCGAAATCGGCCGGGATCGGCACCTGAGTCACGAACATGATCGGATTGGCCAGCGGACCGGCCTCCGTCGGGGCCGCCTTGCCGGAGGAGTGCAGCCACAAGACCGGCAGCACAGCGATGGTGGCGAGCAGAAAAGTCTTACGTAGCGTGGAAGCCATGGCACTCCTCATATTGGTCAGGTGAGGCGACCCAGTATAGAGACTTGCCGATGCATGCACAAATCAGCAGTGGCCTCACGACGCATCCGGCTACACCTTGACCCTTGAAAAAGGATCAGTATAATATCACAATTACTGCCTACGCGATATTTCTCTATCCACTCTTAGCTCACGGAGCTCATCTGAACCGAGCGAAAGGAGATCCGACTTGAAAGCTTCCTTGAAACTGCTGCTTTGCTTTGCCATCGCTGCATTCTGCCCTCGTCAAGTTACTGGTCAAGTCGCGCCGAGTGGAGATTTGGCGCCCCTGCTTTCAAACGAGGAGATTCTGCGGGTTCGAGAGCAAATCTGGTCGGAGACCTTTGGCCTTACCTACGAGGAAGGATCCTCAAGCATGCTGCTGACAACAGCCAACCTCCACAATCCTTCTTGGGCCGTGGACCTCGTCACTTCCAGGCTAGAGGGAAGTCAGGCCTCCGGGATCTTCGTGGAATCCGCTCGCTGGGATGTGCCCACCAATCCGTTCATTGGAGGAAGCCTTTCGATTCATCATCAGTTCATCGCTGCCGGACTCCTCATGAATCCAAGCACAGGCTCCAGTACCTATGTCTTCGGCGAAGTATTTCATCTCAACTATGGCGCAACCTCAGCTTCCCTCGACCAAGACTTGGTCGTATTCTTGCCACTGGGCGTGACCCTCGACGAAGAGTCGGCCTTGGCCGGAGCCGCTAGGACAGCGCTGGAGAGGCAACCGAGCCCTCCGACTCCAGCTACTCCAGACTGCGATGACCCCTGCCACCAGCGGTGCTACGACGAGCGGATAGACAACAGGATACTCTGCACATCCAACTACTACGATTGCGCGGACGCCGCCGCCTTGGTCCTCCTCGAATGTTCGGTTGCTTGTGCCGCCACAGCCGTCATAAACCCAATAATCGGCGGAATCTGTCTTGCTGCCTGCGTCGCGATTCAGCAGACCAGCCTCAACCTGTGTCGGAGCAATGAAGCACTATGCAACAACAACGCCAGCTACCTATTCACACTCTGCAACAGAACCTGCGCTCAGGCTCCTGTGTAAGCTCTTAGAATGGGGGAATAACATCTCGTGAAGATTCAGGTCACCGCGTCGAAGAACATACCGATTCTACGCCTGGGCAGCAGGATTCTCCTTTGGAGTCTTTGTATCCTAAGCGCTCCGACTCTCTCATTCGGAGTGTCTCGACTCCATACATTAGGGTTGCAAGGAGTCGGCCTATTTGAACCACCCGCTCTCCAGCTGTCTCTCTGGATTCTCGCCCTAGGAACCGTCCAGTTAGTGCTGGCTGTGAAGTTCCTGCAATTGATTCTCCAGGGAACTTCGCCCTCCTCCCTGGCAAATGACTCCGAAGACCGAGACACCCCCAATCACGTGGCAACACAACCGACACCTCCCTCGTTGTGAGCGACGACTGGCCACTCCACCCCTCAAAGCCAGCCCTTGTGTCGGGCCAGTCGGGCCGCTTCGACGCGGTTGGCGGCGCCGAGTTTGCTGATCGCTTCAGAAAGGTAGTTGCGTACCGTGCCTTCTGAAAGATGGAGTTCGGCGGCGATGGCGGCGGTCGGCCGCCCTTCCCCCGCCAGGCGCAGCACCTGGCGTTCGCGATCGGTCAGCGGATCGGCTTCGGTCCAGGCTTCGGCCGCCAGTTCGGGATCGATCGCCCTACCGCCTGCGGCGACCCGGCGCAACGAGTTGGCCAACTCCTCGGCCGGCGAGTCCTTGAGCAGGTAGCCGGAGGCACCGGCTTCAAGGGCGCGGCGCAGATAGCCCGCGCGAGCGAAGGTGGTGACGATCACCACCCGCTGGCGGGCCTTGCGACGGCGCAGCTCCGTGGCCAGCTCCAGACCGGTCATCTTCGGCATTTCGATGTCGGTAAGGACCACGTCCGGGTCCAATTCAGCAGCCAGAGCCAGCGCCTCTTGGCCGTCCCGCGCCTGGCCCACGACCTCGATGTCCGCTTCGATCTGGAGAAGTGCGGCCAGAGCACCGAGGACCATCGCCTGATCCTCGGCGATGAGAACCCGGATCACGAAGCTGCCCCGGCCAGCGCCACCTCACCTGCGTCGCGCGAGCGATCCAGCGGCAGAATCACCGTCAACCGCAGGCCGTTGTGGCTCTGCACCTCGAGTTCACCGCCCAACCCCT
>JAJRVQ010000169.1 GCA_024277255.1 Acidobacteriota bacterium | reverse complement strand
GCGGTGGGATCGAGGAAGATCCGCTGGGCGTAGCTGTGCGACCAGTAGCGACCCATCGTCGCCCGCCAGGCAACCTCGCCGGGAGTGCCCGATTCGCCGGCGCCGCCGGCGGCGTAGTAGAGCAACGCCTTCGGCCCAGTACCATCGCCACCGGTGCCACCGCCGCCACCACTGGCGCTGGCGCCACCGCCGCCGGAGCCTCCGGCCGTCTTGCAGTCCTGACACAAGATCCTCAACCACGGGTGAGTGGTATCGAGAAAAAACTCCAGGACCTCCGGTGTGGGACCACCCAGTGTCGCCGAAGCAACCGGTAGATCCATCCACCGCCTGCCGCGCCGCTTGCCTCTTGCCCGTCTCGCGGTCGCTCCTGCACTGACCGCGAGACTCGGAACTCTTAGCGAATCCGCGCCACCAGGTCGATCTCGACCAGCGCTCCGGCCGGCAGTGCCGCGGCTTGGACGGTGGAACGGGCTGGGCGGTGGTCGCCCATGGCGGCGGCGTAGAGTTCGTTGAGGCGGGAGAAGTCGGCGAGGTCGGCGACGAAGATGGTCGCCTTGACCACGTCGGCGAAGGTACAGCCGGCGTTGGCGAGGACCGCTTCGAGGTTGTGCAGCACCTGGCGTGCTTGCGCCTCGAAGCCTCCGCCGACCATCGTGCCGGTGGCCGGATCGATGCCGACTTGACCGGAGGTGAACAGCCAGCCGTCAACGCTGACGGCTTGCGAGTAGGGGCCCAAGGCGGCCGGCGCTCGATCGGTGTGGTGCAGTTTCATGGTGACGGGCTCCTTGGCGGTCCGGGCTGTTAGTCGTCGATGTCCGCTTCGTCGAGGATGCCGATGTAGGGTAGGTTGCGGTAGTACTCGGCGTAGTCGAGGCCGTAGCCGACGACGAACTGGTTCTCGATGGTGAAGCCGCAGTAGTCGATGGGCACTTCCACTTCACGGGCTTCCGCCTTGTCGAGCAGGGCGCACAGCCTGACGCTCTTGGCGCCGCGGAAGCGCAGCAACTCGAGGATGGTGCGCAGGGTGTAGCCGGTGTCGACGATGTCCTCGATGAGCAGTACGTCCGACCCGGCGATCGCCACCTCGACATCCTTGCGGATGCGCACCTCGCCCCGTTTTGTACTGGTGCCGTAGCTCGCGGTCTGGAAAAAGTCGACCACCAGCGGTAGCTGGACCCTCTTGAGCAGGTCGACGAGAAAGAAGACGGATCCCTTGAGAACCCCGATGCAGATCAACCGCTCGCTGTCGGCGTAGTCGCGCTCGATTTCCACCGCCAGCTGGTCCAGTCGCTGGCGGAGAGCCTCTTTCGAGATCAATACTTTGGGCTTGGTGATTCCCTTCGGCTGGCTCATCCCGTACAATCCTCCAATTCTCTAGGCTCCTGCAAAGTGGCAACCTGTTCCGTGCTACTGAGGCGGTATGTGCATGAATCTAAGGGAACATCGGCTTCCGCCGGCGGTCCGTCCCTAGTATCTTTGAGGCGTTTCGAGCGTCGTTTTTCTTTCCGATTGGAGTGGTACCCGCGATGTCTGTTCAGGAACTCAGTGTTCTTCACCGGCGGTACGTCGAAGTCTCGGATCGCTTCCGGTCCGCCTGGTCGTTCCACAAGTTTCTCGGCAGCTTGAGCAAGGTGCTGATGAACGGGGAAAGCCGACCGCTGCCCCTCGACTTCCAGTCGGTCTACAGCGAACTCAAGGAGATTTCCCATCACCTGAACGTTTCGGGTGTGGATCTCGTCAAGGCGAAATTGGATCAGGCTGGAGAACAACTCGGAGGGCTCAACAAGGCGTTGTTGGCGGAGGATAGCAGAATCGCTCCGTCCGCCGTTCGCAAGTTCTTTCGCCGGGTCAAGAATCCGGATGAGAAGGTTCTGACGCAGCTGGCCAAGTTCTACCTCGCCACCTATCCGGCCGACTGGAATCACGATCGGCTCGACAAATTTGATTTTCTCCTCACCCATCTGGCCGCGGAGAGCGAGATCGGCGGTGGCGCGAAGGACTCGCGCGAGCGCTTCCGCGAAGTGCTGGGAGGGCTCAGCCAGATGGCCGATGTCACGGCCGATGTGGAGGACCGCCAGCACAGGGTGGACGATTGGCTGGCGGAGATCCAGGATATTCGCCAAGAGATCAGGACGGTCGAGGATCTCGACGAGTTTCACGAGCGGCGAATTATCCCGCGTTATCGGGAAGCCAAGCGGAGGCTGGGTCCTTTGTTTTTCGATCCGCACCTGTTGCTCAAGGTGGTTACGACGAATCTGGCCTTCGGGGAGCGCATTTCCGACCTCTACGAGAAGGAGGAGCGCGAGGTGGCGAGGGTCTGTCGTGAAGTATTCTCCCTGGAAGAGCAAGTACCCATGGCCGGGGGAGCCGACGGCTCCCTGGACGCCGACCTCAACCGGTTCCGGCGCGAGTTCGATCGCTTCGAGCGGGAGGTGCAGGGCGGCGAACTCAAGCTCGATCGGTTGGCCCAGATCCGCTATCAGGCGCGAAGTCTGGCGCCGCGACTGCGCAGCAGCCTCGGCGAAGGCGGTGACTCCGATGCCGAAACTTCCGAGGTGCCGCTGGAGCAAGAGGCTTCGTTTGCGGCCGATCCCAGGGGCAACCTGGACCACCTGAGAGGCTATGCGCAGGACTCGAACAATGAGAGCCTGCGCCGCATCTTGGATGCGCTGGCCGGCACCAGTTCCAAGGTCGACCCTGCCGAGGTGATCACCCAGCCCGAGATCTTTCCCTTGCGCCTGGAGGCGCGGGAAGTGGAGGCCTACCGGCGGTTCGACGGCAGCGACCTCACCGCCGATCTCAATCTGGAACGGTTCTTGATCGAGGCCGCTGCCTTGCGGGTGCGTCTGAACGCCAAGGCTGAGGAGATTCGCGCCATCCTCGACGAGACCGCCACCAGCGGAGAGGGGCCGACCTTCGAGGCGGCTCGGCAGATGACGCGGCGCGCGGATAGCTTTCTGCGCCACTTCGGCCACCTGATCGAGGGGGCCGTCTTGGAGGATCGCCAAAGCGACGCGCGCTCGTTGCAGCTGCTGCGCATGCGGTTGATGCGGGTTTATTCCGGCCTCTGGCTGCTCGCCTTCCGGCCCTCTCGCTACCGCACCCGCCGGTAGTCCGGCCTTGGCGTCTGCTCAGCCCTCGGCCAACACCTTGTTGAGCAGCCGCTGCACGTCGGTGGCGGCGGCGCGGCCGAAGTGGAGAACCTCCTCGTGATCCAACGGCTCGTCGGTCACTCCCGCTGCCAGGTTGGTGATCAAGGAGATGACAGCGCAGCGCAGCCCCATGTGACGGCCGGCGATCACTTCGAGAACTGTCGACATGCCGACCAGGTCGGCACCGATCACTTGCAGCATGCGAATCTCGGCCGGCGTTTCGTAGGAGGGGCCGGCCAGGCCGGCATAGACACCCTCTCCAAGCTCGATTCCGAGTTGAGAGGCGGCGGCGAAGATCTTGCGCCGCAGCGCCGGGTCGTAGGCGGCGGTCATGTCCGGGAAACGCGGCCCCCACTCGGCGGGCGGCTCACCGCGCAGCGGGTTGAGCCCGGAGAGGTTGAGGTGATCGCGCACCAGTGACAGCTGGCCGGGGTGACTCTGTGGGTCCAGGCCGCCGGCAGCGTTGGTCATGATCAACACTTTGGCGCCGAGAAGGGCCGCCAGCCGGACCGGGAAAACCACTTGGTCCGGGTCGTAACCCTGATACGCATGCACCCGGCCGCGCAGATAGAGAACGGGACGCTCAGGGTGGGGTAGGAGCATTTCGACCGAGTGTGGATGGCCGACGACCGAACGCACGGGGAAGGGCAGCAGTTCGGCCAGAGGGATGGGGCCATGGGTCGGCGGCGTCAGGTCGACGGCAAGGCCGGAGCCGGAGATCACCAACCCCCACGGCTTCGGCCAGCCGCGCCGGTGCCATTGCTCGACCGCCTGTTGCAGATCTTTCTCTCGCTGGTCCATCGCGGCATGGTATCCGTTCGGGTGACCTCTGTGGCGAGTATTCTGCTCGCCGGGTGAGCACGCTTGAGGGGAATGCGTTATCGTTCGCCGCATCTGTCGGGGCCCGCCATGGCGACTGGTTCCTCTTCGGCGACAAGGCCCCGCCGGCAGCAGGAGAGAGCGATGTCAGAACTCGATGAGCAGATTGCCCACCGCAAGGCCAAACTCGCGGCGCTACGCGAAGCGGGGGTCGACCCCTATCCACGCCTCTTTGAGCACGATCTCGAACCGGCCGGCGTCCACCAGCGTTATGGCGACAAGACCGCGGAGGAACTCGTCGCAGAGCCGGTGAGGCTACGGGTGCCCGGCCGGGTGCAGGCGATTCGGGAGCACGGCAAGACGGTCTTCGTTGACATCAGCGATGGCTCCGCCAAACTCCAGGTGTTGATTCGCGCCCACAAACTGGCGGAAGACTCGACGCGCGTGTTGGCCAATCTCGACCTCGGCGACTACCTGGGGGTCAGCGGTGCCCTGATGGTGACCCGCACCGGTGAGCTGACCCTCGCCGGCGAGCAGCTTCAAATGCTGGCCAAGGCGCTGCGGCCGCTGCCCGAGAAGTACCACGGCCTGGCGGATGTCGAAGTGCGCTATCGGCAGCGCTACCTCGATCTGATCTCCAACCCCGAATCGCGGCAAGTTTTCGAGGTGCGAGCGGCGTTGCTGCGCGGCATGCGCGCCTTCTTCGACTCTCGCGGCTTTTTGGAGGTGGAAACACCGATGATGCAGGCGCTGGCCGGAGGTGCCGCGGCGCGCCCGTTCACTACCCACCACAACGCCCTCGATCTGGATCTCTACCTGAGAGTGGCGCCGGAGTTGTTCTTGAAGCGGTTGGTGGTCGGCGGCCTGCACAAGGTCTACGAGATCAACCGCAACTTCCGCAATGAGGGAATCTCGACCCAGCACAACCCCGAGTTCACCATGCTGGAACTCTACTGGGCCTACGCGGACTACCGGGACATCATGACCCTGGTCGAGGAGATGTTCGTCTCTTTGGCCGAGTCGATTTTGGGAGAGGCGGCGCTGAGCTGGAAAGGGGAGCGGCTGGACTTGGCGGCGCCGTGGCCGCGGCTGACCATGGTCGAGGCGACGGCGAAGTATGGCGAGATCGATCCGGCGAAGCTCGGGGATGCGGCGGCCATCGCCGAGGAGTTGGAGCGTCGCGGCGCCGAGATGCCGCGGGCTCGCGACTGGGGACACCTCCTTCTGGCGCTGTTTGAAGAGGTTGCCGAGCCGCACTTGAATGCACCGACCTTCATCATCGATCATCCGGTGGAGATCTCTCCACTGGCCAAGCAGAAGCCCGGCGACCCGCGGTTGACCGAGCGCTTCGAGCTTTATGTCGGTGGTATGGAGCTGGCCAATGCCTTCAGTGAATTGAACGACCCACAGGTGCAAGCAGAGCGCTTCCGCCAGCAGCTCGCCGCCCGCGAGCAGGGGGACGACGAAGCTCACCGCTTCGATGCGGACTACATTCTCGCCCTCGAACACGGCATGCCGCCGGCAGGTGGTCTGGGAGTCGGCATCGACCGCATGGCCATGCTGTTCACCGATCGAGCGTCGATTCGCGACGTGATTCTCTTTCCGCTTCTGCGACCGCAGGCATGAGCGAGCCGGCGCCGATCGCCGCGCCTTCTTCGGCCTCGCGCCGGCTGGCCTGGCGGGATCGTTTGCCGCTGGCTTCCTACCTGGCGCTGCGCTATCTCAAGAGCACTCGCCGCGATGCCTTTGCCACCTTCCTCTCTTGGGTCGCCGGCATCGGTGTCGCCCTGGGGGTGGCGGCCTTGATCCTCGTCTTGGCCGTCCTCTCCGGTTTTCAGCGCGCTTTGCGCGATGCCGTGTTGGCGCGCAGCCCACAGATCGAGATCGAACTGCCGGCCGGTTTCGATGGTGCGCAACTGAGCCGCCGGTTGGCGGAGACGGAAGGTGTCGCCGCGGTGCAGCGACTGGTCCGTGGCCAGGGATGGCTGCTGCGCGGGGATCGGGTAGAGCCAGCGCCGGTGGCGCTGGTCGGCTTCGAGAGGGCGGTTCCGGAGTCCTTTCCCGGAGCTGCCGGAGGAGCGCCGGGCCTCTATCTGAGTTCGACCCTGGTCGAGAGCTGGGGGCTGGCTGTGGGCGAGACGGTCGATCTGGTCACGCCGCGGCCCACGCTCACCCCGTTCGGGCCGCAGCCGCGGTTGCGCAGCCTGCCCTTGGCCGGCGTTTTTGACGGCGCCCCGACGGAGCAGCGCGAACGGGTGGCACTGCCTTTGGCGGTGGCCGAGAGTCTCTTGGGCGGGGATCGGGCCATCCTCGACGTGACCGCTGCCGGCGGCTTCAGCGCCGCTCCGGCGCTGGCGGCAGATCTCGAAGCGCAACTCGGGAAGGTGGATCCGGATCTGCGCGTGCGCAGCTGGCGCCAGCTCAATCGGCCGCTGCTCTTTGCCTTGCGGTTGGAGAAGGTGGTGACCTTTGTCGCCGTGGCCTTGGTGGTGCTGGTGGCCAGCCTCGCCTTGATCGCCGATCTTTCCTTGATCATCTCCAGCAAGCGGCGGGAGATCGGAATGTTGATGGCGATGGGGACTCCCCGAGCCCTGATCGGGCGAGCTTTTCTCCTCCTCGGAGCGATACTCGCCGGCGCCGGCATCCTGCTGGGTACCTTGCTGGGGGTGGGCGGCGCCTGGCTCTTCGACCACTTTCGATTTTTCTCGGTGCCCGGCCAGGTCTACCTGGTGGACTACGTGCCCTTCGATGTGCAGCAGGTGGATCTGCTCGCGGTCTTGGTGTTGACCGCCACCCTGGCGCTCGCCTCCTCGTTCTACGCCGCCCGCCGGGCGACCACGGCGGGGCCGGTGGAGGCGATGAAACCGTGAGCGTCGCTCTGAGCGCGCAGGGGGTCGCCAAGACCTACCGCGACGGGCGCAGACAGGTCGAGGTCCTGGCCGGCGTCGATCTCGAAGTGGCGGCGGGCGAGCTGGTGGCTATCGTCGGCCCTTCCGGCTCGGGCAAGTCGACCTTACTGCACCTCTTGGGTGGGCTCGATCGGCCGGACGAGGGGTCGATCATCATCGACGGCCGACCGATCGCCGGTTTGAACCGCAACGAGCTTGCCGCCTTTCGCAACCGAACGATCGGCTTCGTCTTCCAATTTCATCAGTTGTTGCCCGACTTTACGGCGCTCGAGAATGTGATTTTGCCGGGGAGGATCGCTGGCCGGTCGTTGCCCGAGCTGACCCGCAGAGCGCGCGAGTTCCTCACCGAAGTGGGGCTGGAAAATCGTCTCGACCACTTTCCCAGCCAGCTCTCCGGCGGTGAATGCCAGCGTGTCGCGCTGTGCCGGTCGCTGATCCTCGAGCCGCCGCTGCTGCTGGCTGACGAGCCGACCGGCAACCTCGACCCGGCCAGCGGCGAGGTGATCTTCGCTCTGCTGCTCGACCTACATCGGCGTCATGCCACGACCACCATACTGGTCACTCACAACCCGGTGATCGCTGAACGCTGTGGTAGAATTTTGAGCTTGGAAAGAGGGGTTTTGCGGCCCTCGCCGCTCCTTTCGCCCTCATCAGGGCTGTCATCTGGGATGGAATCAGGGAACGTGGCAATCGATGTTTGAGAAGTACAACGAGAAGGCCCGCCGGGCACTCTTTTTCGCCCGCTATGAAGCGAGCAAACTCGGCAGCCGGGTCATCGAATCCGAGCACATTCTGCTCGGCATCCTGCGCGAGGGCGAGGAGACGATCAGCGAGATCTTTCGCCATTTCCATGTAAAGCCCGACGAAGTGCGGCGCGAGATCGAAGGCGAGCGTGTCTTTGTCGAGCGCATTTCCTCCACCGCCGAGCTGCCGCTTTCCGAGGAATCCAAGAAGATTCTGGCCTATGCCTCGCACGAGGCGGAGAGCATGCTGCACACGGCGGTCGGTTCCGAACATCTGATCATCGGTATCCTGCGCGTCGAAGGTTGTCTGGCGATGCGGGTGATGGCGCAGCACGGACTCGACGTCTACACCGTCCGCGACGAGGTGTTGAGCATCGTCAAGGAGCGGGAAGTGAACCAGCAAAAGAAGGAGTTACCCTTCCTCTCCGAGTTCGGCCGCGATCTCACCAGCTTGGCTTCCGAGGGTGCCTTCGACCCGCTGATCGGCCGTGAAAACGAAGTGGAGAGGATTGTTCAGGTCCTCTCGCGGCGCACCAAGAACAACCCGATTCTGATCGGTGAGCCAGGGGTCGGCAAGACGGCCATCGTCGAGGGGCTGGCGCAGCGCATCATCGAGGGCCGGGTACCTCTGTCGCTGGCCGCGCAGCGTATCGTGGCGCTCGACCTCTCCCTGATTGTTGCCGGCACCAAGTACCGCGGCCAGTTCGAAGAGCGGCTCAAGGGGATTCTCAAGGAACTGAAGGAGTCGCAGGAGCTGATCGTATTCATCGACGAGATTCACTCGCTGATCGGAGCCGGTTCGGCCGAAGGCTCGCTCGATGCGGCGAACATTCTCAAACCCGCCCTGTCGCGCGGCGAGATCTCCTGTATCGGTGCGACGACACTCAAGGAGTACCGCAAGTACATCGAGAAGGATCGCTCCCTGCTGCGCAGGTTCCAGTCGGTGCAGGTCGATCCACCCTCCGACGAAGAGGCTCTGGAGATTCTCGAGGGCATCAAGGACCGCTACGAGGCCTTCCACAAGGTCAGCTATACCGATGCGGCGCTGCGCTTGGCGATCTATCAGTCGAGCCGCTACATCCCCGATCGCCACCTTCCCGACAAGGCGATCGATGTCATCGACGAGGCCGGCGCCCGGGTCAAACTGCGGCGCGTTCGCGATACGCAAAACCTGCGGCAACTCGAGCAGGAGACCCTGCAGGTGGTGACCGAGATGAAGGCGGCGATCTCCTCCAAGGAGTTCGAGCAGGCGGTCTATCTGCGCGAGCGCGAGATCGAACTTCGCGAGGATCTGGAGAGCATGAATCTGACGGCGGACGATGAGTTGCTGCTCGAAGTGACCCGCCGCGATATCGAAGAGGTGATCTCGTCGTGGACCGGCATTCCGGTCGCCAGTTTGCAGACCGCCGAGGCGGAGAAGCTGATGCGCATGGAAGATACGCTGCGCAAGCGGGTGGTGGGGCAGGATCGGGCGATCAGCGCCATCAGTCGAGCCATCCGCCGCTCCCGTCTGGGGGTTAGCAACCCCAACCGACCTGTCGGCTCGTTCATCTTTTTGGGCGCTTCCGGAGTTGGCAAGACCGAGGTGGCGCGGCGGCTGGCCGAGTTCCTTTTCGGCAGTCTCGGTGCCCTGGTGCGCTTCGACATGAGCGAGTACATGGAGAAGCACGCCATCTCGAAGATGATCGGTTCACCGCCCGGTTATATCGGTCATGAAGAGGGCGGGCAGCTGACCGAACGTCTCCGCCGGCAGCCCTACTCGGTGGTCCTTTTCGACGAGATCGAGAAGGCTCATCCCGATGTCTCCAACCTGCTGTTGCAGATCCTCGATGACGGCAGTCTTACCGACGCCTACGGCAACTCGGTGGATTTCAAGAATTCCCTGGTGCTGATGACTTCGAACATCGGCAGCAAGTTTGTCGGGCGTGGTGGCCGGATGGGCTTCGGGGGAGGTGGAGCGGGAGAGGAATTCCAGCGCATCGAGGAGGAGATTCTGGCCGAGCTGCATCGCTCCTTCAGCCCGGAGTTTCTCAACCGAGTCGATGAAGTGATCGTCTTCAATACACTCGGTCGCGATGAACTGCGTGCCATCGTGGACATTCTGCTGGCCGACGTGAACGCCACGCTGGCAGAACGAGATCTTCGCGTCGTGGTCTCGCCGGAAGCCAAGGACTGGCTACTCGATCAGGCGGGCGTCGATCCTTCAAACGGAGCCCGACCGCTGCGGCGCACCATCCAGCGGTTTGTCGAAGACGCGGTTTCGGAGGTTTTGATCAGCCGCCGGGACGAGCCCATCGAGCGCATCTGCGTCACACTCGATGACGACCGGTTGAAACTCGATTGCACCCTGGGCGAACCTGCCGGGACGCAACAGCCGGTCGGCCAGGAGAGCTGAACCACCGCCAACCTTGCCACCGCCAACTCCGGCACGATAAAACCTTGGAAATTGGATAGCGGGCGATTGGGCCCGAGATTTGCATAGGCAGCGAATTATGGACTGGGAACATCTGCAGCAAGACTCTGAGCGGGCGCTGAGCCCGCGTTCAGCGAACCTCGGTGACTCCTCGGGGAGGCTATCGGGCCGCCTGTTGACCGGCGTGCTGACCGCCGTGCTGACCGCTGTGTTAGTGGTGGCGACTCCGCTCGCTTCGCTGGCGCAAGCGCTACCCTTGAACGGCCGGCCGATCAGTGCGGTGGAGTTCGAGGGGTTGAAACTTCTCAGCGAAGAGACCTTGCTTTTCTACCTCGGGCTCGAGGTCGGGCAGAAGCTCGACGAGCGGGAACTCAACCGTCGTATCAAGGAGCTGTGGAGCCGTGACTTGCTCGACGACATCGAAGTCGATGGCGCCAGCGACGGTGCCGGCGTCAAGCTGACCATCCGCATCGCCGAACGGCCTGTCTTGCGCTCGGTCGAGTATGTCGGTCTCAAGCGGGTGGGCCGTAGCGAGATCGACGACCGCGCCGCTCGCGAGCGTGTCGATGTGCAGGAGGGGCTGCCGGTCAGCCGGGGTGAATTGGAGCGGCTCAAGGCGGTGATCGAAGAGGCCTACCGCGACAAGGGCTTCCGCTTCGCGCATGTCGAAGCCACCATGGAAGAGGTCGACGACGGCGAGATCAACGCCGTCTACACGGTGGATGAAGGCGACAAGGTTCGTATCGGCGATATCGACTTCGACGGCAACACCGTCTTTTCCGACTTGCGGCTGCGCTGGTCGATGAAGAAGACCAAAGAGAGCGGCCTGCTGACCAAGACGCTCAAGAAGGATATCTACAACCCGGCGACGCTGGGCGAGGATCTCGACAAGATTCGCGATATCTACCGCGGTGCCGGGTACAAGAACGTGTTGATTCGCGAACCGCGCATCGAGGTGCTCAAGAAGGGCGGCAAGCGCCGGTTGAAGCTGATCGTACCGGTCGAAGAGGGGAGCCGTTGGCGGTTTGGCAAGGTCAGTGTCGACGGCAATGAGAAGTTCACCGACGAGGCTCTTGTCGGCCTGTTCACCGTTCGCGAGGGCAGTTGGCTGCGCACCGATGAGATCGACAAGGCGGTGGAGAACGTCGACCAGGCTTACAAGAATCGCGGCTATATCTTCGCCCGCATCGACCCCGAGTTGGTCGAGCGTGACAACTATGTCGCCGACGTGGTGGTCCACATCACAGAGAACGACCAATTCGAGATCAGTCGCATCGAGTTCGAAGGCAACGTCACCACGCGGGACAAAGTCCTGCGCCGCGAGTTGCGGGTCGCCGAGGGTTTCCCCGTCAACATGGGGGGGGTGCGCAACAGCATCTTGAAGATCAACCAGCTGACCTACTTCAAGCTCGATCAGAACGAACCGGTCGACTTCGACCCGGACACCGAAACGCAGACCGTCGAACTGACGCTCAAGGGCCAAGAAGACAATCGTACCGAGCTGCAATTCGGCGCCGGTTTCAGCCAGTTCAACGGCTTTTTCGGTCAGCTCTCCTTCCGCACCACCAACTTCCTCGGTCGCGGCGAGACCGTCGGTATCTCGGTCGAGTCCGGCAGGCAGCAGAACTCGGTGGACCTCTCCTACTTCATTCCCTGGTTCCTGGATCGCCCGCAGAACCTCGGTTTTCAGATCTTCGACCAGAACCTCGATTTCCGGCTAGCCACCGGCGAGCAGTTTCAGCGCCAGAGTACCGGCACGGTGATCAGCTACGGCCGCAACTTGAAGCTCTTCCAGACCTTCACCGTCAGCTATACCTTGTCGCGGTTCAAGGATGTTGTGCGCGCGCTCAACGCGGATGGTGAGTTCGACACCCTCAGCCGGTTGAACATCGACAACTCGTCGCTGCGTCCGGTGTGGCAGTACAACAGCATCGACAATCGCTTCGAGCCGACCCGCGGTCAGCGAGTGCGTCTGTCGGTCGAGTACGCCGGAGGGTTTCTCGGTGGCGACAACTTCTTCGTGCGTCCCACCGTCGGCTATACCTACTTCAAGCCGGTGACCAACTATCCGGTGCAGTCGGTCTTCGGCTTCAACTTCGAGGCAGGGATGATCGATCCGTTCGGTTCGACGACGAATGCGGACGGCGAACGCGTCGACCGGCAGCTGTCTCAGCTCGAGCGTTTCTTCCTCGGTGGCGAGAACAGCATCCGCGGCCACTCGTTCCGCTCGATCTTCGTACGCGGCAAGGATGGACAACTGGTCCCCGATCCGGTCCTAGGATCGCGCGGGCTGGGCGGTGACTCCTTTGTCCAGTTCAACGTGGAATACCACTTCTTGCTCGGTGGTCCCTTCCGCGCCATCCTTTTTGTTGACGGTGGCAACGTCTTCGGCGACTATGTCGAGTTTGAGCGAGACGACGACGGTACTATCATCTCGCAAACCCCGATCAGCCAGTCGATCGACCTGTCGAATCTACGCACGACGGCAGGGATCGAGCTGCGCTTGCTGGTGCCCGTCCTCGGTGCACCGCTGCGCTTTATCTTTGCCCGCAACCTGGACTCGCTACCCAACGACCGATTTGACAGCTTTACCTTTGCGATCGGCGCTTCGTTCTAGTTATCGCCGCGCACCGCTGAGTCCGTTTTCAAGGAGAGATTTTCGATGTGCTTCACCGTCATGTCCTACAGAGTATCGTTCCGTGTTGTGCTCACCCTTGGCCTCCTGCTCACCGCTCTCGCCGTGGTACCTGCCGGGGCGCAGAGCAGCGATCTGAAGATCGCTATCATCGATGTTCAGCAGATCATCACCGAGTCGCAGACCGGCAAGACCGCTCTCGCTGAATTGGAGGCCTTCAGCAAGGGTGAGCAGTCGAAGCTGCAAGCCCAGGACGAGGAGATCAAGCAGTTGCGTGGTCGTATCACCGAGGGCGGCCTGTCGCTATCTCAGGAGACCCTGGCCGAGATGCAGCAGCAGCTCGAAGACAAGACTACGGCGCTGCGTCGCGCCTCCGAGGATGCCAACCGCAAGGTGGAGAAGCGGCAACAAGATACACTGCGCGGCATCGAGGCCAAGGTCATGCCGGTGATCCAGAAGGTGGGCCGCGACGAGGGTTACTCCCTGATCTTGCGCAAGTTCGAGAGCGGTCTGATCTTCGCCACCGATGACATCGACATCACCGCTCGCATCATCGAACTGCTCGACGCCGACAAGACAGAGTAGGCCGGCGACGAAGTAAGCTCTACGCCCGCGACCCGCCCGCTGCCCGGGTAGGCCGGCGGGCTTTTCGTCCGTTATGCGTGAACCTGTGCAGCCGCTCCCTCAGACCTTGAGCCAACTCGCCGAGCGACTCGGTGGCCGTGTCGCCGGCGCCGGCGAGCGGACGGTCTCCGCCGTCAAGGCGCTGGCGCAGGCCGGGGCCGGTGAGATCTCCTTTGTCGTCTCGGGACGCTTTCTGGACCAGGCCTCGGCGAGCGGCGCCGGCGTGCTGCTGGTCGACGAGGGGATGTCGAGCGACCCTCGAATCGCCGGTAGAGATCTCTTGGTTGTCGATCCCGAGCAAGGGCTGCCGGTCAACCTGGCCATGGCCCGTCTGGTCGCTCTGCTGCATCCGCAGCCGCCCACCGAGCCCGGGGTTCACCCGACCGCGGTCATCGGCTCCGCCTGCCGGATCGACGCCGCAGCCTATCTCGGACCTTACGTCGTCGTCGGCGACGGCAGCCGCATCGGGGCCGGTTGCGCCCTCCATGCGCACGCCGTGGTGGGGCGCCATTGTGCCCTCGGCTCCGGGGTGGTGCTGCACCCGCACGCGGTGCTCTACGATGAGGTCGAACTCGAGGCCGGGGTGACCGTACACGCCGGCGCCGTGGTCGGTGCGGATGGCTTTGGCTATGCGACCCATGACGGAGTGCACCACAAGGTGCCGCAGATCGGTCGGGTGGTGTTGGAGCGCGATGTCGAGGTGGGGGCCAATGCAGCGATCGATCGCGCCACCCTGGGTGAAACGCGGCTGGGTGCCGGTACCAAGGTCGACAACCTGGTTCAGGTCGGCCACAATGTGCGCACGGGACAAGCGTGCATCCTCTGCGGTCAGTCCGGTATCGCCGGTTCGACGACTCTGGGTGATGCAGTGGTCCTCGGCGGGCAGGCGGGAATCGCCGACCACTTGCAGGTTGGCGATGGTGTGCAAGTGGCAGCCAAGTCGGCCCTCTTCGAGTCGGCCGAGGGCGGCGCGCGGGGAGGCATACCGGCCATCGACTTGCGCAAGTGGCGGCGACTGACCGCGGTCTCCAGCCGTCTGGCCGAGATGTTCCGGCGGTTGCGGGCTGTGGAGAGACGGCTCGATGATGCCGAGAAAGCTGAAAGCGCTGAGATTTCAAACCCTGGGAACTCAAAGGCTGAGCCTTCAGGGCAAGGTGGCTAGGAGGATCGATTTTGACCGAGAAGAGTGAGGCGGAGGTTCGGGACATCGGATGGATCATGTCGATCTTGCCGCATCGGTATCCTTTTCTGCTCATCGATCGGGTTCTCGAGATCGAGCCGCGACAGCGACTACTGGGAATCAAGAACTTCACCATCAACGAGGAGTTCTTCGCCGGCCATTTCCCTGACCGCCCGGTCGTTCCGGGAGTCTTGCTGATCGAAGGAATGGCCCAGGCCGGCGGTCTGCTGGCGCTGCATGATCATCCACAGCGCGAGAACAAACTGATCTACTTTGCCGGTATCGATCGAGCTCGCTTTCGCCAACCCGTGGTGCCGGGAGACCAGGTGGAATACGAAGTCGTGATGGAGCGGCTGCGCTCCAACTACGCGAAGATGATCGGCAAGGCGCGGGTTGACGGCAAAGTGGCTGCCGAAGCGGTTCTCACCTCCGTTCTGGTGGATCGCTGATGGCGACCAAGATCCATCCCACGGCCATCGTCGATCCGTCCGCCGAACTGGCCGATGGAGTTGAAGTCGGCGCTTACGCGGTGATCGGCCCGCGGGTTGAGATCGGTGCCGATACCGAGGTGGGGGCCAACGCCCAGGTGCGGGGGCCGACGCGCATCGGTCGCGCGAACCGGCTCTTCCCGATGTCCGCCATCGGTTTTGAACCGCAGGATCTGAAGTACGACGGCGAGGAGGTCTTCCTGGAGATCGGTGATCGCAACCAGTTTCGCGAGTTCTGCACCGTACATCGCGGCACCGGCAGCGGTGGCGGCCTGACCCGCATCGGTAGCGACAACCTGTTCATGGCCTACGCTCACGTGGCTCACGACTGTTTCGTCGGGGATCGGACCGTCTTCGTCAACAACGCGACGCTGGCGGGCCACATCGAAGTGGGCGACGACGCCACCATCGGCGCTTTTTCTTCGGTCCATCAATTCTGCCGCGTCGGCCGCCACGCCTACATCGGCGGTTATTCGGTGGTCACCATGGACGCCCTGCCGTTTGTCAAAACGGTGGGGCAGAAGCCGCTTTGCTACGGATTGAACACCATCGGCTTGAAGCGCAAGGGCTTTGCGCCGGAGGTGATTTCCCGGCTCAGCAAGGCGATCAAGATCTTCGTGCGCTCCGGCCTCAACGCTTCGCAGGCTCTCCAGCGCATCGTCGATGAGCTGAGTGGGACGCCGGAGGTCGATCACCTGGTCGAGTTCGTACGCAGCGCCGAGCGGGGCGTGATCAGGGCTACGCCCGGCCGGCGCGGCGGTCGCGGTGGCGGCGGAGAGTAGGGTGAAGAATCTGCGGATCGGTGTCGTGGGTACCGGCGGGATGGGCCGCCATCACGTTCGCATCCTGTCGGCGCTGCCGGGTGTCGAGATGGTCGGCATTCATGATCAACGCCCGGAAACCGCCCAGGCGATGGCCGATCAGCACGGCGTGACCCTCTTTTCGAGTGTCGAAGAGCTGGCCGACCGTTGCCAGGCCGTGGTCCTGGCGGTGCCGACCGTCGATCACGCGACGCTCGGTTGTCAGTTGCTCGCCGCCGGCCAACACCTGCTGATCGAAAAGCCGCTGGCCGCCAGCCTGGAGGAGGCGGATCGGCTGCTGGCAGCGGCCGGCGATCGTGTCTTGGCGGTGGGCCACGTCGAGTTCCACAACCCGGCGGTGCAGGCTCTGGTCCAACTCGGCATGCCGCCGGGCTACATCGAAGTGCAGAGGTTGGCTCCGTTCACGCCGCGCAGCCTGGATGTCGATGTGGTCCTCGATCTGATGATCCACGACTTACAGATTCTGCATGCGCTCGATCCCAGTGCGGTGGTTGAGGTGCGAGCGACGGGCATCAATGTCCTCTCGCCGCGCACGGACATCGCCAACGTTCGCGTCGAGCTGGCCTCGGGCTGCACCGCCAACTTGACGGCCTCGCGAATCTCGGCGGACAAGGTGCGCAAGTTGCGAGTCTTCTTGCAGAACCGGTACTACTCGCTCGACTACCCGCTGCAGGAGGTCAAGGGGTATCAACTGGTGCGGGGCTCGGATGGCCCGCGGATCGAGCCGGCCGATCTGGCGGTGGAGAAGTGTGAGCCACTGGTGCGCGAACTCGAGGCCTTCGTCGCCGCTTGCCGGGGAGAGGGGCCGGTCAAGGTCTCCGGAGAGGAGGCGCGTAGGGCGCTCGCCACAGCGCTGACGGTGGTCGAAACGATCGAACACCGCGGCTCTTGAGCGGGGCTGCTGTGCTACTGTCACCGCTTCGAAGGGTGCCTTTTTCAACCTCTCTGACGGTTGCGACTTGAGGGATTTGACAGCGATGAGCGAGATTCGGATCGGCGTGATTGGCGGCAGCGGCCTCTACGACATGAAGGGGCTGGAGGTGGTCGAAGAGCGCTGGCTGGAGACCCCGTTCGGCGACCCTTCGGACGCTGTTCTCATCGGTCGGTTGGACGGCCAGACCCTAGCCTTCCTACCCCGTCACGGGCGAGGCCATAGGCTACTGCCTTCGGAGCTGAACTACCGCGCCAACATCTTCGGCATGAAGATGCTGGGGGTCGAGCAGATCATCTCGGTCAGCGCCGTCGGTTCGATGAAACTCGACTACCCGCCCGGCGACGTGGTGGTGCCGGATCAATTCTTCGACCGCACGCGTCACCGCGCCGACACCTTCTTCGGCGATGGGCTGGTGGCTCACGTCTCGCTGGCGGATCCGGTCTGCTCGATGCTCTCGGCGCAACTGGTCGATTGCGGCCGCCAGGCCGGTGCCAACATCCATGCCGGCGGTACCTACCTGTGCATGGAAGGACCGCAATTCTCCACCCGGGCCGAGTCGGAGATCTATCGCGGTTGGGGAGTCGACGTCATCGGGATGACCAACCTCCAGGAGGCCAAGCTGGCCCGTGAGGCGGAGATTTGCTACGCCTCGTTGTCGATGGTCACCGACTACGACTGCTGGCACGAGGCCGAGGAGGCGGTGACGGTCGATGCGGTGATCGCCGTCTTGCACCGCAACGTCTCTCTGGCCCGGTCGATCATCCAGCGGTGGCTCGCCGCCAGGGCCGACGGTAGCCTGCCTGAACGGCAGTGTCCCTGCGCCAGCGCCCTGGCCAGCGCTCTGATCACCGACCCCGCCGCCGTACCGCGGGCGACGATCGACAAGCTGGCGCCGATCGTCGGCAAGTATTTCGTTGACTGATTCCACCTCGCCGCGCTGCGCAGGGTCGATCGACACTGGCTGGCGCGGCCATCAACACCGCTCCCACGCCATCCACTCGAGACCACAATGACCAGAATCCTCCTCACCAACGATGACGGCATCCACTCCGAAGGCATCAAACAGCTGGCCGGCGAGTTGGAACTGATCGGCGATGTTGAAGTCACCGTGGTGGCGCCGGACCGCGAGCAGAGTGCCTGTAGCCACGCGCTGACCCTCCATCGCCCGCTGAGAATTCGCAAACTTGCCGAGCGCTGGCACGCGGTGGACGGCACGCCGACCGACTGCGTCAACCTGGCGGTGCTGTGGATGTTGCGGGACGAGCCGCCGGACCTCATCGTCTCCGGGATCAACTTCGGCCTCAACCTGGGCGATGACGTGACCTACTCCGGTACGGTCAGCGCGACCTTCGAGGGCTCCCTGTTGGGAATCCCGTCGCTGGCTTTCAGCCAGGAAGTCGGCGAGGGTTTTTCCTACCAACCCGGAGCCAGTTTTGCCCGCCGGATGGTCGAGGAAATGCTCGACAACGGCGGTGTCGAGCACGGGCTCCTGCTCAACGTCAATTTTCCGGTCGGCGACTTCAGAGGGGTGCATTTCACTCGTTTGGGGCGCCGCGTCTACAAGCAGTCGATCACCCAGAAGACCGATCCGCGGGGGCGCAAGTACTTCTGGATCGCAGGCACGCCGGAGTGGGAACGCGAGGAGGGCAACGACCATCACGCCATCGCCTCCAGCTATGTTTCGATTACCCCTTTGCACCTCGATCTGACCGACTATCCGAGGCTGCGTGACATTGGACCGCTCGGCGACCGATTCGCCAATCTCGTCGACCATGGCTGAGTCGCCTGGCCGCTCGCTGCGCGATGGCTGAACTGGCCCTCAAACGCGACCGGATGGTCGAACACCACATCGCCAGGCGCGGTGTGCGCGACCCTCGGGTGCTCGATGCGATGCGCAAGATTCCCCGTCACCGCTTCGTGCCGGACCACCTGCGGCCTCAGGCCTATCGCGACAGCGCCCTGCCGATCGGTTCCGATCAGACGATCTCCCAACCCTACGTAGTGGCTCGGATGAGCGAACTGCTGGCCGTCGACGCGGAGCACACGGTCCTCGAGATCGGCTCAGGGTCGGGGTACCAGACGGCGATCCTCGGCCTGCTGGCACGCCGGGTCTACAGCCTCGAACGGATTTCCGACCTCGCCAAACAGGCTATCGGTCGGATGCGCGAACTCGGTCTCGACAACGTCAAGGTGCAGACCTTCGACGGCACGGTGGGGTGGAGCGAGTTCGCACCGTTTGACCGCATCTTGGTGACCGCCGGCGCGCCGGCGCCGCCCAAGCCGCTGCTCGACCAGCTGGCGGTGGGAGGCAGGATGGTCATTCCCGAAGGCGACCGCCAGACGCAGAGGCTGGTGGTCTACGACAAAGACCGCCGGGGGGTACACCGGCGCCTCGGCGAAGAGGTCGCATTCGTGCCGCTGATCGGCCGCCATGGCTGGGATAAGAGGGAAGTAGATTGATCGAAGGATTGCGCCAACTATTGTCACGAATCACCGCTCCGCTGTCGCAGCTGTTTCACTGGGTCGAAGGGCTGGCCGACTCGCCGAACGCGGCGGTAGCGCTGTTCACTCTCGCCTTTGCCGAGAGCAGCTTCTTTCCCATTCCACCCGACGTGTTGCTGATTCCGCTTTGCCTCGGCCGGCCGCAAGACGCCTTGTGGTTCGCCTCTCTTTGCAGCGCCGGGTCAGTGCTGGGTGGCATGGCTGGCTACGGTTTGGGTTTCTTCGGCGGTCGTCCCCTGCTGCGGCGGTTGTTCAAAGAGGAGAAGCTACGCGCGGTCGAGCGGTACTACGACAAGTACAACGCCTGGGCGATCGGCATCGCCGGGCTGACCCCGTTGCCCTACAAGGTGTTTACCGTCTCCGGAGGTGCTTTCGCCATTGGCTTCCGGACTTTTGTCATCGCATCGGTGCTCTCGCGATCGCTACGCTTTTTTGCCATCGCCGGTTTGATTTACCTGTTCGGCGAGCCGATCAGCACTTTCATCGATCGCTACTTCGGGCTGCTGTCTATCGCCTTCGTGGTCATACTTGTCGCCGGCTTCTGGTGGGTTGGCCGCAAGGCGGGCAAAGTTGGATCTTCGGCAGGAGCCGTGGAAGAGGCCGATGGTTGAGGCCGAAACGGGCTATCGCGCCACGCTCTTTCACGTCAGTGGGAGAGTGCAGGGAGTTGGCTTTCGCTACTTTGTGTTGCGTCGGGCCGGAGATCTCGGTCTTGTCGGTTCGGTGCGCAACCTGCCGGACGGCGGGGTCGAGGTGCAGGCTGGGGGACCGGCGGAGGATCTGGCTCGCTTGGGGCGGCAGCTGGCGCGGGGTCCGGCTTCGGCCGTGGTCAGCGGCGTGTCCACAATGGCACTGGATCCCGCACCCCGGTGGCAGAGATTCGAGATCACCTACTTCTGAGGGCTTTGTTTTTTGAGGAGTGGCCATGCAAGATTTGAAGAACTACATCCGTGAGATCGCCGACTTCCCCAAGCCGGGAATTCTCTTCTACGACATCTCGACGCTGCTCGCAGACCCGATGGGGCTGCGGATGACGGTGGACCGTTTCGACTGGCTCTTTGCCGGTCGCGATATCGACAAGGTGATCGGTATCGAGTCGCGCGGCTTCATGTTCGCCCCCATCGTTGCCTACACGCTGCACGCCGGTTTCGTGCCGGTGCGCAAGCCGGGCAAGCTGCCGGCTGCGACGGTGTCCCAGGAGTACGATCTCGAATACGGCAGAGACAAGATCGAGATGCATGCCGACGCCATTCAGCCGGGCGAGCGGGTGCTGATCATCGATGATTTGATCGCCACCGGCGGCACGGCGGTGGCGACGGCGGATCTGGTACGCGGCGCCGGCGGCGAGATCGCCGGTTTTGGATTCATCGTCGAGTTGATGTTCCTGGAGGGCCGCAAGCGCCTCGGCGAGGCGAATATCGAAGCGCTGATTCAATACTGATATCAATCCGGGTTCGAGCTATACTCGCCGCGTTCGCGGCTGTAGCTCAGCTGGATAGAGCAGGAGCCTCCTAAGCTCAAGGTCGGAGGTTCGAATCCTCCCAGTCGCACCATTTTGTTCAAGTAACAACGGCCGATAAACCCCTGTCTGGAGAACGATAGCGATGAGCCATCGACTGAGTCGCAAAGAGATCAAGCGAGACGAGTTCGCGGAGGCGGTTGAGCGCATCTTCGAGACCATCCGCGAACAGGCGCCCAAGCTGATAGCGGCTGGAGTGGCGCTGCTGCTCGTCGTTGCAGCTGTTCTCGGCTACCGGGCCTACTCCGCCAACCGCGAGGCGAAGGCCGGTGTGGCGTTGGACGGGGCGCTCAAACTCTACAGTGCGCCGATCGATGCAGAAGCCGCCACGCCGGATGATCCCGAGGCACCGACCTTCGCCAGTCGTGAGGCGCGGGCCGAGCGGGCGGTAAGCCTGTTCTCGCAGCTGCGCGAGGATTTTGGCGGTACCGCCAGTGCGGACATCGCGCTGGCCTATCTGGGTCGCCTGGCGGCGGATGCGGGTCACTTCGATGAGGCGCGCCAACACTGGCAACAGTTCATCGATCGCGTGCCGGACGGGTTGCTCTCGGCCAGCATCAGGATGGATCTGATGCGGCTGGACATCGCCGACGGCCGCGGCGAAGAGGTGGCCAGCCTGCTCGACGAGATGCTGGCCAGCGGCGACCGTTCCTTGCCCGAGGATCTGATCCTCTATCAACTGGCTTCGGCGAGAGAGACTCTGGGGCTCGATGGCGAAGCCATGGCCGCCTATCAGCGCATCGTCGACGAGCATCCTTCGTCGCCCTACAGCACCGTGGCTCGGCAGAAGTTGGCGGCGCTGCCGGCGGAAGACACCTCGGTCCCCCTCTCGTTTTGATCCCACCATTGTCCCGATGACCACCCCCTACCGGATTCTCGAGCGCAAGCGCGCCGGCGAGCGGCTCAGCGTGGAGGAGGTGCGGCAGGTGGTCAAGGGGGCCACTGACGGCTCCTGGGCGGATGCACAGCTCGGCGCTTTCCTGATGGCGGCGGCGATCCGTGGTCTGGGTCCTCAGGAGACCCGCGTGTTGACGCAGGCGATGCTCGAATCGGGTGACCTGTGGGAGCTGCGCAACGATATCGCCGACTTGGGGGACAAGCACTCGACCGGCGGTGTTGGCGACAAGGTCTCTCTGGTCTTGTCGCCGATCCTGGCGGCCTGCGGCCGGCCGGTAGCGATGTTGACCGGCCGCGGCCTCGGCCACACCGGGGGCACCACCGACAAGCTGGAATCGATCCCCGGCCTCGATCTGGCGCTCGACCGGGAGTCTTGTCTACGCACGGTGACCGAGACCGGCATGGCGATCGGAATGGCGACGACGGATGTGGCTCCCGCCGACCGCAAGCTCTACAGTTTGCGCGACGTGACGGCGACGATCGACTCGCTGCCGCTGATCACCGCCAGTATCTTGTCCAAGAAGCTGGCCACCGGCGCCGCGGGGGTCGCCTTCGACATCAAGACGGGCTCCGGCGCCTTCATCCCGGAACCGGCGCGCGCTCACGAGTTGGCTTCGATGCTGGTGCGTACCGCCGAGGCTCTCGGCACACCGACGACGGCGCTGGTCACCGACATGAGCCAGCCGCTGGGTCGCTGGGTCGGCCATGCCGCCGAGGTGAAAGAGACGTTGGAGTGTCTGGAAGGCGACGGTCCCGCAGATTTGATGGAAATCACCTTCGCCCTCTGTCGCGAGGTCGGCTCGTTGGTCGGCCGGCCGCTCGGGGAGGGTGAGCTCGAAGCGGCGGTGGCCTCCGGTCGCGCCCGCGAGGTGTTTGATCGCTGGGCGGCGGCGCAAGGTGCCGAGAGCGGCTGGGAACGGGTGATCGACCAGGCGCTGGCGCCGGAGGAGGTGGTTCTCACCGTACCCAGCGCCGGTTATCTGTCGGCCGTCGATACCAAGGAGGTGGGCTTGCTGCTCGCCGAGGCGGGGGGCGGCCGGCAGCGACCGACGGATACGATCGACCATCAGGTCTCACTGCGGGTGCTGGCGCGGTTGGGCGACGAACTGGTCGCCGGCCAGGAATTGGGCCGGCTCTACCTGCGCCGGAACGACGACGACCTCGCCGCCCGGCTGCTCGGCTGTTTCCACATCAGCGACCAGCCGGTGGAACCGCCGCCCTTGATCCGCCCTGTTTGACCATGACGCGGTACGGGTCATTAGGGAGAAGCAGGTGAGAGCGGCGATCGTCGCAGTCGGTTCGGAGCTGCTCGGCACTGACCGTCTCGACACCAATTCACTGAAGCTCACCGCTTTGCTGGCGGAACACGGCATCGAGCTAGTCGCCAAGTCGGTGGTGGGAGACGACGAGGCGTGGCTGGCGGCGGAGTTGACACGGCGACTCTCGGAGGTCGACCTGGTCCTGGTCACCGGCGGGCTCGGTCCGACCGAGGACGACTGCACGCGCGCCGCCACGGCTCGCGCCCTGGGCTTGACCACCAGGTTCGATCCGCAACTGGAGGCGACCATTCGACGGCGCTTCGAGCGCATGGGGCTGGTGATGCCGGAGGTCAACCGCCGGCAGGCTGAGGTGATCGAGGGCGGCGTGGTGCTCGACAACGAATGGGGTACCGCCCCTGGATTGCGGCTGTCTGCCGGCGACTCGACGCTGTGGCTATTCCCCGGTGTTCCGCGCGAGCTGGCCGGCATGATGGAGCGCCATCTGCGCCCTTGGCTGGAGCGGCGCGCCCCGGGCGGCAGCCGTGAACAGCGGGTGCTCAAGGTCTCCTGCGTGCCCGAATCGACGCTCGAAGAGCAGATCGCTCCCGCCTACCGAGAGTTCGGGCGCGAGGCGATCACCGTGCTCGCCAAACCGGGAGAGATACAGCTGCGCTTTTGGGCGCTGGGTGAACCCGCACAGCGCCAGCGGCGGCTGGACGAAATCGAGCTCCGGCTGCGCCGGCTGATCGGCCCCGCGGTCTACGCTCGTGGCGAGGAAGCGAGCCTTGAGGAGACCGTCGGTGAACTGCTACGCGCGGCGGGACAGACCGTGGTGACGGCGGAGTCGTGCACCGGCGGGCTGGTCGCCGAGCGACTGACTCGGGTGAGCGGTAGCAGCGACTATTTTCTCGGCGCGGCGGTGACCTACTCCAACACGCTCAAAGCCGCGATGCTGGCCGTGCCGCCCGAGCTGCTCGCCGAGCATGGCGCGGTCAGCGAGCCGGTGGCCTGCTCCATGGCGAGCGGTGGGCGGCGGGCGCTCGGGGGGGATTTCTGCATCGCGCTGACCGGGATTGCCGGCCCCGGAGGCGGCAGCGAGGACAAACCGGTGGGCACGGTGCATATCGCCGTCGCCGGCCCCAGTGACGAAGAGGTGGTCCACCGGCGGATCTGCTATCCGGGGGACCGGCAGGGGATTCGCTCGTTGGCCAGCCAGGTCGGCTTGGAGATGTTACGCCGACTCCTGCTCAAACCCACCGCTTGAGAGCTTGCCCTTGAGAGCCGCCCATCGAGAGCCGTCCGTTGATTGATCTTGGACCATGAGCGCTGAAACATCCCTCGCGGTTGGCCTCTTGACCATCCTCGTCGCCTACCTCCTGGGCGCCATTCCCTTTAGTTACCTGCTCGTCCGGCTGGTGCGCGGGATCGACCTGCGAACCCGAGGCAGCGGCAATCCGGGGGCGACCAACGCCTTGCGTGTCGGCGGCAGGATGGTCGGCCTGGTGACCCTGCTTCTCGACATCGGCAAGGGGCTGGCGGCGGTTTGGATCGCCCGCCAGCTGAACGTGGCGCCGGCCTTTCTCGGCACCGCCGCGGTGGCGGTGGTGATCGGTCATATCGTCTCGGTCTTCCTGCGCTGGCGCGGTGGCAAGGGAGTGGCGGCGGCAGCCGGTGCGATGGTGGCGCTGGCGCCGCTGCCGATGCTTTTCTGTTTGGCCGCCTTCGCGGCGGTGGTGGCCGCGACGCGCTATGTGGCACTCGGTTCAATGGCAGCTGCGATACTCTTCGCTCCCCTTGTTTTTCTCTGTGGCCGGATGGGATGGACCGAGCCCGCTCCCCTCTGGCTGTTGATATCCGGCGGCACGATCGGCTTGCTGATCGTCGTACGCCACAGCTCCAACCTGGCCCGCCTCGGCGCCGGCACGGAAGTCAAGCTGGGGGAATCGGTTCCGCAACGGGACGGGAGTTCGCAGGATCGGCTATCGTCCATCATCAGGGAGGAGAAGCGGTGAAGAAGATTGGGGTCTTGGGTGCCGGTTCATTCGGCACCGCGCTGGCGGTCCATCTGGCGGGCGCTGGCCGGGATGTGGTGCTCTGGGCGCGGCGGCCGCAGCTGGCCGAGGACCTGGCGGCCGAGAGGGTCAATAGCCGATATCTACCGGACATTGTCTTACCCGCGAAGCTGACTCCTACCGCCTCTCTGCAAGCGATCGTCGATTGTGACGTCATCCTCGTCGCGGTCCCCTCGCACGGCTTTCGCGAGGTGCTGAGAAACTACCTGCGGATCCACCCGGCCGACCGGCCGGCGATCGTGGTCTCTTGTACCAAGGGTATCGAGAGCGAGACCCTGGCTCAGATGAGTCAGGTGAGCTTCGAAGAGGGGATCGCCGCCGACCGCGAGGTCCAGTTCGCCGTACTTTCCGGCCCCAGCTTTGCACTGGAACTGGCGGCCGGCAGTCCGACCGTCGCCGTCATCGCTTCGGAAGAGGCCGACTTGGCAGCGAGGCTGCAGCAGGATCTTTCGACCGACACTCTGCGTCTCTACTCCTCGGACGACGTCACCGGCGTCGAGCTGGGCGGCACCGCCAAGAACGTCATCGCCATCGCGGCGGGGGTGATCAGCGGGCTCGAACTGGGCCACAACACGCTGGCGGCTCTGCTCACCCGCGGGCTGCACGAGATCACCCGCCTCGGCATTGCCTGCGGCGGCCAGGCACGCACCTTCTCGGGGCTGGCGGGGCTGGGCGATCTGGTTCTCACCTGCACCGGAGGGTTGTCGCGCAACCGCCGTATCGGGGTCGAGCTGGCCAGAGGGCGCAGCGTCGCCGAGGTGACCGGAGATACCTCGATGGTGGCGGAAGGAGTTCGCAATTCCCTGGCCATCTCACGGTTGGCGCAGCACAAGGGTGTCGAGATACCGATCACCGAGCAGATGGTCCAGGTCCTCTACGAAGGGCGCTCTCCGGCCGAGGCGGTGGGCCAGCTGATGACCCGTGAACTCAAGGCGGAAGCCGAATTGTAGATCCGATCAATCGGGGGGATTCTTTTTCTATGAGCCAGCATCAGCTCGTTCTCATTCTTGATTTTGGGAGTCAGTTCACCCAGCTCATCGCCCGCCGGTTGCGCGAACAGCGGGTCTACTGCGAGGTCCATCCGTTCGACCTGTCGCTGGCCGAGATCCGGCGGCTGCAGCCGATCGGTATCATCCTTTCCGGCGGACCGCAGAGCGTCTATTCGCCCCAGGCGCCGCTGATCGGCGAGGAGCTGTTCGACCTCGGAATTCCGACGTTGGGAATCTGCTACGGCATGCAGTTGATGGCCCATCTTCTCGACGGTGTGGTGGCGCCGAGCGAGGAGCGCGAGTACGGGAGGGCCGAGGTCGAGGTCGTCGGAGGCGGTGGCTCGCTGTTCGCGGGCCTGGCCGGCCGTCAGACCGTTTGGATGAGCCACGGCGACCTGATCGAGCGGCCGCCGGCCGGTTTTGAGGTGACCGCCGCCACCGGCAACGCTCCGCTCGTCGGCTTCGAGAACGGCGAGCGGCGGCTCTACGGCATTCAGTTCCACCCCGAGGTCTCCCACACCGAGCAGGGCAGTGAGATCCTGAGCAACTTTCTCGCCGCCTGCGGCGCCAGGAAAGATTGGCGGATGTCCACCTTCGCGGACGAAGTGGTGGAGCGAATCCGGGCTCAGGTCGGTGACCAGCGGGTGATCTGCGGTATCTCGGGCGGGGTTGACTCGTCGGTTCTGGCGGCTCTGGTCGGTCGCGCCGTCGGCGATCGGATGACGGCGATCTTCGTCGACAACGGCCTCTTGCGCAAGGATGAGGCAGCGCAGGTCGAGGAGAGTCTGCACCGGGGATTGCACCTCAACGTGGTCAGCGTGGACGCTCGCCACCGTTTTCTCTCCGCCCTGGAGGGAGTTAGCGACCCGGAAGCCAAACGCAAGGCGGTGGGCCGGGTGTTCATCGAGGTCTTCGAACACCAGGCTCGGGAGATCGAAGGGGCCCGTTTTCTGGCCCAGGGTACCCTCTACCCCGACGTCATCGAGTCGGTCTCGGTGCAGGGACCCTCGGCGGTGATCAAGACCCATCACAACGTGGGCGGCCTGCCTCAGCGGCTCGGCTTCGAGCTGGTGGAGCCGCTGCGCTTCTTGTTCAAAGACGAAGTGCGACAGCTGGGCCGGCAGCTGGGGCTGCCCGAAGAGTTGATCGAGCGCCACCCCTTCCCCGGCCCGGGGCTGGCGGTGCGCATTCTCGGAGCGGTGAGCGCCGAGCGTGTCGCCCTGCTGGGCGAGGCCGACGCCATCTTCATCGAGGAGCTGCGCGCCAGCGGTTGGTACACCAAGACCAGCCAAGCCTTTGCCGTCCTGCTGCCCATTCAGAGCGTCGGGGTGATGGGAGACAGCCGCACCTACGAGAACGTGGTGGCTCTGCGCTCGGTCGACACCTCCGACTTCATGACCGCCGATTGGAGCCCGTTGCCCCACGATCTGCTCGGCCGGGTGGCCAACCGGATCGTCAACGAGGTGACCGGTATCAACCGGGTAGTCTACGACGTGACCAGCAAACCTCCGGCGACCATCGAGTGGGAGTAGACGGAGCGCCACGTGTTTTTTCGCCGCACAGCCAGCTCAGCAGCCCGAGCCGGTCGCTACGAGATGCTCAGCCGCGACCACTGCCACCTCTGTGACCAGATGGCGGTGGTGCTCGACGAGGTGCTGCCGGCGATGAAGATCGGCTGGACCCGAGTCGCCATCGACGATCACCCGCGACTGGTCGAACGGTTCAACGACGTGGTGCCGGTCTTGCTGCGCGACGGTGAGCCGGTGGCCAAGATCCGGCTCGATCGGCGCCAGCTGGAGCGCATCGTGCGCCGCCGCCGGTAGGCCCTGTGACCATGGAACCCTTGCCGCCTACGACACGCTCCTCGTCGCCCCCAGCCACCGCCTCAACCGCGACCGTGGAGGGTGCTTTGGCGGTGGTCTTGCTGGCGGCGGTGGTCGCCGCGCTGCTCACCTGGCTGCCTTGGCTGCACCTCCTCGCCTACCCGTTCCGCCTGCTGACGACGCTGGCCCACGAGATGAGCCACGGCCTGGCGGCGCTTCTCACCGGCGGCCGCTTCGAGCGCTTCGTCGTCTATTCAGACGGCTCGGGAGTGGCGCTGACGGCGGGAGGGTGGCGCTTCGTCGTCATCGCCTCGGGTTACCTCGGAGCGGCTCTGTTTGGCGCCGGTATGATCTGGGTGGGGGCGATCCCACGGGCGCGGCGCTGGGCGCTGGGGAGCGTCGGCGTGGTGGCCCTCGTCCTGTCGCTGCGCTACGGGCTCCCCAGTCTGCTGTCACGCGATTGGCTGGCCGGTCTGTTGACCATCGCCAGCGGCTCGGTGCTGGGCGGAGCCTGCGTCGCTCTGGCTCTCAAGGCGGGCCGGCGCTGGGTACTCTTCGCCGTCCACCTGATCGCCTTTCAGGCCGGCCTGACCTCGCTGGCCGATCTGTTGACCCTGATCGGTCTGGCCAACGCCGGCTCTGAGGTGGCGACCGACGCCCGCTCGATGGCGCAGCTGACCCACCTGCCCGCCGTGCTCTGGGCCTTGCTCTGGGCACTGTCCGCCGCCGGCTTGCTCGGTGCCTCTCTGTGGGCGGCGGCGCGGCGCTGGGAGAGGGCCGAGTGATCCCAGCCGCACAAGCTCAGTCCTGGTAGCCTTCGCCGATGATCGCAACCTGGGTCGCCTTTCTGCTCTACGCCGTGGTGGCGATCGGCCTCGGGGCGCTCGCCGCGCGCGGCCGTGGCCGGAAAGAGGCCGCCGGCGACGAGGAGTTCTGGACGGCGGGCCGCAGCCTCGGGGCGGGATCGGTCGGCCTGTCGATCTAGGCCGGCTTCCTCTCGGTCTCCTGGTCCTGCGTCTATGCCGTCCAGCTCTTCTACTGGTACGGCCTCGGCGCCCTCTGGCTGATCACGGTTCCGTGGTTGCTGGCGCTGGGGGGAATCTACTGGCTGGCGCGGCGTTATAACGCGCTGGCCGAGTTCAGCCAGCCGGAGATGGTGGGTCGCCGCTTTGGCCCGCCGGCGCGCTGGCTGGTGGCCTTGGCGCTGATCTTCGTCTTTCTCGCCTGGGGCGGGGCGGAGATCTACGTCGCGGCCAAGCTGTTGGCACCCTCCATGGCCGTGGGGGTGCCGGTGCTGATCGTGTTGATCAGTCTGGTGGTCGCCGCCTACTCGCTGCTCGGCGGCTTCCGGGCGGTGGTCAGCACCGACAAACTTCAGTACGCCATCGTGGCCCTCTACATCCTCGCCGTGGCGGCCCTGGCCTGGAAGGGGTTGAGCCAGCTGGAGGGTGGAGCTTGGGCGGCGTTGACCCGCGTGCCGCCGGTGGCCGCCAAGACCGGTCGCGGGTGGACCGGTTGGCTGGGCCCCGGTCTGGCCACCATCGTACTGACCCTGGGCGCCTACCTGCCGGGTTGGCTGTTCGAGACCGATCTGTGGCTGCGCGTGCAGGCGGCGCGCGACGGCTCGGCGGCGCGCCGTGGTGTGCTGCTGGCCGGGCTCAACGGCTTTGTCTTCGTCGGTCTCCTGCCACTGTTCATCGGGGTCGCCGCTCTCGCCCTCTTCCCCATGGAGGCCGGTTCCTTTCCGCCCCAGATCGGCTTCGAGGGGGAGGCCATCTTTGCCGCGCTGGTGACCCAGTTCGCGCCCGGCTGGTTGGCCGCCGTCGTCGTCGTCGGCCTGGTGGCGGCGGCGATGAGCACCATCGACACCTGCGTCAACGTGGTGGCCTTGAGCGTCGCCTATGACCTCCTGGCCAGCCGCCATCAACACGGTGAAACGACCAGAGCAGGGGCGACGGTCGCGGACGCGGCGAGGAGAAGCGCCTGGCTCTCGCGCTGGACCACCCTCGCTTCGGTGGCCGCCGCCGCCTGCTTCGCCTTCTTCACCGAATCCCTGTGGGACCTCTTTTACCTTTCCTCCGGCGTACTGACCACCGCCGTCGCCTTCCCGGTGGCGGCGATCTTCTGGCCGCGCGTGCGCCGCCGGGCGGTGGTCTATTCCTCGGCCGCCGGCTTCGCCGCGACGGTCGTCGCTTATTTCTTGGAGTCGCACGGTCTGCTGGCGGCGGTGGAGCCGGCGTGGCTGGCCGAGACCGGGGTCGGTTTCATCCTCTGGGGAATGGTCGCGGCCCTGGCCGGGGCGCTCGCCGGGAGCTTTCGTTCCCGCTCCACACCGCCGACGCTGTAAGATTCACCTCTCCGATGGCCAGCACTTCGACTCCACGCTTTTCCGGTCAGTTCTTCCTGGTCACCGGTTCCACCCGGGGCATCGGCCGGGCTGTGGCCGAATCGCTGCTGGGCGACGGAGCCGTGGTCGGAATCCACGGGCGGGAGCAGTCCGCGGTCGAGCAGGTCGCGGGGGAGCTGGATGGCCGGCGGACGATTCCACTCGCCGCCGATCTGTCTCGGCCGCAGGCGGCGGACGAGTTGGTGACCCGTTTTATCGCCGAGACTGGGCGGATCGACGGCCTGGTCAACAACGCCGGTGGCGGTGAGGCGGTGGCGTTTCGCGGCCTGTCGATCGAAGGCTGGCGCAAGACCTTCGCGGTCAATGTCGAGGCGGCGATGGCGGCGTCGCAGGCCGCCTACCTGCGCATGCGCAAGCAGAAGAGCGGCGCCATCGTCAACATCGCATCGCTGGCCGCGCACGGCCCCGGCAAGTGGATGGGGGCCGACTACGCGGCTTCGAAAGCGGCCCTGGTCAGCATGACCCGGAGCCTCGCCTTCGAGGCCGCCCGCTTCGGGATCCGCTGCAACGCCGTCTCTCCGGGCCTGGTCGAAACCGATATGACCGCCGCCGTGCCGCAAGAGAATCGCCGGTCGCTGGGGATTCCTCTCGGCCGCCTGGGCGAGCCGAGCGAGGTCGCCTCGGTGGTCGGCTTTCTGCTCTCGGCGGAGGCGTCGTACATGACCGGTCAGGTGCTGCATGTCGACGGCGGCCTGTGGATGGGCGGCTAATGGCTGCTGGTGCACGGCGAGTCGCGGTGACCGGTCTTGGGCTGGTGACGGCGATCGGTGTCGATGAGCGGACCGTATGGGCGAACTTGCTGGCCGGCCACAGTGGGCTGGCCCCTTTGGACCACTTCGACCTGACCGGCAACACGGTGCGCAACGGCGCCATCGTGGACTTGAGCCTGCTGGACCCACACCAACGCGGCAAGCTGCGCCGTGCCGACCGCACGGTGCGCTTCGCCATGGAAGCGTCTCGCCAGGCGCTCGCGGGTGCAGGCCTGCTCGCTGAGGTTGCGGCTGGCCACGAACTGCCGGCTCTGCCGGTAGCGACCATCTGGGGCTGCGGTTGCGGCCCCGCCGGTACCTTGTACCAGGCGCATCGCCGTTTCGCCGTCAAGGGACCGTCGGGGATGCGGCCGAGCACGGTACCCAACTGCATGGCCAACTCGGTGTCGTCCATGGTGTCCATTCAGTACCGACTACAGGGCACCAACCAGGTCATCGTCTCCGCCTGCACCTCGGGAAACAATGCCATCGGTGTCGGATTTCGAGCTATCCGTCACGGCTACGCCGACACGGTCTTGGTGGGCGGGGTCGACGCCTTCTTCGACCCCTTCTACTACGGGGTGTGGGAGAACCTGGGTGTTTTGTCGACTCTCGATCCGGCAGCGCGGGCTCTACGTCCGTTCGACGCCGATCGCATGGGCACCTTGCTGGGGGAGGGGGCGGGCGCGCTGCTGCTGGAGTCGATGGAAAAGGCCGAGGAGCGCGGTGCGCGAGTGCGCGGCGAAGTGGTCGGGTATGGTGAAAGCTCCAATGGCAACCACCTGACCAGCCCCTCGGTGGAGGGGCCGACTCGGGCGATCCAAGCGGCGCTCAACGATGCAGGAGCGAGCCCTGAAGAGATCACCCTGATCAATGCCCACGGCACCGCCACCCTGCTCAACGACCTGACCGAGAGCCAGGCGATTCGCGCCACTCTGGGGAGGGCGGCGGACGGTGCCTTGGTCAGCGCCAACAAGTCCTTCTTCGGTCATACGCTCGGCGCCTCCGGCACGATAGAGTCGATCGTCACCCTGTTGAGTCTGGAGGCTCGAACAGCGCCACCCAACCTCAACCTCGATCGGCAAGATCCCGAGTGTGATGTGGCGCTGGTGGGGGATGAGCCGGTGGAGCTGGCCGGGGAGCTGGCGATGAAGAATAGCTTTGGATTCGGTGGCGGCAACGCGGTGGTGGTCTTCAAATGGTACGCCGGCGGTGCCGGGTAGAGATCGTCAGTGATATTGGATGTTGATATTGGATGGGCCAAGGAATGGGCCATTGAACGGGCTCTTGAAAGGGATGTGATGAACCGGGAGGAGATACTCGCCCGAGTTGGCGAGGCGATCGAGGAATCGTCCACGGAAGAGATCGATTGGAGCACGGTGACCGAGGAGACCACGGTCGAGTCCTTCGGCTTCGACTCGCTGGCCGTGTTGGATTTGATCTTCGACTTGAAACAGGAGTTCGGGGTGCAGATTCCGGTGGAAGAGATGCTGGCGATGAAGACGACCGGCGACCTGGTCACCTACCTGCAAGAGCACTCCGAGTTGGCCTAGCGCGATGTCCCAGCCCCACGGCGCCGGTCCGCTCAAGCGGGCGCTGATGCGAGTCGTCGTGCCCGAGGTGGCGCTCGCCCTGATTCGCTCGCTCGACGCCAGCTGGCGCTACAGGGAGACCGATCGCCACCACCTGCTCGCCGCCCTCGACTCCGGCCGGCCGGTGATCGGCGCCTTTCTCCACGGCAGGATCTTTCTGCTGTTGCGCTTCATGAGCCGGCGGCGCAACGGTCGCTGGCTTTCGATGTGCTCGCAGAGCCTCGACGGCGACGCCATGGCTCGCGTCGAGCAACGGTTGGGTTTCGAGGTGGTCCGCGGCTCGTCCGGCAGCGGTGGCCTACAGGCGCTGGTCGACATGATCGAGCGCGTCCACTCTTCGCCAGGCTTGGGCGCCTGCCTGGCGGTCGACGGCTCTCGCGGCCCGCGCGGCCGGGTGCAGGGTGGGATCGTGGCGCTGGCGCAACGTACCGGCGGCTTGATCCTGCCGGTGACCGCCTCGGCGCGGCCGGCCCACATCTTTCGCCGCGCCTGGGATCGGACCCTGCTGCCGCTGCCCTTCGCGCGCGTCGAGGTGATCTACGGCGAGCCCTTCGCGGTGCCGGCGCGGATGAAGGCGGCGGAACTCAAACGGTGGTGTACCGAGCTGGAGTCGCGGATGGTGGCCCTCCAGGCGCGCGCCGACCAGCTGAGCGGCTCCGCCGATGAGGCCGGGGTCTGTGCGCCCGTGGCCTCAGACTAAACCGTCCATCGCCGCCACCACCGCCTCCAGATCCTGCACGGTGGTGCGGTGGCCGGTGATGCAGGCGCGCATCAGCAGCTCACCGCCGCCGATGCGAATGGGTGACATCCAGGCGATCTGGCGGTGGTGCAGCTGGCGGACCAGTTTGCGGACGTCGACCCCCCGGCGGGTGAAACAGACCACCGGCAGCGGCGTCTCGTTGGCCACTTGCCATCCCTTGGCGGTCAGCAGGCGGCGCAATTCGTCACCCAGCCGGGCCTGGGATTCGATGCGCTCGATGACGCCGGGAAAACCGGCTTCGGCCAGGGTGACGAAGAGCTTGAGACCGATGAAGCGGCGCGACCACTGCAACGAGCGCGAGTAGGGATCCTCGGTGTGCGCGCCGCCGGGGGCGGGCATGTAGGGTGTGCGCTGACCGAAGGCGGTGCGCAGCGCCTCCGAGTGGCGGCAGAAGAACATCCCGGCTCCCATCGGCACCGCCAGCCACTTGTGGGCGTCGAAGGTCAGCGAGTCGGCGCGGTCGATCCCGGCGAGATGGTGGCGCAAGCGGGGCGACAGGGCGGCGGCACCGGCCCAGGCGGCGTCGATGTGCAGCCAGAGCTTCTGGTGGTGGCAGAAAGCAGCGATGTCGTTCAGCGGGTCGATCGCGCCGCAGCCGGTGGTCCCTGCGGTGGCCACCACCATCAGCGGTGCGTGGCCGGCCCGGCGGTCGGCGGCCACGGCGTCGGCGAGGGCAGCCGGGCTCATCCGCCCGCCGTCATCGACGGGGATCGTGGCCACGGCACTGCCGCCCAATCCGCTGACGCGAGCCGCCTTGTGGAACGAGTGGTGGCCCTCTTGCGACAGGTAGATGCACGGCGCCGCTGGCAGCGAGCGCAGACCCTCCTGCCGCCAGCTGGGAAAGGTGTGCGCCAGCGCTGCGATCAGCGCCGTCAAGTTGGCCTCCGCGCCGCCGCTGGTGAAGTGGCTGGCGGTCGATTCGCCATCGAGGCCGAGCCGGTCGGCGATGGCCCGCAGAACGAAGCGTTCGATCTCGTTGGCGGCGGGGGCGTGGGACCAGGCGGCGAGTTGTGGATTGTAGGCGGCGACCAGCGTATCGGCGATCACCGAGGCGGTGGTGACACTGGGATTGAACAGGCCGAAGTAGCGTGGATGGGTGACCTGCACCTGCCAGCGGTCGAGCATCCGGGTCACCTTGGCGAACACCTCGTCCAGCGCCATCGGCGAGGCCAGATCGAAGCTCTGTCCGAGGTGGCGGCGGATCTCTCTGGCCGGCACTCGCGTCGCCACCGGTCCGGCGTCGATGTGGCGTGAGAGTCCCTCGACGATTCGTTGCAAGTCGCGATACGGCACGGCCTTACCTCCCGGTTGTCGCTTTCCATCGCTTGCGCGTAGTCCGCAGGATACCGGTTGGAGGGTTGACCCTCGACGGGGCGTTTGACAGTTCCGGGACGGCGCTTCTATCCTCACCGCCAGCACCACCAGAGTTGAGCCGGTCAGCGGATCGCCACGGTCACCGAGGAGAGGTCGATGAGGAACGAGAGCGCGGTCGAATCCAGCACTGCCACGGTTCAGTGGGCGAAAGTGCTCGACCACGAAAGCTGCATTGGCTGCCATGCTTGCACCACGGCCTGCAAGTCGGAGAACGAGGTGCCGCTGTCGGTGACTCGAACCTACGTCAAGTACGTCGACGTGGGCTTTTTCCCGCAGGCCCGGCGGGCCTTTCAGGTGACGCGCTGCAATCAGTGCGAGGCGGCGCCCTGCGCCGTCGCCTGTCCGACCGCCGCGATGTACAAGCGCGACGACGGCATCGTCGACTTCGACAAGCAAGCCTGCATCGGCTGCAAAGCCTGCATCGCCGCCTGCCCGTACGATGCGATCTTCATCAACCCCGAGGACGGCGCGGCGGAGAAATGCAACTTCTGCGCTCACCGCATCGACATCGGACTCGAACCGGCCTGCGTCGTCGTCTGCCCGACCGAGGCGATCGTGGTCGGCGACCTGTTGGACCCGCAGGCGCGGGTCTCGCAACTGATTCATCGCCACCCGGTCGCGGTGCGCCGGCCGGAGAAAGAGACCCGTCCCAAGGTCTATTACCGCGGCGCCCACCAGGCGACGCTGGACCCGCTGGCGGCACGCCGGCCCGCTGGCGGCCTCTTCCTGTGGAGCGAACAGAAACAGGGCGGTCACCATGTGGTTTCCGGCCACCCGGATCACGCCGTCGGGGGGACCTCCTCCGCCGAAGCCTTACTCTCCTACGACGTGCCGCATTCGGCACCCTGGGATTGGCGGGTGAGCCTTTACACGTTGACCAAGGGCATCGCCGCCGGTGTCTACCTGCTCGCCGCCCTGATGGTGATTGCGGGGCGACTGCCCGGCGACCATCCGCTGTGGCGTTGGGGCGCCCCGCTGGTGGCCGGTCTGTTCCTGGCCTTGACCGGCTGCTTGCTGCTGTGGGATCTCGAACACCCGCAACGGTTCTACAAGATCTTCACTCGGCCGCAGTGGAAGAGTTGGCTGGTGCGCGGTGCCTTCATTATCGCCGGCTACGGCGCCGTGCTTGGGCTCCATTTACTCGCCGGCGAGGGCGTTGCCCGGTGGTTGATGATCGCCGGGATTCCGCTGGCGGCGATGAGTGCCATCTACACCGCCTATCTCTTTGCCCAGGCCAAGGCCCGCGACTTGTGGCAGAGCCCGTTGCTGCCGCCGCACTTGCTGGTGCAAGCGTTCATCGCCGGCTCGGCCGCACTGCTCTGTGTCGACCGCTTTCAAGGTGGCGAATATGAGGTACCCCTCTCTTGGCTGCTCGCCGTCTCCTGCCTGATTCACCTCGGATTTGTGTGGGGCGAGGCCACCTTGCCGCACGGCACCGCCCACGCGCGGCTGGCGATCCATGAGATGGTCCACGGCCGCTTCAAGTTCTTCTTCTGGGCTGGCGCGCTGCTGATCGCGGGCGCCGTCGCCGCGCCGTGGATCGGCATCGTCGCCGCGCCGCTGGCGCTGGTCGGCCTCTTCGCCGCCGAACACGCCTACGTGCAAGCGGGCCAAGCGGTACCGCTGGCCTAAGGAGTCACCATGAGTGTGCAGGATCTCAATAGCCGAGTCAGCGCCGCCCGGGCCGCGACCGAAGCGCGCGGGGAGACCTTCTATCCGGGGGCGAGCCGGGTGCACCTTGCGGCCTATCCACCGAAGGAGCGCTGGGACGATTGGGTCGAACTCGCTTCCAAAGCCTGGCCGAAGCGGGTCGAGCGGCGCTACATGCTGGTGCCGACGACCTGTTTCAACTGCGAATCGGCCTGCGGCCTGTTGGCCTACGTGGACCGAGACACGATGCAGGTGCGCAAGTTCGAGGGCAATCCCGAACACCCAGGCTCGCGCGGTCGCAACTGCGCCAAAGGGCCGGCGACGATCAACCAGGTGACCGACCCCGATCGTATCCTCTATCCGCTGCGCCGCACCGGTGCGCGCGGCGAAGGCAAGTGGGAGCGCATCAGCTGGGACGAAGCGCTCGACACTTTGGCCGATCGCATCCGCCGAGCGCTGGATGAGAAACGGCACAACGAGGTGATGTACCACGTCGGCCGGCCCGGTGAGGACGGCTTCACCGAACGCATCCTCGCCTCCTGGGGGGTCGATGGCCACAACTCGCACACCAACATCTGCTCCTCGGCCGCCCGCGCCGGCTATCAATTCTGGTGCGGCATCGACCGGCCGAGCCCCGACCATGCCAACGCCAAGGTGATTCTGCTCATCAGCTCCCATCTCGAGGCCGGCCACTACTTCAACCCCCACGCCCAGCGGGTGATGGAGGGCAAGAAAAACGGCGCCAAGCTGATCGTTTTCGACACCCGTCTGTCCAACACCGCGACCCACGCCGACTACTGGTTCGCCTCGCAGCCGGGCTCGGAGGCGGCAGTGATGCTGGCCATCGCCAGCTACCTGATCAACAACCGGCTCTACGATCGCGACTTCGTCCGCCGATGGTGGAACTGGGAGCAATACCTGGAGTCCGAGCATCCCACTCTCGAAGCCAGCTTCGAGAACTTCGAGTTGGTACTCGATGCCCAGTACGAAGGCTACACCTTCGACTACGCGGCCGCCGAGTCCGGCCTCGACGCGGCGCAGCTCGAAGAGGTGGCCGAACTGGTGGCGGCGGCGGGGAGCCGGCTGTCGACCCACAACTGGCGCAGCGCCTCTTCCGGCAACCTCGGAGGCTGGCAGGTGGCGCGGTGTTTGTTCATGCTCAATGCGCTGACCGGCTCTGTGGCGACCGAGGGCGGTACCTTTCCCAACGCCTGGAACAAGTTCGTACCGCGGCCGATGCGGTTGCCCAAACACCCGGAGGTGTGGAACGAACTGACCTGGCCGCTCGAGTATCCGCTGGCCCACAACGAGGTCTCCTTCCTGCTGCCGCACTTGGTCAAGCAGGGTCGGGGCAAGATCGACACCTACTTCAGCCGCGTCTACAACCCGGTGTGGACCAACCCGGACGGCTTTTCCTGGTTGGAGATGTTGAACGACGAGGAGAAAGTCGGCCTGCACGTCGCTCTGACTCCGACCTGGAACGAGACAGCGTACTTCGCCGATCTCGTGCTGCCCATGGGCCACTCTTCCGAGCGCCACGACCTGCACTCCTACGAGACCCACGACGCGCAGTGGATCGGCTTCCGCCAGCCGGTGCTGCGCGCCGCCCGCCAGCGGCTGGGGGAGGAGTTCACCGACAGCCGGCAGGTCAATCCCGGCGAGGTCTGGGAGGAAAACGAGTTCTGGCTGGAGCTTTCGTGGCGTCTCGACGCCGACGGTTCGCGGGGCATTCGCGCCTTCGTCGAGTCGGCTGAGAGGCCGGGCGAGCGGCTATCGGTCGACGAGCACTACGGCTGGATCTTCGACCATTCCGTTCCCGGCTTGCCCGAGAAGGCCGACGCCGAGGGGGAGACTCCGCTCTCCTACATGCGCCGCTACGGCGTCTTCGAGGTGGCGCGCGGCATCGGTGCGGTTTATGAGCAGGAGGTCGACGAAAGCGAGCTGGAGGATGTCGCCGAGGGGCCGCTCGGTCGGGTCTACACGCGCACCGCCAAACCGGCCTCACCCAACGTCGTACCCACCGGCGCTCCCGACCCGGACGCCGAGGGCCGCCGCCCGGTCGGAGTGCGGGTGGACGGCAAGATCTTGGCCGGCTTTCCGACGCCGTCCGGCAAGCTCGAGTTTTTCTCCTCCACCCTGGTCGACTGGGGCTGGCCCGAGTACGCGCTGCCGGTCTACATCAAGAGCCACGTCCACCCCGAGGAGCTGGGCGAGAATGGAATGGTGCTGATCTCGACCTTCCGCATCCCGGTGCAGATCCATACCCGCAGCGCCAACGCCAAATGGCTGGACGAGATCGCCCACACCAACCCCCTGTGGCTGCACCCCAGCGACGCCGCCCGCCTGGGTGTGGCCAAGACGGGCGACCTGGTACGGGTCGAAACCAAGATCGGCCACTTCGTGGTCAAGGCCTGGATCACCGAGGGCATCAAGCCGGGAGTCGTCGCCTGTAGCCACCACATGGGGCGCTGGCGCCCGCAGGGAGGCGACAGCCACCAGACCGGGCAACGCCAGGGGATGGCCACCGTCGGCCTGGGTCGCCAGGATAGCCGCTGGTCGCTCGACCGCAAGCAGGGAACCGGACCCTATAAGTCGGAGGACCCGGACACCTCGCGCATCTGGTGGAGCGATGTCGGTGTCCACCAGAACCTGACCTTCACCGTCCATCCCGACCCGATCTCCGGCATGCACTGCTGGCACCAGGCGGTGCGCGTGCGGCCGGCCGAAGCCGGCGACCGCTATGGCGATATCTCGGTCGACACCGAGGCGGCCCACCGCGCCTATCTGGACTGGCTGGCCAAGACCCGCCCGGCGGACCAACACTCTCCCGACGGCAGCCGTCGCCCCCGCTGGCTCCTGCGCCCGCTCAAGCCGTCGAGAGAGGCTTCACGGCTGCCGGAGGGAGTGGGGAAGGAGTGATAGGGATAGGGATAGGGATAGGGATACATCTCACTGCGGCCAAGATCAGCATGCCGTCGTCGTGGTTCTGCCGACAGATCTCCCCAAGGCGTGGCTCAAACGGCCAGGAGGCTTAAGTTCCGGCCATGGAGATCTTTCGTGCCCTCGGTGCCCTGGTCGAGCCGCCGAGGGCTGACTTGCAGCCGGTTGCCGATGCCTTGGGCCTCGGTGCGCTGCCCCCGATGGCGGAGCACTCCGATCTCTTCGCCTTTCGGCTCTATCCTTATGCCTCCGTCTATCTGGGCGAGGAAGGGATGTTGGGCGGTGAGGCGCGGGATCGGGTGGCCGGTTTCTGGCGCGTGCTGGGGTTGGAGTCGCCGGCCGAGCCGGACCACTTGACGGTGCTCCTGGCCTTCTATGCTCAGTTGACGGGCAACTCGCCATCCAAAACCGAGGTTCCGTCTGAGCCTGATCCGCGCCGCCAGCAAGCCGGCCGGGTTTTCTACCGAGAGCATCTGATCTCCTGGCTTCCCGTCTACCTCGCACGGCTGGCCGAGGTTGCCTCTCCCTTCTATCGGAGATGGGGGGAGTTGTTGGGCGAAGCGCTGAGCGATCCGGCGAATGGAGAAGCGAATCCAACTGCGGCCCGCTTGCCGCTGGCCTTGCGCCAGGCTCCGCCGATGGTGGATCCCCGCCGGGACGGTGCTAAGGATTTTCTGCTGGCACTGCTGAGTCCCGTGCGTTGTGGCTTCATTCTGTTGCGCGATGATCTGCTGCGCGCCGGAGGTGAGTTGGGGCTGGCGGCTCGGGTCGGGGAGCGCCGATTTGTCCTCGAAGCGCTGTTGTCTCAAGGGCCGGAGGCGACGCTGGGGTGGTTGTCGCGCTTCGCTTCCCAGCAGGCGGCGAGCCACCGCTCGCTGCTCGGTCCAGGTTGGCTCAGCACTTTCTGGAGCGAGCGAGCCGAGGCGAGCGCCGGCTTACTCGCCGAGTTGCGCGACTCTGCCGAGTAGTGGCGCGCTGGCCACACGGAGAGCTTCCGGTATGCTCCCTGGGTGCAGATCACGCTGTCGGGACAACTCCGGGAGGGTCCATGGTGAAGAGCAAAGCGTTGGCGTTGGGATGGTTTCTGGTCTTGATCTTGGGTTCCTTGGCCGCAGCACCGGTGCTGGGGCAAGCGGAGGGCGATGAAGCGGATGCGGCGGTGGAGTCCCCGCCACCGGAACCGCTGAAGTTTGTCTCTACCCATCGCCTGCGTAGCGGTGGTACCGATATCAGCTATACGGTGACGGCGGAGGAGGTCTACATCCGCGACGGTGACGATGAGCCGACCGCCAGCTTCTTCACCATCTCCTACGCCAAGACGGGGGTTGAACGAGCGGAGGATCGGCCGCTGACCTTCGTCTTCAATGGCGGGCCGGGATCGTCTTCGATCTGGCTCCATTTCGGGCTGGTGGGGCCGCGGTTAATCGACATCCCGAGCGACGCCTCCGATCCGGGGGTTCCTCCCTACCGGCTCAAGGACAATCCCTGGACCCTCTTGCGGGCGACCGACCTGGTCTTCGTCGATCCGGTGGGAACCGGGTACAGCAAGGCATTGGGGGAGAAGGAGAATGAAGATTTTTGGGGTTACGACGAAGATGCGGATTCGGTCGCCGAGTTCATCCGCACCTTCATCACTATGCACAACCGGTGGAACTCGCCCAAATACATCCTGGGGGAGAGCTACGGCGGTATTCGCACCGGCTTGCTGGTGCCCCGGTTGCAGCAGCAACTCGGCGTCGGCCTCAACGGCCTGATTCTGATCTCTCCAGCCCTCAACATGGGGACCCTTCCCTTCTTCGTCGCCGGCAATGATCTACCCTACGCGACCCACCTGCCCGCCTACGCGGCTGCCGCTCATTACCACGGGAAGCTGCCGGATGAGTGGCCTGACCTCAAGACTCTGCTCGCTGAAGCCGAGCGGTACGCCGGTGGTGAGTACCTCGCGGCCCTCTTCCGCGGCGATGCGCTGAGCGCGCAGGAGCGAGACCAGGTCGCCGAGCAGCTGCATCGCTTCACCGGCCTGTCCAAGGGCTACATCTTGCGCAGCAACCTGCGAATCTACGCCACCCGGTTCATCAAAGAGCTGCTGCGCGACGAAGGCAAGTCGATCGGTTTGCTCGATGGGAGGTATGCCCAGGATGAGCTGGACGATGTCGATGATGTTCCCGATGGCGATGCCTTCTCCGCCAAGACCGGGGCGATCTACGTGGCACTCTTTCAGAGCTATCTGCGCAACGAACTCGAGGTGGACTTGGTGCGCCGGTTCATCGGCAGTAGCGATCAGGCCGGTCAGACCTGGAAGCGTCCCGGCAATGGGACGGGTGCCTTTGCCGGATATGTCGACGTCACCGGCGATATGGCGCAAGGCACCAAGGACAACGAATCGCTGCGCATCTTCACGGCTGCCGGCTACCACGACCTGACGACCTCCTATTTTGCCACCGAGTACATGTTGCGACACAGCGGCATCGATGCGGACCGAATCACCATCGAGAACTACCTTGGAGGTCACATGATGTACCTCCATCAGCCCTCGCTCGAAGCGCTGTCAAACGACATCGTGGCCTTCATCGAGGGGCGGTAGGTTCGAGCGCCTCCTCCTGTACACTCAGCCGATGACAGATTCCCTGAGCGCTGCATTGTCTCCGATCGTTCTCCCCGACTCGCAAGGCCAAGAGCTACGGCTGGGCAGCTTGTGGGAGAAGCACAAGGCCGTGGTGGTCTTTCTGCGCCACTACGGCTGAATCTTCTGCCGCGAGCATGTCGCGCAGTTGCGCGACCACGAGCAAGCATTCCGGGATGCGGAAGTCTCGTTGGCGGCCATCGGTCTTGGAGGCCGGCGCTATGCCGCCGAGTTTCGCCGGGAGACCGGGATCGGTTTTCCGCTCTTGGTGGATTCGCGCAAGCGGGCCTACCAGACCGTCGGGCTGAAGTCGGCCTCGCTGCTGCACCTGGTGCGGCTCGACAACTTCAAGGCGAGGTCACGGGCCAAGGCGGGCGGACACTCTCAACATCGTCTGGGCAAAGACCCCCTGCAACTGGGCGGTAGCTTCGTCTTCGCGCCCGGCGACCAGGACCTCTATGCCCAGGTGAGTCAGAGCTTCGGCGACAACGCTCCGGTCGATCAGCTGCTCGCCGCGGCTGGTGTTACGAGCTGATAGGGAGAGGCCGAGAAGAAAGGGCTAGCCGTCCTGACCCGGGAGGGCCAGAACGGCAGGGCTGCTAGAAATATCCGCAGGTCCAGGTGCCGCCGAGGCACTGGCAAGGGACCTTCTTCCAGAAGGGACCCGAGTCGTCGATGCAGCCTCGCCCTGCGCCCGGGGTGGAGCAGTAGTCGCCGCAGTGCGGAATGGAGATCATGGGCCGTACAGCGACGACGCCGGCGGTCTCGTTCACCAGATTGACCATCTGGGGGCCATCGGCTGGCTGAGTGAGGGACGCTTGCGGAAGCTGCGCGGCACCGAGGCAGAGTGCGGCGAACAAGGCGAACAGGGCAAGTCTCTTCATGGGCGGTCCTCCGTGATAATTCAGGTATACCGATTAGGGTATCAGGAGTATTCGAGTCGTGGCTAGGATTATCTCTACGATCGCGATGCAATGAGGAACGATTCTGCGATCATTCGCCCGCATAGACGACGAAGGGGCCGATCCGCAATGGATCGACCCCTTTGTCCGGAGCTATCGGTGAGTGAGAGCGGACTTCTAGTTGACGCTCTTGCCGTAGCGCCGCTCCATCTCGGCGCGGATCCGGTCCGTCGCTGCCTCGGCACCCTCTTCGAACCAGACATGCTCGGGCCTGGCCAGGATCTCCTCGATCACGGCGTTGACCCGGTCAGCTTGGGCTCGCCGCCCATTCAGACGTGCATCGTGGGCGATTTCCCTAGCCTGCGGGATGAGATCCATGTAGAAGTGCTCGGCGACTTCGAACATGCCGTGCCAGTGCGTGTAGTCCGGGGCCATCATCGAGGCACCGTGGCGAGCTCGCCGCCCTTCGTGGTGCCAGAGGAGGAACCAGGTCCACTCGATCTCCTCGTCGAAGTTGGTCTTGGAGCGCAACCCGGTCTCCGCCAGGACGGCCATGATCTTCTTACCCGGCTTGGCGAATTTCTCGTTGAAGAGCACCACCAGGTCGTCATACTGGCTGTAGAAGGCGTTGACGTAGTCGGGTGTGTGGCAGTGTGAGCAGACCTGCTTCATCCGGTTCCGCTTGTTCTCGGCCGAGTCGGCAATGAGACCCTGTCGCAATTTCGGGTCGGTCTCTTTGACGATCCCGTGGTTGATGTCGGTGTCCATGACCAGCGATACCGGCGGGCGGTTTGTCCATGAGAGGCGCTCGCCCGGGTCGTGAGTAATCTTTCCGCCGTTGCGCAGATTGCCCGACATGTGACAGGTGGCGCAGGTCGGGGCTGCGGCGTAGTCCTTGCCGAGGATCCAGCTCTCGCTGTCGAGGTTCATGTCGTCCTTCAGATCGCGGAAGGCGACACCGTGCTTGGATTCCTCGTAGATTTCCTTCTGCGGGTGGTCGGGACCGAGATGGCACTTACCGCAGTTCTCGGGCTGCCGCGCACGCCGAGGAGAGAAGTCATGACGGCTGTGGCAGGCGGAGCACGATCCAAGTGAGCCGTCCAGGTTGAGACGGCCGATGCCCGTGTTGGGCCAGGATGCGGCCACCAAACTGGGCTTGCCGTCACCGTCGTGGAAGACCCTCGCCACAGCTTCGAGATTGGTCGGTAGGCCATTCTCATCCGGCTCGAGGTCGTCCACCGTGACCTTGCCGCCGTCGGTGGTGGCCAGGGCGACCTTGGATCCGTGGCACTGCAAGCAACCGGAGTTGGCACTGGCATAGCCGTTGACCATGTTCACGTTGGCGCCCGGAGTGGGGGAGTGCGGGTTGAAGTCAGTCCGCGATCCTTCAACCGTCTCGGCCAGGAAGTTATCGAGCGAGGCCAAGATGTTGCCGGCGGCGGCGTGATGGCTATGCTCGAACTCCTCAGCTTCGGTTTGGTGGCAGCGCGAGCAGTCCCGGGGGGTGACCACCGTGGCGATCACCGCTCCGTAGTGTTCGAAGCTGTCCACATCCTCCTTGGCGGCGTTGTGGCACTCGATGCAGCCGACACCCTTTTCGGCGTGCGTGCTGCCTTTCCAGTGGACGACGATCCCAGGTGTGCCCTCCTCGTGGCAGTCAACACAGGCACGCGAATTCGCCGGTATCGCGATGTGCGCCCGGGTCAGCCCGGCCTCCTCAGCCTTGCGCGCCGTCTCCATCCACTGCACGAGCACCAGGGAAAGAAGGAACAGAAAACCAAGAGCGGCGATGATCCAGCGTTTGTTTTCGAGAGTCATAGCGAATCCCCTTGGGGTCAGTGCTTGACGACGGCCTCCCAGACCGTCAGTCCGATAATGGTGAGCACACCCGCGATACCGATCCAAACACTGGCTTCCTGGAAGCGTGTGCGCTTGCGGATCGAGGCGTCGATGAAAGGCCAGGTGAAGATTGCAAAAATGATCAGCCCCATGCTGAGTACCGCGGCCGTGCCGGTAAACAGCTTGAGCCAACGAAAGGCGACGTAGAACCACCACTCGGGCTTGATCACCTCAGGCGTGATCAGTGGATTGGCAGGCGGTCCCATCACGGCTGGGAAGATCGTCGCCAGCGCGCTCAAGACAACCATCAGGACAAGGCCGATCATCACCTCGGTCATCAGGTGTTCGGGGAAGAAATTGAAGCTCTTCGCCTCACCTTTGGGTTCGTCGCGGAACTTGAAGTCGGTCACTCCCTGCAAGCGGATCAGCGTGATGTGGACGACCAGCAGCAGGATCATCGTTACCGGCAGCACGGCGGAATGAAGAATGAAGAAGCGCGACAGGGTCCGCGAGTTGTAGCCATCTCCGGCCAGCAACATCTTCTTCATGAAACCACCGACCAGCGGTATGGTGTCGCTGATGTTGGCGCCGACCGTGGCTCCCCAGTAGCTGAGCTGCTCGAAAACGAGGCTGTAGCCGGTGAAGCCGATCATCAGCGTGGTCAACAGCAGGCAGATGCCGATCATCCAGTTGAGTTCACGCGGTTTGCGATAGGCGCCGGTGAAGTAGACCCGCATCTGGTGGAGAATCACCGCAGCGATCATCAGGGTTGCAGCCCACTTGTGAATGCTGCGGATGTACCAGCCGAAGGCAGCCTCCTCGGTGATGTAGCGGACCGATTCGTAGGCGGTGCCGGCGGCCGGTTGGTAGTACATGGCGAGCAGAATTCCGGTCAGGATCTGCACCACGAAGAGATAGGCGGGAGTGCCACCGAGGGCGAACCACCAGCGTTTGAGGTGGTACGGAACCGGCTCGTTGGTCAACTCACGGATCTGCCGTCCCGAAATCGGGAAACGGTCCTGAAGCCACTGGCGAGCGCTGCTCATCCCAGTCAACTCCTTCTCACGTTCTTGCCCTCGGTCCGCTGGCCCGAGGTCAGTTCGTTGGAGCGAAGATCAGTGACGGTCACGGCGCTGTTGACAGGTACCTCGATAAACAGCAGGTCTTTGTCAATCTTGAGGGAGTAGCGAGGCAGCGACTGGCCGGCGTCTCCCGGCGGGCCTCCCGTCGCCACACCCGCTGGGTCAAAGGTACCGTTGTGGCAGGGGCAGAAATAGCGGTTGTTCTGCGTCTCCCAATGTACTTGGCAGCCGAGGTGCGGGCAGGTGCTCGACAGGGCGATGAAATCGGAGAGTTCCCCGGTGCTGCCCTGGCGGGTGATGTTGATCGTCTCGCCGGCAGGGCCGCGATAGACCATCGAATCCCCGACCGCGAATGTCCCGGCCAGAGCCACGAACATCCATCGTCTCTCCGGTGGATGAGCGGGGTAGAGGAAGCGGCCGGCCACCGCGCCGAGAGCGCCATAGCCTCCAGCCAGCCCGGAGACCATCGCTACACTGGAGGCAGCCTTCAGGAAGGTCCGCCGATCAGGGCCGCTCGCCGTGTCGTTGGCCGTGTCTTTGGTTGGGGCCTCGGAAGAGGACGGCCCGTTCGTGTCTTTTTCGTCAGCCATGGTTCACCTAGAACTTGTAACTTGTCCACAGCATCAGTTTGTCGGCGTCGACGGAGAATTCGTCGGCATCGTAAAGCGCGGCCTTGAAGCCGAAGCCCTGACCCCATGGGCTGGAGTAGGTCAGCTGAATATCCAACTCATCACCGTAGCTCGCACTAGTGCTCTCCGCGCTGAAGTCGTGGAAGACTGCCATCCAACCGATCTTTCCGGCTTTGCCGCTCAAGCTAAAGTAGAAGTCCTCAAGACCATTCGTCGGCGTGTTGAGGAACTTGTCTGCCCAGCCGTTGAATTTGTGCAGCGTGGCCAAGGGTGTCTTGAACTGACCCTGCGATGGATTTCCTTCTAGGATCTCCCAGCCAGCCTTGATGGTCAAGCCTTTCATTGCTCCGCCGAGAACGAAGTGGCGATATCCGGCGTCGATCTGGTTCGGGTTGTCGGCGGCGTCGCTCTGTTCGGCCAGCTCGATCTCATAGAGGATCTTGCGATCTCCGGAGAGCTTCTTGGCTCCCTTGAACTCGAGGCCGTAGGTGGACGTGGAGAGCCCCGCGTCTGTAATCACGTCGTAGTCGAGGAGGAAGATGTAGCCGGTCAACTTACCGACCTTGCCCAAATCGTAGGAGGCATCGACAAGGTGCGACTGCATGTCTTTGTTGTCGCCGAGAATCCGGTGCACGCGGGTCACGTAGGTATAGGAGAACTTCAGCTTGTCGAGGGATTGATCGGTGATCCGAAAGGCGTCGAAGGATTGGTGATTCTGCCGCCATCCCACATTGCCGACGAACCGTACGTCGTTGAGTAGCACTTCCTGGCGGCCCAGCTTGAAGGTCGTCTTGTTGTGCTGGTAGCTCACCGACGCCTGGTTGATCTCGGTACCGGCGGGATCGGCCACCACCGGCCGATCGGTGACGCCGTTCGACAGGCTGCCGGCACCGGCGTTCTTGTACAGGTCGTTGCCGACCACGGCAACATTTTCCGCTTCGATGAAGAAGCTCCAACCCTTGTAGGCCAAGGTCTTGTAGGCGAGGGTCGTACGCAGGGTCGAAGCGAGAGCGTCCTTTTCCTTGTTGGCGTCGTCGACATCCTCGACGCGATAGCGCAGCGCCACGGTCGGTTTACCTTTTGCCAACGACTCTCTAAACGTGGGTGATTCTTCGCACATGGCTGAAGAGGCCAGCATGCAGGCAAGTACGACGCCACCCATGCCGCCCAGTCCAACCCTCAGCATCCGCTCCGTCATTTGAACCTCCGTTGAACCGCCGTGGAGCCGGCGACAATTTTGCTCGGCAGTGTGACCGGAACATTCGACCTGCGCAACTACCCTCAGGATAGGGCTGCGCCCCATCCGTCAGGGTGGGATGGATCCCTGCGGAGTGGTGTATCTTTCTCCATCGTCATCCTGCCAGAATGGCTCATCGCGTTGGCGGTAGGTTCGGCGGTGTTTCGAGGCGGTTCCCGCCATAGAACTCGCCATTCTTCCCGTTCTGTAGGGTAGAGAGGGACCCACCCTTCAACGTTTCTGGTGGCTACCTGAGCAGTTGGCTGCTGGATGAGCTTGGTCAGCTAGGCTTGCATATCGAGAATTGGTGGATTCATGGACGACAACGCTACGCAGTCTCATCACGGTCGCAACCGAATCACCATGCGACCTCGTTGGCTGATCGTTCTAGCGATTGTCGTCTTCGCGGCGGTGGTGGTGCTGTTCGAATACGCCGTCTACGTTTCCCCTACCAGCGCCTACTCATGGGCGCTGCGCGTATTCATCCTGGCGGTATCGGTGGCGGGGTTCCTCATCGTCTTTTCAGCCGCCTTCGCCTCCGTTCGGCGGATTGAGCAAGAGCTTCACCGGCGCAACCGAGAGCTGGATGCCCTGCATCGCGCCACGCTGGACATCTCGGGTGAGTTTTCTCTCGACGTGATTCTGCAGCGGGTGGTGGACCAGGCTCGGTGGCTGTTGAAGGCTGAGTTCGGCGCGATTTCCGTCGAGGAGCAGCCAGGACGAATCGCTCGGTTCATCACTTCCGGGATGAGAGAAGATTTGGTCGAGGAGATTGGAGAGCCGCCGCGGGGGAGGGGACTTCTCGGGGTGCCGCTGCACGAAGGCGCGCGGCTGAGAGTTCGCGACGTGACCGTCGATTCGCGTTCGGCCGGATTGCCTCCGCACCACCCCGAGGTGACCTCCTTGCTGGCCGTTCCCATCGTCTGCAAGAGCCCTTTTCGAGGAAATCTCTATCTCGCCAACAAGCAGTCCTCCCCTGAGTTCGGACCGGACGACGAAGAGATTCTGGTGCGCTTCGCCGCGCAGGCGGCGATCGCTATCGAGTACGCCCATCTGCACCGGAGCCTGCGCTTCTTGGCAGTGGCCGAGGAGAGGGCTCGGATCGCTCGTGAGATGCACGACGGCATGGCCCAACTACTTGCCTACGTCAACACCAAAGCCCAGGCGGCTCTCGAACACCTGAAGAGAAATCGCGTGGACGCCGCGGGCGAACAGCTGGATCAGCTGGCCCTCGCTGCCCGCAACCTCTACGTGGATGTTCGCGAAGGCATACTCTCGCTGCGCACCTCGGCGGACTCTTCCGGCTCCTTGGATGAGGCGATGACCGAGTTCCTGCAGCAGTGGCAAGAGCAGACGGGTATCCGCGTGGAGGCTGAGTTTGACGGCGATCTTCTTCTCGGAGGCGGCGTTGAGCTCCAGCTCCTTCGCATCCTCCAGGAGGCACTCGCCAACATTCGCAAGCATTCCGGAGCCGAGCACGCTCAGCTCCAGATCCGGCGTGACCAAGAGCACATCATCGCCGTGGTGAAGGACGACGGCAAGGGCTTCGATCCGGCGGTGCAGCAGCAGGGTAAGGGCTCGCGCTATGGGCTGGCGATCATGCGCGAGCGGGCTGAGAGTGTAGGAGGCGAGGCGAGCGTCGAGTCCGTGCTCGGGCAGGGGACGACTGTGCGAGTGCGTGTTCCGGTGGATGGGTAAGAGGACGAAGGACGAGAAAGGGAAAAGCCATGCGTATCTTGATTGTTGACGATCACACTCTATTTCGGGACAGCCTGCGGAGCCTCCTGGAGGCACGGGATTTCGAGGTTGTAGGCGAAGCCGGCGATGGCACGGAAGCGATCAAACTGTGCTGGAAACTCAAGCCGGATCTTGTGCTGATGGATCTCACCATGCAGGGAATGGACGGCATGGAGGCCACCAAGCAACTCAGCGCCGAGTTGCCGGAAGTGAAGATCGTCATTCTCACCGCTTCAGACGACGAAGCTAGCCTCTTCGAAGCGATCAAAGCCGGTGCCAAAGGCTACCTGCTGAAGAACTTGGAGTCCGATGCCTTCTTCGAACTCCTCGAAGGGGTCGGCAAAGGAGAGCCCGCCCTGACTCCGGGACTGGCGCGCAAGCTCCTCGAAGAATTTGCCCGGCCAAACAAGCCGACCAAAGACGGCGGGACCCAAGAGGCCTTGACCGATCGCGAGCAGGAAGTTCTACAACTCATGGTCGATGGCACCACCTCCAATCGAAGGCTGGCCAAAGACCTCGGTGTCAGCGAAAACACCGTAAAATTTCACGTCCGCAACATCCTGGACAAACTCCACCTCCACAACCGAGCCCAAGTCGTCGGCTTCGCCCTGAGAAATCGGCTGGTGGAACCGACGGAAGCTGGGGGGTAGCGGAGAGACAAGACAGGAGAAATAGTACGGAGTCTGGCTTCAGCGCCATTGTGAGGTGGTGGAGTGCAGCGGCGGTCTCCCCGACGACCGCTACCTGCCTTTGACACCTCCGTAGGCAATACCGGTGAGATCCGCCATCTGGCGATCGAAGGTGGTGAGGTCGTCGATGGCGAACTGGTTCAGGTGATGGTGGCCGCAAGCTCGGGCCATGACTTCCATCAGTTCGACGGTGGCGGCGAAGAAGCGGGCGAGTCGTTGTGCCGCCTCGTCGACCAGCAGCCGGGCGCGTAGCTTCGACTTCTGGGTTGCGATGCCCACCGGGCAGTTGTTGGTGTGGCAGGCTCGCATGCCGAGGCAGCCGATCGCCTGTAGCGCCGAGTTGGACAGGGCGATGCCGTCCGCACCGAGTGCCATTGCCTTGACGAAGTCTTCGGCCACCCGCAGGCCGCCGGTGATGATCAAGGTGATGTCGCGCCGATCGCTGCGGTCGAGGTGGCGGCGGGCGCGGGCGAGCGCGGGGATGGTCGGCACGGAGATGTTGTCGCGGAAGATCAAGGGCGCGGCGCCGGTGCCGCCGCCGCGACCGTCGAGAATCACGTAGTCGACGCCGACCTCCAAGGCCGCGTCGATGTCCTTCTCGATCTGTTGCGCCGAGAGTTTGTAGCCGATCGGAATTCCGCCGGTTTTCTCTCGGACTTCATCGGCGAACTCCCGGATCTGGCTCAGCGAGTCCCACTCGGGAAAGGTGGCCGGTGAGATCGCGCCTTGGCCGGGTTGGAGACCGCGCACCGCGGCGATCTGCTCGTTGACCTTGTTGCCCGGCAGATGGCCGCCGGTGCCGGTTTTGGCGCCCTGACCGCCCTTGAAGTGAAAGGCCTGCGTGCGCTGCACCTTGTCCCAACTGAAACCGAAGCGGGCGGAGGCGAGCTCGTAGAAGTACCGCGAGTTGGCGGCCTGTTCCTCGGGCAACATGCCGCCTTCGCCGGAACAGATACCGGTACCCGCCAGCTCCGCACCTTGGGCCAGCGCCGTCTTCGCCTCGGCCGACAGCGCGCCGAAACTCATGTCCGAAACGAACAGCGGAATCTTCAGGGCCAGTGGTTTGGCGGCGTTGGGACCGATCACCAGATCGGTGGCTACCGGCGCCTCGTCCAGCAGCGGGAAGCGGTGCAATTGTGCCACGTTGAACTGAATGTCGTCCCAGGAGGGCAACCGGCGCCGAGAAACCCCCATCGCGGCGACCGGCCCGTGGTGACCGAGCTTGCTCAACCCTTCATCGGCGAGCTTCTGGATCAGTTTGACGTGAGGCTCGTCCGGGGTACCGGTGTGGTCCTGATAGAGGCCCTGATAGCGGTCTCGCTGATAGGGCTGTGGATGATCCTTGGCCCAGGCTGCGATCTCGTCGCCATCGACCCATACCGATCCCTCTTCGATCCAGCCGCGAAACTTGGGCAAGACTTCCTGGTTGTTGTATTCGCTGACGCCGGTGTCCAGCCGATAATCCCAACCGTGAAGGCCGCAGATCAGGTTGCCGCCGTCGACGTGACCATCGGACATCAGGGCGCCGCGGTGCAGACAACGGCCGTAGAAGATGGAAACCTGGTCGTCGAAGCGAGTCACTACGAGATCCACGCTACCCACCAGAGCATAGGCAGGTTGGCGATCGGCGAGGTCCTTCCATCTGGCTACTGCGACCTTGGTCATGGTCAATCCTCCGGTTGTCGTCAGTCTCGTTGTCGCAGTGTAACCGGGTGTAGCTGCCAGGAGGCTGTCGGAGCGATCGTCGGCGGCGAACGCCGCATCATCTCGAGCTATCTGCCGCCTTGCAGGAAACGCACGAAGCGGGGGTCGAAGAGTTCGGTAGGGAAGTCGTCTCGCCACTGCTCCTGCTGGAACAGATCGGCGTTCTTTCGAGCCATCCCCAGATGGACATCGTCGCGGCTGGCGAGCAGATGGAGGCGAAAGCTGGCTGCGGCCCGGAACAGATAGACCTGTGCTCGGGATCGGGGGTCGCTCAAGTCGCTTTCATGGAGCATGTCGAGGGTACGCTGTGGATTGCCGGCAAAGTACGCATCGATGGCGGCCTCGAGTTTCTCCGACGGCGACAGGGCCAGATCCACGAGGTCGATCGCGGCCTCGGCTAAATCGACCACTCCCTGACCCTTCCGAGCCGCATCGCCGAGATTGGAGCCCGCTGGCGCGACGCGCTCAAGGGCCCCCAGGGTCTTGCGGGTCGGTTCGGCACCACTCTCCACCCAATGCTGTCCAGTTCTGACCTTTTCCTTTCCGGTCTTCCCCTTTTTCGACGACCTCGATGCCGAGGCCGAAGTCCTCTTGGCCAACGATGGTGCACCGTGTTGCTGGCAGTCGGCTTGGAGTCGCAGCAGCTCGGCGAATTCGTCGCGGCCGACGATCGCACCCTGGCCTTCCGATTCGGTCCAGGATGCCAGAGCTCCCGGGCAGTCACCGAGGTAGTAGCGGGCCAGACCCAGATAGAAGTGAGGAAAGTAGCCGCCGCGGCGTAACAATCGACGTTGTTTCTCTTCTGAGCGTCCCTCGATCGCGCGCCTCATCATCTTGTCGACCTGCGCCCAATCTCCTGTCTCCGCTGCGGTGAGACCCGTCCTGTAATAGCGCTGATACCCCGGAGCGGCCATCGCCGGCCATGGCAGTAGTAGACCAAAGATCACTGCCCAGGCTACTGCCCGGGAATGGCGAAGTACCGGCTTCATGCTCTCACCATCCAATCCTCTTCAAATATGACTTCGCATCGACGGGAGCGAGATCGAGCCAGCAAGTGGCCAGGCTCGCCGGCTGCACCTGAAGATCACAGCGATCCGAGGCCTTCGCGTGAGGGTAGACAACCTGCGCCTGGTAGTTGCCGACAGGTAGGGTCATCACCAACGGGGTGGTTCGGATCTCGGGCAGGTCGATGTTGATGCCGCCCGGACCGCGGATCCACTGGACCTGGCCCCAGGGGTTGGCATCGATCCGGACCAGGCCCGTGGTCTCCAGCACCGGAGGATCCGGTCTACGGATGATGACTGCGTAGGTCACGGAAGCCACGAGCAAGGGTAGCGTGATGACGGTGACGACAGTGACGACCGGCCTACCGGAAAAATACTCCTTCAGCGCGTGGCCGATCGTTTTTCCGAGCCATTCTGCGGTCGAGTCGAGCAATCCCTCCGCCACCCTTTTGGCCTTTCCAGGCCGCTGGCGCCGGTCGGATTCCGATCGGTCTTCTCCGTGATCTGAACGATCGCGGGAGTCGCCGATGGAACTCCCGGCCGCAGCGGGGAGTGAAGGAGTCTTCGCCGGCAGCGGCGGAGGCTGGTGCGGCAGCGGTGGAGGCGCATGCGCCAACAGCGGCTGAAGATCCTCGACACTCTCGAGAGCCAGCCACTCCGGCATTCCTTCACACCAGACCAGAGACTGGCGATCGACCTCCCCCCGGACCAGGGCGAGCCGTATCTCGTCTGGAGAAACAGGACCTTTCTGAACTCCGTCGTGGGCGTAGTGCCAAGAAGTTTCCATCTTCTCCTAAGAAAGCGAGGCGGTACCCGCAAGCGACCTAAGTCCCTCACGGCCATCCCAAGCCTCTTCCCTGGCTCAGTCCGACGCGCTAGAAAGTTTATCGTTTGAGATTATCATACATGATCTACAGTTGTAGTCGCCACCTGATAGTGGAGATTGTAGAGCGACAGCTCGGAATTGGCACAAGGCGACATCCCGGAGCTGTCCCGCTTCCTTCCGCCGGATGCACTTCGAGAGGGACGATACCGCAAGTGAAAACTTGCGGGAATCGGAATGAGCCGGACTCTTCACTTACCCTGCAACCAAGGAGACCCCCGATGACCAAGAAACTCCTCATCCTCGTCGCCCTCGCAGTCGCTATCTCCGCCGCCGTCGTGATGGTCGGTGCTCCAACCCCGACCGCCGAAGCGGCGTCGTCGATCGGGGCGATCGCGGCCTGCCCCAACCCCGGCTTTTACACCGGCACCAGCACCAGCGGCAGCTTCCAGGGTGCTCTCGACGCAGCCATCGCCAAGGCCGAAACCTGCGCCGGCTGCTGCGACATGTTGGTGACCTGGAGCTTCGTTGCCGCCGACGGGCGCGAGGGCGGCTTCGCCGGCTTCAACGAAGTCAACGTCACCATCAAGGCCAGCTGGTAAACGGACTTCCCGGTCACGGCACACCGTCCGCCTCGGCTCCTACGGCAGCCGGGGCGGGCATGGCGAACCACGAGGTGTGAGTGACAAGTGCGAGAGCCTGCTCAGTTCTGACTTTCCTCGCCAGACTGGCCGGCCTTTTCGATCGCTGCCAGGATCTTCTGGGCTCGACGATCCTCAGGATCGAGAGCCAACGTCTTCGCGATTGCAGCTCTAGCGTCGTCGATCCGGTCCTGGCGTCGATAGAACTCGGCGAGGAAGTTCCAGCTACTCGTCGACTCCTGGAAGAACTCCAGGTTGAGCCGCAGCATGGCTTCGCACGCCTCTGGTCGGCCACTGCGTAGCAGGGATTCGGCGAGCGTGAGCAAGGTCCACTCGGAGAAGTCGAAGCTGTGGCTGCCGTAGAATTCCTCGCGCAGCTGCCGGTATTTGGCGACCGCGGCGTCGATGCCTTCGGAGTCCAACTCGGCGCTCAGCACGTCGCCGAGCATCGCGGGGCGCAGTTGCCCGCGGTGGCAGGTGACGCACTGGACGGTGATCCGGGATGACGCCTCTCCACCCAGCTTTGGAAGGTGGGTGTCGTTGATCGCCTGCGTCATGCGCAGCATGACGCGAGCTTTGCGCTTCGCCTCCTTGTCGTCGGCCTTGAAGTCCGTTTCGGTCATTGGAGCGGCTGGATCTCCCGAGTGGCAGTGCTGGCAGCGCACTCCCAGGCCCATCGAGAAGGCCCTCATCACAGCGATGAGCTCGGGGACCGCCATCCCTTTGGGCAGTACCTGAAGGTTCTCCAGTTTCTTCGGTGGGAACTCGGCGCTCAGCGCTGGCACGGCGAGCAGGATCGCCAGTGTGATCGCGAGGAGGCAAGGAATTTGGCGGCAACGACGGGGCCTTTCCGGCTTCATGAGGAGACTCCTTGGTCATTCGTCGCAGTCTTCCACGCAGCGTGTCCGGGCTTCGCCAAGCTCATGTCAGGGTTGTGTTAGAAGTGCCCAGAACCGCCTGAACCGGGCTCCGCGGCGGTTGTAGAACCGGTGCGGCTGGGAGAAGCTAAGCGCATGTTCCGCCGTTCGCTCAACCCGCCCCGCACATCTTGGATCGCGGCCCTCCTTGCGGCCAGCGTGCTGCTCGTAGCGTTGCTGGTGGTCCATGCAGCCTTCACGGCCAGCTCGCATCGCGCGGTTGCCGAAGCCGTACTCCGCGACTATGCCGGCCTCGCCGGCGACGAATTGCTGCGCCGCGTGGCGGCCGAGGTCGGCTACTACGGCCATCTCGAAGCCCTCGGGCTGCTGCGTAGGGTGGCGTCGGATCCCCAACGTGGTATCGACGAGCAGGCGAGGGCTGGGAGCGCTCGCCAACAGCGGTCAATGGAGCTGATCCGGTGGGCCTTCCTCCTGCAAGTCGCTGACCGGGAGCTTGCGGTGCTGGGCGAGCGCCGGCCGGTTGGCCTTTCGCCGGAGCTCACCGCGTGGCTGGCCGATGCGGGCCCTCGCGCCCTGGCCGGCACTTCGCGAGGAGACTTCGCCGTCCTGCAGCGAGCGGACAGAACCTTCGTCGTCTCTCCGATCGACTCCGATGAGATCGAAAGCGATGAGATCGACAGCGATGACATCGACGGCGATGACATCGACAGCGAAAAGACAGCCGAGGCCGAGGCGAGAGCGGCGTCGCTCATCGGCTTCGAGTTGGATCGCAGCCGGCTGGAGCCGTGGGTTTCCCAAGCTCTCGATCGTAGGCCGCTACTGCCTCCCTCTCTCGGCAGTGGAGAACTGGGCAACGAAGTGCTCTTTCTGCGCCTCACCGATGGCGCCGGCGAGGAGATTTTGCGCCGCGGCGAGCGCTACGCCTCCGCTCTACGCGTCGAGCGCACGCTCCCCGAGGACTATCTCAAGCCCTTGGAGGGGTTGACCGTACAAGCGGCGGTCGACCCCGCGGCAGCTTCAAAGCTGGTGATCGGTGGCCTGCCGCGTTCCCGCCTCCCCGTTCTGGTCGGTCTGGTGGTGCTGACCGCCGGCCTGCTCACCGCCGCTGTCGTCATGCTGCGGCGCGAGCGGGCTCTGATCCGGCTACGCACCGACTTCGTCTCCAGGGTGTCTCATGAACTGCGCACGCCTCTGACCCAGATCCGGATGTTCGCCGAGACCCTGCGCCTCGGCCGGGTGCGCGACGTCAAGGAGCGGGATCTCGCTCTCGAAGTGATCGATCGGGAGTCGCGGCGGTTGTCGGTTCTGGTGGAAAACGTGCTCCAGTTCTCCCGGGCCGACCGTGGGGTGCCGAGCCTGGTCAAGGAGAGGTTTCGGATTCGTCTCTTCTTGGAAGCGCTGATCGAAGAAGTCGGCCCCTTACTTTTCAGCCAGGGAGACTCGGCCGGGGCGCGAATCCGCATCGACGCAGACCCGAGTATCGAGATCGAGGCCGATGCCGACGCCATCCGCCAGATCCTGCTCAATCTGCTCGACAACGCCGCCAAGTACGGCCCGCCATCGCAGCTGGTGATCGTGGGCGCCGAGGCGGGTGAGGGAGTCACCCGACTCTGGGTGGACGACGAGGGGCCGGGAATCGACCCCTCGGATCGAGATCGCGTGTGGCAGCCCTTCCGGCGGGCGAGCCACGGCGGCGAGGTCAGCGGCACCGGTATCGGCCTCTCCGTGGTCCGGGAGCTGATCGAGCAACACGGCGGCCGCTGCGCCGTAAACGTTGGCGACAGGGGTGGCGCGCGAATCGTGGTCGAGCTTCCTGACGACCTGCAAGAGCGAGGAGCATCGTGACTCGAATCCTGGTGGTTGAAGACAACCGCGATCTGGCGATCGGCCTGCGCAATAACCTCGAGATCGAGGGCTACGAGGTCACGGTCGCGGCCGGCGGCGCCGCTGCCCTGGCAGCCGCGAAATCGAGCCGCGTAGACCTGGTGATTCTCGACCTCATGTTGCCCGATACGGACGGCTTCCGCCTCTTGCGGGCGCTGCGCGAGGACAACGATTCGGTGCCCGTGCTCATCCTCACCGCCCGCGGCGAGGAAGCCGACAAGGTCCGGGGTCTGCGGCTAGGGGCCGACGACTATGTCACTAAACCCTTCAGTTTGCTCGAATTCCTCGCCCGAGTCGATGCCTTGCTGCGGCGGACCCAACCCACCGATGTTCCGCCGCCGGAGGTCGAGAGCTTCGGTTCCATCGAGATCCGACGGCCGGCGAGACAGATCCTCAAAGAGGGGAGAATCGTCCCTCTCACGCCCAAAGAGTACTACCTCCTCCTCGCCCTGGTCGACCGGCGCGGCGCCGTCGTCACCAGGAATCAGCTGATGCGCCAGGTTTGGGGCTACCGAGACACCGTGATCACACGGACCGTGGACACCCACATCGCCGAACTGCGCAAGAAGCTCGAACGGGTTCCGTCACAGCCTGAACTGATCGTCACCGTGCGATCAGTGGGCTATCGGTGGGAGCCGGCGTTGCCCGGTGAGTGACAGCCGGGTGTGACAGCAGGCGGGCCGTCGCTCGGCCTTGCAAGGGCGAGCGGGCCCATGAGGGAAGAGAACCACCTTCTCCGTCAACCCCGCCGGTAGATCAAGATCCAGTGTAGAAACTGCCAAACCCTTGCTCAGTTCGCTGAGCAAGGCCGGGTCCAGCTGAGTGGCGATTGTTGAATCGAAGTCGCAGCGGCTGTTGGCGGCAACCGGTTGGTCCGCTTTAGCCTTTGTTCCCAGCTACGACGACAGCTCTCGGAGTCGTCGCCTTCGCCAAATGAGGACGACTCCGCCGGTGAACACCATGAATCCTAGAACGATCAATCCCCACTCGGACAAGGTCGGCACCAGGATGGGCGGCCCTTGCAGGATGGTGATCTGCCCGCGTATCTCCCCGTCCGGGTGGGCGAGCGTCCTCACCTCAAGATAGGTATCTCCGGACAGGATCCTGGACTTGGCGTCGCTCAGGGTCGACACTCCGTTTCCCGGTTGTGGGATGAAGTTACTGGAGTTCAGGTCGACGAACCGGATGCCCAAGTCCTGGGTGAGCACTTCGAAGATGGGGGGACCTTCCGCGCCAACGGCACCCAGACGGATCTCTACCGCCGTCGTATCGGTCAGGTCCGACGCCGCGTGTCCGGCGGTGATCCCGATTGGGAAGTGATCGGCCGGGAGGTCGATATCGAGAACCGCCACCCCCGTCACGTCCGTCACGACTGGCGGGACGACGTCGCTACCACTCAGGTTTGCCCCAAGCCGAGCGCACTGCGCAGACCACAAGGCTCCTCCCGACTCCAGCTGAGCCACTCGTTCCGGGGCCAAGCCGAGCGGACAGGCGGGGAGGCAGAGGGGGATGCAAAGGGCCACCCCGATACTGCCCCACCCAGCTCCGGTGCAGTTTGCTCCACCGAAGACGAGTCCCCCGGTCGAGTTGTGAGTTCCGCCAAAGTCCACGCAGCAATCGCGAGTGCATCTGGCGAAAACCGATAGCGGGCTCCCGCCTGCGTAGTTGGCGGCGCATTGCGCGGTCGTGGTGCTCGTTACTGCGCTCGCTGCGGAGACGAGCGCGAAGAATGTGAGCAGCGCGCCAAGCAGCGCACCAAAGAACGACCTACGTTCCATTTTCTACCTCCTGCAACCTGTAAGAACGCGGCTCAACGAGCCTGCATTCGGTTTGCCTCGGGCTTAACGGATGAAGGGTTCATTTTTACCCTAGCATGCCTTGGCAAGAATGGTGGAGAGCAGCTATGTCCGTGCGCCCAGATAGGCTCGGAAAAGGGATGCAGGTCATGCCGAGGACTACGCGAAGAGCCTCCACGGCAACACGACGCTCGTCCTGATCGACGGCCCGGAGCTGGCCAAGCTCATCTATGACTTCGGCCTCGGGTCGCAAATCGAGCAGACGATCGAGATCAAGAAGCTGGACAGCGACTATTGGGACTCCAAACAGGACGATGGATCGTTGGGAAGGGTCGTGGGGCCTCTAGGCTCGCAGAGGATCGACCCTGCCGTACAATGCACGCACAATGAGCCAATCAAGCAAGCGCACCGGTCGTTGGATCCGCTCCGGGCGGAAGGAGCTGGGCTGGAGCCAGGCGGAGTTGGGGGAGCGGTTGAGGGTGTCGCAGGCGACGATTTCCCAGTGGGAGCGCGAGCGCGGATCGCCGCGAGAGGACGATTGGGTTCAGAGCCGGGCGGATTGATCGCGGTTTGCGCCCCTGTGGGGGGGCGCTGAGGCGGAGACTCGAAGTCATGTCTCGGCTCGGAAGCGGCTGTCCAACGAAAACCCGACTTGCAACGTAAGACTCAGCAAGGAGGTCTTGCGATATGAAACATTGGATCGGCTGAGCTAGTCTCGGCATTCGGGAGTTTGCCGTCGCGCTCGGGTACAACGACAAGGGTTTTCTCCGACCGCGACTGGGCACTCCCGCGAGAGGTACGCTTCGCGGTGTCTACCGCGGACTCCTCATGGTGTTCGCCGTGCTCTTGGCGGGCGCTTGCTCGCCGAAGGGTGTCGACGACAGTCCCACCTTGAACAGCCCGCAAAAAGCGGCAATGCACACCTATCCGCTGCTGGACGGTCGGTGCCAAGAATACGCAGAGCTCGGAGCCACGCAGGTACCGATCGCCGCCGATTCTGTGCTCCATATCTTCCAGGACGAAGCCTACGTTTGGCTTTGCGCCTCGCTGCCGCCCGCCAGTTACGGAACCGGAAATCTGTGGATCGAGAGTCCAGGCCTCGCGGCGCCACTGAACCTCCACGTCTCGGCTCAGCTAGGTGAATGGCCCGCCGATCATTCAGAGGCAGCTCCCCAGGACGCATCCAGCGACCGCTGGTGGAATAACAAAGGCTGGGCCTCCAACATCATGGCTTTCGGAGGCTTGCGCAGCAGGGGTGAGAGAAAGGTTCCCCGCTTCCTGCCCGCCCAGGGTAGTGAATTCCAGCTCTCGAAAGAACGGTTTGGACGGGGCCAGTGGCAATTGCGTCTCTCTCTTTCTGGAGTCGCCTCAGCGGAGGGCGGCCTAACCACAATCCACCTACCGAGCCAGAAGAGCGATCCGCCCATCGAAGTCGAGGTTTTCTAATGTTCTGCTCCAGTTGAAACGTGACACCCCGAGGCATCCAAGATGCGGAATCAGGAGGAGAGCCGCCTGACTCAGTGACCGGCACCAAGATGGCGGAACTGCCCAGCACCCAGCCTTGGGACCCCCGCGCTGGGCCGTCCCTGCCGTACAATGCACGCACAATGAGCCGATCAAGCAAGCGCACCGGTACCTGGATCCGCTCTGGGCGCAAAGAGCTGGGCATGAGCCAGGCACAGCTTGGGGAGCGGCTGGGGGTGTCGCAGGCGACGATTTCCCTGTGGGAGCGCGAGCGCGGGGCGCCGCTGGAGGACGATTGGATTCAGATGGGCAAGCTCTTCGCGGAAGCGCCAGAGGCTAGCCCGGCGCCCACCAAGCCCGCCAAGAAGGCCAAGAAGACCAAGAAGACCAAGCCTAAGTCCAAGCCTAGGTCCAAGCCCAAAGCGAAGACCGACGCCGCTTCCGGGGCGCTGGGCTTTGAGGCGAAGTTGTGGGCGGCGGCCGATTTGCTGCGCAGCAACATGGACCCGGCCGAGTACAAGCATGTGGTGCTCGGCCTGCTCTTCCTGAAGTACATCTCGGACGCCTTCGAGGAGCGCCGCGCGGTGCTCGCCGGGGAGATCGCCGAGCCCAGGGCCGAGTACTACGTGGAGAGTGAGCAAGAGCGCCAGGCGGAACTCGAAGAGCTGCTGGAGGATCGCGACGAGTTCACGGCGGAGAACCTCTTCTGGGTGCCCCGCAAGGCCCGCTGGTCGTTCATCCAGGGGCAGGCCAAACAGCCCGAAATCGGCAAGATCCTAGACCAAGCGATGGACGCCGTGGAGCGCGAGAACCCGAGCCTCAAAGGGGTGCTGCCCAAAGTCTACGCCCTGCCCAACCTCAACCGGCACAACCTCGGCCAGCTTCTCGACCTGGTATCCGGCATCGGCCTCGGCACCCAAGAGCACCAAGCCAAAGACACCCTCGGCCGGGTCTACGAGTACTTCCTCTCCCGCTTCGCCAGCTCCGAGGGCAAGGGGGGCGGTGAGTTCTTCACCCCGGCGAGCGTGGTGCGGCTGCTGGTCGAGATGGTGGAGCCCTACCAGGGGCGGGTCTACGACCCCTGCTGCGGTAGCGGCGGCATGTTTGTGCAGTCATTGCGCTTCATCCTGGCCCACAACGGCCGGCGTAACCAGGTGACCGTCTTCGGCCAAGAGTCCAACCGCACCACCTGGCGGCTGGCGCGCATGAACCTCGCCCTGCGCGGGATCGAAGCCCACCTCGGCAAGAAGCACGCCGACAGCTTTCACGAATATCTCCACCCGGACCTGCGGGCCGACTTCATCCTCGCCAACCCGCCCTTCAACGTCAGTGAGTGGGGCGGCGAGCGGCTGCGCGACGATGTGCGCTGGAAATACGGCGCGCCGCCGGTGGGCAACGCCAACTTCGCCTGGGTCCAGCACTTCGTCCACCACCTGGCTCCCGCCGGGGTGGCCGGCTTCGTGCTGGCCAACGGCTCGATGTCTTCGATGCAGTCGGGCGAGGGGGAGATCCGCCGCAAGCTGGTGGAAGCGGACCTGGTGGACTGCATCGTGGCCCTGCCCGGCCAGCTGTTCTACGCCACCCAGATCCCGGTCTGCCTCTGGTTCCTGGCCAAGGATCGCGACGACAGCGGTCTGCGCGACCGGCAGGGCGAGACGCTCTTCATTGACGCCCGCAAGCTCGGGCGGATGGAGAGCCGGGTGCATCGGGTCTTGGACCCCGAGGAGATCGAGAAAATAGCCTCCACCTACCACGCCTGGCGCGGCGAGGGCGGCGCCTATGAGGACATCGCCGGCTTCTGCAAGGCGGCCAAGCGGGAAGAGATCGCGGCCCACGACTTCGTGTTGACCCCCGGCCGGTACGTGGGCGCGGAGGCCGTGGAGGACGACGGGGTGCCGTTTGCAGAGAAGATGGCGGTGTTGACCCAGGAGTTGGGCGAGCAGTTCAAGGCGGCGGCGGAGTTGGAAACGATGATCAAGCACGCCCTACGAGGGCTAGGGTTCAGCAAAGGGATCGAAGGATGAACGAAGGGAAGGAGGCTAGCTGGCACCCACGGCTGGAGAACTTTGGCCGAGCGCTAGCTTGCTTGGAACTGGCCTGCGATCAAGAGAGCTACTCCGACCTCGAACTGGCCGGTCTGGTGCAGTTGTTCGAGGTCTCCCGCGAGCTGTGCTGGACGAGCCTTGGAGACTTTCTATCTCGGGAGGGTTTCAATACTAAGAGCCCGCGGGCGATGGTCCGCACCGCCTTTGAGGCAGGCTACCTAGCCGAAGCGGAGATGCTCGGCCTGCTGGAGGCGATCGAAGCAGGCAGGCTGTTCGGCTACACCCACAGCGAGGCTGGCGCGAGCGAGGTCCAGCGACTCATCGAGCAGCAGTTTCGCCCGGTGTTGCGCAGTGTCCATACCTGGCTAGAGCGTTTCTTGACGCAATGATTGACCTCAGCCACGAACACGTTGCTGCCGATGTGATCGGCTTCCTGCTGGCTGAGCCAGGGAAGCCTTAGGTTATGGCACCTGAGTGTTTTGAGCGTGTCCGACTAGGGGACATCATCGATGTTCGCCATGGCTGGCCTTTCAAGAGTAAATACTTCTCGGAGGAGCGGTTGGGCAATCCAGTCGTTGTTGCGGTGGGTAATTTTTGTTACTCGGGCGGGTTTCGCTTTGAGACACTGCTGTCCCACTAACTCGACCAAAAAAGGTCTGATTTCCTAGTCCTTTGTTACAATGGAGGTACAAGCCAAACCACTGACAACAAAGAGGAAACCAGACCTTGGCTCACTATTCTACCGTTTTCTCCCAGATCCTC
>JAJRVQ010000168.1 GCA_024277255.1 Acidobacteriota bacterium | reverse complement strand
TCGGCGTGTTGCTCGACCGAAGCCACTTCTTCAACGTGAAGCGATCACTCTGACTCACCTCAAGAACCTTGTGTTTGTCCATGCCGGAATATCAACATGATTCACTTGTCTAGTCAAGGAACTTTCCGCACGGGACACTAGGAATCCCAGACTACGTGGAGTGAACCCATGAAACAAGTTACCCGCTACAAACTAGTAGCTACGGCAACGTCCATTGGACTCTTCCTGTCGCTTTGCCTCCATTTTTGGATATGGATCAGCAATATCCACTTCCCTAAATATTATGATGCAAACGTGTTGTCCTCAGAGTCGTTTCGACTTGCCTGTGACGGTATCGATCCAGGGGTTGCGCTAGCAGATGCGCTGGTCGACATCTCACCCGCGATGTATCCATCTCACGATACCGATATTCATTCTATTACGGTGGAAGGTGGAGATGGATTCTTCCCGGACATCTGCACAGTTGAATACACTGAGGACTATCGCGTCAAGGCTGCTTCATGGATGTTTGGTGACGACTAGCATCTCACGCGGCGTGAACCACGCCGTCTCCTTGAGGCCGGTCGTCTAAGCGCCACTCGTCTAGTGAAACCCCTTGTCTTCAAAGAGATACCACCCACCACCCCCAACGGAGCCTCCGCCCATGACCCCCGGCTGGGACAACGCCTGGTCTGACCTTGAAGCCGCCTTCGGCGAGATCATCGGGGAAGTCCGCGCTGTCGCCCCCCAAGCCACCGCCCACTACAAACACACCACCACCGAGCGCCTCCCCTTCGCCGCCTACCTCACCTTCAGCCGCGAGGGCGAAGCCGACCAAGAGGATCTCGTGATCGCCGTCGACTGCCTGAAGGCCGAAGACCACCACCTCCTCGCCTGCGCCATCTCCACCGGCGAAGGCCATACACTGATCGATGGCCCGGAGCGGGAGATCGAAGGCGAGATCGACGACGAGGACGAAGACGTCCAAGGCTGGTTGGAGGAGGTGCGGGAGTTTCTGGAGCGTAATGCCCCGCTGGCGGCGCGCTACCTGAGGACCCCACGCGGCCGGCCGGTGCGCGGGCAGGGCCGGAGCACCGGCTAGGAAGCCTCCTTGGCCTCGAAGGCGTTTTCCCACCGGCTGTGCCGGCAGGAAAACGCCCCCCAACGGCTCGTGCAAGGAAGCAAGCCGCCGGAGTTTCAGTTCTCGATGGCCTCCGCGACCGGTAGTCACTCTGCCGGCTCTCCCATCTCCGCCAGCGCCTCCCGGGCGCTGGCCACCAGCCCGTAGGCGCGGCTGTAGTCGGCGTGGGCGATCCCGTCGCGCAAGGCTTCTACCGCCGCCTGGTGCTGGCCCAGCTGAGCGAGCACCAGGCCGAGCAGCAGGTGAATGCCGCCCATCAGATGCGGATCTTCGATCTCGCGGGCGAGCTGACCGCCTTCGGCCAGCAGCTTGGCGCCGGCTTCGCGGTCCCCCTTCTGGCAGAATCGATGGACCGGAGCGGGAGTTAGAGGGCGAGACTAAGGGACAAAACGGGCTCGGCGTGCACCAGCGGGAGGGGAGGCAGATGGCTGACAGGGGGCTTCTTTGCCTTCCTTCGCCGTTGATACACGCCGAACCCGGAAACAGGATCGCTAACAGCTACCGGCCAGAGGCGGAATCGCCTTCGACGATCCACTGCGCGGTGCAGACTCCTTGGTCGCCGCGGAAGTGCAGTGTCCAGCCACCGGCGATGGCCTTGCTGGTGTCTACAGAGACGACGATCGAGTCCGCTTCCGTGGTTTCGATCTTGCCGATGGCGAGTCCGCTTTCGTCGTCGACCTCGACCTGGGTCACTTCACCGATGTCGGCAGAAAGACGGGCTCGGATTTCGACCGGCTCACTCTGCGCGGGGGCTGAATCCGGATAGACGTAGGCTTCGCAGGTGGTTTCCTGCTGAACCTCGGCGAGTGATGGTTGAGTGTGAGCCGCGACTGCCATCGCCGCGGCCAGCGCCGAAAGGGCCAGGATACCGAACAGTTTCTTCATGCGAGTACCTCCGTGTTGCATCTGTTGTTGCTGCACCTTTCGTTGCATGGGTTCCCGGTTACCTTGTGGAACCCAGAGCAATAGCCGTGCCACCGGATACAGGTATGGCCATGTTGTTCAGTGGTCGGCGTTTCCGCCGCTTCGCTCCCCACCGGCCGAACGGCGGGGGCGAAGCCACGAGCGGGAAATCTTTCCCGCTTCCTGATTCTCGCTGGGCTAGCTCGGTGGCCTGGCGGAGGAGCGGTCTCGGGGTCGGAGCCGTGCTCCCGGTCGATTTGGCATGCCGGCTTCGTCGTCTTCGTAGTAACCGTGGCGGAAGAGGAAGCGATCGCTGGCGATGATGCCTTCGACCACGCTGACGATCTGTTTGCGCTTGAGCAAGGCGGTGAAGGTCCGCCGTTCGGCTGCCGGGATTTCCTCCGGAGGGATGCCCAGCAGGTGGAGATAGAGGGCTTCCAGCCGGTGGTCCACAAAGCCGTCCGGCCTGAACAGCTTGGTGCTTTCCGGGCTGGCCGCGATTTCGCGGGCTTGTCGCTGTACTCCCTCCAGGCCATGCAGGTCGATGTCCCGGCTGCGCGCTGCGACGATGCCCTCTTCGGGCTTGCGCAACAGGATGGCACGGTAAAGGAGGGTGACCAGTTCGGAGCTGTCCGTGCGACCGCCGATGTTGCGGTAGGGATCGGAAACGACGACGGTGAATTCACCTTGCCGGCGGACTCCACGGCGCAGATCCAGATTGCCTCCAACGCTGTATGCCAGCTGTGCCTTGCCCGATCGCCCGGCATCGCGGCCCTCGACCAGCAGCCAGCCTTGTTGGTTGTCGAAACGGATGGACACCTGGTCGCTGCCGGTCACCAACCGATATTGAGCTTGCACGTTCTTGCGCTTCAAGCCGTTGGGGCTGACCGCCATCATCCTGAGTTGCACCCGTTGACCGGACTCGAGCGCCAGCGTTTGACCGGGTGCCAGCCGGCCGATCGTCTCTTGGCGGTCGGGATCCCAAACCTCGGCTTCGAAGGCACCGACCGCCATGGGGGGCGCCTTGATCACTCTCACCGCCACGGCACCAGCCTGGGCGCCGGCGCCGAAATCATCGGTTTCAAAGCCGATCAGGGTCATCGCTTCACGGTCGCTGGGGTTGTCGAGGCGCACTGCCTGGAGGCGGATCTCCGAGTTGCCGCCCACGCTGCGAGCCAGACGAACCCGTGAACCGCCGGCGAGTGGCTGGAAGCGAGCGGCAGGTCGGGCGAGGCTCTTGTTGCCGGAGAAGGTCGCCTGCAAGCGAAGAACCACGGTCTGGCCCTCTTCGAGGGTGACGGTGTGACCGGGAGCGACCCGATCGAGTTCTTGCCCGCTGGCCGGATCGATCACCATGATAGATAGGTGTACCTGGCCAAAACCGCGATTGGTCTGCGCGGAAACCGCGGTGGCGGCAAGAATCGCTGCCACCAGCAGCAAGACGGCGGCGCTGAGCGGGCTACGCCGTGGAGAAAAGGATAATCTCATCGTGGTGCTCCTCATATCTTCATTGGAATCAGCGCTGTAGCTGGATACTGCTCAGCGGACGTCGCGGCCCGCTGGGCTCACAAGACCGATGATTGCAAGGCCCGTACCCTCAAGTTACCAGGCTTCGTGTATAAACGGTGTGTGCAGTTGCGGCGATTCCTACCTTCGTTGAGTCTCAGCCTTCTCGGCCTCACCGCGGTCGTGGGGCTGTGCGTGGTGCTACTGGCCGTCCCCGCGCTCGCGGCTGGTCGGGCGAGGAGCGAGGTCGTCGCAGCCTCAGCCCTGGCGGCGGAGGTCGGGGAGATCGATTTCGGCGTCGAGAGCTTCACCTTGGCCAACGGCATGACCTTCTTGCTGGTGGCCAGGCCGGAGATGGCGACGGTCTCGGCCGGCTGGGTGGCCAAGGTCGGTTCGGCCAACGAGCGGCCCGGCCTGACCGGCGTCACCCATCTGCTCGAACACATGATGTTCAAAGGGTCGAAGACCATCGGTGCCATCGATCCGGCACGCGAGAAGGAGTCGATGGCGGAGCAGGAGCGGTTGCGCGATCAGATCGATCTGGCCTACCGGGAGCAGCGCCGCCGTGCCCGGCTCGGCCTGATCGACGACCCTTACGCTCCCGGCGCCCGACCGGCGGAGTTGGTCGATCTGGAGGGTCGCCTGCGGCGTGAGACGCAGAACCATCGCCGGGCTGCCTCGGCGGGCGAACTGAGCGCTCTCTATGCCGACGCGGGGGCGCGCGGTCTCAACGCCCTGACGGTCAAGGACATGACCCTCTACTACGTCACCGTGCCCGCCGAGCGGCTGGAGCTGTGGTTCTGGCTGGAAGCCGATCGCCTTCGCGAACCGGTGTTGCGGGATTTCTACACCGAGCGCAATGTCGTCTTCGAGGAGCGCAGGCAGCGAACGGAATCGACGCCCACCGGCCCTTTTGATGAACAGCTGCGCGCCATGTTCTGGCAGTCGCACCCGTACTCGTGGCCGACCGTCGGCTGGCCTTCTGACCTCCAGGTGATTCGCCGCGCCGATGCCGAACGCTACTTCGCGACCCACTACGGTCCGCAGAATGTCACCGTGGCCCTGGTCGGTGGTTTCGATCCGGAGCGGGTCAAGGAGCTGGCCCGCCGTTACTTCGGTCTCCTCGAAGCACCGGCGACCTTGCCGCCGGAGGTGGTGACACTCGAAGAACCGCAGCTGGCGGAGAAGCGCATGCTGGCCTATTGCGACTGCCGGCCGCAGGTGCAGGTGTTTTACCAGAGCGTGGCCTATGGCCACCGTGATGGCTACGCGCTGGAGGTGCTGGTGGGTCTGCTCAACGGTCGTAGCGGCCGGCTCCATCGTTCCTTGGTGGTCGATCAACCGATCGCCTTCTCCGCCTACTCTTTGCACAATGCGATGCGCTGGGCCGGTTTCTTCTACCTCGCGGCGGAGGCGAAAGGCGATACCGATCCCGAGGCTCTCCTGCTGGCCCTCGACGAGCAGTTGGAGCGCTTGAAAAGGGAGCCGGTCACCGCGCAGGAACTCGACAAGGTCAAGAACCAAGTGGCCGCCGACGCCTACCGCCGGCTGCGTGAGCCATCCTCTCTGCTTCTGCAACTCCTGATGAGCGAGGGGCTGGGAGACTGGAGCTTGCTCGAAAGCTGGGCTGAACGGACCTTGGCGGTAACCCCGGAAGAGGTGCAGAGAGTGGCGCGACGCTACTTCCGGCAGACACGGCGAACCGTGGGTATCTATCGCCAGCGACCGGCGCAGGCCGCGGACTCACCATGAAGAGTCTCTCCGCGCGCGGCCTTTTGGTATGGACCCTGGTGGCGGCGGGGTCGATATGGGTGGCCACGACGGCCCAAGGTCGTGGCCGGAGCGTGAAGGGCGTGGTCGCCCACCCCAGCCAGCTAAAGTTCGAACGGCGCCCATTCGAGGTGCCGGATGGTGATGCGTTCCGCCACCTTCTGCCCAGCGGCGTGGTGGTTTACGTCGCCGAGGACCACTCCTTGCCCCTGGTCGAAGTCACCGCGGCACTGCGCGCCGGCGCCTGGCTCGATCCGCCCGAGCAAGTGGGTCTCGCCTCGTTGACCGCCGCCATGATGCGCCGCGGCGGCGCCGGAGAATTGGCCGCCGATCTCTTCGACGAGCGGGTCGACTTTCTCGGTGCCGAGATGCGTGCCGTGGCTGGCAATAGTCGTTCGGGCGCCAGCCTGGACTGTGCGTCGTGGGTCCTCGACGAGGCGCTCGACCGCTTCTTCGACATGCTGGCATGGCCCCGTTTCGAGCCGGCCAGCCTCACCCTGGCCAAGGGCAACCTCAACGAGAGCCTGCGTCACCGCAACGACGACCCGCTGAGCGTCCTGGGTCGCGAGTGGGGACGGCTGATCTACGGCGAGGACCACTTCATCACCCGCGATCTCACCCCCGCGACTTTGGCGGCGATTCAGCCGGTCGATCTCGCCGCCTTTCACCGCCGCTACTGGCGACCGGAACAGATGGTCTTCGCCGTCTCCGGAGATGTTGACAGCGGACCTATTCTCGAAAGGTTGGAACGTCACATTGCCGCTTGGATCGAGCGCGCCGGGCCACCGCCCCCGGCCCCCGCCTGGCCGCCGCCGGCCCCCACTCACCGGCCGCGTGCCGGTCTCTACCACCTCGAACGCGACATCCCGCAAGCCAAGATCGCCATGGGACACCTGGGGGCGGTCCGCGAGAGGTGGGACAGCGCCGAGTTCTTCGCGCTGACGGTGATGAATGAGCTGCTCGGAGGCGGCGAGCTGGTCTCGCGCATCGGCGGTCGCCTGCGCACGGTGGAGGGGTTGGCCTATCGCGCGCGCTCCCGTTTCGAGGTGGGGGACCACTGGCCGGGGGACTTCCAGGTCTCCTTGGACACCGCCAACCCCACCGCGGCCCTGTCGGTCAAACTGACCCTCGAAGAGATCGAGCGGCTCCAGCGCCGGGCGCCCGGTGGCGAGGAGCTCCAGCGGGTGAAGCGTTCGCTGACCTCGGTCTTTCCGCTCCTCTTTGACAGTGCCTCCGAGATCGCCGGTTACTTCGCCGAAGACGAACTGATCGGCAGGCCTCATCGGTTCTGGCGCGAATACCGGGCCAACATCAAGAAGGTGACGGCCGAAGAGGTGCGGCGGGCGGCGCAGACCTATCTCCATCCCGATCGAATGTTGATCGTGATCGCCGGTCGCTGGAAGGAACTCGCCGCCGGCGATAGTCAACGCCGGGCGACGATGGCCGAGTTCTATGATGGCCAGGTGATCCACTTGCCGAGGCGGGATCCACTGACCCTGAAGGCCGTCAACCAGCGGTAACCGGCGGTGCGCACTTTCCTCGCCCTGTCGGTCGTGGTGCTGCTGGTGGGCGGGTTGAGCGGCTTCGCCTGGATCAGTCGGCACCCGGAAGCGGAGTGGATCGAGCAGGCTGAGAATTGGCCACTGGTGGGTCCGGCGGCGCGCGCCTTTCGTCAGAAATGGCTGGCGCCCTCGGCGCGAGGTGAACCACTGGCGGTAGCCATTCCCGGCGGTGAAGAGAGTGCCGGCTCGGCTCCCGCCGTCGCCGCTGCGCCGCGAAACCGGAGGATCGTGGGCTCGATGCCCTACGAGTGGGTGACGCCGGAGACCGTGATGCGGGAGAAACCGGATCCGTCCGCGGAGGTCGTCGAACGGTTCGACATGTACGCCAACCTTACGGTGATTGAACGCCGAGGCGAATGGGTCCGCCTGCGCCACGGTGAGCGCAGCGGTTGGGCAAGGTTACCTACCTCCGAGGAGCCGCTGTTGGGATCGGCGGTGGCGCCGAATCTGCCGCTGCCGGGGCAGTTCCCCGATGCCCGTCGATTGGCCGCAGCGCGCCGGATCCTCGAGGCTTCGCCAGGGGTAGTCAGAGAGCGGACTCTCGGCCCCTACCGCCTGTGGACCGATGTCGAAGAGGAGGCTCTGCTGAGCTGGTTGGCCAAGGTCGCCGTCAGTATCGACGGGGCCTACCGCCAGCGCTACCGCTGCCGGCCCATCGGCGAACCGGCGGAGGCGATTATCCTCTTTCGTCGGCCGGCCGACTATCGCGAGTTTCAGGCGCTCGACTCCGACTTGGCGGGGCTGCGACCGGCGGGCCATGCCGGCTATGGCATGGTCGCTCTCTACACCTCCGGCAGGCAGCAAGATGAAGTGGCCGAGACCTTGGCGCATGAGCTGACCCACCTGCTCAACCGGCGCGCCCTGGGTCCGGCTTTGCCTGCCTGGCTCGACGAGGGGCTTGCCGGAGATCTCGGAGGATCGAGAATCGATGGGCGCGGGGTCCATGGCGCCGAACTCGGTGGCTGGGTGACGCGGAGCGAAGAGAAAGTCACCTATTCGGGGACCCGCGCCGCGCTCAAGTACACCGGTCGTGCCATTGCCGCCGGTGGTCTGATCCCGCTAGAACGGTTGACCGCGATGAGCTGGCGCCGCCTCGTCTCGCCTCTGGACGACGAAAACAACCATGCTCATAGCGCGCTGTTCATCCGCTACCTGCTCGATGGGGAGGACGGTGCCCTGGCCGCCGGTTTCCGGGGCTACCTCGCCTCCGTCGGGCAAGGGGAGTCCGCCTCGGCCGAGGCCCTACGGCAACGGCTCGGTCGCTCGTGGCGCCAGTTGGACGCCGGCTTTCAGGCTTGGGTCACCCAGACGGCGATGCTGCAGTAGTCAAGCTCTCGTCCACGAGACTCTCTTCTTCCCGCCACCGTCGTTCGCCATCGGCGTAGCGCTCCCGCTTCCACACCGGGACCTCGGCCTTGAGCCGCTCCAGCGCCGTACGGCTGGCGGCGTAGGCGGCGGCGCGGTGCGGCGAGGCAGCGGCGATGGCGACACTGGCCTCGCCCGGCGCCAGATCCCCCAGCCGGTGGGTGATGGCAAGGCGCAACTCAGCATCTTGCGCTTCCAACTCGTCGATGATGCGCCGGAGCCGCTCCAGCGCCATCGGCTGGTAGCCGCTGTAGTCGATTCCCAGAACCGCGCGGCCCTCGTGATGGTCGCGCACCGTCCCCAGGAAGAGCACCACCGCCCCACGGCGCGCCCCGCTGACGCTGGCGGTGAGTGCCGCGGCGTCGATCGGAGCGTCGACCAAGGCCGCCCGCGTGGTGCCACCAGTGCCACCGGGCCTGCCCGAGCCACCCGATACCGGCGGCAGCAGCGCCACTTCGCAGCCCTCCGTCAAGACTCGCTGGCGCG
>JAJRVQ010000167.1 GCA_024277255.1 Acidobacteriota bacterium | reverse complement strand
CAGATTCTTCGCCTCCTCCAGCTCAACTTGTTCGAACGAAGGCCGCTCGAACAGCTCCTCAGACCGCCTGATCCCGTCGCAACGGATATTCCTCTTCAGCTCCACCTCGGGATTGCATGAAAGTTAGTGGGACAGCAGTGGTCTTTAGTATAGTTACCCTTTCCACTCAGAACTTGAAGACGCGTACCGACACTCTGGATGATTAGTACGGAAAAGGAGCGTGACTGTGTCGCAACTCTCAGACTTGACAATCCACACGAAACTGAAGCTCAGCGCACTGTGGGCCTCGACCATGTCTTGCTACATCTACTGTGACTATTTCGAGCTCTATATACCAGGGAAGCTCGAAAGTATGCTGCGGGGCGAGATGGGGCCTCTTGGCACCGTCACGCAAGGAGTTCTGATGGGAACATCCATATTGATGGCAATCCCGAGTCTCATGATCTTCCTGTCAGTCGCATTGCCTGCCCGCTACAACAAGATTCTCAACATCGTGATCGGGGCCCTCTTCACTCTGTTGTTGGCCTTCTTTGTCTACGCGGCTGGCTGGTATTTCTACAGGTTCTTCGCGGCTATTGAAACTGTACTCACTGCGTTGGTCGTGTGGTATGCGTGGAGATGGCCGAAGGCTGAGAGCGCCGTCCAACTGCCGGGCCAGGTGGCGCACAGCCAGTAGCTGTATCCCCATCCGCCCAAGCCCGTCCGCCTTGCTGACGCTGTAACCCACAGGATCTATGGTGCTTGCTGCTTCCAGACAGTTTCCCGACAACGGTGTTCAACGGCTGGGGCCTGCATATAGACACGGAAAGCCCAATCCAGTGCCCCTAGGTCGCCAACAAGAACGAGGTGGCGCAATTGACAGCACCCAAGAGTCGTCATAAGCTGAACTAAAGGTCTGAAAGGGAAGGTCAGAGAGAGGAAATGGTGGCCATCGGGCTGCTGGCCAGGCGGCAGCGGCGATATTCAAACTTGGGTTCCGTGGCGGAGGCAGAGGTGAGAGCAGAAGCTCAGCTGGAACTGTCGAGACATCTCGACTCCGGCGAGTCGCTGAAGTGGAGCGGCGTCCCGAAATCGGGTGTGCTGCTGCGCGGTTCCGATGTCTTCCTCATTCCATTCAGCTTCCTCTGGGGAGGCTTTGCGGTCTTCTGGGAGTTTGGTGTGATCACTTCGGACGCGCCATTCTTCTTCATGCTCTGGGGCATCCCGTTCGTGCTGGTTGGGCTTTACATCACCGTCGGTCGGTTCTTCGTCGACGCGCGACGCCGAGCCAGGAGCTTCTATGGCGTGACGGATAGGCGAGTGATCATCCTCTCCGGACTCTTTTCTCGAACCGTCAACACGCTGCCTCTGAAGTCGCTCTCCGACATCAGCTTGAAAGAAAAGCCTGACCGTAGCGGCACGATCTATTTTGGGCGGCCACACCCAATGGCGAGCTGGGTGGCGGGAATGCAGTGGCCCGGCATGGGCCAGTACCAATCACCCTCGTTTGAGCTAATTCAGAACGCCAAAGAGGTGCACGACCTCGTCTTGGAGGCGCAGCGCGCCGCCGCATAGCAAGGCGATGAAGACGGACGTTGAATAGCGGGGCGTTATCGACCGCGGTACTGTCTGGCATCAACTTTGTCCGGCCGACGAGGTGCCGACGAGGTGCCGCACACATAGTGAAGCCAGGCACAGCTCAACGCCGCGACGACTCTCAATGACCTCAAGGTTCCGCCGAACAACCGCTTGCATGCGCTCACCCGGAGCCGCGATGGCCAACATTCCATCTCCATCAACGACCAGTGGCGAATCTGCTTTCGCTTCGAGGACGGAGGTGTCTACCAAGTCGAGATCTGCGGCTACCGCTAGAAAATGGGGTGTGCATGAGTTTCCCGAACACTAGAACGATGGAGCGTCGCCCGATCCATCCGGGCGAGATTCTCCGGGAGGACTTTCTGCCGGACTACGATCTCACGGTTGCCGGGCTGGCTAGGAAGCTCGGAGTTTCCCGGCAGACGGTGAATGAGCTGCTCCGTGAGCGGCGAGCCGTCAGCCCTGAGATGGCGCTGCGTCTCGCGCGCTTGTTCGGCACTTCGCCGGAGTTCTGGCTGAATCTTCAGCGGTCGGTCGATCTTTGGGGGGCTGCTGAGAGGATCCAAGAGGAGATGCGGCGAATCAAGACGCTGCGAGTCGCCTAGCTGGTCAACTCTGGAAGGTGGGAAGGTGCCATCCAAGATAGATACCGGCCGATTTGCCTTCAGTCACGGACTGCCCCGATTGGCGCCACCGCACCGGGTGCCATACACCTGGCACAACACATCCAGTAGGACTGGCCTAACTGTTCGCCGACAGCCAGGACGCCTGGCGATCGCTGTCGTTGCTCGGAGGGGCGATCGTTTTTCCTGGCAACTCCGCAATATCAGCAGGAAAAACCGGTGGTGGTGTCTTGGATCGGTTGGAAGGGGGTTGAGAGGGGGTTGGTGTAGTGCTCGGTCCGGCCGGTGGCGGTATCGGTGACCGTGATCTCCACTTCCACGTTGGTCAGTCCGCCGGCGAAGACCCAGAACCGGCCATTGATCCCACAGCCGTTGAGGACCTTGACCACGAGTTCGACGTTGTCCGGAGCGAAGAACCAGAAGTAGCCGGTATCTTCGGTCAAGGGGACCGGTTGGCCGTTGCCCTCTTCTCCCCCCGAGAGCCGAAAGGTGGCTCGGACCTCGAAGCGCTCGCCGTTGAGCCGCAGCGGCTCGGGGCTCGGCGGCGGTTGCGGAGGGGCTGGAGGTGGATCGGCCTCTCCGTCGAGGAGGAAGCGCCAGACGGGGCGAAAGAGGGGCTCGCCGTTGGCGTCGAGCGGGGTGTTCTTGTCGACCACCACGCTGCCGTGCTCGCCACCGGAGCGGGCCGGCGTGGCTTCGGTGAACAGCTGATGGCTACCGCCGAAGGGTGGCACGGTGCCGTCGACCGAAGTTGGAGAGCCAAAGGCGCCGAGCCCTTGGGCCTCCCAGGCCAGAAGGCGCGCTTCCCAGCTGTCCAAGCGGTGGTTGAAACCGAAGATCCGCTCCGGCGGGGTCTTGGAGGCGCCGGATAGCCACGGGGCGGTGACCTGGAAGCGAACGTTGAAGTCATTCGGAGCACCGAAGGCCACCACGCGATCGACGGCGTGCAGCTGGCCAAGGATCGCGGCATGCGCTCCACCCTGAGAGTGGCCCGCCAGCCGGATCGAAGACCAGATCGGTTTCCCATCGGTGCCGAGGAAGGCCCCCCAACCTTCGCCGGTCTTTTCTTGCTCCAAGTAGGCCAGAAGCTTCGCCAGCCGGTTTTCGATCGAGTTGGCCTGGTCGATGTCGACCAGAGGTGTTCGGTCGATGCCGTCGACGATCTCCAGGCGCACCTTCTCAAAGCAGCCCAGATCCACATCGCGGCGACAGAGGCTGGCCACCGTCCAGCTGTTGGGGTAGCTCAGGTTGATGCCGTGTAGCCCGAGCCGGGCGGCCTCTTCCATCACCAGCTGCTGGTTGGCCGGTTTGCCGAAGGATCCGGGGAGAAACAGGAAGAGCTTGCCCTTGCGCAGCGATGCCTTGGGGGCGTAGGCGTAGTGGCTGTTGGGCCAGCTGTCGATGGCCGGATCGGTGGCCCGTGGTGAGATGATCGTCCGCTGCCAGTCGCTGGCGGCCCTGCCAGGTTGCGCCATGGTTAGTATCGTTGCCACCAGGAATATGGCCACGATCGAGGCGCGCAAGGGGCCAAGCCCCTCCAGGTTGTGTCGTGCTGGGGAAGCGCGGTGTGCGACGGCTCTATGCGAGCGGTAGGCCAAGGTGTCCGGAGTCATCTCAAATCCTCGTGCAGGTGGTTTCGTTGCATTGCCCGGCCACCAAGCCCGGCTTCTCACCTGGAACCCGCGACAGGGTCGGTTCTTGCTGACCAAATGACCTGACGCAACGGCCGTCACCGACCAAGAGGCGGTGAGGGAGGGGCGCAACCCTTTGAAAACAAAGAGTTTTACGCAGTGAGTGGCACTTCGTGTTGCGGGATAGCAGTGGGTTCCACCCAGTGAGTGCACTCCGCTGGCTGGTGGTAGCCGCTACGGTTGCCCTTCCTGCGGTAAACTCCCGCCGCTATGCCGAAGCTATCGGTCGTCATTCCGGTCTACAACGAAGAGAGTACGGTCGCCCGACTTTTGGAGCGGGTGCAGGCCGCACCCTTACCCGCGGGGGTCGACTTGGAGATAGTGGTGGTGGATGACGGCTCGGCGGATGGTACGCGCGAGTTGCTGCGCGGGTTGGTCGAGGAGGGCTCGCCGCCCTTTCTCTACGCCGAGCATGCCGAAAACCGGGGCAAAGGGGCGGCGGTGCGTACCGGTTTCGCCACCGCGACCGGCGATTGGGTGCTGATTCAGGACGCGGACTTGGAGTACGACCCGCGTGATTACCCGGTCTTGTTGCAGCCGATCCTCGACGGCGAGGCCGATGTGGTCTTCGGCTCGCGCTTTCTCGGCGGGCCGCACCGGGTGCTGTTCTACTGGCACTACCTGGGAAATCGCTTCCTGACCATGCTCTCCAACATGTGCACCGACCTCAACCTGTCGGACATGGAGACCTGCTACAAGGTCTTTCGCAAGGAGGTCCTCGACGGGCTGGACCTGAAGTCGAATCGCTTCGGTATCGAGCCCGAGATGACCGCCAAGGTGGCCAAGACGGAGGCGCGAATCTTCGAGGTGCCGATTTCCTACCGCGGGCGCACCTACGCCGAGGGCAAGAAGATCGGCTGGAAAGACGGAGTCTCCGCCATCTGGTCGATCCTCCGGTATAATCTGTTTCAATAGCAGTCCGTGGTGAAAGTCGTCCGTCGGCGAGAACGAGGGATTTGGCTGTGAATCAGGGCGGAGAACCGAAGGCGAACCCGAGGTTCGTCGAGGATTTGACAACGCAGAGTCGCGGTCAAAGACCCGTTCGGAGCCAGGACGAGTTTCACCACGGGCTGCTAAGTCCGCAGCACTCCACTCTCAAGACTCGAGGAGACTCCGATGCGCCGATTGTTCCGCCTCCCTGGCGTCCCATTCGCTCTATTGGTGACCGCTGGTTTTTCGCTCCTTCTGGTTTCGTGCGCCGAGAAGAGCCCGGAAGAGAAGGTCGAAGCGATGCGACGACTCTATACCGCGGAGTTGACCAACTTCGTGGTGATGCAGACCCCGGTGGCCGACACAGAGTCTGACTCCGTGTCTGACTCGGTGTCTGAACCGACGGCTGCTGGCGACGCGCCCGACAGTCAGGCAGATGACGGCTCCGCCAGCGAAGAGGAGGGTGCCGATGCCCCCGCAGAGCCACCGCCGGTGGAGGTCAGCAGAAGCATTTTGCTCGACATCCTGGTGCAGAATACCGGCTCGGAAGCCTTGCCCGGTATTACCGTAGATATCAGCCAGATCGATCCCTCGGGGCAGGAAAAAGGGAGCTGGAAGGTCTTCCTCGAATTGCCCAATCTGGCGCACGGTATGACCGAGCAGGTGAGCTACGTCCTCGAAGATGCCGATTTTGTCGAGGGTGATGGCTTCCACGCGGAAGTGCGCAGCCCGGTGCCGGCCGCCGAACGCGGCGCTTACGCAGAGTTCTAGAAGAAGGGCCGCCCCTTCCCCCTCGCTAGCAATCCCACCCGTCCGGCGCTCGTGCCGCGACTTTCTTCCCACTGCGCTCAGTCAGTGGCCTCAACTCTTGAGGCGCGAGCACCGTACAACTCATCACTATGACCACGACAACCGCGGCCGCCACGGCCGTCACGACAGCCACCGAGCAGATCCGCCGTCTCGAAACCCAGGTGGCCACAGTCGTGCGCGGCAAGCCGGAGGTCATCCGCTTGGCGGTGATCGCACTGCTGGCCGAGGGGCACCTGCTGGTCGAGGATGTTCCGGGAGTCGGCAAGACGACTCTGGCGCAGTCGCTGGCCCGTTCTTTGGGGTTGGCTTTCCAGCGCATTCAGTTCACCAGCGACCTGTTGCCGTCCGACGTGATCGGCGTTTCGATCTATCGCCAGAAGGAAGAGCGGTTCGAGTTTGTTCCCGGCCCGCTTTTTGCCAACGTCGTCCTCGCCGACGAGATCAACCGCGCGACTCCGAAGACGCAGTCGGCCCTGCTTGAGGCGATGAGCGAGCGCCGGGTTTCAGTCGAGCGGAAACGCTATTCCTTGCCCCGGCCGTTCGTTGTCCTGGCGACGCAGAATCCCTTGGAGCACCACGGCACCTATCCCTTGCCCGAATCGCAGCTCGATCGCTTCCTGATGTCGTTGAAGGTGGGCTATCCGCCGCCTGCCGACGAGCGCGAGCTGCTGCTCTCGGGAGGGGTCGAAGAGACTCTGGCGGGCTTGCGCCCGGTGCTCGATCGGGACGAGCTGACCGCCTTGCAGAAGGAGGTGCGGCAGGTGATGGTGGCGGAGAAGCTGGCCGACTACATGCTGGCGCTGGCCACGGCGACTCGGCAGGGAGGAGATTTTCTTCTAGGAGTCTCGCCGCGAGGGGTTCAGGGGCTGTACCGAGCCACGCAGGCTCTGGCGCTGTGCGAGGGCCGGGAGTTCGCGGTGCCGGACGATGTGCAGCGGGTGGCGGCGCCGATTCTGGCTCACCGAGTTCTGCTGAGGCGGGGCGCCGGCGGCCTGGATCAAGCCCGGCAAGCCATCGACAAGGTGGTCTCGGTCGTCCCCATTCCGCTTTGAACTCGAACCCTCGATTCATCGCCCTCGGTGATCCCTCAACCGCAGACGCTGGCCGTGGCGCGCCGACCGGCGCTGTGAGGGCTGAGCGCTGATGAAGAAGAAGCGACGAGCGATTCCGGAGGGGATTCGGATCACCAAGGTCGGCTTGTGGTACGTGCTGATCACTCTGGTAGTCGCCATCGCCGCCACCAACACCGGCAACAATGCTCTCTACATGGTGTGGGCGGTCATGCTCGCGGCGCTGGTACTGTCCGGCTTCATTTCCCGGCAGAATGTCCGGGGCCTCGACATCGAGCTGGAGCCGCCGTCCGAGGTCTTCGCCAATCAGCCTTTCGGGCTCGGTTTCCAGCTCACCAACCGTAGCCGGATCTGGCCGCGCTGGTTCCTGCTCTTCTCGGTTTCGCCGGCCGACCGTCCATGGCTGCTTCCGTACCTGCCGCGCCGCGGTTTTGGTCAGGGTACGGTGGAGTTGATGCGCCCCCAGCGTGGCCGTCACCGGCTGGAAGCGGTTCACCTTTCGAGCTTGTTTCCGTTCGGCCTGCTGCGCAAAGGCGCGCGCTATCGGGTGGAGACTCAGTTCCTGGTCTTTCCGGAGTTGTTTCCGGCCGCGTCAGCACGCTTGGCGGATCAAGGCGATCTAGGTGACGAGGCGACGAGGCGTCGTGGCAAGGGGCAGGATCTGCACGGCTTGCGCCGCTTTCGCCCCGGCGACGATCCGCGCGGGATTCACTGGAAACAAACCGCGCGCACCGGGGAGTTGATCTATACCGAGCGGCAGGCTGACGAAAGCCGCCGCCTGTCGATCCTCTTCGACAACGGCGTCGGCGACCTTACGGACGACGAACAGGTCGAGCGCTTCGAACGGCTGGTCAGCGAAGCGGCGACGGCGGCGGTGGACTACCTCCGGCGGGGCTACTACGTCGAGTTTGTGGCTCGCGATGTCTCACTGCCGTTCGGCGGCGGTGAAAGGCAGCGGCTGGCTGTGCTCGAGGCCCTGGCGCTGATCGAGCCGGGACCGCGGCAGCGCCTACCTCTCCTCGGCGCTGCCGCCGATGTGCCCCAGCTGCGCATCGGCATGGAGAGCGCAGGCGCGGCAGATGCGCAGCGGCGCGGCGGCGATGGCCACCTAGAGAGACCGAGGCGGGCGGTGGGATGACTTTCGGTGGCGAAAAACGCCGTTTGCTGGGGGTGCTGGCGCTACTGGCGCCGACACCTCTGCCCTTCAACGACATTGTGGAGTGGCCGGCGCTGGGCCTGTACTGGCTCGCCCTCGGGTATTTCCTGTACAGAACCCGCCGGCGCCCGGATGAGTGGTTGCCGACTTGGGTGATCAACCTGGTCGGCTTGGCCTACATGCCCTTCTTCGCCTTCGATCTCCTGGTCCTCGGCCGCTCCAAGTTGGTGGTTCCGGTGGTCCACCTGCTGCTCTTCGCCGTCGTTGCCAAGTTGTACTCGCTACGCACGGAGCGCGACAAGTGGCATGTTCTGATGGCGGTCTTCTTCCTCTTTCTAGCGGCGATGGCGACCAGCGTTCATCCGACGATCGTCGTCTATTTGCTCCTCTTCTTGGTGTTGACTCTGCTGCTGCTGACCCGCTTTGCCCTGTTGCATACCTTGACCGGCTTCGGACGCGATGATCCGTCGATGGCGGTGGTGCCGCTGGGCGGATTTCTGATGGTCTCGACGATCCTCATCCTGCTGGTATCCGTGCCTCTCTTCGCCGTATTGCCGCGGGTGCATGCGCCCTACATCGTCGGTCGGGGAGCGGGGACGGGAACGCCGATCGAGGCGGCGGGTTTCACCGATCAGGTGACGCTGGACAGTATCGGGCTGTCGCGCACCAATCGCTCGGTGGTCATGCGGTTGCACTATGACGGCGGCAAATCGTCCGGCAGTGAGATGCGGTTCAAAGTAGGCACCCACAACTTCTACCAGAGCGGTGTTTGGCGGCGCTCCTCGCAGCGCGGTGAGGTTCTTTACCGCGACGGCGTCCGCTTCGATCTGGCGCCCGACCTGGTACTTGCCCGGCCGCAGCACTGGGTCGACATCTGGCTGCGTCCACTCGCCGGCTCGCGGCTGGCCTTGCCGGTCGAGGCGATCGCCTTGGAGTCCCTGGTGCCGGCGGTCCTGCTCACCCCCTCGGGCACGGTCTCCTTGCCACAGCAGACCGCCGGAGTCGTTCAGTACAGGGCAGGACTGGGCGAAGCACCGGTGATTTTCTCGGCAGCACCTCAGCCCGATCCGGCGCAGGAACCGGCGCTCGATCGTGGAGGGCTGACCCCGAGGATCGAAGCCCTGGCGGCGCAGGTCGCATCGCAAGCCGATGCCGCCGGCAACTCGCGACTAACCTCGGCCGCCATTCAGCGATTCCTGGCCACGGACTTTGAATACACCCTCGACTTCCTCGGCCGCGCGGCAGAGCGACCACTGGAGGATTTCCTTTTCCGGTTCAAGAGCGGCCACTGTGAGTATTTCGCCTCGGCGATGGTCCTGATGTTGCGCTCCGAGGGAATTCCGGCCCGCTTGGTGACCGGTTTTCTCGGTGGCGAGTACAACCCGATCGAGGACTACTACATCGTGCGCGAACTCAACGCCCATGCCTGGGTGGAGGCCTACCTGGACGGCGGCTGGCGGATCTTCGATCCAACCCCTCCCAGCGGCAGGCCGGCAGGTCCGCGCGACGGTCTGGGCAATCTGCTGACCCAGGCCTGGGACTATCTCGAGTTTCGCTGGGACCGCTATGTGCTGACCTACGGTCTCTACGATCAGATGCAGTTCTTCCTCGGACTACGAGATGGCTGGCAGAAGGTGCTGGCTCTCTTCTCCCACATTGGCAAGGAGATGCCGAAGCAGGAGGAGTCCGGTCCACCGGCGCCGGCGGATGGAGCCTCCGGCCAGGCGCCGCAGGAAGCGTTGCCTTGGGCGCGACTATGGCCCCCGGGCGTCGCTGCTCTGGCCTTGATCCTGGCGGCGGTGTTCTGGCGGCGCCGGCGGGGTGGCGCCGACGGTATCAGCGCCTATCGAGCACTGCGGCGGCAGTTGAAGCGAGCGGGACTCTCTGTGGAGCCTTCGTTGCCGCCCTTGGCCGTAGCGCGGATGGTGAGTCGCCGCTATCCGGCCGCCGCCGGTGCCGCCGGTGAAGTCGTCGCGCTTTACTTGCGGGAGAGCTTTGGCGGTGCGGGGCTTGGCGAGAGACAGCGCCAGACTCTTCGCCAAGCGTCGGCGCAGGCCGCGCGGGTCTTGCGCCGGAGGAGCGAGAGGTCGTCGTGAGGCTCTGCGAAGGGTGGCGGCTCTTGGCCCGATGCCCCGAAAGGGATACAGTGAGCTACACCTAAACTATTCCCCCGGGTTCCCTTGCAAAGCGGCCAAACTCTCAGCCGATATACGGTCATCTCACGCCTTGGCGCGGGTGGCATGGGTGAGGTCTATCGAGCCCGCGATCCCGAGTTGGAGCGCGATGTGGCGCTCAAGGTCTTGCCCACTCAGCTGGCTCAAGACAGCGTGGCGATGGAGCGATTCCGCCGCGAGGCGGTGCTCTTGGCTTCGGTCCATCATCCGCATATCGCCACCCTCTTCGGCCTCGAAGAGGAGGCGGGCATTCGCTTTCTGGTTCTTGAATTGGTCGAGGGCAGGACGCTGGGCAAGGTTCTCGAGGGCAGTGGACTGTCGGTCGTCGAGGCGATTCGGGTGGGTAGCCAGATCGCCAAGGCACTCGAAGCCGCCCACAAGCGCGGGATCATCCACCGCGACCTCAAGCCGGCCAATGTCATGGTGGGAGGAGACGGTTGGGTGAAGGTGCTGGACTTCGGTGTCGCCAAGGCTCTGGCGGCCCACGAGCCGGAGTTGACCACCACGGTGCACCAGCTCTCCGGGGCCGGAGTCGAAGTCGCCGGCGACCTGACGGCCGCCGGCACGGTGGTGGGCACTCCGGCCTACATCAGCCCCGAGCAGCTGCGCGATCAGCAAGTCGACAACCGGTCCGACATCTGGGCCTTCGGCTGCCTACTTTACGAGTGCTTGTCCGGTGTCAAGGCCTTCGAGGCCAAGACCACGCGCGACACCTTCGAGAACATCCTGCACGGTTCGCCGGACTGGGAGGCACTTCCGGCGCAGACGCCGCCGGCGGTCCGCACTCTGCTCGGCCGCTGTCTTCAGAAAGAGCCCGACCGGCGGCTGCACTCGATCTCCGATGCCCGTATCGAACTCGACGATGTTCTGCACCCGATGCTGGCGCCACAGCAGCCGCCCGGCGGTGGCGCGGAGCCGGCTCCGCCGTCCACCACCAGTCCCCCCACCTTCGGCTACCTGAGCCGCGTCGGCCCGTACAGCGTGGTGGAGCGACTCGGAGCCGGGGCGACGGCGGAGGTCTACCGGGCTTGGGACCGCCGCAAGGGATGTGATGTGGCGCTCAAGGTATTGCGTCCCGGTGTGCTGGATGAGGAGGAATCCGTCGCCCAGCTGTGCGACGAGAGCGATGCCTTGCGGACCCTTCGTCACCCCAACATCGCCGGCTGGTACGACTCCGGCTCGGCCGAGGAGCTGGACTATCTGGTCATGGAGTACGTGGCCGGCGAGTCTCTGGCATCGAAGCTCGAGGCCGGGCCGCTGCCCGAGCCGGAAGTTGCCCGCCTGGGTTCGCAGATCGCCTCGGCTCTGGCCGAGGCGCACCGTAAGGATCTGCTGCACGGCGATCTCAAAGCCGGCAATGTGATGGTGACGCCTGAGGGGCAGGCGAAGGTGATCGACTTCGGTCTCGCATGGTGCATGTGTCGGGAGACGGACGCCGTCACGCAACCCTCCGAGCTGCGCGCCGACCGTGGCCCGCTGGTCTACATGGCTCCGGAGGTCCTCGCCGGCGAGGAGCCCACCGCCAAGAGCGACCTCTACAGTCTGGGAGTGCTGCTCTACCAGATGGCGACCGGGAAGCGGCCCTTTCCCGAGGAAGACGTGCAGGAGCTGACCGAGGCGATTCTTCGCCATCCGCCGGGAAAACCGAGCGCGCTGCGCTCCTCTCTCTCCGCGGAGTTGGACCGAATCATCCAAAGCTGCCTGGAGAAAGAGCCGGCGCGGCGTCCCTCCTCGGCGGCGGAACTCTCTCGCCTGCTGGCGGCTCAGATTCCGCCTCCCGCCGCAACTTCGATCACCGCCATCGAGGACCAGGCGGCGGCGGAGCGGAAGCGACGAAAGCGGCGGCGCAATCTCATCGCCGCCGGCGCGGTCTTCGTCGTAGCGCTCGCCGCTCTCTGGGCGATGGCCGGCGGCTCCCTGTTCGAGACCAAGGGATTGGCCGGGATCGATTCACTGGTGGTCATGCCGACGCGCCTGCTCGGCGAAGAGACCGCGGCCTACCTGACCGACGCCATCCCCAACAGTCTCTCGGCTCACCTCAGTCGGGTGGAAGACCTGGAAACCAAGGTGCCGCCATCAAGTGTCGATACCGACAAGGTGGGCGGTGACCTGGTGAAGGTGGCCGAGGCCTACGATGTCAGCGCGATGATTCTCTCCACCGTCAGTTCGCAGGGGACACAGATGGTGCTCAACGTTCAGCTGGCCGAGGCCGCCGGGAACAAGCTGCTGTGGAGTCAGGAGTATCGAGGGCGGTTCGAGGAGTACCCGGTGTTGGTCCAGCAGGCTGCCGAGGAGATCCGCCAGGCGCTACGCCCGGGCGCCGATTCCCTGGCCGCGTCGTCGCGGCAGGAAGAAAACGCGGAAGCCGAAATCGCGATGCAACAGGGGCTCTATTACTCCAATCTGTTCCGCAACCGCGGTCGTGCCGGCGACAAAGAGAGAGCTATCGAGGCTTTCTCTCGGGCTCTGAAACTCGATCCGGAGCGGGCTGATGCAGCGGCGGAGATCGCGGTGGTGCACTCCGCGAGTGTGGCTTCCGGCGTCTCGATGCTCGAGGTGCTCCCCGAGATTCGCTACTGGGTCGATCGCGCCCTGAAGGCCGATCCTCACTCCAGTCGTGCCTGGACGGTCCGCGGTGAGATCGAGGGGGGCCACACGATTGAGAGTTTCCATCGCAAACTCGAGTTCGCACTCAAGGCGGCCAGCTACGGTCCTCGTGACGGGTATGCCCACAGTCGGTTGACCGGACCTCTGGCGGTTTTCTCGCCCCGGCTGGCTCTCGAGGCGGCGCGGCAGGCCTCTCGTGTTGAACCCCTGGTGGTGACGTCACCTCTGTTCGAGAGCCTGGTACTCATCGGTTTTAGTCGCTGGGATGAGGCCAAGGCCAGGGTTGATTATGCTTTGGATATCGAACCCGAAAGCCCTTTCGGCCTGATCACCGAGGCGATTGTGCTCAGCCAGTTCGAAGAAGAGGAAGCCTTACGCATAATCGATGAGAAGCTCGAACCGCTGGTCGAGAAGGGGCAGATGGTTCCTCTGTGGATCGATCTTCCGCGAACATTCGCCAAGTTCGGTATCGCAACCCGAGAAGGCGACCGAGTAGCGGCGGACGAAGCGGCACGGCGGCTGGACTCGATGGCTCGCGGCGAGACGCCATTTCTGCGCTGGCAGATCTCGACCAACGCCGTGGCGGCTCACCTGGCCCGTTTTGGGCGCCCCGGGATGGCCCTGGATCTGCTCGAGTTTCGTGCCCAAGAGGAGATGTTGCCGCCTTACGAGCACCTGCTTCTCAACCCCTACCTGAGTACGATCCGCGGTCGCCCTCGCTTCACTCCACTGCTCACCGACGGCCGCCGGAGATTCATGAAGACGTTGGCGGTACTGGAGGAATCTCGCAACCGCGGCGAGCTACCTCCCTATCTGGAAGAGCCTCTCGCCGACCTCCTTGCACTGGTGCGTGAGGCCCAGCAGGCGCTGGCCTCTCCCTGAACCGTGGCACAGTCGCAGCTGCTCTCTCTGTCGCCGGATTGCCGGCTGGAGGAAGATTCGGCGCAGGACTGGCGCCTTGTCCACCGGCGGGGAGTGTTGTCGATCGGATCGCCGTCAAGCGCGGTGGCCAGTGCCCTGCGGCAGCTGTTGGCGGGAGAAATGACGGAAGAGCAGCTGTTTTCCGACGTCAGCAGCCAAGAGGGGTACGACGGTTTTCAGCGTTTGTACCGGCTGCTCTTCGAGTTGCACGAGGCGTTGCTGCTGCGGCGTACGGTCCGTGCCGATGGCACCGTGGCGGGCACGCTGGTCGCCTCTTGCCTGCCGCTGGTCGCCGCCTGCCGGTTCAGCGTCGCGCCTCTCGGCAAGGGGGAGTTCGTGCTCTCTCGATTCGCCTACCTGCGCCGCCGCGGAGAGAATCTGGCGATCGAGTCGCCGCTCTCCTTGGCCCGAGTGGTCACCCACCATGGTGCCGCCGCCGCGTTTCTCACTCGACTGAGCCGGCCGGTGACGCTGGATGAGATTGGCGCCAGCCCGGACCCGGCACTGGGGAAAGAGGGCTCGCGCGCTTTCTGCGAGTTACTCCACTACGCTGGATTCCTCGCCGTGCTCGACGGGGACGGGGTGGCCGAGGAGGATCGTGGCTCGCGCGGCTGGTGGGAATTTCATGACCTGCTGGCCCACTCGCGGGGACGGGCCGGTCGCCACGACAGCCCCTACGGAGGGATCTATCGCCAGCGCGGGATCGCCGCGCCGCTGCCGGCCCTCAAACCGCGGATGGCGGGAGAAACCATTGAGCTGATCCGTCCCGACTTGGATCTTCTGGCGGAGACCGACCCCTCACTGACCACTGTCTTCACCGCTCGCCGGTCGCGGCGCAATCACGGCGAGCCCGCCATCTCACTGCAAGATCTCTCCGAGTTGCTCTTCCGTACGGCGCGGGCCGATGAAGTGATCGCCGGCCATGACTACGAGGTGGCGCGGCGGGTCTACCCAGGGGGAGGCGCGGCGTGGGAGTTGGAACTCTACTTGGCGGTCGATCGTTGTCGGGGTCTCGCCGCGGGTCTCTACCACTACCGGCCCGGTGACCATCAGCTGACTCGCCTTTCAGGCCGCACCCCGGAGGTGGATCGGCTCCTGTATGCGGCATGCAAAGCCTCGATGGTGGACGAGGTGCAAGTTCTTCTGCTCATCTCGGCGCGCTTCGGCCGCCTCTCTTGGAAGTACGCCTCGATGGCCTATGCCACCGTGCTCAAGGATGTCGGGATTCTGATGCAGACCCTTTACCTTTCGGCTTCCGCGATGGACCTCTCCGCTTGTGCCATCGGCGGTGGGGACGCGGACCTCTTTGCCGCCGCCGCGGGTACCGACTACTACGAGGAGAGTTCGGTGGGGGAGATGATCTTAGGCCGTGGCGGTGGCGGCGAGGGCGGTTAGAAGAGCCTGGCCCGAGGGCGTACCCAAACCCGTGCAGGGGTCCCAACCGGGGGCGGTGTTGTAGTAGCCGTTGCCGCCTTGGTCGATACTGTCCAGAGCCTTGGTGAAGCTCGCTTGGTAGAGCAGCGGGGACAGCCATCCGATCCGATGGCCGAGAGCCTGGTTGAGGCGGACGAGGAGAGCGGCCCACATCGGAGCGGCTGCACTGGTACCACCACCGAGGACGGATCGACCCACCAGCACGCAATGGTAGGCGCTGGCGTAGTCGGCCTTGCCGGCGACATCGGGAACGCCACGGCCGCTCGTTGGCTGCGCGGCTTCCTGTTGACTGGGCGCCAGCTGCCAGGAAGGTCTTGGGAAGTGGTGGCTGAAACCGCCGCCGGTGGCGAGTATCTCAGCGCCCGAATCCGCCGAGGCCGCCGAATCTGCGCTGCTGTGCGATTCGTTCCAGGCAGATTGCCTGTCCGGATCCGGCGTAGCGATGGGCAGCAGGGTGCCGCCGCAACCGAGTACGTAGGGGCTCGAAGCCGGGTAGTGGACGTGCGGCTGGCGATCGTTGTCCAGGTCTGCCCCCGAATCGCCCGAGGAGTAGCAGATGGAGATGCCCTTGGTGGCGGCGAGCTGGAAGATCTTCTCCACCGCCTCGATGTATTCGGCGCCGGCGTCGCTCTCGCGCATTCCCCAACTGCACGAGATGACCGAGGGAGCGCTCTGTTCGTCGGTGAGGGCGGCGATGAGGGCATCGATCTTGCCGCGCTCGTCGTTGGGTGCGAAGTAGACGACCAACTCGGCATCGGGGGCGAAGCTGCCGGCGAGTTGCAGGTCGACGCTCGCTTCGAGCGTCCACCAGACCTGATTGGAAAGCGCTTGGCTCTGGTGCGCCGATTGGCCGCTGGCCAAGGCGTCGAGGAACTGGTTGACCGCCGCCCGCGGTGCCGGGTTGTTGGTCGCTCCGGCGAGTTCGACGACTCGGATCCGGGGCAGCCGGTCGCCGAAAAAGAGGCGCATGTCCTCCTCGTAGAAGCCGCCACCGAGCAGAATGATCGCCATACTCTGGCCTCTACCGGTCGCTTCGGCTGGAAACTCATAGGCCTTGGCGACCGTGGAGACCTCGGATTCGGACTGCTGGCCTCCCCTTGAGCTTCTTGATGCGGAGCCGCTTTTGGCCGTGGCGAGGGAGGCACGGTTACGGCGATGGAATTTCGGCAGCTCATCGAGGCCGAAGATACCTTCGACGATCCCCTGGAGAGGCTGGGGGATCTGCACCGGCTGATCCGGGCACTGCAACTGCTGCTCACCGTGGAGCACAGCCTTGAACCGGAAGCCGAAAGCCCGGCGGAAACTCTCCGCCGGGCCGACCAGTTCCACCAGGCGGCCGGGGAGATTGACCGACTTCACGGCCAGCTGGTTTGCGGCGGCGAACTCGCGCACGCGCTCGACATCGGCTTCAAGGGCGCCGAAGCGGCGGTTGTATTCCTCGCCGCTCAGGTAGGTGCGCTGCGCCGGCCGCTGAGCGGGCATGGCGGCGACGGTGTCGGCCAGAAGCTCCCCTTGCCGCGGTCGCAAGAGGAGGCTGGCTTCGAACTCGCTACTGCCGGCGCCGTGTCGGGTCGACTCAACCAACGGTCACGGTGCAGGTGTTGGGGTCGTCCTTCGGCTTGCTGATCTCCCAACGCTTGCGCAGTTCGTCGTGGAGTTCGTCGAGGGTAAAGTTGAAACCGTTTTGCTTACCGATCTCGATGATGTTGGCCTGCGCCGCTTGCATCTTGGCTTGCAGTTCCGGATCCTTGTCGATCTTGGCGAGGAACTCGTGCGCACCGTTGTTTCGGGTCTCTTCCATCTCATGCCTCCTGTGAAAGCGGAGAAGTTACAGGTCCCCAGGCAGCCGTCATGGGGGGACTGCGAAAAAAAGTTCTCTCAAGTCTTGAATCAAGGACACCTTACCGAAGGGCCGCAAGGTGGTCAAATCAACAAATGTGCCGGGTTGAGGTTCTCTTCGCTTGCCATACCTGCCGTCCAGCCGAGACGCAGCGGAGCCTCGTAGAGTCGACCCGGCCCCAACCGAGCCCAGAAGTGGCGCAGCCCCGGTACCGCTACCCTGACCACGGAGAGGCCGACATCGGCGCGGGTTTGATCGAGGACTAGAGTTTCGAGACCCAAGCTCGCGGCCGTAGCGACGCAGTGGTTCACTGCCTGGGCGAGATCCAGCGGGGTCGCGCAGTCGTACTCTGCGCTGGTTCGCTTCGCCGCCTCAGCGTCCGGCTGGAGGAAATCGGGTTGGGTGAGGGGTTGGCTGAAGAGTTGCCGCTCTCTCCCGTCGAGCGAGCCGGGGAGGAACTGGTTGACTTCGGTCAGCGCCCTGGCGACGGCGATCTTGGCGTCCAGATGGCAGCCGAAACCGAGGAGCACCTCGCCTTCTTGGCTCTGCGACACGGCGACGAAAGCCGGGATGGTCAGATCGTTGGTGATGTCGAGGACGCAGAGTGTCCGGTCGAGGCTGCGATAGAGCCCCGCTAGCTGCTCGAAGAACGGCTCGTCGAAACTGGCGAGATCGACCTCGGGTCGGCGCAGGCGGTGGTACCACCACAGCGCGATCGAGTCGCGCTCGGCCAGTTCGAGGAAACCCTGCAAGATGGCCTCCTCTTTACAGCTCCCCGCCGCGCATCCGTTCGAGTCGGCGAAGCAGATCTGAAAGTCGTCGGGTTGTGGGTAACCGTAGTAGCAGTAGGCGGTCGGCAGGTAGCGAAACCGCTGATGGGTGAGCGACCACAGCGGGCTCCATTCGACTTGGCGCTGGTCGTCGAAGGGTTGCGGAACCCACAGGTAGCGTTGCCCGAGGGCGTTCCATCGCTCTCGATCGCGCAGCTGTTGCGGGCTGTAGAGCATGCAGTCGTTGGGGCGAATCGCCTCTTCGCCAAGCTCGCTCCAGCGGGCCGTGCGGCGGATCTCGTCGCCTCGGAACATCCCCGAGTAGCGCTCCAGGGCTTCGCACAGCGCACTGGCGCGAGCTTGAGCGCCGCTCATCCCTTTGCCGGCGCTGCGCTGGTACTTGCCGGCGGCGAGAGCTTCGTGCTCGTCGGTCTGATAGCGAAAGAGGTGATCGGCGATGAACACCTGCATCGGTCCCAGAGTGTGGGGTCGCAGCCGTCCGACGATGCCGCTGATCGGGCTGATGTGATGGCGCAGCCGATGCAGAGTCTCCTCCGCTGGACGGGCGCGGAATCCGCCGTCGCAGCGCGCTGTTCGTGGCACCGACTCCAAACGGAGTGGGGTCGGAGACCGCTGGCGAGGCAGCGGCTGGCCGGCGCAGGTCGGGCAGTGCAGCCAAGGGACGATCCGGTGGTGCTCGGTCTTGCCCGTGGCGGTGTCCAGCGTCAGCAGCTCGGCGCTGCCCGCGGCCTTTCCCGAGGTGTCGGCCCAACGCAAGAGTTCATCCGCGGTCGCTTGTGCCGCCCACTGCAGGGTGGCCGGCGAGTTCTCGAAGCGGGGTCGTTGCAGGGTCGTTCCCACCTTTTCGACCCATCGTCTTCCCGGTTGGTTCTGTTCGAGACGGTGACGCAGGCAGCTCCAGCAGCCGGTTGTGCCGGCGGGCAAGAAGGGGCCGATCTTGAGTAGAGGGCCGACCGGTTTGACCAACATCCACGGCCGGTTGCGCCGGCGCGATTGCCGGTCTATCTCGCCCAAGGCGGGGTGGCAGTAGTCCTGCGTCAGGACGATCGCGAGCTGCGCCGACTCATCGCCGGTGACTCTGAAGCCGCTGTCAGCGAGGAGATCGGTGAGCAAGCGGGCAAAGGGTTCGACGCTCAGTGGAGCGATGGCTGTGATCGAAACCGAGAGCGGCAGGCTGTTGCGGTCGCCGGCGATGGTAGCCGGCGCTGCCGATGGCCGGGTTTCGGCTTTCGTTGGGGGCTCGAACAGTAGCCCTTCGTCGGCCAGAAGCGAAAGACCGAAGCGAACATCCAGAGCGGTGGCCGGAGCCCCCATCTTTGTCGCCAACTGTTCGATCGTGTGCGCGCCGTCGAGCCATGGTGCAAGTCGAGGCAGCAACTTTCCGCGCAATACCGTGGTGTGTTCCTCCGAGGTCACCACCAGGAGATCGGGAGGGACCAACTCGACCCGCAGGTGCAGCTTGAAGCGGGGGCGAAGATCACCGGTGGAGAGTGAGGCCATTGTCCGCGGATGGTAGCAGTCCGAAATCGCTACCGCCCGCGTTGACGCTCTCTCACCGCGCTGCTACGTTGACGGCGAACCCGCACCGTCTCGCTTCTTCCTACTCGCACTGGAGATGGGCCATCGCCAAGACCGAGGAACACGACTTCCTTTTGATCAGTATGCCTTTCGGCCCTCCGCGCCAGCCGTCGTTGGGCTTGAGCTTGCTCAAAGCATCCCTGCCCCACCATCGCAGCAAGATCGTCTATTTCAATCTGGCCTACGCTCGGCGAATCGGCTGGCGCCATTACCAGGAGATCACCGGCGGCCGCTTTCGCAATGAGTCCTTGGTCGGCGAGTGGATCTTCAGCGCCGCGCTCTACGGTTTGCCCGAGCAGGACGACGGCTTTCTCGACCAGGTAGCGGCGCCGGGGGTGGACGGAATCTTCTCGGCGCTGGATCGGTCCCGACTGGAGGAACTGCGCCGCGACGCAATCTTGTTTGTCGACGACTGTATGCGCCAGGTGGCGCGGCTGCGACCGCGGATGGTCGGCGTCACTAGCGTCTTTCAGCAGCACTTGGCATCGCTGGCGTTGCTCCAGCGGTTGAAGCAAGAGCATCCCGAGATCTTGACCCTGCTCGGCGGCGCCAACTGCGAAGGGGTGATGGGGCTGGAGACGGCGCGCAATTTCCCCTTCGTCGATGCGGTGGTTTCGGGGGAGGCGGATCTGCTTTTTCCAGATCTGGTCGACAAAGCACTTACCGGGCGCTCACTAGAGGAGTTGTCCGGGGTCTACACGCGAGCCAACGTCGACCTGCAAGATGGCTCCAGACCGGTCAGCGCAGCACGGCTGCCCGAACTCGACAGCCTGCCGATTCCAGACTTCAGCGACTACTTCACCCAATGGGAATCAAATGCGGGAGAGGATGCGCAACCTCCACGCATGCTCTTTGAAACCTCGCGAGGTTGCTGGTGGGGAGAGAAACAACATTGCACCTTCTGCGGATTGAACGGGACATCGATGGCCTTTCGCAGCAAGTCGGGCGAGCGGGCACTGAGCGAATTGACCACCCTGGTCAGCCGCCATCCGGGCTGTCCGGTCGACGTCGTTGACAACATCCTGGATATGCGCTACTTCGGCGATTTCATTCCGGCGTTGGCCGATTCCGACCTCGACGCAGATCTCTTTTACGAGGTGAAAGCCAACCTCAAGAAAGAGCAGGTTCGGCTGCTCTGCGCCGCCGGAATCCGCGAGATCCAACCCGGAATCGAAAGCCTCAGCGATCAAGTCTTGACCCTGATGCACAAGGGGGTGACGGCGCTACAGAACGTTCAGCTCCTCAAGTGGTGCCTGGAGTTGGGTGTGCGCCCCTCCTGGAACCTCATCTGGGGTTTTCCAGGCGAGAGCGAGGAGGAGTATCGCAAGATGGCCGAGCTGGTTCCGTGGCTGCACCACTTGCCGCCTCCGGGAGTCTCCTGCTCGATTCAGATTCACCGCTTCAGCCCGAATTTCGAGCAGGCGGAACAACTCGGTTTCTCGCGGGTCGAACCGACCGCCGCCTATCCCTTCCTCTACCGCCTGCCACCGCCGGCGATTCGCAACTTGGCCTACTACTTCGATTTCAGCTATGCCGACGGTCGTGACGTTGAAGGTTACACCGCCGAGTTGGCGCGGCAGGTCGTCGCATGGCAGGAAGGCCACGAGGCCAGCCAGCTGGTCAGCTACCGCCAAGGTGAGGCACTGGTGGTGTGGGATCTGCGCTCGGCGGCGGTGCGGCCGATGACTCGGCTGAGTCCAATGGCGAGTGCTGCCTACAGCGCCTGCGATGGGATTCGTTCGCTGGGATGGTTGCGCCGCCACTTGGCTGGTGGCGATTCAGCCACCGTGCTCAGCGCACAAGAGATCGAGGATCTGGTCGGCCCCTTGATCGAAGGCGGCTTGATGATCCGTGATGGGGAGCGCTTGCTCAGCCTGGCAATCGCGGCCGGGGAGAGGGGCTAGCCAAGATAGCTTCTCGCCCTCACCCCGATCCTGTGGGTGTGGCGTGGTGCGCAGAGGAGCCACATTCGATCACCACGGCGTCGTCGAAGCGATTTCTCACCTTGCACGGTTCCCCTTGCTCACCGAGAAAGCCGAGCAGATCCTGCGCCCTGTCGTCGTTGGTCAAGAAGAGTGAGTCCCCGTCTCTTCTCGGCGAGTGCAACAGATCGGGCAAGGGAGTCGGTGGTGCGAAGAATGGATAGGGGCGGTCGCGGAACCGTGCCCAGCGCAGTCTCCGGTAGCCGTACACGGACAGGCCGTTGCGTTTTGTGTCGACCAGGACCAGCTGGGTGGTGTACTTGACGCCGCTCTTGCTCAGCTGGGCAGCCAGCACTCCGGAGTCCCGCGGGGTTGGCATCAGCACTGCGGCCACCTTCACCAGGGCCAGCAGGACCAGCCAGATTGCCAGCAGCCGGGGGCGAATCCATCGAGTCTTCTGCTCTCTCGCGCTGCTGCTTGTCGCCGCTATCGCCAGGGCGATCGCTGGCATCAGCGGCAAGGCGTAGAGCGGCAATCGCGAGCGGGCGGTGCAAAGTACCGCCAGGGGGGCGATGACCCACAGACCGACGAAGAGAGCTTCCGGCCGAGTGTGGAGGCGCTTGAAGCCGCTCTTTCGCAGGCTGGATACGGCGGCTCGCACGGCGCGGGTGAGAGTCGCCGTCCAGGGCAGGGTGCCGGCGATCAGCACCGGGCCGTAGGTGGTCAGCGCACCCCACGTACTCGAGTTGCGTTCGAGGTGACTCGACCACAGCCGGCCCGCGATCTGATTGTCAAAGATGTAGGCGAAGGCTCCCGGCACGTCGAGGAAGATCCAGCCATACCAGCTGCCGCCGACAACGATCGCCGAGGCGCCGGCCAGCACGAACTCCCGCCAGTGAAACCTGACCTGTCGTCGCGAGACCACGGCGTGCAGAAGCAGGGGAAGAGCGAAAACCAGAAGCGCCGGCCCTTTGGCCAGGATTCCAAGCCCAGCGCAACAACCGGTGGCCAGAGCCCACGCGAGTCGCTGCTTGGCGCCGCGGGAGCTTCTCCAGCGCCAGTAGAGATAGGCCATGGCCACGACAAAGAAACTCAACACGGTGTCCGGAGTGATGATGTTGGCCGCCAGGAAGGGCAACAGCATCGTCGCGTAGACCAAAGTGGCGCGAGGTCCGTATCGCTTGCCCCAGAGTCGCTGTGCCAAGGCGCCGGTCAACAGCGCGGCCGCGGCGAACCACACCGCGTTGGGCAGGCGCAGCCCCCAGACGCCGGGAATCAGTCGCCAACCTGCCGCCATGCCCCAGACATGGAGCGGAGGTTTGTCGAGGAAGGGCTGACCGTTGAGTTTGGGTACCCACCAGTCCCCACTCTCCGACATGTCCCGAGCCACATTGGCGTAAAACCCCTCGTCCGGCTCCCACAGACCTCTCGATCCTTGGACAAAGAAGGCCAGGGCTAAGGTCACGCAACAGGCCAAGAGCCAGTGGCGATGGTTCGCCACAACCCTGGGCCAGTGCACAACGGGGGCGTACCAGTGCTGGCGACGTTCTTGATCGATACTCATTGACGGATCTCCCTCCATACTACAGCTGAGGCGCTCCACGGCGGTTGTATCTTGCCAAGATGAACGGTTCTTTAACGCCCGGGTGCGAGGAGATCGGCGGATGCTCTGCAGCGGGAGCTGTTCCGAGGGCCAATCAGCAACCACCGTCTGTTAACCTCATGGATGCACAGACTTCAGTAATCCTTCGCGCCGACCGAGAAGTCAGGGGAGGGCGGTTGCGCGAGCGGCTGTCGAGAAGGACGAACAAGGCGATACCTGTGAGAGTTAGTCGGCGCAACATCCGCGATCCGCGTCCACGGTACGAAAGTCTCTTCGAGCCGCGCAACACTTTCCCGGAGATCGAGCGCGACCGGGTGCGGATCGACCCTGAATCGAGTCGATCCCAAGGGCTTGAACTAGTATTGCGCGGCGCGGCGGGTGCGCAGACCGACTGGTGGATCAACTACGCCTACTCCTCGGCTCGTGACAGGCTGGCCGGCCAAGACATCCGGCGCCAGATCGATCAACCCCATGCCTTGAACTTGGACGTCAACTGGCGGCTGGGGCCGAAATGGAATCTCAACCTTGCCTGGCGGTACCACACCGGCTGGCCGACCACTCCGGTTTCCGTGGAGTTGATCGAAGATCCCGAAGAGCCGGACAAAGAGCCGGAGCCGGCGCTGGTTCCCGGTCGCCTCAACAGCTTGCGTTTGCCGGCCTACCACCGCATGGATCTACGGGCGAGCCGCCGATGGTCGGTCTCCCCCGGCCAACTCACCATCTTCGCCGACGTGCAGAATCTCTACAACCGAAAAAACCTGGCCGGCTTCGATCATTCCGTGGATGAACAAACCGGCGAGTTGGTGACCGGTTTAGAAGTGTGGGCGGGGATTTTCCCCTCGATCGGAGTGCGCTGGCGGTTCTAGCGCGAGTGATCAGGATCCTGCAAATTCGCGATCGAGAATCTCAGTCATCTGTTGGCGAAGGGTTGGTGCGTCCGACGTGGCAGCGACCCAGACGATTCACCAGTCGATGGCGAAATACTCGTGGATCGCGATGTTGCGAAAGGCCACCACATCACTCCATGGAACTTCTGGGTGCCGTTCGCGAAACGGCCGGGGCAAGCGGCTTGCCGCCTCGCCGATGACCATCAGTTTCTGGAGTATCGCGCTCTGGAGGATCTCGTTGTCGAGGAATATCTGTTGGTCGCAGGTGGAGAGGAAACGTTGGATCTTCTCGGCCGCCTCGACGATGTCGAGGAGGTACAACTGCTCAGGCCGCATAGAGTAGGCGGGAGCTTTGCAGAACCTGATCGCGGATGGCGGGCTTGAGCCCTGCCTTGGGGACGAGGTCGACCGGCCGGCCGAGGAGCTGAGTCAACTCACGTCGCATACGCGCCAACGCCAGGAAGCCGATTCTGGCATTCGGGGAAAAGGTGACCAGCAGGTCGTAGTCGCTGTCAGAACCGAATTTGTCCGTCACCGCGGAGCCGAACAGACTGAGTTCTTGAATGAAGTTCTGACGACAGAAGTCGGCCATTGTTTCGGATGAAACGGGCAGGCGGCTCGTAGTTGCGTTCTTCATCCTGCTGCACCTTCAGCGATTCTAGCAGTTCGGTGGAGAATCCCGAGGTCGGGTCGGGGCTGGCTGGCCCTTCCGCCGTTGAGTGCTTGGATTCGGCGCGCCGTTAGCGAGCGAGGGAGATCATCAGGATGCCGTCGTCGACCGTTCCTTGCAGGCCGACGGAGGGTAGGACGACGGTGTGCGCCTGGTCCGCGGGCAGCTCGCCAAACGAGCCTTGAATGATCGCCGAGGTCGAGGCTTCGAGATTGGTGGTTTCAAAGTGCACCTGCCAGCCCGTTTCACGGCTGGTCCAGGCGAGGAATTCGCCCAGTGTCATCTCTTCGGCGGTGAGCTGCGGCGCCGCGGCGAGCACCCAGCTCCACCCCTCGCCGTAGACTTCGATCCGCGCCCGTTCTAGCCGCCCGTCGGCGTGCAGGGTCACTTCGGCGCCGCGATCGGCGGAGTAGGATCCTGTCTCGTCGGCGATCTCGACCCGCCCTTCGCGCACCCGCACGCGCATCGCGGCATTGCCTGCCTCCAGCAGTCGCACTTCGAACTGCGTGCCGATGTCGGTGGCGCTACCGTAGGCGGTGCGCACCTCGATCGGTGCACCGCGCTGTGGCCCGACGCCGGAATCGACGTAGAGTGCTCCGCGGTCTAGCTGGAGCACCGATTCGGAAAGCAGTTGCAGGCGGCTGCCGGCCGCCAGCCGTACGCCGGAGCCTCCAGCCAACCGCAAGGAGATCCAGCCGGGCTCCGACTGGTCGTCGCCGGCAGTTTCGACCACGGTCCCGGCGGCCAGTGTTGGCCGGCCGGCCGCCAACTCCAGCCGCGAGGTTGCACCCTCGTGCTGAGTGGCGGTGACCGTGCCGTTGAGAGCCTCCACCCGCGCTACCTGCGCCAGCCCGGGAGCTGGGTTCGATTGCCACCACAAGAGAGTGGCCGCGGCGATCAACAGCGAGGCGGCCAACGCCAGCACCCGCCGCCGGCCGAAATAGTGGCCGGTCGCCGTCGTCTCACTAGTCTCACTGGTTGCCGCAATCTCTCTCGGCACCAGGGTTTCGGTGGTCTCGGCCGGATCCCGGTAGCGACTCTCCCATTCCGCGCGGAAGGCCGCCTTGATGGTCGCCAGATCGCCAGCGGGAACTTCCGGTCTAAGGCCGGAACTCTCCAGCAGCTCTCGGACTCTGGACTCTTGGTTGTTCATCTTGTCATCTCCCCAGAGCCGACCGCCGCCACCGCGAGGGACTGCGGGCAGTGGGTCAACCGTTCATAACTCTTGCGAAAGGCCGCCCGCGCCCGGGTGAGCACCGACTCGGCGGCCTTTGGCCTCAAAGAAAGCCGGTTGGCGATCTCGACCACCGGCAGGTGCTCGATATATTTCCATTCGAGAGCTTGCGCGTAGTGCGGCGGCAGTTGGTCGAGAGACTCGTGGACCAGCCGGGCTGCCTCTTTGCGCTCCAGGTTGATCTGCGGAGCACCGAAGTCGGTCGAATCGGGCACGACGGCTCCGTCGCTCGCGTCGAGCGCAAGCTCGATGACCTGCGGTAGGCTTCTCTTGTGCCGGAAGTGCATCAAGATCTCATTGCGACAGCAGGCGCAAAGCCAGCCGAACAGCGGAGCTTCACCGCGGTAGCTCTCCAGCTTCGCCAGCGCCTTGCAGACAGCGGTCTGCACGATTTCGCGGGCGAGATCGGCGTCGCCGTCCAGCCGGCTGAGGGCGAAGCGGTACAGTCGAGAGAAGTAGCGGTCGGCGAATTGATCTCGCGCCCGCTCATCGCCGGCGAGCATGCGCCGCACCAACAGCTTGCTTTCTCGAAGCGGGTCGGTGTGCGCCGCCAGCTCGTCTACCGCATTGCTCAAAGGGACCTACCTCTCGTCGGTGGAGGCTCTCAGATCGGAGTCATGCCACCCGGAAACCAACGGGCAGCGGCCTGCCCTACACTACTGAAGATGCGAGGCGGGGTGAGATCCTTTGCTGGGCGGGGAAAAACTATGGGAGCAGCCAGGGCTGGTCCCACAGTCAAGGGGGCAGGCTAACCGGAGGTTACAGTGTCATCCGCGCTGGGAGCTGAAAGAGCGGGGCAGAAATCGACCTCAGGCTCCGGGAAATCGAACAGGCCGTTGGGCAGCGCCTTGGCGGCTGTGGGTTGGCATTTGCCGCCGCTGCATACGCCGAGCTGGTAGAAGGTGCCGCCCAGTTTCTCGCAGCCCGCTTGGTTGTCGGTTCTGAAGCAGCCTTTGGGGATCGGAATAGGGATCGGAAAGATCGGTCCGGGAATCCAGATGATGGTTCCGTCCAGTGAAGTACTGGTGGCCAGTCGCGGCGTGGTAACACCGCGATTCCCCGGCAGTTCACAACAGCCGGCTTGGGCGAGAGCCGGTTGTGCGGCGAGCGCGCAGAGAACGAGTGCGATGGCCAAGAGTCCACACTTCTTCATCGGAGTCTCCTTTCGAGAGAGGGTTACAGATTTCCTCTTCCAATAGGAGTTGCCAGCGCACCTCATTGCCCCAAGGCAGTTAGATCCCGAGCACCTCCACCCCTTGGTCGAAGATGATATCCACTGGAATCCCGCTCGCGCCCAAGCGTGCCAGGTTGGCTTCCAGGGTCTCGCCGACCCGACCGTAGCGGGCCACGAAGTCGGCCACCTGCGAGTAGTCGCCATCACCCTGGAGAGTGAGGATGCGCTCGGAGAGGGCGTCTACGGCCGCTTTGATCGTGTCGTAGTCGACGCTGTAGGTGGCGCTGGCCTCATCGTAGCCGATGGCGCCCATCTCGACGAAGAAGTTGAAACGGATCAGGTTGGCGATGCCGTGGGCACTCGAAGAACCGAAGCGGATCGAGCGGAAGATACTGGTGACGAAGGTGGTGTAGTAGTCGCGCATGTCGACCTCGCCCAACTCCCCCTGCTCGGCGAGGCTGGCGACCATGTAGAGGCCGAGCACGTCGGCCTTGCCCTCTTCGAGCGCTGAAGCCTTCTCGCGCATCGCGCTGCGCACCGTGCCCTGGCCATCGATCGTGTTCTTGATGCCCAGGCCGTGCGCCACTTCGTGGAACATGGTGTTGGCGAAGAAAGCGTCGAAGGTGATGTGGCCGCGCTGCTCCTCGGTGATCAGCTGCTCGGCGATGGGGATCAGGATCTTGTCGAACTTGGCGCGCATGGCGTTCTTGAGCTGCAAGCGCCGCGTGCCCTTCTTCAGCTGCACCTCTTCGTCGTTGGGCAGGTTGATGGCGATCGTCTTGCTGCCGGCGTTGCAGTCTCCGGCGTAATAGACGACGTCGTAGGCGTTGAGATCGGAATCGGTGCCGGGGGTTTCGCTCTTGTAGGCCGCGTCGACCGGCAGGCCGCGTTGCAGTTCCGGCAGCATGGCGGCGTAGCGGGCGAGCCGCTCGCTCCACGAGCGGTCTTTGATCAGCACGTAGGCTTCGTTGGAAGCCTTGGCTCCGATCAGCTGATCCTCGTAGGTCTCGATCGGACCGATGACGATGTCGAGAGTGTTGTTCTTCATTTCCATCCAGGCCAGATCGCTCGCCTGGTAGTCGTCGGAGAGTAGGGCGTCGGCGCGCAGTTCGAGGTACTTTTTCAGCCCCGGATCCTCGGCCAGCGCCGCTGCCTGGCGCAACTTCTCGGCGGCCGATTGGTACTGCTCGGCGTATTCCTCGCTGTAAGGAGAGGCCATCAGGTTGCCTTCACCGTCGCGCTTGACGACGGTGTAGAGGCTCTTGAGATCCGGCTTCTCGACACTCGCCTCTTCGAGTTCCTCGGCGGTGATGTCCTCCGGGTAGAAGTTGGCTCCTGCCGGCTTGGGTCCGAAGCGAGGGACGAAAGGAGCGTTGCCGTCGAGCCGATCCCACGGGCCGTAGTTGATCTCGATGGCCTTGCGGGTATCGGCGTCGGTGACGGAGGCGAGCAACTCGGCCTTGTCGCCGTAGGCCTGTATCCAGAAAGCGGCATCCATCTGCTGCGCCGCTTCGATGAACAGCGGAATCATCTTGCGCTGGTTGTCGCTGAGCCCGGAAAGGTCGGCTTCGAGCCGGAACAGCGTGTATTTGTCGAGCACGGCGGTGGCCTCCGACTCTGTCTCGGAGGCAGCGCCCTCCTCGACCGCAGTGGACTTGTTGGTAGCGGTAGGACCGCAGGCCAAACAGGCGGCGCCTGCCAGGGCGATGGCGGACCAAGTGACGATTTGCTTCATTGGATTTCCCTCCCGGCTTCTTGGCTCTGAGTTGAGCCGGCACCTCCCACTCACGGTGCCGAGGTTAGAGCTTACCGCTGACGTGAAGCGGTATGCTACCGCTCATGCAGATCAATCGATATCGACCGGCGGCCTTCGATTCACCGCGTACTTCTTTGCTCAGGCTCAGCCTTGGGGTCCTTGTCGCCGCGTGGCTGTGCGCGGGGAGTGTCGAGGCGGGCAGCGAGAGTTCTGCCGAGAGTCTTGGCGAGGGACCGGCGACCTTCTTCGTCTCGGTCACGGGTAGCAACGCCACCGGCGATGGCTCGGTGGGGAGCCCGTGGGCTACCATCGACCACGCGCTCAACAATGTCTTCGACGACAGCCTGATCCTGGTTGGCCCAGGCACCTACTTCGGCCGCATCCGGCTCGACCGCCGTTTCGCCACCGGCGTGGTGATTCGCTCGCAGCTGCCCTATCAAGCCCGCTTGCGCAACAACGGCACGGTGATCACCGTCTTCCAAGGCGAGGGGATCACCCTCGAAGGGTTCGACATCGCCCATGACGGCGCCGGGGCCGGGGCGTTGGTCATCCAGGTGCAGGACTTGATCGGGCCGGCGGGCGGCAGCGAGTTTGTCAGCCGTATCACCCTGCGCGACAACGTCATCCACGACAGCTGGAACAACGACCTGCTGAAGATCAACAACGGCGCCGGCCAGATCACCGTCGAAGGTAACCTCTTCTACAACCAGGAGGGCAGTGACGAGCACATCGACATCAACAGCGTGACCGACGTCGTGGTTAGCGACAACGTCTTCTTCAACGACTTCGAGGGCAGTGGCCGCACCAACGGCAATGACACCTCGAGCTTCATCGTGATCAAAGACTCCAACGGCGGCGACGACACCAACCTCGGTAGCCGGCGCATCACTGTCCAGCGCAACGTCTTCCTTCACTGGCAGGGCTCGAGCGGCGCGAATTTCGTGCTCTTGGGCGAAGACGGGAATCCCTTCTTCGAGGCGCGGGATGTGACGGTGGAAAACAACCTGCTGCTCGGCGATTCTGCCAGCACGATGCGGGCTCCGTTCGGCGTCAAAGGTTGCCGTGACGCCCTCTTTCGCCACAACACCGTGGTCGGCGACCTGCCTGCCTTGGCCTACGCCATGCGGCTCAACACCGAGGGCGTCAACCTGCCGAACGAGAACATCTCCTTCTTCAACAACATCTGGTCCGACCCGACCGGCAGCTTCGGGGCGACGGCGAGCGCTGGCAGCAGTAACGACTTCTCTGACACCCCGATCGGCGAGACCAACAGCTGGCAGCTGCGGCGCAATCTCTACTTCAACGGCGGTTCGGCAATTCCCACCGACCCGGCTGAGCTGATCAACTTCACCGACGACGCGGAGCGAATCGTGGCCGATCCTGGACTGCCGACGCTGAGTGGAATCGTCCTGCCGCGCTGGGTTAGCGCCAGCGGTACTTTCGCCGATGGCTCGGCCACCGTCGCCCAAGTCTTCGCGCGGCTGGTCGATCTGTACGGTCGGCCGCTTAGCGGCAGCGCGGGAATCGGCGCCGCTGACCCGGCGAACACCTCACCCGAAGACATCCTTGGCCGCCCGCGCCCGAGTTGCACTGCCAGCCTGGGCGCCTACGAGAGCGCCGAAGCGATCTTCATCGACGGCTTCGAGTTGGGGACTACGACCCCTTGGATCCCTGTTCCCTGAGGGTGCACTGAGTGCCTGAACTGCCGGATGTCGTCGTCTACATCGAAGCGCTCAAGCGCCACGTGGGCGGCGAAGTGCTGGAGCGGATTCGGCTGGCCAGCCCATTTCTAGTGCGCTCGGTCAGTCCTTGCATCTCGGCGGCATCGGGCAAACGGGTGCTCGGTTTTCGGCGGCTCGGCAAACGGATCGTCTTCGAGCTGGAAGGCGAGCTGTTTCTGGTCTTGCACCTGATGATCGCCGGCCGCTTACGCTGGCGCCCGGCCGGGGTCAAGGTGGGGCGCAAGAACGGTCTGGCCGCGTTCGACTTCGCCGGAGGCTCGATTCTGCTCACCGAGGCCAGCTCGAAGAAGCGCGCGTCGCTCCATCTGGTCGCAGGCAGAGAGGGTCTCGCCGACCACGATCGCGGTGGCCTGGAGGTCGTGGAGGCCGCCCCTGCCGCCTTCGCCACCGCCTTGCGCCGCGAGAACCGCACCCTCAAACGGGCGCTCACCGATCCCACCATCCTGAGCGGTATCGGCAACGCCTACTCCGATGAGATCTTGCACCGGGCTCGGATGTCGCCCTTCAAGCAGACCGGCAAGATGAGCGACGCCGAACTGAGCGGCCTTCACTCTGCCGCCCGCGCGGTGCTCGCAGAGTGGACCGAACGCAGCCGGCAACAGGTGGGGGCCGGCTTCCCCGAGAAAGTCACCGCCTTTCGCCCCGAGATGGCCGTCCACGGCAAATACCGCCAACCCTGCCCGGTCTGCCAGACCCCCGTCCAACGGCTGATCTACGCCGAGAACGAAGCCAACTACTGCCCGACCTGCCAAACCGGTGGCAAACTCCTCGCCGACCGCGCCCTCTCCCGCCTCATGCGCGGCGACTGGCCCAAGACACTGGAGGAGCTGGAGGAGAGGAAGGCCGCTCCGTCACGCCAGGACTAAGAGCTGGGTCTGAGCCGGCCCACGAACTTTCCCAGAGGACATCAGTTCCGGCGCTCTTGCGGTCTTCGAGGCCCGCCGCGTCACAGCTCTGGCAGCGGATGGGTGGGTAAGGGCATCGAGTCAAGTCTGGTGGAGGCGCCAAGGTTCTTGGCATGGCGTTACCCACTGACTTGACAACGCATTGTCAACGCTCTTGGCGGATTGCTGGTCCTGACCGCTGAAAAGCCCATGGCACGGTGCTTGCTCATTGTGGAGGCAATCGTTGAATGAGCACCAGCGGCCGGCTCGCACCGGTCGTGAATCATGGGAGGAATTTCTGTCGATGCGAGTCTCAAAATGGATCGCCCTAGTTGCCCTACTGTGCGCCTCTTCATCAGCTTTGGAAGCGCAGCGCATGATGAAAATCGAAGAAGTGCTGGATCAGCAGCACCTCACTCTGGACGACATCCGCTTCGAGCCACTGCCGGCGAAGGAAACGATCTTCAATCCGCTGACTTATGGAGAGGATCCGGGCCGTACCGTCTATGAGGTGTGGGTCAAGGAAAAGGAAGTGAAGCCAGCGCGGCCAGCGGAGATCCGACCGGCGCGACAGCTTCTCTTCAAGGATGGATCGCCGGTGTTCGCCGCTGACAAGGAGCAGATGGTTCGACGGCCGGTGGAAGTCGTTGAAAAGGTTGCCGTGCGCCGGGAGGTAGATCGCGACGAGAAGGTCGTGGTGACCGAAACAGATCGCATGCGCTACTTGACCACCTCGACTCCGCCACGGTGAGCCCGATGAGAGTCTTGAGCACGGTGTTGCTGGGTCTTTGCCTGTTGCCGGGGGTTGCCGCGGGAAGAAGCGTCGTCTTCTCAGGACTGACCTGGGACGTACGAGCCGGCGCTGGAGGACCGGGTAACGGATGTTGGTCGGACGCATTGGATGCGGTGTGGGTCGATGGCCAGGGTCTTCATCTGCGTATGACGCAAGATGCCGGCGGGAATTGGTGCCAGGCCGAGGTCATCGCCCGCGCCTTCGCCCGCCATGGCGAGCACCGCTTCTCGGTAGTCAAGGACCTGGACGATCTGGATGACGACCTAGTTCTGGCCCTCTTTGCCTACCGCAACGATTTCACCGAGATCGACATGGAGCTGACTCAGGCGTTCAACGCGACGCATGACAAAGGCTGGAATGTCGTCCACGGTTGTAACTTTGTCGACACACACGCGGTGCGAAATATCTTCGACTTCACCATGTCCGGAGCCTTCTCAACTCATAAGTTCATCTGGGGGCCGTCGCAGATCGACTTCGAGAGCTACCATGGGCACTGCCCAACGCTGCCGTGCGGTGGCCAGATGGGAAGCGGGTGGAGCTACACCGGCGTCGACGTGCCCAACGAATGGGAGAATCTCCGGCCACACATCAGCCTCTGGCAGTGTACGCAAAGCTGGTGTCAAGGGGATGGCGTGTTGGACGTGGCTGCCGGCCCCCACGAGGTGGTGATTGCTGCCTACGATGGATCGGTGGTCAAGGCGATGGCTGAGGTGGCCTACTCCCTGCCGGTGCAGCGCGATGCCGGGTTGCGCGGCGGCAGCTTTTCCTCTACCAACTACGGTGGCGAGGTCGGTGGCGACGCGGAGCAGAGGCTTTTCGGCTATGGCAACGACGACTCGATCTTCCTCAGCCCTGGGGCCGCCCCGCTTCGCGTCGCGCTGAGGTTCGATCTATCCACACTACCTTCCAACCAGGTGGTGGCTGCCGCTGATTTGCACCTCGGTTTCCAACTTGCCGTCTCTGCCTCCATATGTCCCGCGGGCAATCCTCCACCCAAGACGGATCCTCTTTTTTGTTACGAAACCTTCAAGGTCACGCCGTACCTCTCGGCCTGGGGTGAACAGACCATCACTTGGGGCAACCGCCCGCTCACGGACGGCACGGAGGCGATCGACGCCTGCTTTCCCGAATCTGGGTTCAACCCCAGTGCTAGCTTTCTCATCACGCCGCTCGTCGATAGCTGGCATTCCGGCGCACTGGTCAACCACGGTATTGAACTCTCGGTAGAGAGTTGGGAAACGCTGTACCCAAAGGCGCGCTACTACCTGCAAAGAGAAGGTGTCGGCTTCAAGCCGGAGATGACCGTCTACCTGATCGAGGACGTCTTCGAAGACGATTTCGAGTCGGGCAACATGGATGCATGGGATGAGGTCTTCCCGTAAGGAGACATGATGGTGTCGCATGGCTCCTGGCGAGTAGTTGGCTGTGTTGTTGCATTGGTCGCGGCTTCCTCGTACGCCTTGGCGCAGGGTTCTCAGGTCAGCTCGGAGCAGGCGGTAGGGGATCTCTTCGAGCGTACAACGCTGGCGGATTGGGAGCTGCTGCCTCGGGAGAGGACCGCTCCTTTTCTTGCCGAGAAGCTGCGCTCGACCTTCTTGTGGGGGGCGCGCTCTCCAAACGGTGCGTTCATCTTCGTGTCGTGGGTGCCGCGACCGGTGGAGAGGGAGGCATATACATTGGGTGATCTTGCCTCTTTGGTCTCTCGGGAGACGTTCGCCCACCTGGCACCTCGTCACTTTTCCAAGGCTACGTACAGTGTCGCGGTCAAGACTCCAGCCGGGGTGGAGATGCTCGAAGGGCTGGAAATGACCATCGAAGGCGATGGGGACGGGGTGATGTTGCTACCGGGATCAGCGGTGGCTACCGTTCGCCGGACCCTCTTCCTGCCGATCGTGATGCGGCGCGGAAGTTCAGTTGGCTTCGAAGGCTATCGTAGCGGGATGATCATTGCCGACCTTCGGGCGCGCAAGGAGGATACGCAGGCTCTCCACGCCTTCGAACTTCTCTTATCGACCGCCAAGATAGCTGAGAGTTGGCAGCTATTGACCTCTGAAGGGTTCAATCGCAGGCTGCTACCCGAGTTGCGGATGGCCAAGAAAGGCCTGGATGCTGGCGAACCCCCTCGCCCGACTCCCGAGCCACACCTTAGTGAAGAGAGTGACCCTGCCAAGATTGCCCAGCTCTTGCGCGCCGGCCTCACCGGAGAACCGATCACAACAGCCTCGATCGATCAGCAGCTGTTGCGCAGGTTGATCGATACGCACTTCCCCTTCGCTCTGGGTGAGGTGGTTCGGGAACTCTTGGTCGAGTTAGAGCGGCCCGCCAGAGAAGAATTCCAACATCAAGTTTGGCTGGAGTTTGTAGCCATCAAAGATGAAGCGTTGCGCCGGGAGTTGATCCTGCGCTTCATTGTAGGTGCCCTACGGGCTGACGATGCGACGGCCCTCAAGTATGCGCTGGAAGAGGCGACGAGCCAGGGAGTGGTGACTTTGCGTGAGGTGGCGAGGCGGTGCGCGAGCGAGCTAGATGCGGCGTTGCTGCGTCGTTCTGTGCTGGTCTGTACGCCGGACTCGCAACTCGGATCTCTGTCCCTGGGAGATCTGCCTCCTGAGATGGATGCGCTCCGCTGTAGCTCCGCTAGTTTCGGGAAGCACCAGCATCAGCGAAGAAAACAACGGCGGCTCACAGACCTATGCACGATCTCGTGTGTAGGCTCATAGCGTCCTCTCATGGATCCTCGATCTCCAACCGTTTGAGCATGCCGATCAGGCCGTTGCGGGTACAGCCCAACCTTCTCGCGGCTTCGGATTTGTTGCCCCGCGCCAGGCGCAGCGCCTCTTTGATTCTCTCGATCTTCAGCTGATCGACTTGCTCCTGGAGGGTGGAGAAAGGGCTCTTGGCGCGGGTGAGACCACCAGCCTTTTCATTGGGTAGCGAGGGGGCGTCGCGAGGTTCAGTGGGTAGGGGAGTCACTAGCTCGGCGCAGAACGAAAAGTGGCTACTATCCAGCAAGGCTCCGTTGGGGCAGGCGAGAATCGCTCGTTCAATCTCGGTCTTGAGCTCGCGCACGTTGCCCGGCCATGAGTGCGCGCACAGCTGTTCCAAGGCACGCCGGCTCAATCCGGCGATGCGCTTCTCCGCGGCCTTGGCGGCGCGGAGGGCGAGGGCGGTGGTCAGTTGAGGAATATCCATTCTCCGCTGGCGCAACGGTGGCAGGTTGATCTCAATCCCGCGCAGCCGGTAGTAGAGGTCGGCGCGGAAGAGCCCTTGCTGGACCCGTTGTGAGAGGTTCCGGTTTGTCGCCGCGATGATTCGCAAGTCGACGGGGCGAGGATGCCGGCCGCCGATCGGCATCACTTCGCGCTCTTGAATGGCGCGTAGCAATTTGGGTTGCAAGCGCGAGTCCAGATCTCCGATCTCGTCTAGAACGAGAGTGCCGCCGTCAGCCTCTACGAAGTGTCCGGGTCTCGAGTCGACGCCAGTCGCCGCGCGTGGGGCGACTCCGAACAACTCGGCTTCCAGCAAGTCGGCCGGGATCGCCGAACAATTGACCACCACGTAGGAACCTCGGGGTCGGCTGGAAAGGTGAATTGCGCTGGCGAAAACCTCCTTACCCGTACCGGTTTCTCCGGACAGCAGGATATCGAGATGGCTGGAAGCCGCGGTGCGCAGATCCTGCAGCAAGGCTTGGGCTGCCGGCGAGGGACCGACCACAGTGCCTTCGGGGAGGCACAGTGTGGTCTTTACTGCCACTTTGTGCGTTCTCTCGGCGTCATCGACCGGCTCTTGGACTTTCTCCAAGAGGTAGTCGAGGAGTTCTGCGCGCCAGGATGGTGAAGCCTTGGATCCACCGCTGAGCCGTGCGGCCAGGAAATGGGTACTCGAACCGGTGAGCAGGAGAGTGCCGCCGTCGGCCAGACGCTCGCTCGGCGGTAGTCTTGGCTCTGCGAGGTTGTCGAGCACTAACCGTTCGAGACGATCCAACTCGTCCTCAGCGAGCCAACACCCGGCGCAGGCTGTGATCGCCAATTCACCCTCCCGGTAACCGGCGATCAAAAGAGACTCCGCACCCATCGTAGCGAGGGCCTGCTGCAGGATCTGCTGTGGCTCTCGTTGAGTTGACGACGTCTCGCTCTCGATCTTGCGCACCAAGCGGATGGCCGCCGTCGCCGATCCGAGGGACGGACGGTATCTGGCCGTTTCTGTTTCCCTAGAAGAGATGTTCAACCCGCTGGCCGGCGCGCAGTCCAGTACCAAACCCAGCTCACCGTCCGAAGTGGCGATTTCGTCTAGAAACAGCGATGCCCGTCCGATCTCAACCGGCTCGGAGCCCGGCGTCAACAGCAGGCTCTCATGGCGTTGGTGGCCGCGCACCAGACCGTTCTTGGAGCCAAGATCGGTCAGCAAGATTCCTCGATCGGTCCGTTCGAGGCGGGCGTGCCGGCGCGAGACTCCGCTGAATGGCAGGCGCAGATCGCAGCCGGCGGCGGATCCCAGCTCGCTCTTCAGCTGCTCGGGCAGTGGAAACTGCCGTACAAGATCACCACAGCGAACGGTGATTCTAAGAATCGTGACCTCCTCGATCCGAGTGCGGGGTTTCCCTTTAGGATTGGCTTGTTGTGTAGAGTATATCGACGTGCTCTTGCGGAGAAGTCAGAACTCAAGGTCTGTCCATGTGTGGCAACCCCATGGCCGATGCGATGTTATGGGCTGTGCTGGGCACGAGACCGGGGAGTCTTGAGCGATGGCGAAACTTCCAGATCGGCAAGAGAATCTCACCGAGACGGTGGAGCCGGGGGAAGCCACCAAGCGGATCATTCAACTGCTGGCTCCCGGCTCGCAGATAGGCTCTCGCTACGAGGTTCGAGGTGTTCTGGGTTCGGGCGGTTTCAGCGTTGTGTACCGTGTCTGGGACAGGGAGTTGAAACGTGAGGTTGCGCTCAAGGTACTGCGTGCCGATCGGTTGACGGATACGACCTTGCGCCGCTTCCGCCGTGAGGCGGGGGTAGCCCAAGATGCCGCGAGTCCGCGCCTTGTACGCATTTTCGATATTGGGCGCTCGGGTGGTGCGGTCTACCTGACGATGGAGCTGGTCGAGGGCCCAACGCTGCGCACTCTCCTGGAGGGTGGGCCACTGACGGTGGAGCGGACGATCTCGATCGGCGAGCAAATTCTGGAGGGCTTGAAGGCGCTTCACGATCTGGAAATCGTGCACCGCGATGTGAAGCCGGCCAACATCCTCCTTGCCGAAGGGGGAGCCAAGCTGGCCGACTTCGGCCTCGCCCGCCGCTGGGACCGAGAGGAGACGAGGGCGACCGCTGTCGAAGGGTTGATCGGCACAGTCGAATATCTCTCACCCGAACAGGCACTGGGAGAGGACGCCGATCTGCGCAGCGATCTCTATTCCTGCGGCGTGGTGCTCTTCGAGGCATTGACCGGCCAGCTACCGCACCAGGGTCGCTCGTCGCTCGGTACTCTTCTGGCACACATTCGCGAGCCGGCGCCCGACCTACGGCAGTTGAGGCCGGAGGTGCCGCGCTGGTTGGCGCGGGTGGTGGCGCGTTTGCTGGCCAAGGAGGTGGATCACCGCTACGCCTCGGCGGATGCAGTCTTGTCCGATCTCCGAGAACGGCGTTTCGCCGGGCGAGGGCTTCGATTCCTGCCTCGGTGGGCGATCAAGTGGAGAGCTGTGGCATTGCTGATTCTCATCACTTTGTTGTTGGCCATCTGGCGCCCCTGGGGTCACCTCCGCCGAGGTTCAAACAACTCCGTATCAGCCGGCGATGCAGGAAGGGCGGCTGCCGTCAGGGGGCGATTTTCTCACCTGGTCGACGAAGCGGGGACGGCGGTTGGCATTGATATGGCTGGTGAGGAGTTGTGGCGAGCACCGGGGTTTAGTGGGACAGTAGCGCGCCTCACCGCCAACCAGCCACCGAAGGTAGTGGGTATTTCTAGGCGGCAGAGAGATGGGGCTTTGATCTCTCCACGAGTGCTCCGTGTTTATGACCCGCAGACCTTTGAGGAGGTGCGGCAGGTCGCCTTTCCGGCCATTGAGTCGAAGTTTCCAGGGATCGCCGATACCTTCGGTGCGGAAGTCGAGGCGGTCGATCTGAACGAAGACGGTGTTGACGAGGTCCTTGTGAGCTTTCGACATTCACCTCTGTGGCCCGGATACCTACTCCTCTGGGAGCCACGCATCGGCCGCATTGGGTTCGTTTTCTTTAGCTCCGGTCATCACAACTTCGTACGCGCCTTGGATCTGACGGGCGATGGGCACAAGGAACTGTTGCTGAGCGGTATCGACAACAAGGCAGGTTGGTACAGCGGATTGGCGGCTGTCCGCCTGGTGCCCGCCGTGGATCAAGATCCAGAGCGGCGACGAATCACTGCGGCGACGCCGGAACTGCGCTATCCAGCCTCGAACCCGAAGACGTTGATCTGGTTCGCTCTGTTGCCGCGCAACACGTACGTTGGAGGCCCTGGCGGAGATCTTCAGATCGATGCGCGGCGTCGGACGATTCGGATCGGCAGGCGCGATGGTCTGACCACGAGTGTGGGCTGGGACGGTTTTCCGATCGATGCGCATAGCGCGTTGCCGACCGCACAACGGGAGACAGCGCGGCGCGCTGCTTGGGAGGCGCTGATCGAGGGACAGCGGTTATCTCGTACCGATCAGCACGCGGACGCCTTCGAACTGTTGTCGCAAGCGAGAGACTTGGCAGTATCCGCCAACGAGCCCTCGCTGATCGAATGGATAGAACGCCAGTACGCGGTGGCCCTCATCCGTGCAGGCAAGACCACCCTGGCCGCGGAGCTTCTACAGTCACTCACCGAGACGATCGAAGCGAGGGCCGACGCGGCCTTCGACGCCGGTGAGGCTTTCTTTCTGCGTGGTGATCTTGTGCAGTCGCAACGCTGGTTTCTCGTGGGTCTTGGGCGCGGTGGCGGCGGCCACCTTGGGCGCGGCAAGCACGAGTTTCTCGAAGGCCTCGTGCTAGCCGCAGTGGCACGCGGTTCCAGCCGTTCGGCCCTGGAGGCGATCGGTCAGTTCGCCGTCGATCCTTCCAATCGGATCTATGACCTGACCCTCTATCGAGAGATGGTTCGTTGGCGTTGGGGTTCGATTCCAAGAAGATTGGGCCACCTCGCGAACCCCGGCATCAATGATCTGTCGCAGTACTGGCTGCTCGAGTTCGACTTCGCCGCGGGCAGGGAACCGTCGCAAGTGCTGGCCGCGGCTGAGCTGGAGCAAGGGTACTCCTCGGAAGCCAAGCCTCTTCTGGCTGGCTTGGCGGCGGAAGCCCTTCTACGTATGGATCGCCCCGAGGAAGCTCTGGAACTCTTGGATCGCGCTGTTGAAGATGCCAGGCCGGGACTGAGGAGTTCCATGGTGTTGCGGGCGCACTACGACCTGCTCCTCTACCGGCAGATTCGCGCGGCGCGAGCCGCGGGTCGCCCGGCTGTCGAACAGGTTGCGCGCGAGCAGCTGCGAGGCTGGCTCCTTCAGCATGGTTCGATCACCAGTTGGCGCCCGCCCTACGATCACCCGCCGCTCGATCCTCAACTGTCAGACGATGGACCTCAGTAAGCGTTCAACCGCAACCCGCGCCGCACGGTCATCCAGAGGATCTTGAGGTCGAGCAGCAGCGACCAGTTCTCGATGTAGTAGAGGTCGTACTGGATGCGCTTCTTGATCGAGGTGTTGCCGCGCCAGCCGTTAACTTGGGCCCAGCCGGTGATGCCGGCTTTGACGCGGTGGCGCAGCATGTACTGCGGGATCTTGTGTTTGAACTCGCTGACGAAGGCGGGCCGTTCGGGGCGCGGGCCGACGATCGACATGTCGCCGACCAGCACGTTCCAGGCCTGAGGCAGCTCGTCGATCGACCAGCGGCGCAGAAAGCTGCCGAGGCGGGTGCGGCGCGGGTCGTCTTCGGTGGCCCACACCGGGCCGGTGGTGGCTTCGGCGTTGACCCGCATCGAACGCAGCTTGAGAATCATGAAGGATCGGCCGTCGAGCCCCATGCGCTCTTGGCGGTAGAAGATCGGGCCGTGGTCCTCGAGCCAGATGGCCAGGGCGACCAGCGGCAAGAAGGGCAGTAGGCAGAGAAGCACCGCGCCGGAGATCGCCACGTCCATCGCTCGCTTGGCCAGGGTATTCCAGCCCTGCAAAGGCACCTGGGAGAGGTTGATCACCGGCGTGCCGTCGAGATCCTCGAAGGTCGCCTTGAGGGTGGCGTACTGCAGGACGTCCGGGACCAGCTTGACTTCGACGCACTCGCTTCCCACCAAGCGCAAGACCCGCATCATCTTCTTGTGAGCATCGAGCGGTAGGGCGATGAAGACTTGATCGACCTTGTGCCGCTCCAGAACCTCTTGGACATCCTTCAAGGTTCCCAGCATCTTGACGCCGTGGAACGAGAGGTTGGCCTTGCCTGGATCGTCGTCGAGGAAGCCGACCACGTCGAAGCCCAGGGCGCGGTGGGCGAGGATCTTGTGGGTGATCTCCTTGCCCAGCGCACCGGCGCCGACCACCAGGATGCGCTGTAGGTTGTGGCCCTTGGTGCGCCAGTGGCGAAGCCAGGCGCGCAGCGCCGTGCGCCCGGAGATGAGGGCGAGGATGCTCAAACTGGTGAACAGCGCGAGGAAGGTACGGCTGTACTGGAAGTAGACACGGGTGCCGTCGAGGTGCACGCCGGTCTCCGGTCGGTACCAGGTCAGAGCACCGGTCAGCAGAAGGGTGGACAGTGCCACCGCGACGAGCACGGTCAGCGCCTCCTCGATCCGGCTGCGCCCACGGCTGAGCTGGTAGAGGCCGTGGAAATAGAAGACGATCGGCCAGATCACCAGCACGACCGGCAATAGCTGAAGGTAACGCTGGAAGTCGGGCCAGCCGAGTGTCACCGGCACGACTTCGACGTCGAAACGCAGGTACCAGGCGGCGAAATAGGCCGCGACGAGTGCCAGGATGTCGCTGGTCAGATACCCGTAGGCGGTGGAGCGATGGCGTCGACGGATCATCAGGCAGACCCTCTCCTTCGATCAGCGCGGAGTCCGAGAGCAGCGCCAAGCCCGTTGAGGAAGCTGTGGCGGGAGAACCGCTCGGCATGATTTCGTAGATCCAACATATTGGATCGGATGTGTCGCTGCTTGTCAATGGCCTGGGCCAGCGCCCGCAGGCCGGCTTCGTCGGAATCGTCCTCGGGTCGGTAGAGGGTTCCGTGCTGGCCATCTTCGACGATATCCAGCACACCGCCTTGTCCGCGGGCCACCACCGGCGTGCCGCAGGCGAGAGCTTCCACCGGTGCGATGCCGAAATCTTCGATGCCGGGCTGAAGTAGACAGAGGGCGCCGCGGTAAAGATCGCGCAATTGTTCGCCGTCTACGTGGCCGAGGAAGCGGGTGGTGCCGGCGGAGATTCGCTCCAGCCGCTCCCGCTCCGGGCCGGTACCGACGACGCGCAGTGGGATGGACGCTTCGGCGCAAGCGCGCACCGCCAAGTCGACCCGCTTGTAGGGCGCCAGAGCGGCGACCACCAGGCAGTACTCGCCGGAGGTGGCATCGGTGGAAGCTGTTGAGGACGTTGCGGCGGCGGGAGTGAAGAACTCGGTGTCGACCGGCGGGGCGAGGACCTGCGCGTCGCGACCGTAGTAGCGCCGGATGCGTTCGGCGACGAAGTTCGAGTTGGCCAGGAAGCGATCGACGCGAGGCGCGCTGGCCACGTCCCAGCCGCGCAGCGCGGTCAAGGCCAGCCCGCGCAAGCGGGCCACCAGGCCACGCCGCCGAGGGAAGTAGGCGTGCTCCTGGTCCCAGGCGTAGCGCATCGGAGTGTGGCAATAGCAGACGTGCTCGGCACCGGGTGGCGGGATCACCCCTTTGGCGACGCAGTGGCTCGAACTGATGATCAGCTCGTAGGGCGAGAGATCGAAGTCCTCGATAGCGGCGGGAAACAGCGGCAAGTACCGCCGGTAGTGTTTGGCGATGCCGGGGGCGCGTTGCAAGAAGCTGGTGTGGATGGGATGGGATTCAAGCTCGGGGCTGACGCTGCCGCGCAGGTGCAGGAGAGTGTAGATCGGCGCCCGCGGAAAGAGGCTGGCGATCGCTTCGAGGACCTTCTCGCCGCCGCGCATGCCGGTGAGCCAGTCGTGGACCAGCGCGACTTTGAGCTCGCGAGGATGCGCCTGAGCTACGGAAACGGCGCTCATGCGGCTCCCCGCTCGCGGGTCGGTTCGCGGCTCAGATTGCGCCTTTGGCCCTGGTTGGTGGTCGAGTCTTGCAGTGCCCGGAGGTAGAGCGCCAGGGTTTGCTTGGCAGCACGGTGCCAGCGGAAGTCGCGGGAGCGCCGCCGCCCGCGTTCGGCCAGCTGCTGGCGGTATTCGGTGTCTGACATGCAGTGAGAGATGGCCAGGGCCATCTTCTCGACATTCAAAGGGTCGACCAGGTGAGCGTAGCCCTCGGCGATTTCCTTCAGCGCCGAGGTGTTGGAGGTGATCACCGCCGTGCCGCAGGCCATCGCCTCGATGACCGGCAGGCCGAACCCCTCGTAGAGGGTTGGATAGAGGAAGAGTGAAGCACCTCGATAGAGCGCCGGCAGCGCCTCTTGGGCGACGTGTCCCACTAGCTGGATGCGATCGCTGATGCCCAGCTGCTCGGCCCGTTGCCGGATCTTGAACTCGGCTGCCTGGCGGGCGCCGACGCAGACCAACCGGGCGTCGAATTTCTTGAGTTCCAAGGCGCGGGCGAATGCCTTGACCACATTGTCGAGGTTCTTGTGCGGTTTGGGATTGCCAACAAAGAGCAGGTAGGGCTTTTCGATCTCCAGCCGCTCCAGCCAGTCGTCGGCCTGGCCCTCCGGCAGGTCGTGGCGAAAGAGGTCGTCGACACCGTTGTAGATCACCTCGATCTTGTCGCCGCTGACCTGGAAGTAGCTTTGCAGATCCTCTTTGGTGTTGCGCGACACTGCGATGATCCGTTCACCACGGGTCAGTGTGCTGCGGATCATCCGTTGGGCGTAGAGGAAGGCGAGCCGGTTGGGCAGGAATTCGGGGTAGAGAAGGTGGATGATGTCGTGGATCGTGGCCACCGCGGGGCAGGGAAGCGCCGCCGGTAGAACGTAGTGGGTCGAGTGGTAGAGGTCGAGCTTGAGCCGGTAGAGGCGCCAGGATAGGGAAGCCAGCTCGCGCAACGAGTAGACCGGAGAACGCTCGACGGCGACGCGGAAGTTGTCCGGCAGATCGGGTAGCTGGTCTCGGGTCTGCGGCGCTGCGATGAGGACGTATTGATTCTCCTGATCGATCTCGGCCAACCCGCTCACCAGATGTGAGATGTAGGTACCGATGCCGAAATCTTGGATTTTTCGTACGTCGATGCCGATGGTGTACGGCAAGAGATCCCTCCGCCCAAAAAGTACCGGTTGCGGTATGTTACATCAGCATGGATCGCGGCCGCCAGTGCAGCGAGCCGACCAGGTGCCCAGCAAGGCGGCCGGGCGGCTCGATGATACCGCGAATCAGCCTCCCGTTGACCCTTCACTCGATGTATCCCAAGGCCCGCAACTGGCGCCGGCGCTCGTCCTCCAGCGCCCCCTCCGGGGCTGAGGTGGATGGCCTGCGGCGGGCGACGGCGAGCCAGCGTTCGAGCTCTCTCCTGCACCGCCGGTCGGCCTCCGAGTCGCCGGGGAGTGGTTGGCTCTCGGCGGGATCGGAAGCCAGGTCGAAGATCCGCCAGGGCGGGATCTCCCGGCCCAGCTGATCGACCGGCCCGGCGCTGTGGATGCACTTGACCGATCCCAAAACGAGTGCCGCCAGATCGACCGGTTCGAGCCGGGGACCGCGCAAGGGGGCGATCTCGCTGAACAGAGCCCGCTCGCCGCGGCCGACGAGTTCCGGCGGCAACAAGCTGCGGCCGGCCAGCTCACCGGGTTCGGTTTCGACGCCGGCCAGATCGAGCAGCGTGCGGGTGAGGTCGAGGGTGCTCACCCGTTGGCGTAGCCGCGTTGCGGCCCAGCGCGAGTGCGGGTATTTCACCATCAAGGGCACGTGAATCACCTCTTCGAAGAGTGTGCGGCCGTGGCTGAAAGCGCCATGCTCGCCGAACTCCTCGCCGTGGTCGGCGAGCACCGCGATGACGCTGTTGTCGTAGAGACCCAAGTGTTGCAGGAGGTCGAGAAAACGGCCGAACTCACGGTCGGCGTAGTGAACCTCGCCGAGGTAGCGGGCGCGAAAGTGGTCGACGGCGGCCGGGTTTTGAGCTGCCGAGCCGAAAAGGAACTCGGACAGCGAGTAGGTGACGCCGTCCACCTCAGGCGCCTCGCGGGCCAGCCTGGCGAGCTCTTCGCTGTCACTGTACGGGGCGTGTGGCGCGACCCCGTGGAGGTAGACGAAGAGCGGCGAGGTCGCTCCGCTGGCGGTGGCGAGCTCGGAGGTCAGATAGCGGCGCAGCCGCGCCGAGCGTAGCTGGGTGCCGGTGAGTTGATCGTTGAGGTGAAAGCGGGTGAAGCCGGCGTTGAGGCCGTGGGCGGGGCCGACCAGCGGCGAGTGCGACAGGCCGATGGTGTGGAAGCCTGCGCTGCGCAGCCGAGAGGCCAGGGTCAACTCCGGGTCGCCGGAATAGCCGTGCAAGCCGGTCATCAAGCCGTGTTCGAAGGGGAAGGTGCCGGTGAACAACGAGGCGACCGCGGGCAGGGTCCAGGAGGAGGGGCTCCACGCCTTCTCATAGACGACGGCCTCGCTGGCGAAAGCATCCAGCCGCGGAGAGACCGCCGCCCTGCTGCCGTAGACACCGAGCGCGTCGGCGCGCAAGGTGTCGATCAGGTAGATGAAAATATGGGGCGGTTCGGCGGTGGCGGAGCCGGTCTGCGTGTCCCGCGTGGCCTGGGTGCTCTGCGCGGTGAGGCGTAGATAGGCCGGCGGCAGTTCGATCTCGACGGTTCCGCCAGCTTCGCCAGGCGAGACACCGGTCTGTCTGCCAGCGCTCAGGCGGATCCGGTAGAGCGCCTGGCTGGTGACGGAGCCGGCCCAACTCCGGTTCGCCGCCTCGGCCGGCGGACCGTGCCACAAGGTCCGGCGATCGGATCCCGGGGAGAGCAGTTCGATGGCCAGTTCCACCGCGCCCGCCCCGCTGGAGCGCTTGTCGGTCGACACCGTGCCCAGTCGCAGCTCGAAGTGGCCGGCGCCACGAAACGGGATGGTCACCGCGGAGCCTGGCTGGAGGGTCAAACGGCGAGAGGCGGCGTCGAGGGTTGCACGCGGCATGGGTCGCGTGGCGGACCAGCCGCGGGGGAGGATGGCCAGGGCGGCGAAGGCGGCGGACAACTCTCGCTCGTCGGCGTTCTCGCTCACCTGGGACGGTCTCGTGGCGTAGGAGAAACGCAGTACCAGCCGGTGGAGAGTGGTGGTGTTGTCGGCCGTGGCTCCGAGCGGGTCGGGCAACGGGATTCGGTGCTCTTGCCAGTCGGCGGTGAGCGGCGCGCTGCCGACCTCACGGCCGTCGAGCACCAGGGTGAGCCTCTGTTCGGGAGCCTCGGGAAAGTCAAAGCGGTGAGCCGAGGCGTAGAAATCGAGGGGACCGTCGCTCGGCGCTTCGAAGAAGAGTTCAGCACGGGTGCCCAGGACCCAGACGAAGGGGACTTCGCGCTCCTCGGTCATCCGAGTCAACTCGGCCGTCGAGAAGCCGGCGCCGGGAAGCAGCGAGCCGCCCGCCCCGTCGAATCGGTACTCGGGAGCCGCGGCGTCCAGCGCGATCACTTGCGGATCGAGGAGGGCTGCGGCGCCGGGCGGTGTCTCCTCGTCGGCGCCGTTCGCCGGCACCTCCTCATCGCCGCCGTTCGCCGGCACCTGCGCCGCCGGTTGGCAGCCCCATGCCGCGGCCAGGGCGGCAAGAGAGAGTACCGAGAGCCGAGAATATCGAGGGAGAAGTTTGGCCAAGGTCGACAACACCGTGGATCCTTTTGGGTCGAGAAGAGAATCCATCGCCGCGGCCCGACGGACTACCCGCTACGATACTCGGTCCGCAGCTGAGATCGGCCAAATGCTACCGCGCAGCGGCCCAGATCTGTCGATCTGGTGTACGGTTCGGCCGATGCGAGTCGGCATAGTGGCCCATGAGCTGGAAGGAGAGCGCACCGGAGTCGGCCGGTATCTGGCCGGTCTGCTGCGTGGCTTTGCCGAGATCGCCCCCTCCGGCTGGCGGTGTGGTCTGTTCATGAACGGCCCACCGTTCGAAGATCCTCTGTTCGAGCAGCGGGCGATCGAGCCGATCTTCGCCCGCCGGCCGGCGGCAGGTAAGGTGGTTCTCTGGGAGCAACTCTCCCTGCCCGGCGCACTCTCCGACTGGGGAGCGGAACTGGTTTTTTCGCCCTCTTACAGCTTGCCGCCCGGGGGGCGCATTCCCGGCGTGGTGACCATTCACGACCTCTCTTTCGAGTGCTTGCCGGAGGAGTTCGGTTGGCGCCAGCGCTGGCGCCGCCGGTTGCTGGCGCGGCGCGCCTGTGCCAAGGCGGCACGGGTGCTCACCGACACGGAGACGATGCGCCGCGAGGTGGCGAAGAGCTATGCTCTCGATGTGGAGAGGATCGGTGTCGTACCGCTGGCGGTCGAGGAGCGCTTCCGGCCCGCCGAGCCGAGTGAGGTGGCCGATGATCGCCGGATCTTGGCCGAGTTGGGAGTCCACCCGCCCTATTTGCTCTATCTGGGAGCGTTGCTCGACCGGCGGCAGCCGGAGGCGATGGTCGAGGCCTTTTCAGCCCTCAGCCAGCAGTTCACGGCCCTTTCTCTGGTCATCGCGGGTCCTGATCGGTTGCGCAGTCCGCGGCGTTTGCGCGAGCGCATGGAGAAACTCGGCCTGGCGGATCGGGTGCGGCGGTTGGGCTACGTTCCGGAGGCCGCCGTCTCACCCTTGCTGCGCGGCGCCGAGGCGACCTTCTACCTCTCCTCCTACGAGGGTTACGGCCTGCCGCCTCTGGAATCGCTGGCCTGTGGGACGCCGGCGATCGTCGCTTCCGGCCTGGCGCTGGATGATCTTTGGCCCGCCTATCCCTACCGGGTCGAGCGCCTCGATGCCGGCTCGACGGAGCAGGTCGCACAGCGAATCCTGGCGGCTTCTAGCGAAACTCAGGAGCGGATCAAGGTCGAGGCCGCCGAGCGGCTGGCGTCGCTCAGCTGGCGTCGCTCGGCACAACGGTGGATCGAAGAGCTGAAGCGGGCGCAGGTGCGATGTTGATCTCGGTTTTGATCGTCAACCACAACGGCGAGCAGTACCTCGATCGGTGCCTGTCGAGTCTTGGCCCGGCGGCGCTCGACGCCCAGGCGGGCGCGGTGGAACACTTGGAGATCCTCCTCGCCGACAATGGCTCGCGGGATGGCTCGGTGGCCTTCGTGCGCCAGAATTACCCCGGAGTCCAGGTGGTGGAGATCGGCGAGAACATCGGTTTCGGAGCGGCCAACAATCGGGTGGCACAGCTGGCACGGGGAGACGCCCTGCTGTTGCTCAACAACGACGCTTGGCTGGCCGACGGCTGCCTCGACGGTCTGGTCGGGCGGATGGTGGAAGAGGACGATCTCGCCCTGGTGGCTCCGCAACTGCGCTACCCGGATGGAAGGCTACAAACCAGTTGGGCGCCGGATGTCGGCTTGGTCGGCGAGGCGGTGCGCCGGCTGACCAACCGTTTCGAGGGCCATCCCTTCAACCATGGTCCGCTCTGCCGCGCCTTGAGGCGGCTGGGTGCCGGCGGCTGGTTCACCGCTGCTTGCGCCCTGGTTCGGCGCCGGGCTTTCGAGCAGGTGGGCGGCTTTGACGAGAGTTTCTTCCTCTATTACGAGGACGCCGATCTCTGTCTGCGGCTGCGCAAGGCGGGTTGGAAGCTGGCGCAAGAGAGTTCCGCCGTCGCCTTCCATGAGAAGTCGGGTTCCTCCTCGGGTTCCCCCTTGACTCACTCTGCGGGAGCGGCGCCGGCGGCAGAGAGTGGCGCGCGCCGCGCGGCGATCGAGTATCGACGCAGCCAACTGCTTTACTATCGCCGCCATCGAGCGAGTTGGCAGCGCTGGTTGCTGCACTCGTACCTGCGGCGCAAGTATCGTGGGGAGAGAGATTTACGGTTGCGAGAAGAGGTGCTGGCGGCGGTTTCAGGAGAGGCGGATGAGGGTTGAGGGTGTGGTAAGTTGCCGCCATTCGGGGGGCATGCGGCTGTCGCGAGTCGCTGGCTTTTGGCGACGATCTCCCCGCTTGATTTCCGGGTAGCCGTTCTCTCGAAGATTGGGCTGTCGAAAGTTACTGTGTCGAAGGTTACTGTGTCGAAAGCTACTGTGACGCGATGAATCCTCTGTACATCGGCATCGGACTGGCTGCCGTGATGGTGGTGGCCGGTCTGGTGCTGGCCTGGCGCCTTGCCACCATCATGCGGGCACGGCACCACGACCTGCTCACCGCGGTGCAACTGACCCAGCGCCAGCTCACCGAGTTGCGATCGGCGCAAGATGCCATCAGCGCGCAGCTGGCGGAGAACTCCGCTCGCTTGGCCGAGAAGATCGAGCCCGAACTGGAAGCGGTAGGCGGATATCTGCAAAGCCGGCAGACGGCGGCGGAAGTGGAGCGCGCCCGCGACACGGGGGCGCTGAACCAAGAGACGGCCGAACGGCTGCTGCGCGAACTCGAACGGCTCGGCGAGGATCGGCTGGCCGGCGAGAGTCCCTACTGATCCGCTGTGCGCATCGGCATTGACATCAGCAAGGCTCTGGGGCCACCCGATGGGATCGGCCGCTACACGGCTGGTCTGCTGGCGGGGTTGGCTGCGCTGGCGGGGGAGGGCAAGCTGGATGACCATCGCTTTCTTCTGTATTCGCTGTACCAGCCGTTGCCGGCCGGCGACTCGGAGAAGGAGACCCTCGCCATCCTCACCCAGGTGCTCGCCGGGGCGGTTGCGGGCGCTCAGTTGCCGGCCTGTTTCAAACTCAAACCACAACGGGCACCGATCGATGGCGAGGTCGACCTTTTTCATTGCACCACGCACAGCGTCCCGCGCAGATACCGTGGCCCCGTGTTGTTCACCGTCTACGACCTCACCTTTCTCACCCTGCCGGCGGCCCACACGGTGGAGAATCGCCTTCACTGCACCCGTGGGCTGGCCCGAGCGCTGGCGCGGGGAGCGCGGCTGAGTACGATTTCCGAAAGCAGCCGGCGAGAGGTGGAGAACTATCTCGCCCTGCGCGACGAGATCTCCGTGATCCCTCCCGCGGTCGATGGGCGCTTTGCCCCGCCGAGCGATGAGGAGGTGCGCCGCGTGCGCTCTCGGCACGGTCTCGATCGGCCCTACCTGCTGAGCGTCGGTACTCGCGAGCCGCGCAAGAACCTGGCGCGCTTGATCGAGGCCTTTGCCGGGTTGAGCCCAGAGCTTGCCGGCGGACATCTTCTCGCCGTGGCCGGTGGTGCGGGCTGGTCAGGTGCCGGCGCTCAAACGGATCCCGCGGCGGTAGTCGTCCGTCTTGGATTGGAGGAGAGGGTACGTTTCCTCGGCCGGGTGGAGGAGGCCGACCTGCCCGCCCTCTACGGCGGCGCCGACCTGCTCGCCTATCCCTCCTTGGCCGAGGGCTTCGGTTTGCCACCGCTCGAAGCGATGGCCTGCGGCACCGTGGTGCTGACCGGCGACAGCTCTTCGCTGCCCGAGGTGGTGGGGGAGGCGGCACTCCTCGTCGATGCGCGGGAGACGGCATCGATCGCTGCCGGCCTCACTCGCCTGCTGGCCGAACCCGGTCTCGCTGCCCGCTTGCGCCAGGCGGGGCTGGAGCGAGCCCGCCGTTTTTCATGGCGGGAGTCGGCTCGCCGTCTGCTCCGCAGCTACACCCACGGCGTGCGTTCCCGCAACGATGTGAGCCATCTTGACAACGAGGCGGCGCTCTCGCCGCAACCCGGCCTCGCCGCGGAGAACGGCCAGTGAGAGAGCTGACGGCTTGCACCATCGTGTCGAAGAACTACCTGCCCTTCGCGCGGGTACTGGCGCGCTCGTTCCTCCGCCACCACCCGCGATCTCGGGTCTTTGTCTGCCTGGTCGATCGAATCGAGGGCTGCTTCGATCCGGCCGGCGAGCCCTTCGAGGTGATCACCGCCGAGGAGCTGGGGATCGAGAGGTTCGAGGACTTCGCCTTCAAGTACACCATCCTCGAACTCAACACCGCCGTCAAACCGGCTTTCATGCGCCACCTGTTCGCCCATCACGGGGCGGAGAAGCTCATCTACTTCGACCCGGACATCCAGGTGATGAACCGGTTGGAAGGGCTGAGTTCTTTGCTCGACGAGTATGCGGTGGCCTTGACGCCGCACCTCGATACGCCGATCGACGACGACTACCTGCCGGGTGAGACTCACATCTTGCAGGCCGGCGCCTACAATCTCGGTTTCATCGCACTGTCGGGCGCGGAGGCGGCGATGCCGTTGCTCGACTGGTGGCACCGCCGCGTCTACGATCGGTGCGTCGTCGACATCCCGAAGGGGCTCTTCGTCGATCAGAAGTGGATCGACCTGGTTCCCAGCTTGTTCCTCGGCGTTCATCTGCTCAAGGACCCGGGCTACAACGTCGCCTACTGGAATCTTCATGGCCGTACCGTCACCCTCGACGGTCCCGAGGGGGCGGCGCGGGTCAATGGCCGACCGCTTCAGTTTTTCCACTTCAGCGGCTTCGATCCACACGATATCGACAGAGTCTCGAAGCACCAGAATCGCTTTCGGCTGGGCGACATCGGGCAAGCGCGTGAACTCTACCTGGCCTATCGAGATCACCTGCTGGCGGCGGGATGGCAGGAGACTCGCGGCTGGGCCTACGCCTACGACCAGTTCGCGGACGGGACTCGCGTGGCCGACATCGCGCGCTCTTTCTACCGCTCTCTGGGACCGGACCGGCTCCGCTTCGGCGATCCGTTCGCAACCGGCGAGGGGACCTTCTTCGAGTGGATGCAACAACCCGCCAAGACAGGTGCCGGCGGCTCTCTCTCGCGGCTGCTCTACCATCTCTACCGTTCGCGCGACGATCTGATCGAGGGCTATCCCGATCCGTTCGGCCGCGACCATCGCCGCCTCGGCGAGTGGCTGCTCGTCGCCGGGCCGGCGGAGTACCGCTTGACCGATCTCTTCCTCCAGCCGGTGGCCGGCTTGCTGGCGGGCAAGGCCGGGGAGGCGCCGCAGGCAGGCGCGGGCGGGCAGGCCAAGGCTCGCATGTCGCTGGCCGGAAACGCCCGCCGGGCGGCGCGCCGTCTCTATCGCAGTGAGCTGGCCAGCAAGGCCAAGTACCACCTCAAGCGTTCGCTGGGTGAGGATCGAACCGCGGCTCTGCGCCGCCGGCTGCGTCCCGGACGGCCGGCCCTCGACGGCCCAGGACCGGGACTCGTCGCCAGCCATGTCTCACAGCTGGCGATCACTCGCGCGGGGGTCAACGTCTGCGGCTACATCAGCGCCGAAAGCGGGATGGGCGAAGGGGTGCGGGGGTTGATTCGCGCACTGGAGCGGGCGGCCATTCCCTATGCTCTGTGCAACCTCGAACTGGGGGTGGCCTCGCGCACCGGTGACCGTTCCTTTCAAGATTTCTCGGACAGCTACGACTACGACATCAATCTCTTCTTCGTCAACGCCGATCAGGTGCCGCACGTCTTCGAGCATCTGGGCCACGAGAAGTTCCGGCGCAAGTACAACGTCGGCTACTGGATGTGGGAGTTGGCGCAGTTTCCTCGCAGCTGGGACTCCTCCTTCGCCTACTTCCACGAGATCTGGACCGCCAGCAGCTTCTGTGTGGACGCCATCGGTGCCGCCGCTCCAGTACCGGTGCGCAAGGTGGGCCTTCCGGTAGCCTTCGAGTTGCCCGAGGAATCGGCAATCCAGGCGCTGAGGCGGCGACTCGATCTCTCCGCGGAGCCCTTCACCTTCCTCTTCACCTTCGATTTCTTGAGCTACCCGCAGCGCAAGAACCCGTTGGGTTTGGTGCGCGCTTTTCAGCGTGCCTTCGAGGCCAGTGAGCCGGTTCAGCTGGTGCTCAAGACGATCAACTCCCAGTTTGCTCCCCAGGCTGTCGAAGAACTCACCGAGCTGATCGGCGACTATCCCGTGCGGCTGATCGACGAGTACCTGAGCAAGGAGGAGGTCCATGCGCTGGCGGCGGCGGCGGACTGTTACGTGTCGCTGCACCGCGCCGAGGGCTTCGGGTTGACCATGGCGGAGGCGATGGTCCTCGGCAAACCGGTGATCGCCACCGCCTACTCCGGCAACACCGACTTCATGACGGTCAACAACAGTTTGCAGGTGCGCTACCGGCTGGTCGAAATCGAAGAGGACGAAGGACCCTACGCGCGGGGTGGACTCTGGGCACAGCCGGATGAAGCGCACGCCGCGCAATGCATGCGCCAAGCTTTCTCGGCGCCGGCACAGGTTGCGCCGCTGGCCGAGCGGGCACAGCTGGACATTGTGACCCATCACGGTGTCGAAGCCGTGGCGGCCACCCTGGTGCAGCGTCTCCAGCGCATCTTTGACCGGGTCAACGGCCCGACCGGTGAGCACTTCGGGATATGACCCGGTGAATGTAACCGGGCGCGCGTGGCTGCCCATCCTGGCGGCGGTGCTGTTGGGGTTGGCCATCGCCCTGCCGGTGGCGCCCGTGCCGACGGCGGAGGAGGCGACCTACCTGTCGATGGTCGAGAGCCTGTGGCACGACCACGACCTCCTCTTCGAGCGCGTCGACCTTGGCCGTGGGCTCGAACGCTGGCCGCAGGGGCCGCGCGGGGTGGCGCTGCTCAGCCCGGATACCGGCGCCACCTCCTATTACGCCCGCCCGCTGGCCTATCCGCTGGTCGTTATGCCCATCTACGCCCTACTGGGCGGTCGCGGACTGCTGATCTTCAATGCCCTCTTGTGGCTGGCTTTCGCCGCCGCGCTGCTGGTGCGCGGTCGCTTCGAGGATCCGCCATCGCTCGTCTGGTGGCTCGGTTTTGTCGCCGGTACGGCCTGCCTGGCCTACCTATTCCGCGCCCAGGCGGAGACCTTCGTGATGACCTCTCTGTTTGCTGCGCTTTGGCTCTGGCGCCGTAGCCGACCTCGGCGGACGGACTCGGACTTGCGCCGGGGGATTGGTTTGACTGTCGCCGGGATGGCGATCGGCCTGGCGGCGGCGCACACACCACTGGCTTGGATCTTCGCGGTGGCGATTCTCGTCGACCTCCTTGTCGCCCGCCGGTTGAATGGCCTGGTCGGCTTTCTCAGTGCGGCGCTGGTGGTGACTCTGGTCTTGAGTTCGTTGCAGCGACGGCTGGTCGGCGGGGTGGAAGGACCGACCACTCTGCACGCCCGCTTCCTCAGCGACTTCCCCCTCTCTTCGTCGCAGAACCAGCGCCGGGGAGCTTGGGAGCGGGCGCTCAAAGGTGCCACGCCAGCAAGAGTGGCGGAGCCGGCGGAACAGTCCGCCGCCATCGAGGCGCGCGGTGGCGGTTTCGAACTCAGCGGTCTGGGTGGGTTGGCCAACGCACCGCGCAACCTGCTCTATCTGCTGGCGGGGCGCCATCTCGGCTTGCTCGCCTTCTTTCCCTTCGCTCTGGCAGCTCTCCTCTTGGCGCTGATCCGCGGTGGGGATCGCCAGCAGCGGCTGCTGCTCGCTGCCGTGGTGATCGCTCTGTTGACTGTCGTGTGGAGCGGGCCGCAGCGGGACTCGGTGGCGGTCGATGCCCTGGGCGACCGGCGGCTGGCGCTGATCGCTCCGGCCCTGTGGTTGTTGGCTGGGCGGCGCAGTGGATTCAGCAGTGGATTCAGCAGTGGTTTCAGCAGTGGCCTCACCGGTTCCTTGGCCTGGCTGGCGGCGGCACTGTGGACACTGCCGGCGGTGGCGGCTGCTTTGCCCGTCTCGGCTTCCGCCTCATCCTCGACCGCGAACTTTGAGACGAGCCTCTCCTCGCCACGGCTACCGCTGGAAGTGACGCTCGCCGCCGCCGGCCGTCTTCCCGGCTACGCGGCCCGACTGTGGGGCGATCAGAAACTGTGGTTGGTTCCCCGGGCGACGTTCTTTGTCGACGAGGGCCACCCCAACGGCGTCTGGCTGCGCGGCGACTCCACCTCGGAGCTGTTCGTGGTCACTCGCCAGCCGCTGCTCGATCTCTCGGTGGATGTCCATGCGCTCGGCGACGGCTCCGTTCGCCTGTGCGCCTCGGGCAGCTCGGCAGCGGTCCGTTTCGACTCGCTGGCCAAACGCCAGGGAAGCCGTTTGCGGCTGACGGCGAGACCGGTGGCTCGACTGCCTAGCCCGTTCACCCCGGAGAGTGACGAGCGCGTCTACTACTACCGCATCGAGGTGACGGTGGAGGGCGGAAAGGTTGCGATGATGCATGATCCGACCAGTTCCGATCGTCGCTTCCTGGGTGTTTTCTTGGATTTCACCGGAGAGGGGCCTTGACCATCCAACAGCCGCCGGGAGGCTGGTCCGGTGGTCTCCGCGGTGGTCACCACGGCGGACGGCGCGGGAGGCGCCGGCCAAGATGGGAACGCAGGCGCTCACGCACCGCCGGTAGGCCGCAGGAGTCGGGTCGCTGGCTGCACTGGTGGCTGGCGGCCGCCAGCGGTTTTCTACTGCTGGTGGGCCACTACCTCTACTGGTATTCGCCCCGTCCCCGCCAGGGTGCGCCCAAAGCGCACTCTTTCGCCGCCGATCTTCTGGCCAGTGACGACTACCAAGCCTGCCTCTGGCTGGCCTACCCGCATCAGAACTTGGGCTTCCTGGCTGACCAGGTGGGAGAGGCGGATCGCTACCTGGCCGCGGTGGCCGAGGTGGCCGGTTTGGCGGAGATGGAGGTACCGCGATTCGGGCCGTTTCGGGCCCCGCCGGCCAAGGAGATCGTAGTGGCTTCGGCGGCAGGAGGTGACCGTTTCGTGGTCGCGGCGCGGGTCTATCCAGCGCTGTCGCTGGTCGCCCGCTTGGCGGGGAAGGTCGCCTCCAATCCTTGGTTGGCCGGCGGTGAGGTGGAGCTTTCAGGGCGACCGGCCCGGGTGCGATGGCGAGGTAGCTTGTGGCTACTTGAACCACGCGATGAGGTGGCGATCGACGTGCGCGTGAAGCCAGGACCCACCTCCCCCCGTCCTCCAGCCCTCAGCCGGTTGCGGCTCACCCGCGCCACCGGATTGCTTCCGGCGGGCACCTACCGGCTTGTCGAGCAGGAGACCGGCGTCGAGTTGATCGGCGAGGGCGACTGGCGCCCTCCCGAGATCGGCGATCCGCTGCCCGAGCAGGCCGTCGCCCTGCTTTTTGCCTCCGCTACCGCTGGCGATGGTCTCTTGCGGCGTGGAGCGCAGGCCGGCGTTCTGGCCCGGCGTGGGAACGACTCCTCCCTGCCCGGCGCGGCGGTTCTCTCGCGGCCCGGGGGCAAGCGGTGGAAGTTACCGGGAGAGAGGATCATCCGCCGGCTACGCGGCGAACTACCCACCGCCGAGGTCGCCGGCTGGCGGCTGACCGCCTTTGACGACGAGAGCCTGCGCGCAGCCCAGGAGGTGGCCACTCGCCTGGCACCTCTGGCAGCGCCGCCGACAGCGAGCGGCTCGACGGCCCCGGCCCGCGCCCTGTGGGTGAATCCCGGCCCCGCGGCTCAGCTGGTGGACGAACTGGCGACGACCATCGAGACGATTCCCTTCGTCGGTCGCAGCCACGCCAGACGCTGGCGGGCCTGGGCGACGGTGCTCGAACCCTGGGCCGACTACGGCCGGCTGACGGTGGTGATCGGCCACCGAAGCGACCAGATGCGCTGGCGCCTCGAAAGGTGAGGCTAGCCTTCCACCTTGCGCAAGTGCACGTCGCGCTGCGGGAAGGGGATCTCGATGTTGTGCTGCTGGAAGGATTTGTAGACCTTCATGTTCAGCTCGTGGATGAGCTTGCCGCGCAGGACCGGTTCGTCGATCCAGCAGAGGAGTTCGAAATCCAGGCTCGAGTCGCCGAATCCGCGCATACGCACGCGTGGGTTGGGATCGGTGCAGATGTGCGGGTGGTCGATCGCCAGTTGGCGTAGAACCTCGCAGACCTGATCCAGGTCCGAGCCGTAGGCGACTCCGACCTTGATGCGAATGCGCTCCTTCTCCCATGGGCCGCCGCTCTCGTTGATGATCTTGGCGTTGGCCATGATCGCGTTGGGCACGGTGATTTCGATGTCGTCACGGGTCAACAGCCGGGTGCTGCGAATGCCGACATGGGTGACCCGGCCCCGTTCGCCGCTGTCCAGGTTGACGAAATCGCCGAGTGTGTAGGGGGCGTCGGCGACGATGAAGAGGCCGCCGAAGAGGTTGGCCAGAGTGTCTTTGGCGGCGAAGCCGACGGCCAGGCCGAGGACGCCGGCCGAAGCCAGCCAGGCGGTGGGATCGATCCCCCAGATGAGTAGCAGGAAGTAGCTGGCACCACCTAGCAGGAGCAGCTTGCCGAACATGTCGAAGAGGGGGATGGTGCGCTCGTCGAGGATCGGGAAGCGCTTCCGATTGCGACCCAGCGCCTCGAGGATCAGCTTGAGGACCCTAAAGCCGGTGATCATCCAGATCACGGCGAGAATCGTCTTGAGGATGGCGGCGAGAAAGAAGATGAGACGCGGTGGCAGCTGCAAGACACGAGTGGCGATGGCTAGGCCGCCGAAGAAGAAGGTGAGGAAGATCGGCCGGTGGAGAAGTGCCAGCACCTGGTCGTCGAGGTCGGTTTTCGTTCTCGCCGTCAGCCGGGTGATGCCACGGCGGGTCAGAACCTGGATCAGTTTGCCCCCCAAGAAGGCCAAGACCACGACGACCAGTGCCGCCAGCAGAGGTTGTTCCTCGATCATTTGCCAGCCGCGCAGCAGCGGTTCGGGGGTCCAGTCCGGAAGGTCGACCAGGCGAGCACTTTGCACCGCTTGGTTCGCGGTCTCGGCGGTGCCGGCGGGTACCGTGTCTTGCATCGTGATGAACCCCTAACTGACTTGATAATCCTGGGTGTTGGCTGGATGGGTGATCTTGCTACCGACTGAGGCCCCGGTCAATGCGCGTCATGCCGGCTCTCGGTGGCCGCGATGGGCGAAGTAGCTTACAGATAGCCGAGGGCTCGCAGCTGCTCGCGCACTTCGCGGGCTCGCCTGACGCTACGCTGCGACGAGTCCTTACCCTCGTAGCGTACGATCCAGTCGCGCAGCGTACTGCGCAGAGCCTGTACGGTCTGCGGGTGTTGCGAGGCGAGATCGAAGGCTTCCATCGGATCCTCTCGGTGGTCGAAGAGCTGAACCGCTCCACTTTCCAGGTTGAGCGTCAGCCGGTAGCGGTTGTCGACCACCGTTCGCATCACTCCCTGGCTGGAAAAGGCGTGGCGGTTGACCCTGCCGCGATCCTCGATCGATCGTCGCAAGCTCTTGCCGTCAAACTCGAACTCCCGCTCGTCGATCGCCAGGTAGTCCAGTACGGTCGGTAAGATATCGAGATTCTGCGCCAGCTCCGCGGAGCGCACGGCGTCGAGTCCGGGAATGCGCAGCATCAGCGGAGTGTGCAAGACGGTGCTGTGGACGAGATCGCGGCAGTGGTGGATGTCGCCGTGTTCCAGGAAGGCCTCGCCGTGGTCGGAGGCGATCACCATCAGCGTGCGCTCGCTGAGTCCACGCCGGTCCAACTCGTCCAGCAGGGCGGCCAGCTGCTGGTCGAAGTAGGCGATTTCGTCATCGTAGAGGGCGATCAGATGTTGGATGTCGTGCGACTTGAGCGCCAGATCGGGGCCTTGGTGGTAGATCATCTCCTCGATCGGCGCTATTTCGCCGCGCCGGATGAAGGGCTTGACCGCTTGACCGTCACCGGTGCTGTCACTGGAGAAGCTGCGGGCAAACTCCTCGGGAGGTTGGTAGGGCTGATGCGGATCGACGTAGTGGAGGTAGCCGAAAAACGGCCTGTCCGCCCCGTCCAACTCGTTGAGGATCGCCATTGCGGTGTCGTTGACGCAGTCGGCATCGCCGTCGAGGCAGTGCTCGTCAAAGATGGCGAATCCGCGATCGTATCCCCCTACTTTGTTGTGGACGGTGGGCGTCTTGCGGACCACCGAGCTGGCGGAGACGGCGAAGGTCGAGTAGCCATGGCTGGCGAGGATTTCCGCCATCGACGGGGTCTCCTCCGGGATGGACCAGTCGCGCCGTGGCTGGAAGAGGAAACGATGCGGGTAGCGGGAGGTCAACATGGAGTTGACCGAAGGAAAGGTGCAGCCGGCCTGGCTGAAGGCATTGTCGAAGAAAACCGCCGAGTTGGCGAAACGATCCAGTGCCGGGCTGGTAGGCCGTGGATAGCCGTAGGAGCTGAGATGGTCGGCGCGCAGGGTGTCGACCATCAGGAAGAGCACATTCCAGCGCGGCGGCGAATCTGATCCACACCCCCAGAGGAGTAGACACAAGACCGCCGCGGGCCACCATCCTCTTCTCATCTGAAGGAGGATAGCAGCCGGTCTTCCGGATCCTTGTCGCCGCCGGTGGGCCGAGGTAGGGAGAGTCGCGGGGAGACCCTCTGCCCGTTGACACCCCATCCAACATCCCTTAGCCTTGGCCGTTACTCCGGGAGGAGGCACGGATGCGGATCCGACTTGATCAGATTGGTGACCAGCCCTACACCTGGAATCAGACCCTGGAAATCCCCGCCCTGGAGCAAGAAGGGCAGGTGTTGAGCCGTCTGAGTCCTGTAGTCTGGCGCGGAGAGATCCGCCGAGTGGTTTCAGATTTCCTGCTCCACGCCCACCTGAGTTACGAACAGACATCTACTTGCAGCCGTTGCCTGGGGCCGGCCGTCAGCTCGGTCGAGGAAACTCTGGAACTGCTGATCAAAATCGAAGAGGAAGCCGTCGAGAAAGAAGATGATGAGGAAGTAGAAATCGAGCTGACGCAGGACGACATGGGCCTCTTGAGCCTGACCAGCGCCGAGTTCGATGTTGAACCGCTGTTGATCGAGCAATTGCAGCTCAACATTCCGATGCGTCCCTTGTGCCGGCCCGATTGTCGAGGTCTTTGCCCCCAGTGTGGCACCGATCTCAACCAAGCGGCCTGCGAATGTGGTCGCCGGGAGGTCGATCCTCGATGGGCTGGCCTGGCGGCACTCAAGAACCGACTCCCCGATGGCCCCGGCGGTACGGCTGACGACTAGACAGAATCTCGGATCGAATCACCAGTTTTCACCATCCTTGGCAATAACACGGGAAGCAACTCCCCGGCGCTGAGCGGCTTGAGATTAAGCCACCCGGCGCTGTTTGAACACGAGGTCGAGCACCATGCCCAATCCGAAACGACGACACTCCCGCGCCCGCCGCGACCGGCGTCGTACCCACGACTCCCTGACCACACCGCCGCAGTCCACCTGCCCGAGTTGCGGTGAGACCAAGCTGCCACACCGGGTCTGCCCGAGTTGCGGTGAGTACCGCGGCCGCACCGTAATCGAGGGTAGGGACGACTTCTAGGAGCCGTCGTTGCGAGCAGCCCGCAGCGGGGCGCGCGCCGAGCAGACCGTTTCCATGGCACCGTCGACGATGAAGATCGCCCTGGATGCCATGGGGGGGGACTATGCCCCCGGAGCGATCGTTGAGGGCGCTCTGCGCTCAGCCAGTGAGGACGGCACGTCGCTCCTGCTGGTCGGGCGTGGGGAGCGCCTGCGCGCGGAGCTGGAGCGCCACGGACCGCCGTCGGCTGACACCGCCCGGCTCATCGAGCTGGTGGAGGCCGAAGAGGTCGTGGAGATGGACGAGCCGGCGATCACGCCGATCCGCCGGAAGCGACGATCGTCGATCCGGATCTGTGCGGAACTGGTACGTGAAGGTCGAGCCCAGGCGATGGTCAGCGCCGGAAACACCGGTGCCACCATGATCGCCGCCAAGATGGTCATCGGCACCATCGAAGGGGTGGAGCGTCCGGCCCTAGCCGCCGTTTTTCCCAATCATGGCGGGCGCACCGTGGTGCTCGACGTCGGCGCCAATGTCGATGCCAGGCCGTCCATGTTGCGTCAGTTCGCGGTGATGGGCCATTTCTACGCCCAGCAGCTGGTCGGTACACCGTCGCCGCGCATCGGTCTGCTGTCGATCGGTGAGGAAGAGGGCAAGGGTACCGATGCCACGCGCGAGGTCTTCAAGGTGCTAGAGGAGACCGGGCTGAACTTCATCGGCAATGTGGAGGGCCGCGATCTCTTCGAGGGCACCGCGGACGTGGTGGTCTGCGATGGCTTTGTGGGCAACGTCGTACTCAAGAGCGCCGAGGCGCTGGCCGGCCTGCTGACCGCGATGCTGCGCGAGGAGGTGGAGCAGACCTTGCGCACGCGGATTGGCGCCGCCTTGGCGCGACCGGCCTTCGAGCGCTTGCGCCGGCGCACCGACTACCGAGAGTACGGTGCGGCGCCACTGTTGGGGATCAACGGCGGTTGTTTCATCGCCCATGGCAATTCCGATGGCCGCACGGTTCACAGCGCCATCCGCCGAGCGGTGGAATTTTGTGCCGCTGAGGTGCATTTGAAGATCGCGGAACGCGTCGCCAGACTGCATCGTGAAGAGGCTCGTTTCTTGAGTGTGGATCCCGCGGAGTCGACGGATCGGCGCCGCGGTTCCGATCGTCGCGCGCAGACTGGACCCCGGCGCTGAGTCGGCGGCCGACAAGGAGATTGAGAGCATTGAAAGTAGCCTTTGTTTTCCCCGGTCAAGGGGCGCAGAAAGTGGGCATGGGGCTCGATTGGCTGGAAGAGTTCCCGGTGGTTCGGGAGACCTTCGAAGAGGCCGACGAAGCGCTGGGTTTCGCCCTCTCCGAACTCTGCTGGCATGGACCTGAGGAGGATCTTGGGTTGACGGCGAATACCCAGCCGGCGTTGCTGGCAGCCTCGACGGCGATCCACCGGGCGGTGCGCGGTCCTCTGGCGCAGGCTGGGATGGGACCGACGGTGATGGCCGGCCATAGCCTGGGCGAATATTCCGCCCTGGTCGCCGCCGGTGGCCTCGACTTCGCCGATGCCTTGCGGCTGGTCCGGCGCCGCGGTGAGTTGATGCAGGAGGCGGTGCCGGTCGGCGTTGGCGGGATGGCGGCGATCATGGGCCTCGATCGCGAGGAAATCGAACTCCTGGCTGCCGAGGCGGCCGGCGATCAACTCTGTGGCATCGCCAACCTGAATTCTCCCGGTCAGACGGTCATCGCCGGCCACCGTGAAGCGGTCGAACGAGCGGTGGAATTGGCCAGAGAACGGGGAGCGAGGAAGGCGGTGGTGCTCAAGGTGTCGGCGCCTTTCCATTCGCCGCTGATGGCGCCGACGCGCCAGGGTCTCGAACCTCTGCTGGCCGCCACCACCTTCGGCGAACTCGCCGTTCCGGTGGTCACCAACGTCGATGCCGTGCCGGTCACCCGTGGTGAGTCGGCCAGACAAGCTTTGGCTCGGCAGGTCGATGCACCCGTGCGTTGGGTAGAATCGGCCGAGCGCATGGCCGCCGACGGTGTCGACACCTTCATCGAGCTGGGGCCGGCGAAAGTCCTTTCGGCCCTCCTTCGACGAACCGTGGATGGGGTCAAGACGGTGACGATCGACAAACCTCCGGCGCTGGCGAAGCTGTTGTCATAACCGCGAGTGAACCAGCGAGACACTGATTGCCGGTGAAGGGGCGAGACCAGCCCGAAACTTTGAGGAACGAAGATGTTGGATTTGGCAGGAAGAACGGCCCTGGTGACGGGCGCCTCGCAGGGCATCGGCGCGGCGACGGCGCGCCGACTGGCGGCGCAAGGAGCCAAGGTGGTGCTCGCGGCACGCAATCAGTCGAAGCTGGATGCGCTGGCGGCGCAGATCCATGAAGAGGGAGGCTCCGCCCTGGCTTGGCCGCTCGACCTGGCCGTTCCCGAAGCGATTGCGGAGAGACTTGGCGCCTTGCCGGACGGTTTCAACGAGGTGGGTATTCTGGTCAACAATGCCGGGGTCACCGACGACAACCTCTTCGCGCGAATGAAGCTGGAGCAGTGGCAGCGGGTGTTGGACATCAACCTCACCGGCACTTTCGCCGTGACGCGAGCCCTCGTGCGTGGCATGATGCGGCAGCGCTGGGGCCGAATCATCACCGTCTCTTCCGTTGTCGGCTTGATGGGCAACCCCGGGCAAGTCAACTATGCAGCCTCGAAGGCTGCGCTGATAGGCTTCACCAAATCACTGGCCAAGGAGTTCGGCAGTCGCAACATCACCGCCAATGTCGTCGCCCCAGGCTTCATTGAAACCGCTATGACCGAGGCACTGCCGGCGGCAGCGCTCGAAGAGATGTCTTCGGCGATCGTTCTGAAACGCCTCGGAAAACCGGAGGACATTGCCGGCGTGGTGACCTTCCTGGCTTCGCCAGAGGCCGGGTACATCACGGGGGAGACGATCAACGTCTCGGGTGGCCTGTATATCTGACAGACCTTTGAGAAGATCTTCTTGCCCCTCTAGCCCAGCGGCTCAAGGCTGAGAGATCTTCTGGACGAGTCCGAGAAAATTCCGCAATCCAAATAGCTTCGTTGGACGGTGTAGCCGGCTCTGTGCTAGAACCGGAAACCGTTGGGCGAATTGAACCAAGGAGGGTATCGAGCAATGGCTGTTGCTGAGAAGGTGAAGAACATCATCGTTGAGCAGCTGGGAGTAGATGGAGACGAAGTCACCACTTCGGCGAGCTTTACGGATGACCTGGGAGCCGATTCCCTGGACATCGTCGAGTTGGTCATGGCTTTCGAGGAAGAATTCGGTATCGAGATTCCCGATGAGGACTCCGAGAAGATCAGCAAGGTCGAGGACGCCGTTTCCTATATCGAGGCGAACATCTCGGACGACAACTAGCCGATTCCCTGCCGCTCGGTCTCCGCGCGGGACACTCGTGCGGAGGCTGGGTTCATGGTGGTGAGGTAGGGCATGAATTTACGAACGGGGCGTAGATGAAGCGACGGGTGGTCATCACGGGGGTCGGCCTGGTTTCGCCTCTTGGTGTAGGTACGGCCGAGACCTGGCAGGGGTTGATGGAAGGGCGCAGTGGAGTCGGACCGATCGAACTCTTCGACGCGAGCGAGTTCTCAACTCGTTTCGCCGGTGAGGTGCGTGGATTCGAGCCGCTGAATTACGTCACCAAGAAGGACCTCAAGAAGGTCGATCGGTTCGTCCAGTTCGGCTTGGCGGCGAGTCAGTTCGCGATGGAGGATTCCGGGCTGGTGATCGACTCGACGAACGCTGAGCGTGTCGGGGTGATGCTGGGCTCGGGCATCGGTGGGTTGGCGACGATGGAGTCGACACACACGACGCTGTTGAGCCGCGGGCCAAGCCGTATTTCTCCGTTCTTCATTCCGTCGCAGATCGTCAATATGGCGGCTGGGCAGGTGTCGATCCGATGGGGCGCCCAAGGGCCGAACGGAACACCATGCACCGCCTGCACGACCGGGCTGCACGCGGTGGGAGATGCCTTTCGGCTGATCCGCGATGGCTATGCCGACGGCATGATCAGCGGTGGAACCGAAGCGGTGGTGACGCCGCTGGGCGTCGGCGGTTTCGCTGCCATGAAGGCCCTTTCGAAGCGCAACGACGATCCGCAATCGGCCTCGCGACCGTGGGATCGAGACCGCGATGGTTTTGTCGTCGGCGAGGGTGCGGGGGTGCTCATTCTCGAAGAGTTTGAACGCGCCAAGGCGCGGGGTGCCGAACCGTACGCGGAGATCGTCGGCTACGGGATGGGGGCCGATGCCTATCACATCTCCGCTCCGCATCCCGAGGGCGAGGGGGCGGCCCGGGTGATGGAGCTGGCTCTCCAAGACGCCGCGGTCAACCGTGATCAGATCGGCTACATCAACGCCCACGGCACCTCGACTCCGCTGGGGGACGCCGCCGAGGTGAAGGCGATTCACCGCGTCTTCGGCGACCACGCCAAGAAGCTGGCGGTTTCCTCGACCAAATCCTCGACCGGCCACCTCCTCGGTGCCGCCGGCGGCCTCGAATCGGGCATCTTGGCGCTGGCCATCCACCACCAGATCCTGCCGCCGACGCTCAATCTCGACAACCCCGGCGAGGGATGCGATCTCGACTTTGTGCCCAAGGTGGCCCGGCAGGTCGACCTCGAGTACGCCTTGACCAACTCCTTCGGCTTTGGGGGCACCAACGGCGCCCTCATCTTCCGCCGGGTGTAGGTACTCGCTGCGCTTCAGGCGTCTTCGTCGCCGTGGCGGATGCGGTCGTAGGGTTGGACCACCGACGAGGCGAGATTACTCAGGTGGGCACTGATCCTCTTGAGGATTCGCGCCGCTCCGGCGTAGACGACGGCCATGTCCGCCGACAGATCGCTCTGGGCGACTCTCTGGGTAAAGGCTAGTAGCGCCGGCTTGAGCTGGGTGTGGGTGGCGATCACATGCCGTGCCTTGTCGGCGTTGTCGGCGCTGAAGGCCTGACGGCAGAGGTCGAAGAGGGGGCGCAGCTGGTCGGCGAAAGCGGTGAGCTGGTCGCGGAACTCTCCTTGCCTGGGGCTTTGCGCCAGGGGGATCAGTTCGCCGAGACCGCGGGCGAAATCACCGATTCGCTCGGCGTCTTGCACCATGCTGACCAGTACCAGGCTGGCGACCAGATCCTTGGACGGGTCGACCGAAAGGTGCTCCAGCACGGTGCGCCGCACCATGCGCTCCCCTTCGTCGACGATGTCGTCCATCGAATCGAGATCCACGGTGAGCGGCTGATTGTCCAGCAACGCGCCCAGCGCGTGGTCGAACATCAAGGCCGATTGCTCGAGCATTCCCGAGACATCGCGGAAGGCGGCCTCGATCAAGGTGGAGGAAGTCTCGGAGCCGAACAAGCGCTTGAACATTAGGCTCTCCTGGGGGTCATTAGCCGATCGCCCCGGTCACGAAGAGGAGCAGAAGCGGCAATCCGAAGAAAACGGTCCCGATGTAGACCGCGGCCAAGAGGCGGTTGTGGCTGGCCAAGTCGCCGAGCCAGCGAGCCATGGCTAGCGGGATCGCCCGGATGAACTTCAGCGGGTAGATCACTACGGTACCGGTGAGGTTGAACATGAGGTGGGCAAAGGCCACCGTCACGGCGGCCGGTTCACCGATCGCCAGCGCCGCCAGCATGGCGGTGATGGTGGTGCCGATGTTGGCGCCGATGGTGAAGGGGAAGAGTTGCTCGAGAGTCACTACTCCGGCTCCGACCAGCGGAATGACCACCGAGGTGGTGATCGAACTGCTCTGCACCATCACCGTCACCACGATGCCGCCTGCGATCGCGGTCAACGCGGAGCGAAATAGGGTGCGATGGAGGAAGTGCTCGGCCTGACCGGAGGCTAGCTTCTTGAGCAAGACCACCAAATAGCGCAGAGCGAAGAAGAGCAGGACGATGCCGATCAGCAAAGTGAGAGCGCCGGAGGAGCCGGTGATCCCGCTCAGCCATTTGGCCACCGGGCGAACCATCATTTTCAGCGGGTTGTGCGGTTGGATCCCACCGACCCCCTCGAGCAAGTGCTCCAGATGTCCCGCGATCCACTCCAGGTAGCCGAAGGCAATTTCGAGGGGTAGCAGGATCAGTACGGTGAGCCAGTTGAAGAAGTCGTGGACCGTCGCACCGGCGAAGGCCCGACGAAACTCCTCGGGTCGGGTGACATGGCCCAGAGAGACCAGCGTGTTAGTGACCGAGGTGCCGATGTTGGCACCCATGATGATCGGGATGGCCCCGTCGATGGTCAGCGCTCCCGCCGCGACCAAGCCAACGGTCATCGTCGTGGTGGTCGAAGAGGACTGCACCAGGCTGGTGGCCAGGACCCCGATAAAGAGGCCGACGAACGGGTTGGCGGTACGCGCGATCAACTCCTCCGCCAACCCCTTGCCGAAGAGCTTGAAGGACAAGCTCATCATGTCCAGTCCAACAAAGAAGCAGAAGAGCAAGGCAGCCAGTAGACCCAGCCGAGCAAAGAGTTGGGATTTGGACAAGGGAAATCGTCCTTTTTGGCGGAGAAATGAGGTGACTCACGGACTTCGCGCGAGCAACTTACCATCGAATCCAGAGGTCAACAACCGATGAACTCAGGGAGGCTGGGCGCATTGTTCGACTCTCGACATGAATCCAGGATGAACCGATGAAATCTACTCCTCCTCCGCCAGCCAGCGGTCGAAGAACTCCGTCATGCGCTCGTAGAAGTGACGGCTGGACTTACCCCGGAAGCCGTGCTTCTGGCCGGGATAGATCGCTTGCTCAAAGGGCACGCCGGCCTTGATGAAGGCCTCGCTCATGACCAGGGTATTCTGTGGATGGACGTTGTCGTCGGCGGTGCCGTGAACGATCAGGAGGTGGTCCTCGAGGTCGGCGGCGAGGGTCAGCGGCGAGGATTGCTCGTAGCCTTCCGGGTTGTCCTCCGGGTGGCCGAGGTAGCGCTCGGTCCACACCGTGTCGTAGAGGTGCCAGTCGGTGACCGGGGCGCCGGCGACGCCGGCCTTCCACACCCCGGGCTTGCTCAGCAGGGCGGCCAAGGTGTTGCTGCCGCCGCCTGACCAACCCCAGATCCCGATGCGGTCGATGTCGACGAAAGGCAGAGTCTTGAGGAACTCGACACCGGCCGTCTGAGCTCTCAAGTTGATCGGGCCGAAACGGAGGTGGGCAGCGTCCTCGCCACGCTTGCCGAAGAAGGCCGAGGCGGTGTTGTCGACGCCGAAGATTACGTAGCCGCGCTGGGCCATCATCTTGTGCCACAGGTCGCGGGCTCCACCCCAGCGGTTGACCACGGTTTGCGAGGCGGGGCAGCCGTAGTGATACATGATCACCGGGTACTTCTTGCCCTCTTCCATGTGGGCGGGCTTGAGTAGGCGAGCCGGGAGGCGCGCTCCGCTCAGACCCCAGATGAAGTGGAGTTCCCAGTCGGGCAATTGCGAGGGATCGAAAGTGGGCGGCGTGCTCGCCGGAACCTCGGCCACGGCCAGCCCATCGGGGCCGACGATCGATCTGCTGGGCGGCTTCTGCGTGCTGCTGACGGTGTGCAGCCAGTACTTGGCGCCGGGAGCGACCATCGCGCCGTGCCAGCCGGGAGAGTTGGTGAGCGGGGTGATCTTCATCGTCTCGCCAAGGCTGGCTTCGTACACCTCGCGGTGGAGGTAGCCGGCACTCGGGGAGGCGGGGGCGGTGAAGATGACCCGATCGCCTTTCTCGTCCACTGCGTCGAGCGAGGTGACGGACCACTGACCCTGGGTCAAGGGACGAATGCGGCTACCGTCCGCCGCGTGCAGATAGAGATGCTTCCAGCCGGTCTCTTCGGATGACCAGATGAAACGGCCGTCGGCGAGGAACCTGAGTTCATCTCCGAGGTTGATCCAGGTCTCGGAAGTGTCGGTGAGAAGAGTCGAGCACGAGCCGTCGAGCGCCGAACACTTGAGCAGGTCGAGCCGGTTCTGTTGGCGATTCAGCCGCTGCACCGCGACATGTTGGTGGTCCGGCATCCAGGTGACGCGGGCCAGATAGACGTCGGAACCCTCACCTGCGGCCGGGTGGGTGTCGAGCCAGACGGTCTTCGCCCTCCTCTTGGTGATGTCGATCACACCGACCCGGACCTTCGGATTGGTCTCGCCGGCCTTGGGGTAGCGCTGCTTTTTGACCGTGGGGTAGAGCGGCATCGAGTCGAGCAGGGTATAGAGAGGGACCTTGCGGTCGTCGAACCGGTAGTAGGCTAGTTTCTGACTGTCACCGCTCCACCAGAAGCCCTTGCTGGAGCGTCCGTGGATCTCTTCCCAGTAGACCCAATCGGTCTGGCCGTTGAAGATCTCTCCCTTCTTGCCGTCGCGGGTCAGGGCCTTCTCCTTGCCGCTCTTCAGCTCCATCCAATAGAGGTTCTGGTCACGGACATAGGCCACCGCTGTGCCGTTGGGTGCCAGACGGAGGTCTTGCGGCGGAGCCGTGGAGCTTTCGATCAGCCGCTTCAGCGTGCCTCCCGAACTCAGCGAGAAGAGTTCGCCGTCAGACTCGATCAGCAGATTGCCGGCGGGCGAGAAGTGGTACCCGTCGATCGATCGAGCTGCTTCGCCCTCCTTCTCCTTGTCCTCCTCTGGGCCCTTGGCCTCTTGGCCAGCCTCCTTCCCGTTGCTGTCTTGGGGCAGATCGGAGCTGCGTAGCAGCACCTCGCTTGTGCCGCTGGCGACATCGAGTACCGAGAGAGCTTCGCCGTCCTCGCCGTCCTGGATCAGATATCCGAGGCGCGATCCGTCGCTGTTCCAGCGCCACATCCTGGGCCACTTGCCGATGCGCGGGCTTTGGAAGATCTGATCGAAACTCAGGATGGCCGTCTCGGTCTCTTCGACGGTGGTCTTTTCTACAGTGGTCTCGGTGCTCGCCGAATTGGTGGCGATTTGGGGCTCGGCGTTGATGGGTGCGGTCGCTACGGCAGAGCCGAGAGCCAGAGCGAGGGTGAGCAAAAGGGGTTGAGTCGCCATCGAATCCTCCGTGGTTAGGCCAAACGGGGCGAGTCTACCGTGGACCGACCGCTGGGCCACTCGGTGTCTGCATCGCCGGGTGCGAAACTTTCCGGCCCACGGTCGCGTAATGGCAGCCAGATGGAATCCGCATGAGGAGAACGCCGATGAATACCAGCAGAGCGTCCAGTAGAACCTTCCGTGTGGCCCTCGGTCTGGCCGCATTTTCAACCCTGTTCCTGGCGACCACACTGTGGGCCGCACCGCGTGATCGAAGTTTCTCGGAGACTTTCCCGATCTCGGACAACAGCACCCTGCGGCTGGCCAACCTCGCCGGCCGGATGCACCTTGAGGAAGGTGGCGGGACGCAGGTCCGAGTCGACACCACCGTCTACGCCGAGGGGCGCAACGCCGCGCAGACCGAGGAGCTGCTCGCCGGGATGAAATGGGTTTCCGGCAAGGACCGCAAGGGTAGAGAGGTCTGGTCGCTCTCTTATCCGGTGGGTGACTATCGAGGGTTTCACTATCCCGCGCGTGAAAAAGACGGTGATGAAGACAGTATCTGGTGGAAGATCCTCAACTCCTTCAATCTCAGCCAGACCTCAAGCCATTACCGGGGCGAGAAGGTGACGCTGTACGGTTCCAGGAGCAGTTCGGTGCCGACTCTCTTTGCCGAAGTGACGATCTACATTCTGCCGGGGACTCGCTTGGCGGTGCGCAACGTGGTTGGGGATGTCGATGGTGGCGAAGCCAGCGGCGACCTCGAGGTGGACACCGGCTCCGGTTCGGTCGATCTGGCGGGGTTCGCCGGCAACCTCAGCGTCGATACCGGCTCCGGCAGCGTGCGGATTGGCTGGGCCCGCGGCGAGACCGATGTGGATACCGGCTCAGGCTCGATCCGCATCGGTTCGCTGGTGGGTAACGGAAACTTCGACACCGGCTCCGGTTCGATTCGCGTCTTGAAGGTTTCCGCCGGCCGGCTGATCGCCGACACCGGTTCGGGAAGTATCGAGATCGCCGACGGTACGGTCGGCAACCTGGAAGCCGATACGGGCTCGGGCTCGATTCGAGTTCTCGGCGTCGAGATCGAGACTTTCGTCGGCGATACCGGCTCCGGCTCCGTGCTGCTCGAGAGTTCGCTGGCCACGGCTCGCGAAGTGCTCATCGATACCGGCTCGGGGAGCGTCAAGATTCACGCCGGCGCCGATGCCTCCTTCGATCTCGACACCAGCCTGGGCTCCGGCCGGTTGGTGGTGCGCTACGACGATGCCATCTTGCGCAAGCGCGGTCCCCGAGTGGTGGGAGCCAAGCGCGGCGACGGCCAAACCCGGATCCATGTGGATACCGGCAGCGGCGGCTGCACCATCGGTCCGATAGGGTAGAAACCAGGGTAGAAGTCAAGGCAGCCCTCAGGCGACTGATCCGTGGTCCTCTCCGCGCGGGTCAGTCGCCGATGATCTCGTTCAGTCCATCGACCAGAGTCGCGATCTCCTCGGGACTGAGCCGGGCGAGTCTCTCTTCCAGGCGGTCGACCGCCAGGGTACGAATCTGGCTGATCTTGGCCCAGGAGCGCTTGGGCAGCTGCGCTGAGTGCAGCTCCAGAGTCAGCGGAAAGCCGGCCTGTTGCGGCCGGCTGGTGACTGCCAGAGCGATCACGGTTCCTGAACGCTGGTTGAACACGTCGTGGCTCAGCACCACGACCGGCCGGCGGCCGGCCTGCTCGTGGCCCCGGGTGGGTCCCAGGTTAGCCCACAGAACGTCACCCCTGTGAACTGGATCTCTACGATAGGGGTCTCGGTGATCCGGTGCTGGACGGTGCGCAGTCGCCATCGATCCGCCTCAGTACTCGGGCCAGGCGGTCGAGTCGTCGGCCAGCCCCTCTTCGGCGAGCGATCGCTCGAACGCCGGGTCGAGCTTGGCGCACTGGCGGGCGAGCCGGGTTCGCCGTAGCCGGTCCAGTTTCTCCTGCACAGCCTGCTGAATGGCGCGGCTGCGATTGGGAAAGATCTGCTGCTCGACGAGGGAATCCACGGCGGAAAGTAGGCTGGTATCCATGGTGATTGCTACCTTTGTCTTGGCCATGCCTTTAGTATGACATTTAGTCATACCTATTGCAAGGCCGGGGAGTAGAGATTCGAGCCAAAACGATGGCTCAGGGCACCGACCGCCTGCGCGCTCGTTGCTTTCTACTCCCTATTGACGCCAACGGTGGATCAAATCGCTCGCGCAATCTGAAAAAAAGTCCGTCCCTACATCTTGCCGTAGCTCGGTCCACCGCCGCCCTCGGGGGGGACCCAGGTGATGATGGCGTAGGGGTCCATGATGTCGCAGGTCTTGCAGTGCACGCAGTTGCTGGCGTTGATCTGCAGCCGTTGACCGGTGGGCGAGGAGGCTTCGCTGACCATCTCGTAGACACCGGCCGGGCAGAAGCGCTGGCAGGGATTCTGGTACTCGACGGCGCACTGGTGGATGCAGACGTCGGTGTCGGCCACCCGCAGGTGGACCGGCTGGTCCTCGTCGTGGCCGGTGCCGGAGTTGTAGACATCGGCCAGTTTGTCGAAGGTCAGCTCGCCGTCTTTGACCACCGGTTCCAACGCCTCGAACTTGCCTTCCCCGGCGCCGTTGAGTGGCAGCATGCGCTCGTGGCCCGGTTCGCTGCGCAGGCGGTCGAACAGACCGAAGCCTCTTCCGTTGGTCATCATCCCGAGGCCGGCTTGCGCCATGCCGGCGAGGAGGCCGTGATCGAAGGCCTGGTGGAAGTTGCGCACCTCCCACATCTCCTCGTGTACCCAACTCTCTTCGATCTTCTCGGTGTAGCGTTGGAGGGCCGCTGCATCGAGGCCGCCGCGCCGCAGCCCTTCGAAGATCGTCTCGGCCGCCAACATGGCCGACTTGATGGCCAGATGGATCCCCTTGAGCCGCATGCTGTTAAGGAATCCGGCACAATCCCCGGCGAGCAAGAAACCATCGCCCGCCAGCTTGGGCAGCGACCACCAACCGCCCTCGGGCAGTGCCTTGGCGCCGTAGTTGACCATCGTGCCGCCGTCGAGGAGCTGGGAGATCGTGGGGTGCGTCTTCATCCGTTGAAACTCTTCGTGCGGGTCCAGCAGCGGGTTTTCGTAGTCGAGACCGACCACCAGGCCGACGACCAGCAGGGTTTCGCTCATCCCGTACAAGAATCCGCCGCCGTAGGTCCGGGTGCCGAGAGGCCAGCCCATGGTGTGGATCACCTCACCCGGCTCGATCCGGCCCGGCGGGATTTCCCACAGCTCCTTGATGCCGATGGCGTAGATTTGAGCGTTGCTGTCTTGGCTGAGGTTCAGTGTCTCCTCCAGCTGTTTGGTCAAGGTGCCGCGCACCCCTTCGGCGAGCACCGTGCAGCGGGTGCGAATATCGATTCCCGGCTCGAAGTTGGCCTTGCGCTCGCCGTCGTGACCGATTCCTCGGTCGCCGGTGCGTACACCGACCACCTTGCCCTCCTCGATCAGCGCCTCGGTGGCCGGGAACTCGGTGAAGATGTCGACGCCGATCTCTTCCACCTTGCCGGCCATCCACTTGGCGAGCTTGCCCAGCGAGGCGACATAGTTGCCGTGGTTGTCGAGCGGTGGCGGGATGGGGGCCGAAAACGAGCGCTTCGGGGTCAGCCAGAGGAGGCCCTCCTTTTCGACTTCGGCTTCGAGCGGAGCCTGGCGCCAATCGTGGGGGAAGAGTTCGCGCAAGGCGCGCGGATCGACCACCGCACCCGAGAGCGTGTGACTACCGACCTCCTTGCCCTTCTCCAGGACGCCGATCTCGACTTTGATCGCATCGCTTCCGGCCTTCTCGTTGTGATCGCGGATCAGCCGAGCCAGGTGGTAGGCGCCCGCCAGTCCGGCAGGTCCGGCACCGACGAAGAGAACATCCATTTCCAGAGTTTCGCGCTCGATTTCACTCATCTCGGGCAGACTCCAACCGTTGCGAAGGTGCGGTTGTCCAGCCACCGCAACCCCCTGGTTTCAGGGCCTCTAGGGCTTGTTCAGAACTTCACAAGCGTACCATGTGGAGGCTGAGGATCCGGTGGTCGCGGGTCACGGTGAGTTGCCCCGAAAGGGAGGTAAGATCTTTTGTAACTACCGTATCCGAGAACAGCCTGTTTCTGAGAGAGAGGGGAGACCACGAGGGCCGATGCCGGAGATTCCGCAGCAACTTGTAGACGCACTTCGGCGCACCGAGAATCGGCTCGTTCCTTTCGTCGGCGCCGGTTTGAGCGTCAGCGTCAACAGCTCGCTGTTTCCGAGCTGGGATGGCCTCTTGGCCAAGCTCGGGCAGCAGCTGGATACGGGAGGGGTGGCCAGCCGGCAGGCGGCTGAGAAGTTTGCCGCGCTGCTCGCTCAGCAGGAACCGCTGGAGGCGGCACAAGTGGCCGAGGAGAAGCTGACGCCGGCCCGCTTCAACCTGTTGATGGGAGAGATCTTCGGCGTCGGAATGCCGCCCAAGGCCGACCTTTCCGGGCCGGGCGCCGTCTGGCGGCTGGGGTCGAAGCTGGTGATCACCACCAACTACGACTCGGTGCTCGACTGGCCACGAACGTTGCAGGGCGACGAGGTGGTCCGGGTCCACAACTTGGACGAAGCGGGTTTGACGAAGATCGCCGCTGGAACCACGATGAAGAAGCCGACCGTCTGGCATCTCCATGGCTCCGCCCGAGCGGGGAGTTATGTTTTGTCTCAGCGCAGCTATCTGGATCTCTACGGCCCTGAGCCGGGGAGGCCCTTCCGCCTCGCCTGCGAGACGCTGCGCACCGTGCTCACCACGCGACCGTTGCTCTTCGTCGGCTTCAGTCTCGACGACCCCTTCATCGTTCGCCAGATGAAGGAGATCCTCAAGCTGACCGCGGGCACTACCGAAGTCAGCTGGCTGCTCCTCAAGCGGCCGCAGGATCCGGGAGCGGGCGGGGTGGATGTCGACGCGTTGCTCGCCGGCCAGCACGTGGAAGTCGTCTACTACGAAGACTACGGGACCCCATTCTTCCAGTTCCTTCACCGGCTGGGGCGGGAGGCCGGGGTGGCGGAAGAGCCTCACTTCGCCGGTGGAAAGCCGGGGTTGAGCGCGGAGAAGCAGGGTTGGGTCGACGAATTGTCCCGCTTGACCGACGATCTGTTTCTCGATCCCGCCGTCATCGCCGAGGCCAACAACCGCCTGATTCCGCCCCCCACCTTCCGTCTCGGCGGTGCGGCCGACGCCTACCTACTGTTGCGCGAGGCCACTTGCCGGCTGGCGGCGAGCAATAGGACCTCGGCAGGCCATGCACCGCTGTTGAGCCTGGTTCGAACGCTGTTGCCCCGCTGCCCGGCCGATCTGCGGCCGGCGCTGGAGGATTGGATGGCGCGGGCGGCAGCGGCGTTCGGTCAACGAGGAGCGGCCACCGGCATGGCCGCAGAGCCGGCGCTTCAGGATGGCTATGCCTTGGCGCTGATTCGCCAGACTCACGGTGCCAAACCCTTTTCTGCCGAGGCCTGGTACTACCGCGACCAAGGATTCGAGCGGCTGGTCGACGAGCGCGCCTGCACGGTGGCTGAGTTGCACCGGTTCCTCGGCGAGGTGGTGCGGGAGATCACCTCGGTGGGGCTGGCGAAGGAGGCGGTCGATCTCGCCTTCGTGCTTCCCGCCTCGTTGTTGGCCGAGGCGATCGATCGCTGGCGCCCGAAGGCGGCCGATGGCTCCGACCTGCCGCCGATCGGCTCGACCCATCGTGTCGTCTTGCGGCCCGAGCGGCTGCGCGATCCTGGAGAACGCGACGCCTGGAAGGCCGCCTGGGAGCGGTGGAAGGCGGCCGCCAAAGAGAAGTTGCCTTTGACCGAGTTGCCGGATCGCCGCCCGGCGAGCCGCCGTGCCGCCTGGCTCGGCGCCGCCGCGCTGAACGAGCCCGACTGCCGTGGCCACCTCTGCTGCGACGACCTGGCGATGGTGGTCTTGCGCTCGCCGCCCCGTTCGTCGTCGTTGACTTCGACGCCCGATCCGCTCGAGGTGGCCCTGCAACAGGGGGTGCCGGTGGCGCTGTGGCCTCGGCCGCCGCTGTCGGAGGATCCGATGACGATGATGCAGGCCGTCTTTGCGCTGCTGGGTCAGACCGAGGTTGGCCGATTGACGGTCGCGTTGCGCGACCTTCGCGATCGCGACAAGGACGACCCGAACGGCGCGGGCGGCTGTTTCGGGCTGCTGATCGATGATGCTGACCGCCCACCGCCGACCCGCCAAGCAGCGAATCGGCTGTCCCTGGCGGTCGAGTTCGGATGAGGAGAGGACGATGAAGGACTGGAAGATTTTCGAGGGCAACGGCAAGCCGGGTCGGTCCGAGAAGGGGCTCCTGGTCGAGAGATTGCCCCTGCCTCCCTGGCGGGATTTCTCCAACCGAGACCAGCAGCGCAGAGAGAGCTACCAACCGCCGCCGGGAGCGGTCGAGGTGGTCAACGCCGCGCTCTACCTGCGCCGCCCCATTCTGGTCACCGGCCAGCCGGGAACCGGCAAGAGTTCGCTGATCTATGCTGTGGCGCACGAGCTGGAGCTAGGTAGCGTGCTGAGTTGGCCGATCAATTCGCGTTCCACTCTGAGCGACGGGCTCTACCGCTACGACGCCGTGGCCCGTCTGCGCCAGGCGCAGATCGACCGGCACAGCGATGGCCGCAGCGATCGGCATGAGGTCGCTGCGGCGCCGCGCGGCGCTGGCGCGGCGCGCGACGAGGAGATCGGTCGCTTCATCAAACTCGGTCCTTTGGGCACCGCCTTTCTGCCGGACAAACGACCGCGGGCCCTGCTCATCGACGAGATCGACAAGAGCGACGTCGACTTGCCCAACGATCTGCTGCACATCTTTGAGGAGGGTGCCTTTGAAATTCCGGAGTTGCAGCGCATCTCGCATCAGCAGGCGAAGATCAAAGTGGCCATCACCGATCCCTCGGGGAAGGAAGTAAGTACCGTAGTGGAGCACGGCCGGGTGGGCTGCGAGGCCTTCCCCTTCGTGGTCATCACCAGCAACGGTGAGCGCGACCTGCCGCCGGCCTTCCTGCGCCGCTGCTTGCGGCTCGACATCGACTACCCCGATGCCGAGCAGTTGGGCAAGATCGTCAGCGCCCATCTCGGGCAGACCGATCTCGATGCGCTCCAGGCTCTGATCACCGCCTTTCGCGATCGGCAGAAGGCGGGGGCAGTATTGGCGACCGACCAGTTGCTCAACACCATCTTCATGCTCTCGCAGAGCGGCGTGGCGAGCGACGAGAAGCGAGCGGAGCTGGAGGCGATCCTGCTGCGGGAGTTGGAAGAGCGGTGAGCGATCTCGTCGCCGGCTTGCTGCGCGCGTGGGTGCGTTGCGGCGTCGATCTCGACGCCGAGAATGGCCGCGATGCGCTCTGGCTGGCCTTGCGACGGATCGAAAGGGGGGCGGAGGCTGGATCGGCCGGTGTCGCTCCCGGTAGCCTACCGGCGGTAGGGGAGGCTGATGACCGATTGCCTTCCGGCGTCGATGAGGAAACCAGGGCAGAGTCGACGCCACCGGCCGGGCCGGCGCCCAGCGAGGACTCCGGAGCCTTCGGCTCGGCGAGCCCCCGGGGCTTCGCCGCCGGCGCAGCGAGCGCCCTGCGCCGCATCGATCTGCCGCAGGCGGCGGCGTTGCCGGGTGCCCGGCTGCTGGCCCGTGCTCTACGGCCGCTGCGTCGCGATGTGGCGGCGCCCAAAGGGCTGGTCTTCGATGAGTTGGCGACAGTGGAGCGGATCGCCGAGGAGGGGCTGTGGCTACCGGTCTTCCGCCCCGCCACCGAACGGTGGCTGGAGGTGGTGGTCGTCGTCGACGCTTCGCTTTCGATGTGGTTCTGGCGCCGCGCCGTCCGCGAGCTGGAGCGGACGATGAGCTACTGCGGAGCCTTCCGTTCGGTGGCGACCTGGTGGCTGGATGTCGGCAAGGGCTCGCCCCGTCTCTTCGCCAGTGACCGCGATCTGGTGGCCAACCGCCACCGGCGTTCGCTCAACGAGGTGACCGGATCGGGCAGCCGGCGGCTTGTGCTCCTCCTCTCGGACTGCGTCTCCGCCGCCTGGAGTGACGGCTCGATGGTGCGCCAGCTCCTCCACTGGTCGCGCACCGTGCCGCTGGCTCTGGTGCAATTGCTGCCGGAACGGCTGTGGGAACGCACCGCCCTGGGCGATGCCATCCCCATCGACCTGCGGGCGACGACTCCGGCGACCGCCAACAACGCCCTGCACTGGAAGCCGCGCCAGCCGTGGATCGATCCACGGCGGGAGTTCGAGGGTGCTGCCCACCTGGGTCAGCCCGAGGAAGGAGGCCGGCTCTTGCTGCCGGTGGCGAGCCTCGATCCGGCACTGCTCAACCGCTTGGCGCGGCTGGTCTGCGGGGCGAACACGAACTGGATGCCGGGCTATTTCTTCCACGGTCTCGACCGCCGGGCCGTCGCCGGAGTGGTGGCGGGAGCCGAGCCGGAGGCACCAGCTCCGCCGGTCTTCGTAGCGCCCGAGGAGCGGGTGAGGCGCTTTCTCGCCGTCGCCTCGGCCCCGGCGAGGCGGCTGGCCTCGATGGTCGCGGCGGCGATTGTCTTGACCCCCAAACTGGTCAGTTTGATTCGCCGCGATCTCCTCCCCACTGCGGGTCAAGATCACGAGGCGGAGGTCCTGCTCGGCGGCCTGCTCAAACTACGCACCGCTCCCGGTGTCGATCCGCGCAGCCATGATGAGGTGACTCTCGAATTCTTCCCCGGCGTACAACCCCTGCTGCTCGAACGGGGCCAGGCCGAAGAGACCGTGGAGGTCCTCAAGCGGGCGGCGCGAGCGGTCGAACACCACGGCTGGAGCGCCGACACCTTCGAGGCCTGGCTCGAAGATCCGCACTCGGCGCAGGGCGCGATCGACCTCGGCGATGCTTCCGAAGCGAGCGGCACCGGGGCCGCCACCGTGCCCTTCCTCGCCGGGGCCGCCGCCATCCTCGGCTTCGTCGGCGGTGCCCACGCCGGGTTGGTACGGCGGGCCGCGGAATTGGAAACCGAGGTCGAGGACTTGGAGGAAGAGAGGGACTACGCCGAGGAGTACTCCTTTGAATCGGATGATTCCGGGCTGGAGAGTGACGAGTCCTGGGAAGAAGGCAAAGGGAAGCGCCGCCGCGTGCCGAACGAGTTGGAAATGGCGCAGCGGGCGGGGGAGTTGGAGGAAGCGGGCGAGTTAAGCGAAGCGATCGGCCTCTTCGAGCTGCTCATCGAACGTTATTACAGCCTTGATCGACCCCTCGACGAAGCCCACGCCCGCAGCCGCATCGCCTATTTGTACTCTCAGCTGGAGCGAGGTGAGGAGGCGCTGGCCGAGATGCACAAGGCGTTGGAGTTGGCCGAAGGATCGCAGCAGGAGTCTTCCTATTGCCTCGCTCTCGCCCGTTTCCTCGACGCGGATGGTCAGCTAAAGGCGGCGCTTCCCTGGTACGAGCGGGCAGCGGAGATTTGTCGGAAGACCGGAGATCGGCGCGGATTGGTCCGTGCGTTGGGTGAACATGCAGCGACGTTGCTGCGATTGCCCAGTGTTGAGCTTGCCCTCGGGGTGCAGCTTGACCGGCATCGTGTAGCAGAGGAGTTGGGTGATCCGGGAGAACTAGGTTGGGTTCTCAAAGACCTCGGGCGGTTGTTGGAGGATGACGGAGACTTGATGGGTGCGCTGGACTACTTCGAGGAGCGGTTGGAGGTGCTGAGAAGGGATGAGGAAGGTTCACCGATCGATTTCTCTGCGGCTCTGGGCGATGCCATCCGGCTGCACCAGGCGACAGGCGATCTCGACAGTGCCTTCAAACGGAGCGAGGAGCGCCTCTCGTTGGTCCAGCAGCTGGGACCGATCGCTGGTGCACAGGTGTTCAGCGATCATTCCTACCTGTGGGAGGAAGCGGGCGACCTCAAGGCTGCTGTGCAGTTCGAGGAAGAGGCCTTGGGCCTCCACCAGCAAGCGGATGACGATCTCGGGGTGATGGACTCCTCTGCCAGGTTGGCTCGTCTGGCCGGAAAACTCGAAAGGCCGGACGAAGCACGCCGGCACCATCAGCGGCGATTGGAGCTGGCGGGAACCGTGGGCGACGATCGCGACCATGTTTTCGCGATGCTCGACTACGGCCGCTTCCTGGGCCATCAGGGCGACATCGAGTCCGCCATCTCCTATCTCGAGGAGGCGCGCTCGTTGGCGCAGAAAGCCGAGCCGCTGGATCGAGCAACGGTGCTAGCCGAACTGGCTCGGTGGCAAGAGCAGGTGGAAAACCTGAAGGAGGCCGAGGGTTTACTGGGCGAGAGGATCGCCCTACTCAGCGGTGCCGGTCTGATGGCTGACTCGATCTCCGCCCGTAGCGATCTGGCGAGCTTCTTCGCTCGTCACGAGCGGATCGAGGAGGCGCTGGCGTTGAGCCGGGAGCGGCAGGGGCTGGCGCAGTCGATGCTGAGTGGAGATGAAGGTCGCTTCGCTGTGATCGAGGCGCTGGCCGGCCACGGAAGTCTGTTGGAAAGTGCTGGAGAGATGGTGGAGGCGGTTCGAGTCTACGAAGAGCGATCAACACTCGTCGGTATCGAGGACGATCTGTGGGCGCAGGCGAACAGCGCGGGCGACTTGGCGCGTGTCTATGACCACATCGGCAAACGGGAGCTTGCCCGGGACCTGTTGGAGAAGCTCTGGCCGAGACTGGTGGAGCAGGCCCGAACCCAGCCCCAAGCGCTGGCGGCGGTGGGGGAGCATCTCGCCGAGTTGCGCATCGAGGCGGGTGACGGCAAGGGTGCCGCGGAAGTGATCGATCAAACCGAAACCGCCTACCAGGCGGTGCGCGACACGGCAGGGCTGGAACGGCTGCGCGAGCTGCGCGGCGGACTCTTCTCCGCCTGAGGCTGCGCCGCGATCCGCCGATAGTCGGTGGCGAGCATCACTCCTCTGGGGTTTCCTGCGGTCTCTTCCGACGACGATTTGGATTTGTATTCCAGGAGGGTTAAGTAGAGTGACGATGCATGTGGATATAGGTCTGTCACGAAACAAGGTGACGATAGCACTCGGCTTAATGAGGGCCATGCAGCTCGCGTCGGCTTCGGCATCGCGAGATGGAGAAACCATCGGTAAGAAGGAGACATCATGAAGATCCTCACACGCCTTGTGCTGGCGGTCCTGGTTCTAGGCGCGGCTGTGCCCGCCTTTGCCCAGTCCACAGAGGGCAGCAACGCGCTCGACGACATCGCCCCGATTGGGAAGTCGGCGTTCCTCGGTCCGATCGACGCCAGCAAGCTGGCGATCGGTCCCACCTTCGGCATTTATCCTCCGCCGGTCTTCGATCCCCGGGCAAGCTGGCGCCAGGAGTGGATCTGCCGCGACCTGCACCCGGCCAACGTGACCGGCTATCAGCTCGTTTGCTCCGGCGCCACATTCCTCGATTTCCATATCACCGACTGCTGTATCCCCGGCGATCACTGGCAGCTCAAGGGCAAGGTCTGGGACGTCAATCCCAACACTGGGGTCACTACCTCGCCCGGTGGGGTGCCCGTGTGGAGCGTGCCGGGACGTGCGTACAACTACGGCGGCACTCCCTTCGCACCGGGTAGCCTTCGGGCCTACGTGGAATGCACCATGCTCAACGGGGTCGACGTCTTCCCCGCGGACGCGGTGCTGTGGTTCAGCAGCGACGGCATCTGCACGGTGACGCCCGACCTGGCGCGCAACCGTATTGACCGCTCTCCCTAGTATCCGCCCGTTCGACCTTTGACCAGGGGGGCTTCCGGCGTTGCGCCGGTGGCCCCGACTGGGTGCTGATCACAGCGCAGTGTTCCGCGAGCGGTTCACTGCCACGAAGAGCGATCGAGGATGGGATCGCCCGCGGACTCCGCTCCGCCTGAGGCGACCGACTCGCGGCAGGCGGTCACTTCCAGACCGGGCAGGCGTTCGCACTGGCGTGCCCTTTCGGCAAACGCCGGCTCACTATGTGCGATGGCCACAGTTGTCCTCGACGTCGACTACCTCTTGCAGCGTGTTGTTTCACGCAGCCATACAACCCGAGGATAGATGTTGCCGCCGCCGTGGTCGCCGGACCTCTAGTTCCAGTTGCCGCGACCACGCGGGTGAAGGACTCGGTGGGGTGGCTACGAGCAACCTTGAGCCTCTCGTTGGCCTCCGTCTCGAGTGAGGTTGGATCAGCCGTGAGCGGGCCGATGAGCAGGACTTTGATCCACGTCAATCGTGCCTGGCTGGTGGCTTGCTCGCGAGTAAGAAGATGGGCGGTGAATCAGCCATGACTGTACAGGAGTATATACGCGTCGCTATGTCACGATCGGTCGCCGCCTCTGCACTAAGGAGGAGGAAGCTCGGCGAGATTCGGTCTACGGAAACTCGCCGAGCAGACAGCCCAAAGGGATAAAACAATGAGCCGCATTGCTGACTACGGCTGGGGGGTGGGTGTGGATTCGTGCATGGCCGAAATCGGCCGATTCTTCGTGACTCGCCGGTTCCTTGCCGCAGCCGAGTGGAAAGATAGAGATCGGACGTCGACCGAGGTTGTCGCCTGATGGCGGCGGTTTCAGCTGTCCTGCAAGTCCATAGGGTGATCGAGCTTCGGGCGCAAGAACGCCCTGGCGCAGTTGCGATCACCGATGGCTTCCGGCAGGTGAGCTATGGCGAACTCAACGGTTGGGCCAACCGGATCGCCGGACACTTGCTCCGTATCGGAGTGAGTACGGAGACTCCGGTGGCGGTTCTCGCTGAGCGCTCGGCGGCCGAGGTGGCGGCGCAGTTAGCGGTGCTCAAGACGGGCGCTTGTTTCATTCCGCTCGATGTCGACCATCCTTCGGGACGCCTGTGCGAGACGATTGCGGAGTCGGGTGCGCGGATTCTCCTGGCCACCTCCACGGCTCTCCCCGGGCACCAGGAACTGCTCGATGAGGTGATCCATGTCGTCGACATAGAGGCCGAAGGGGCTGGCGCCCCGGCTGACGCGGCAGCGGCAACGGCCTTGCCCAATCCGAGCGCCAGAGCCCATCTCGACAACCTGGCCTACGTCATCTTCACATCCGGCTCCACCGGAAGGCCCAAGGGAGTCGAAGTCACCCGGGGCAACCTTGCTGCCTTCGTCAACAGTGTGATCGCAGAGCGCGGCATCGATGCTTCGAGCAGGTCCGCGCACCTGGCCAGCCCGGCGTTCGACGCCGCGGTCTGGGAGATCTGGCCCTTCCTGGCCAGTGGAGCAAGCATTCACCTCGCCGATCGCGAGACTCTCCTCTCTCCGCGCCGCCTGATCCGCTGGTTGGCACGGGAGCGCATCACCCTCTGCTTTGTGACCACCGCGCTGGCCGAGGTCTTGCTGGCTCGGCGATGGCCCCGCACGATCGCCTTGCGCCTCCTCATCGCCGGCGGCGAGCGGTTGCGGCTGTTCGCTCCTTCCGACCTGCCGTTTGCCTTCTACAACGCCTACGGTCCGACCGAATGCACGGTCTTCACCACCTGGGGGAGGGTGCCCCGAGCTTCGAGCGCCGAGGTGACCGAGATGCCGGCCATCGGCCGGGCGCTGGATCATCTGCATCTTCGATTACTCGATCGGCGGTTCGAAGTGATCGACTCGGAACTGCCGGGGGAACTTGCGGTCGGTGGTGCCAGTGTGGCGCGCGGCTATCGGGGGCGGCCGGCGCTGACGGCCGAGGCCTGGGTGCCGGATCCACAGGGCCCTGCCGGCTCCCGGCTCTATCGCACCGGCGACCTCGTGCGGCGGTTGGCGGACGGCGATATCGATTTTCTCGGGCGCATCGACAACCAAGTCAAGATCCGTGGTTTCCGGGTCGAGCTGGGCGAGGTGGAGGTTGTGCTGATGAGTCACCCGACCGTCGCCCAGGCGGCGGTCGTGGTGCTGGACGACGAAAGCGGCGTGTCGCTGGCCGCCTTCGTGACCGCAACTGGTGGTCAGCCGACGCCCACCACCGAGACGCTACGCACCTTTCTCTCCGCGCGGTTGCCGGAGGCGATGGTGCCGGCCCGGCTGATCGTTCGCGATCACCTTCCGATGACCCCGAACCTCAAGGTGGATCGCGCGGCGCTGGTGCGCGTGGCGCAAGCCCAAGAAGAGGCGGTCGGCGAGGGGGAGGCTGTTGAACCGGGAGCCGGCGAAAGGGGCGGGGCCGAGGTCGCCACCGGAACTCAGCCATCGCCGGTGGAGCTCCGACTGGCCGACATCTTCGCCGAGGTGTTGGGACTACCGGCAGTCGAGGGCGATGATGATTTCCTCGCTTTGGGCGGTCACTCTCTATTGGTGACACGGGTCTGCTCACGGGTGCTCCGGGAATTCGGTGTTCCTCTGGCGATCTTCCAGGTCTACGAGTCGCCTTCGGCGCGGCAGCTGGCGCCGGTCGTCGAAGCGCTGGTGGAGGAAGCGGGTGGTCTGTCGGCGCTCGACGGTGGAGTGATCGAGCCGATTCCACGGCCAGCCAGCGGCGAGCTGGAGCCCTCTTTCGCTCAGCAACGGCTGTGGTTTCTCGACCGCCTGCTCGAATCCTCGGCGGTCTACAACGTGCCCTTTACCGTCGATTTGCGCGGATCCCTTGTTCCGGCGGCGCTGGCGATGGCTTTGGCCGAGGTGGTGCGGCGTCATGAAGGGCTGCGCGCCTTTTTCCCGGCTGCCGACGGCCAGCCGGTACAGAAAGTGACGTCGCTGACCGAAGTCGAGTCGGCGGGTCGGCTGTTGCCGGTAGTCGACTTGTCGGGCTGCTCGCCGGCTGATCGGCGACGGGCGAGGCGCGCACTGGGTGAGGCTCTGGCTCGCCGGCCCTTCCAGCTCGACCGGCCGCCGTTGTATCGCTTCGCGTTGCTCAACAGCGGGCCGGCGCAGCACACGCTCCTCGGTAACATTCACCACATCCTCTGCGATGGTTGGTCGATGGCGGTTCTGCTGGGTGATCTCGCCGCGTTCTACCGCGAGGCCGTCGCCGGCTCCCTGGCCGCCGGCGGCTCCACGACTCGACCGTTGCCGACTCTGCAGTATGCGGACTACGCCGCCTGGCAACGCTCCACGATGAGCGGCGAGGTGTTGGAGCGCCAGCTCACTTACTGGCGTGGAGAGTTGGCGGATGCGCCGACCGTCCTCGAGCTGCCCACCGACCGTCCTCGCCCGAGTGTCGAATCGACCGCCGGAGGACGAGTCATCGAGCAGCTTCCCGAGGAGCTGTGCGACCGGCTGTCCGCCTTCGCTCGCAAAGTCGACAGCTCGCTCTATGGCACGCTGTTTGCCGCGCTGGCGGCGCTGCTGGGCCGCTTTGCCCGCGTTTCGGATCTGGTCCTCGGCTGCCCGATCGCCAATCGCCGGCGGCTGGAGGCCGAAGAGCTGATCGGCTTCATGGTCAACACTTTGCCGCTACGGGCCGAGATGGGGGATGGCCCGAGCTTCTTGGGGTTGGTGGCCCAGGTGAGCGATCGGGTGATGGCGGCCCACGAGCACCAGGACTTGCCGTTTGAACGGCTTGTCGAGGAGTTGGCTAGCGGGCGCGGCGCCGGGTTGAACCCGCTGGTTTCGGTGCTCTTCGTGATGCAGAACGCGCCGCCGCCGCCGGCCGAGTTGACCCCGGGCGTGGCGATGGAGTGGCGGGAGTTGGAGACCGGCGAAGCGATCGCCGAGCTTTCGGTGATCGCCGAGCAGCGCGGTGGCGAGATCGAGCTCACTTTCGACTATCGCACCGAACTGTGGGACGAAACCACGATCCGCCGCCTGGCGCGAGGCTATCGCCGGTTGCTGTCTGCGGCCGTCTCCAGGCCGGAATTGGCGCTGCGCGAGCTTCCCATCAGCTCGCCGGCCGAGCGCCATCAACTGGTGCACGAGTGGAACGACACCGCCTGGCCTGCCGCCGAGGAGCTGTACATTCATCGCTGGGTGGAGGCGCGGGCGGCCGCGTCGCCGCACGCCGTAGCCGTGGTCGGCGGCTCTAGCCACTTGAGCTACGGGGAACTCGATCGCCGGGCGGCAGATCTAGCTCGCGGTCTGTGTCGGATCGGGGTCGCTCCCGAGCGCCGAGTCGGCCTGTGGCTCGATCGCTCGCCGGAGATGGTGGTCGCCATGCTCGCGGTGCTCAAGGCGGGCGGCGCCTTCGTGGCGCTCGATCCGGTCTTTCCCGACCGCCGTGGCGACGAAATGTTGCGCGATGCCGAGGCCGTGGCGGTGATCTTCCGCAGCGGGCGACGGCGCAGCCTGCAGCGCTTCGGCGGCAGCGAGATCGAGATCGACGCGCAAGGCTGGCGCGTCGCTGCGCGTGGAGAGACGCCGCTCGAACCGGCGACGGAGCTGACAGCGGCCAACCTGGCCTACGTGATCTTCACCTCGGGTTCCACCGGCAAGCCGAAAGGGGTCGCCGTAGCCCACGAGACGTTGTCCAATCTGGTGGCCTGGTACCGGCGGGCCTATGCGCTGAGCGCCGAGGACCACTGCTCAGCGATGTCCGGTCCGGCCTTCGATGCCCTGGTTTTCGAGAGCTGGCCGGCGCTGGCCGCCGGCGGGCGGCTGGAGATCGTGGACGACGAGATCCGCAGTTCACCCCTGGAGCTGGTGCGGTGGATGGAGGAACGGGCGCTCACCGTGAGCTGGGTGCCGACACCGGTGGCCGAGGCGATCTTCGCCGAGGGGGTTGTTCCCGGTGGTCCGTTGCGCTGCCTGCAGACGGCCGGCGATCGGCTACACCGGCTACCGGTGGCGGCGCAGGCGTGGCCGTTGTACAACAACTACGGTCCCACCGAAGCGACCGTCTGTACCAGCTGGGGGCGTGTTTTTCCGGATCCAACCGGGCGTGAGCCGTCGATCGGTCGTCCGATCTTGGGCGTTCGGGTGCATGTGCTCGCAGGAGCCGTCGAGGTGGTTCCAATCGGCATGCCGGGCGAACTCTGCATCGGTGGCCGCGGCGTCGCTCGCGGATACCTCGGCGGCCCACGAAGCACGGCGATCGCCTTCGTCCCCGACCCGTTCGCCCGTACTCCCGGCGCCAGACTTTACCGCTCGGGCGACCTGGCCCGACTGCGCGGCGAGGGCGAGATCGAGTTTCTCGGTCGCATCGACCGGCAGGTCAAGATCCGCGGTTTCCGCATCGAACTCGGCGAGATCGAGAGCTGTTTGCTCGATCACCCGGGAGTGCGGGAGGCGGCGGTGGTGGTAGTGGGCGAGGGCGTGGCTCGCCAAGTAGTCAGCTTCCTGGTTCCGGCGGCTAGCGGTGGCGGCGAGAGTCCGGCGAGCGAAGAACTGATCGCCCACCTCAGTGAGCGGTTACCGGAGTACATGGTGCCGTCGAGCTTTACCGTCCTCGAGCGCTTGCCGGTGACTGCGAGTGGCAAGGTCGATCGCCGTCTGCTGGCCGCGCTTCCGGTGAACCCCGCCGTCTCTGCCGCCTCGGACCGGCCGCCGGAGACGGCGGTGGAACGGGAGCTGGCGGCGATCTGGAGTGCGGTCCTCGGGATCAGTGCCGTCGGCCGTGAGGACGATTTCTTTCGCCTGGGCGGCAACTCGCTGGTCGCCGTGCAGGTGCAGTCGCGCATCAGCAGCTCTCTCGGTGTCGATCTGGCGCTGCGCGACCTGTTCGATGCCCGTTCCTTGACGGCGCTGGCACGGAAGGTCGAGGCGGCGACGACAGCCGGCAGCGGCCCGCGGGCGGGCCGCCTTGGCACCATCCCGCGGCGCCCGGCAGCCATCGCGCCGCCACCCTCTTTCGCCCAAGCGCGGCTCTGGTTCCTCGATCGCCTCAGTCCGGGCAGGGCGGTCTACAACGTGCCGATCGCGCTGAAGCTCGACGGACCGTTGTCAGCTAGGGCGATGTGGCGAACATTGCGCGAGATCGAGCTGAGGCACGAGTCGGTGCGCACTGTTTTCAAGGTGCAAGACGGTGACCCCTACCAGGTAGTCAGGCCACCCTCGTTGCGCTTGCCGGTGATCGATCTCTCGGCTCTGCCGGCGAACTACACCCGGACCGTGGCGGAAAAAGTCGCCAACCACGAGGCGCGATTGTCGTTCGATCTGGCGGCGGGTCCCTTGATGCGCACGCGACTGTTGCGCCTCGGTTGCGAGTTCCATCGCCTCCTGATCACCCTGCACCACATCACTTCCGATGGCTGGTCCAGCGGAGTTCTGCTGCGCGAACTGCGGGCGCTCTACCCCGTAATGGCCAGCGGTGGGGACTCGGTGCTGCCCGACTTGCCGGTTCAGTATGCTGACTTCGCACTGTGGCAGCGCCAGCGCCTCTCGGGGGAGCTTCTGGAGCAGCAACTGGCCTTCTGGCGCCGCCGTCTGGCCGACTTGCCCCCGAGTCTCGACTTGCCGACCGATCGACCACGGCCGCCGGTGCGCGACCTCGCAGGCGCGGTGGTCAGGCGGTCCGTCGATCGGCAGCTCGGTGACCGCATTGCCGCTTTTGGTCGCGATCGGGGCGCAACGCCGTTCATGGTGCTGCAGGCGGCATTTTCGGCGCTGCTTGGTCGCTACTCTCAACAGGAGAGGTTCGCTACCGGTTCGCCGGTCGCCAATCGCCATCCGGTGGAAGTCGAGGGGCTGATCGGCTTCTTCGCCAACACGCTGGTCCTGGTCAGCGAGCTGGACGGATCGCCTTCCTTCTCCACCCTGCTCGAGCGCACCCGCGACGAGGTGATGCAGGCGTTGGCTCACCAGGACCTTCCTTTCGAGCGCTTGGTCGACGAGTTGGGGGTGGAGCGCGATCTGTCCAGCTCTCCGCTATTCAACACCGTGCTCGCGCTGGATACCGAGATTCTCTACAGGGCCACGCTGGCAGACGGCCTGGCAGCCCAGGTGGAGATGGTCCATCCCGCAACGTCGAAGTTCGACTTGAGCCTCTTCATCCATGACGACGAGGGAGCCCTTTCAGCCGAGCTGGAATACGCCACGGATCTCTTTGACGCCGCCACCGCCGCGCGCCTGCTGGCGCATTTCGACACCCTTTTGGCCGCAGCGCTGCGCGCTGAGGAAACGGAAATCTGGGCGCTGCCGTTGTTGACCGAAACCGAACTCGCGCAGTTGCAGGGCTGGGAGAGTCCCACTCCTCGCCAGCCGGTGCTCGCCCCGGCCGAGACGCTGTTCGAGCTCATCGCCGATCAGGCCGCGAGGAGTCCGCGGGCCGTGGCTCTGATCGCGGGCGAGGAGCGAATCTCCTATTGGGAACTGCTGCAGCGGGTCGAACGGTTGAGCCGGCGGCTAGTGCGCACGGGGCTGGGGGCGGACAAAGTGGCGGCAATCCTCTTGCCGCGCTGCCCCGAATTGATCGTGGCGATGCTGGCGGTGCACGCCGCCGGTGGTGCCTACCTGCCGCTGGAGCCCGACTTCCCCGTCGATCGACTGGAATTCATGCTGGCCGATAGCGATGCGGTGGTGATGGTGACCGCCGGATCGTTGCATGAGCAGCCGGCGGGGCAGGGCATGAAGGTGATTGATATCGATGCCCTGTCCCTCGATGAGGCTGGGCCGGAGCCGGCGGTAGCCGAGCTGGTGGGTTGGCCGCCACGCCGTTCGTCGTCGGCCAATCTCTCACACCTGATCTACACCTCGGGCTCGACCGGGCGGCCCAAAGGAGTGGCGATCAGTCAGGCGAGCGCCGTAGCGATGGTGCGTTGGGCCGCCACCGTTTTCAGCCCGGAGGAACTCGCCGGAGCGCTGGCTTCGACCTCGGTCTGTTTCGATCTTTCGGTGTTCGAGATCTTCCTGCCCTTGAGTTGCGGCGGTACTGTGATCTTGGCGGACGATGCGCTGGCGCTGCGCAGCCTGCCGGCGCGTGACCAGGTGACGTTGATCAACACCGTGCCCTCCGCGCTCGCTGCGCTGCTCAGGCTGGGAGATCTGCCGTCCGGTGTGCGAACGGTGAACCTCGCCGGCGAGCCTCTGCCGGTGGAGCTGGCTCGGGCTGCCTACGAACAACCGGCGGTCCAACGGGTCTACAATCTGTATGGTCCGTCGGAGGACACTACCTATTCCACCTTCGACCTGGTAGAACGCGACTGCGTCCAACCGCCGCCGATCGGATGTGCCGTCACCGGGTCGAGCAGCTACGTGGTCGACGCTCGCTTGCGGCGGGTGGCGCAGGGTGTCCCCGGCGAGCTGTTACTCGGTGGACAGGGGCAGGCGCGAGGCTATCTTGGCCGACCACGGCTGACGGCGGCCTCGTTCGTGCCGGACAGTTTGAGTGGCGAGAGCGGGCGGCGGCTTTACTGCACAGGGGACCGAGTTCGCTGGTGCGGCGACGGCCGGCTCGACTTCTTGGGCCGGCTGGATCATCAGGTGAAGCTGCGCGGTTTCCGTGTCGAGTTGGGCGAAGTCGAGTTGGCCTTGAGGCGCTGTAGGTGCGTTGCGGCGGCAGCGGCGGGTCTGCGCACGGTGGCCGGCGATGTCCAACTTGTGGGTTGGCTGGAGGAAGAGGAGCCAGGTGGCGTAGAGGTGGAGGAGCTTCGTCGTCAACTCTCCGTCGCCTTGCCGGCCTACATGGTGCCTTCGTCCCTGATGGTTGTGGAGCACCTGGCCTTGACCTCCAACGGCAAGCTCGACCGGGACAGTCTGCCCGATCCGGGAACGAGCCGGTTGAGCGCCGAGCGCGAATTCGTCGCTCCCAGTACGCCGCTCGAAGAGCTGGTGGCAGGGTTGTGGAGTGAGGTTCTCGGCTTTGATCAGATCAGCGTCGATGTGTCGTTCTTCAAGCTTGGGGGCCATTCGCTGTCGGCGACAAGGGTGGTCGCCAGACTCGAGGAACTCTTCGGCCTGGAAGTCCCGTTGCGAGTCTTTTTCGAGGCTCCAACCATCGAGGGACTGGTTGCCAAGCTCGGTGAGTTGGAAGCGCGGGAGGCGACCGGCGAAGTTGGTCAGGATAACGGTGGCGCAGCGCAGGTCTACGCCACAGGAGGTGGACGGTGAGTTCGCTCGATTTGTCACACGGCGTGACGACAAAACCCGACGTGGCAGAAACGGGGAATCCCGCTGCGTCCAAGGGCGACCTTTCAGATCGTTTGATGAGACGGTTGAAGCAGCCGCGCCGGTTGTCGCCGGTGGCCGGCGAAGCGGTGGGCAACAGGCAACGCCAGGTACCGATCTCCTTGGCACAGCAGAGGTTATGGCTCCTCGATCGGCTCGAACCCGGTCTCTCGACCTACAACATGGTTTTTCAGCTGGACTTGGAGGGCGTACTGGATGCCGCGGTTCTCGGGCGTAGCTTGGACGAGATCTCTCGGCGTCACGAGGCCTTGCGCACGACCTTCGAGGTGATCTCGGGTGAGCCGATGCAGTGCGTTCACCGATCGGTGCGGACACTGTTGCCGGTGGTGGATCTGAGTGGCCTGGTCACATCCGAGCTGGTGTTTGATCGGTTGGCCGCGATCGAGGCTGCCCGGCCGTTCGATCTGGAGCACGGCCCGCTGCTGCGTTGCATGCTCCTGAGAGAGAGCGACCAACAACGATGCCGGTTGTCGAAGTTCCTGGTTTCCTTTCACCACATCGTTGTCGATGGCTGGTCGACCGACCTCTTCTTCGAGGAGTTGAGCAAGATATATCGCGCCTTCCTCGCCGGCAAGTCTCATTCGCTGCCGCCGGTGAGGCTCCAGTACCCGGACTACGCCAATCGCCAGCGAAGCGAGATGACGCAAGAGCGTCTTGAGCCGCAGCTCGAATTCTGGCGCGGGGAGATCGGCGAAGAACCGCCGCCGTTGGAGCTGCCCACCGATCGGCCGCGGCCGGCTGCGATGAGTCAGCGTGGAGATCTCCTGCGGGTGTCGCTTCCAGCGGATCTCAAGGAGGCGGTGCGCCGGTTGGCCGGTCGATGTGCGACATCGCCCTTTTTCGTCCTGCTGGGACTCTTCCAGGTTCTGCTCGGACGCTGGGCTGGGGCGACGCGGGTGCTGGTAGGTACAGCGATGGCGAACCGGCCGAGGCGCGAACTCCACGGACTCATCGGCTTCGTAGTCAATACGGTGGTCGTGGCCACCGATGTTGGCGGCGAGCAGAGCGTCTTGCAGCTGGTCGAGAAGATGCGCAAGACGGCGATCGGCGTACTCAAGTACCAGGAGACTCCTTTCGAACGGTTGGTCGAAGAACTCGGGAGGCCCCGGGACCTCTCTCGAACGCCGCTCTTCCAGGTCGTCTTCACCATGGGAGGCGATTCGCATCAGCCTTTCGAGCTGGCGCCCGGACTCACGGCGCGGATCAGCGAGGTCCACAGTGGGACCGCCAAGTGGGATCTGATGGTGGCACTCGAAGACCGGCCCGATGGTTTCTGTTGCGACGTGGAGTATGCCAGCGACCTCTTTGATGTCACCACCATGCGGCGGCTGGTGCGACAGTTTGAGCGTCTGGCTTTGGCGGCGCTGGAGGAACCCGAGCGTACGCTCGACAGTTTGCCGCTGCTCAGCGTCGGCGAGCGCCACCAGGTGGTGGTCGAGTGGAACGACACGAACCACGCCTACCCGCGTGAGTCGACCGTTGCCGAACTGGTCGGACGGGTGGCCGCCGCTCGGCCGGGTGCGATTGCGGTTGTCTTCGGGGATCACCATCTCAGCTACGGTGCACTGTGGGAACGGGCAGGGTCGTTGGCGGCGCGCTTGGTGGCTCTCGGCGCCGGTCCGGAGACTCTGGTGGCTATCGCCAGCAAGCGCTCGGTCGAGTTGATCGTCGGTCTGCTGGCGATTCTTGAGGCAGGGGGCGCTTACCTGCCGCTCGATGCCGAGTATCCGGCTAGCCGGCTGACGCAGATGGTCGAAGATTCGGGCGTCGACCTCTTGCTGACTCAGCGTGCGCTGCTGCCCGGCTCGAACTCGCGGTCGTTGCCGACCGAGGTTCTGACCCGGATGCAGGAAGTTGTTCTGCTCGATGAGGAAGTCGCGCAAGCTCCGCCGCCGCCGGCTAGAGCGCGAGCCTCGGCGCTCAACCTGGCTTACGCCACCTACACTTCCGGCTCGACCGGGCGGCCCAAGGCGGTGATGATCTCCAACCGGTCGGTGGCCCGCTTGATCACCGGTCTCACGTGTTGCCCGCCGCGTGCCGATGTGATCCATCTGCAAGTGGGGGCGATCAGCTTCGATGCGTCGACCTTCGAGATCTGGAATGCGCTGGCTGCTGGTGGGCGACTGGTTCTGTCGCCGCCTGGAGTCCTCAGCTTGTCGCAGCTTGCCGATTTGTTGGTGCGCCACAAAGTTTCGGATCTGTTCTTGACCACCGCGCTCTTCCACCAGATGGTGGCCGAGCGTTTGAGTGCTTTCGACTTGGTCGATCGGGTCCTGGCCGGTGGCGAGGAGGTACCGGTGGCCGACGTCGAGCGCTATCTGGATCGGCAAGCGGCCGAGAAGCTCGGCGGCACCCTGGCCGATGCCTACGGACCGACCGAGTGCACTACCTTCGCCACCGTCTATCCGATGCACGCCGGCGACTGCGTTCCGGCGGTGGGAGTGCCGATTGGGCGCCCAATCGGTGGTACCGATGCCTTCGTGGTCGACTCGAGGATGACACCGCTGCCGGTCGGTGTTGTGGGCGAGCTGATGTTGGCGGGAGACGGTCTGGCACGCGGTTACCTCGGTCAGCCGGCGCTCACCGCCGAGCGGTTCGTTCCCGATCCTCTCTCCGGCCGGCTGGGCTCTCGCCTGTACCACACCGGAGATCGGGCTCGCTGGCGCGTCGAGGGCACGGTCGATTTCCTCGGACGACTTGACCGGCAGGTCAAGATGCGCGGTTTCCGTATCGAACTGGGCGAGATCGAGGCGGTCCTCGGGCGCCATCCGTCGGTATCGGTGGCGCAAGTATTGCTGCGCCAGGATCGTCCGGGCGACAGCCGGCTGGTGGCCTACGTCGAGCCGAAGTCCGGGTCCACCGTAGAGGTGCACGAGTTGCGCCGGCACCTCGAACAAGAGCTACCGCGTTTCATGGTGCCTTCGGCCGTGGTCATCCTCGAGCGCATGCCGATCACCGCCAACGGCAAGATCGATCGCGACGCCCTGCCGTCGCCTTCGATCGAAGGGAACCGGCAAGCGGAATTACCGCGCACCGAGTTCGAGATCCAGGTCAGCGCAATGTGGGCGTCGGTGCTAGGGGTGGAGGAGGTTGGCCTGCATGACAGTTTTTGGGATCTCGGCGGCCACTCGCTCCTGGCGACCAAAGTGATGGCCCGGGTGCAAGAACACTACGGGATTGAACTGCCGATCTCGGCGCTTTTCGATGCTCCGAGGCTGGTGGACTTCACCGTCGTCCTGGGTACCGCGCTGCTTGGGGCGGAGGAGGAAAGGTGAGCGAGGGACAGACATCCACTGGCGCTACCGTTCTTCGTTTGCTGTCGCCAGAAGAGCTGTCGCGGCGGGTGATGGAGCGGGCTCGGGGGCGCCGCGGCGGCGAGCGGGCACAGCAGCCGATCCCGATCTATGCTGGCGATCAGCCTCCGGAGCTGTCGTTCGCACAGGAACGATTGTGGTTGCTCGACCGGCTGGATCCGGGCAATGTCTCTTACAACATGCCCTCCCCCGCCTGGTTGCGTGGGCCGTTGACGGTTGCGGTTCTAGCCGCTAGTTGTTCGGAGGTCGCGCGCCGGCAGGGGTCCTTGCGCACCCATTTCGAGGAGCGCGACGGGAGGCCGGTGCAGAGAGTCGCGCCACCCGGGCCTGTCCGTCTGCCGGTGGTCGATCTCTCAGGTCTTCCCGGCTCGGCCCGCGAGCCTACGGCGCTGCGTTTGATTCGCATCGAGGCTTCGCGGCCCTTTGACCTGTCGCTCCCGCCGCTGTGGCGCACCGTGTTGGTGCGTTTGCGGGCCGACCATCACGCGCTGGCGCTCACCATGCACCACATCATTACTGACGGCTGGTCGCTGGCCGTCTTCTACGGTGAGTTGTCACGGCTCTACGGCGCCTACCTCGAACAGCGGCCGTCACCGTTGCCCGAGTTGCCGGTGCAGTACGTCGATTTTGCCGTATGGCAAAAAGGGCAGATCGAGGGCGAAGAGCTGGGCCGCCACATGGCCTACTGGCGTCAGTGTCTAGCGGGGGCGCCGCCGGCACTCGACATGCCGCTCGACTATCCCCGTCCGAGTCAACCGAGCAACCGCGGCGGGACCGAGTCCTTCACCCTCAGTGCGCTCAGGGTCGAGCAGCTGGAAGCTCTGGCACGCAGCGAAGGGGTGACTCTCTTCATGCTGCTGTTGACCCTGTTCAAAGTGCTGCTATCGCGCCTGTCCGGCCAGCGAGACGTGGTGGTCGGTGCTCCTTCGGCCGGGCGCAGCCGCGTTGAGACCGAGCTGCTGATCGGCTTCTTCTTGAATCCGCTCGTCTTGCGGACCGATCTGTCCGGCAACCCGACTCTGCGTCAGCTGCTGATGCGGGTCAAGGAAAGCGTACTGAGCGCCTATCGCCACCAAGCGGCGCCGTTTGAAAAGGTAATCGCGGAACTTCGGCCGGAGCGAGTGCTGTCCCATTCGCCACTCTTCCAGGTGCAGTTCAACATGCTGGATCAAGCCCCTATCGCGCTGGAACTGGCCGGCCTGGAAATCGACTTGATGGCCGTGGAGGAAGTGTTCGTCAAGTTTGATCTCAACCTCTATGTTCAGCGGGTGGCGGATGGTCTGAGTCTTGACCTGGCCTACAACCGCGACCTGTTCAGCGCCGCGCGAATGAAGGAGCTGTTGGCACAGTTCGATCTGTTGTTGCGACATGCGAGCGAAGGGGTGGAACGGCCGATCGACAGATTCTCCCTGCGCACCGAGTCGGCGGTCTGCGTGCTCCCCGATCCGCGTCGCGACATGGCTTCCGGCGAGCCGCTGTTGGTGCACGAGCTGTTCCGGCAGCGGGCCGTTGAGCGGCCACAAGCCCCGGCGTTGGTCGACGAAGGAGAGTCGTGGACGTATGGCGAGTTGGCGGATGCGGTGGATCGGCTT
>JAJRVQ010000011.1 GCA_024277255.1 Acidobacteriota bacterium | reverse complement strand
TCGCTGTTGCTTCGAGAACTTGCTCGTCTGGCAGAAAGGAAAGAAGGTACGGCCATTCATGCTCGAGGCTCTCTTGGGGTTCCATGCAGCCATCTTGCCAGAAGTGGACTCGGCCATACAAGCACTAAGTTAGCGCCTATGCCAGCGGTACCCCTGTGGAAGCGGCATCGTTCTGGCCGCCAACCGAGGCCCGCGTAGCCGAGGTGGACCCCGGCGACCACTCGCCCGCTGCTGAGTGCGGCTATGTGCGGCGGGCGAGTGGGTTCATCGACGGGTCCGGGCAGGAGGCGTTAGCGGACGCCTTCAGGTGGCGTTTCCCAGACTTACGAAGGGTCAGTCACTTAGCCGGCTCATCCCATTTTCTGGGCCGAGTCGCTGTCGCTGCTCAACCTGTCACGCAGCCGCGTGATGAGGTCCATCTTCTCGTGCAACACAGCGATGATGGTTGGACGATCGCCTTCCTCGTGCAGCGAGAACACGTAGTGATGCTGGCAACGGCAGCTCTTCAGCTCCGGGCGGCGGGTGAGCGGTGTTGAGGTTCTTGCGGATCCTTGCCCAAGGGCCGCAAAGCAGCGCACAAGGGCTGCCTCGTAGCGGCGGGCTTGCTTCACGCCCCAGGTTTCGACAGTGTACTCCGCGATCCCCAGCAGATCGTTCTCCGCGTCCGGGGTAAGCCTGTAGCTAGCCATCAGAAACGGGTCCAGCCTTGTCGATGACCTGCTGGAAGATTTCCTCGACGGTGCGCGTGCTGTAGCCCTCGGTCTTCGCACGCTTGAGGCGGCGGTCGAGGAGCGTCTCCAGTTCGTGGAGCGCTTGTTTCGCGTCATCATCGGCCTGCTCAAGCGTGCTTGCCAGGACGAACTCCTTGATGGTCTTACCTTGCAAGGCGGCCAGCGCTTTCAACTTCTGGTGCTGTGCATCGGTTACGTCGATCGAGATGCGGCTCATGGGTGGCCTCCTTGCGATTGTGCTGGCGCTAGTACAGCATGCGACCCACATCTGGTCAAGATGTGGGTCATCGGCAATACACGGTGAGGTCTTGAGAATTTCTGAGTAGGCGCCGCCGAAAAGGAGCCAACCACCTCGCAACCCTGGGACCTATCTACTGTTGGGTTCCGTACCTTCTCGGCTTGAGCTGCTCGGACCTGCCGGTCTGTGAGTCCCATCCAAGCCTCCCAGGCCCCAGATCCCAGATGCCAGATCCCAACGATGGCCACGATGGCCACGATGGGTTGTCGTTGCTCTATCGTTGCCAGAATGCATGTGCTTGGGTGAGACCCAGTGCGTTCGCATGACACACTAAGAACCAGTGCTAAGTGCAACCATGTCAACAGGTTAAGGCGCCCCGGCAGGGACGGGGCGAGCAGGCATGAGACGCGGCGAGACCTGTTGAGCATATAAGCCATTGGTAAACTACGGATCAGGAGGTTTGGGGTTCGAATCCCTATGGGTGCACCATTTAAACCCTTTCCCCTCAACAGTTTACGATTCATTGACTTCGAGCAATATGCCCGAGGTGCGCCTGTCGTTGCTCTATAGTTGCCAGAATGCACGGGGTGGGGGTGTGGTGCGAGACTGGGGGAGGGGTAAGTTGTTTGGTTTCAGGGGGTTGGGGCGATTTGGGCGGGAGGCGGCTGGGGGAGGTTGGGGGAAGCGGGGCTTCTCAGGGGGGCTCAGGGGGGCTCGTCTCTGCCGTTTTGGACAATGCCCGGTGGAAAGCGATCACTGTTCTCAGGGTAGAGCCCCTGATTTGAGGTCAGCAGGTCAGCTTCTCATCAGGGTCGCCAGTTACCACCGCTGGTCAGCACCCGTACAATCCAACTGAGTGTCAAGAACTCACTGGCCAAGAGCGGCTGTCCCGTCTCTTGTCAGGTCTCGATCCTGATTCCAACAGCGCTTTCGACCGGAGTGTACAGATCCACTTCAATCTCGGGAGCGTGAATCGACACAATCAGCGAGTAGCGAGCCTTCCGCCGCCAGCGTTCCAGGTTGTGTCGTTCCTTCCACCACCCTGAGACAGGGTAGACCGCGAGGTGCTGACGGTTCGCCAGGTCCACGGCGGGTACGGTCCAAACGTCTGAGTGGATTGATCCGCGGTGGCGCCGGTCCGTCCCGAGGGACCAGCCCGTCAGGTCGCTGGTGGCCGGCGAGCCCTCGCCTTTTGCCCGAGCCTCCTTGTTCAGCCTCTTTCGAAAGTCTTCAAGGCTCTCGGTGGCTCCCCGCACATCGAAGCGAAATCCATGGGACGAGTAGCGATGACGGTACTGGTGGCCGCGTTCTGAGGGATTCGGCTCGACGAAGTAGGAGAGGGTAACCCGAAGTTGGACGTTGACTTCGCCCAGTTCGCGAAGCTGCACCAGCGGCCACGGCAAGTCGAAGATCTGCAACTCTTTGAGGGTGGTGTTCTTGGCCCCAGACGCGGTCCTCTTGCGGTCTCGCACCGCGACCAGTTGAATTCCGTTGGGGCTCCGGCTGTCGAGACTTTGGAGCTCCAGATCGAACCCAGGTTCGCTCTCGAACTCGAGATGTACCCCCTTTTTGGTCGGTAAGGCCAGGGCTTTGACCTCCTCCTGCCGCTTGAGAGCCACGGTTCGCGCCCGGTCCAAGCTCGCAAGCAGCCGCTGCGCGTGAGAGATCCGGTCTCGCTCAGGCAGCTTCTTGGGCGTGCCGCCGCCGCCAGGATAGGCGTAGGCCTCCGTCCGTGCCGCTCCGCGCACGAATATGTGCGGACGGCGCTGGTCTCCCCACCTCGGTGGCTTTCGCTCAGGCACCTACGGACTGTATCAGCGATGTTTCGAGAAAGCGCCTATTCGGCGTGGCGGTCCTTCGTGGCTCGCCGGTCGCTCAGCGCCTGAAGCAGAGAGTCCGTGTCCACCGCTCCTGTGTTTTCGAGGATCGCCTCTTTGGCGGCATCCTCACAAGCCTTGGCGATCTCGGCGTAGCTGAGCCCCAGCGAGGCTTCCACCACAGAGGTCCAGTCGACACCCTTCGTCTGAAGAGCCTGCAGCCGATCTTCAAAGGTGCGCCTAGCTAGCTCGGCGCTCGGCAGAGAGTATTCGACAACATCATCGAAACGTCGGAAGAGTGCAGGGTCGAGAAGATCCGGATGGTTGGTGGCTGCCACGATTAGCGACGTTGAGTCTGCTTCCTCTAAGAAGTGCAGGAACGAGTTCAGCACTCTGCGGATCTCTCCAACATCGTTGGTGAGCCCTCGCTGTCCCCCGATGGCATCGAACTCGTCGAAGAGGTAGACACCGCGAGTTTCCCGGATCGCGTCGAACACCAAACGCAATTGGGCGGCGGTCTCTCCCATGAACTTGGTGATCACGCCATCTAGCAAGATCGTGAAAAGCGGCAACTTCAGCTCGCCGGCTAGCGACCGAGCCGTCATAGTCTTGCCCGATCCGGGTGGTCCCACCAAGAGGAGCTTAGACCTTGGAGGAAGCCCATGCGAGAGAAGCTTCGACTGTTGACGCTGCTCGCGAAGCACCCGTCGAAGCCTTCGTAGGAGCTGGTCGGGAAGGACCATGTCCTGGAGCCGCGAGTCTGGATAGCTCACGGAGAGCAGTCCTGCCAGCTCACCTCGAGGAGAAGCCAGAGGAACTGGTCTAGCCACGCGCCGAGCCGCTGGCCGAGCCACTCGAGAATCGTCGATCAGCGAGCGCAATTCCCGAGCCAACTTTCCGTGGCCCAAACGAGCCTCATGAGCAGCCAACTGCATAGCCACAGCATAGAACTGCTCGTCGTCCTTCTTTCCGTAGCTCTTCAGGAGAGCACGAAGCTGCCTCGCAGTGGCCATGATGTCCTCTATCGTAGTCGATTCTGGTCCCTTGGACCCAGTGGACTGCCAAGAACCGGCCTACCACTTATCCGACCTCTCGGAAGTAGTTCAGCAATCCGCCGAGCCACCTCTAACCCCGAGCGGCTTCAATTCTGGTTGGCTGGCCAACCCGATGCCTCACCCGTTTCGGTAACCGGCAACTCTCGTCACTAACAGCCTCGCAGAGTTTGGAAGGAACGTAGAGGCTCTGGAGAGTTTGGTTCAGACATCATGGAGAAGAGTGGAGAGCAGTTTCACCTCGTTACTTGAGTTCCTGCCCGGCGACCTTCTAAAGCGGGGCATCGTCAGACCCTTCGAGGTTAGGGTATAGGAGCCCTGATTGAACTGGATAGAGTCAACGGCGGGCGCGGTAGTTGTAGGTCGGGCTCGACTTTACCAAGTGAGTTCAATGAGTTCTGACACCTACCCGCTTAGTCGGACTAGAGTCAAGTCCACGGCCACTCTGCATGCTCACGCAGGAAACCAAGACAGTCAAGCTCAGGTTCGACGAGTGTCAACCGACTGTGAGCCATTGTCTTGATCATCGTCACCTCGGCTCTCTTCAGCCCGTAAGCAGTCCCTAGGATCCGGTGGGCGGCCTTCCCTTCTGTGACCTGTTGGAAGCCGAGTCGTTCCAGATTCAAGGGATGGTACCCGAAACCGAGGAAAATGATCTGCTCAGCCTTCTCCAGCAGACTCTGCGCAGATATCAGATTCTCTCGGCTCGATCCCTCATGAATGATCGAGAGATTGTCCACAGCGGCTCGAAGAGCCGACTCAGTAGTTGAAGGGTCGTAGGCTCGCGATGGCTGGTCGCCCTCCTGCCATGGGAGTCGCCCGAGACTGCCGTAGACGTGAACTATGGGAATCTCGCGCAACTTGGCGGCGACTTCGAGCGGCCGTCTCCCAGAAGAGTTGCTCAGCGCCTTGAAGAGATAGTGTTCCAGAGAACGGTCATAGTTGAAGTTGACGACCGCGAGCTCGTTTTCCCCAAAGTCATCAAAGTTGGTCCAGATGCGCTGAAAGAGGTAGCGGTACCAATCCCGCTCTCGGCTTGGAAAGAGCCGCCCCTCACCCTCGTACTTGATCAAGGTGTAGGCGATGGCCGCCTTTCCAATGTCGAGGAATTCGACCCGATGCTCCAGGAATGAGTCTACCGAGGCCAGCCCGGAAAAGGCCAGAGCTTCGCGAAGAACCGCTGCTCGGCTTGCCAGATCCGGCAAGATGCAGGCTGCCACTTTCTTGAACTCGTTCAGTCTGCCTACTTTGTCGCTGAGCAGCTCGCACACTTCATTCTTGAGTTCCGCGCCTAGAGGAAACCCGAAGGGCTTGCTCGCACCAGCGCCAAGTACAAGAACGGTCGGGATCGTGATCATCTTGAGAAAGAGTCTACAGGTATCTGCCAATCTCCCCTGCCACCCTCTCCGTCGCTTCTCTCACTACTGCATGGGTGCCGATCCTGAAGCGAACCGGGTCAAGTCGCGAACCGGCTGACACTGAGCACGCTGTTTCGTTGGGTCAGTTTCCTGGCTCCGGCAGCACAAACAGACAACTCGGGCCGGAAGCGCGCGCCAGGCGCCGATCGAGGGTTGCCAGCGGTAGGTCCAGTGCCTCGGCTACCGCGATGTACCAACCGTCGTAGCTGGTCAAGGTGTGGCGCAACTCCCAGATTCGTTTCTCGAAGGGGCGAAAGGGGAAGAGAATCAGATCGAGCTGCATCAGATCGGCCTGCGCTCTCGCGGCCTCGGCTGAAGAAAGCTGTCTTGCCCTTTCGAGGCGGCGCAGAATGTTGGTCGCTTCGACTAATGCGTGGTGGGGTGCCACAAGATCGGCGGCGGTGGCGATCAACTCCTCAGCCCAGTGGCCTTCAACTCCTTGGTCGACGACCGCGGCGATCAGCACGGAGGCATCGATCACATAGCCCACGGAGCCCGTCACCGACGGTCAGCATCCCGATGGCGGAGAATCTCGCGCGAACCGATCTGAGACGGTGCCTCCGCCTTATGCGCTCGGACCTGCTCCACCCAGTCGATCGGAGTTGGTCGCCGTGCCAGTCGCTCCAACTCACCGAGCAGGTACTCCTGCATGGACTTTCGCTCAGCTGCGGCCCGCGAAGCCAGCTCGTCTCGAACCGATGTCGGGACGTGGCGAATTGTCAGTTGCGTTGTCATGACTGCATTTTGCCTGCACTGCTGAGCTTTTGCAAGCGGAGTGAGGATGGTCGCCTAGGTGTCGCCGCCAAGCCGACGCCTCAACCGTTTCGGAGACGGTCTCCTAGAAATCGACTCACTCCGAGACGGCCGACTCACCCACCTTGGCGAGGGCTTGGTCCAGGATTGAGGTCTTTACCCGCATGCCTGCGTGGTACAGCTCGATGAGAAGCGGTCGTGCCGCCGGTATCAGGTCCAACTGGCGGCAAGTGAGCACAAGACCGAGTGTGCCGAGAACCGGGATTTGGATGCTTTTTGCGCATCGCCGTGCAGCGAGGTCGTCCACAATCGCCACCAGTCCCGGTCTTTCTCGTGAGTAGCTGAGGACCTGAGACTCGCCAACGCCCAGGTCCCAGAGTCAGACCTGTTCGCTCATTTGGAGATCTGGGACGATCTGGAACTGGCGGATCTGACGAACGGCAACGCCCGCACCGTCCTTCTCGTTACCAGCGTCCACCTCCTTGAGCACTGCCTCGGGGATCAGCACCGTATCGGCCACGGTGGCCAGGAGGTCGAGGTGTTGCACTCGCGCGAGGAGGATCAGGGGAGAGGCATCGCCTACGAAGGCTCTAGGCACGAGCTAGGGCCTCGTCGAGGTCCTCCAAGCTCTCCTGGTTGGCGGAAATACCGCTTTCGGCTAGAGCGTCGATGAACGCAGCCCGGCTCAAGCCCGCGAGTTCCGCGGCCTTGCCCTGAGAGACGACTCCCCGCGAGTACCACAGCAGAGTGGATGCGAGCCGCATTTCCGTGGCGACTTCCTCTGGAGACTTGCGAAGCGCCGCGAAGACGTCGGTTGGGAATTGGATGCTGACGCTGCTCATCGTGGACTCCCTTGGGGCAGCCAGAATTTGGCCCGTGGTGTTCTGCTCATCAGGAGGCTGCGAAGGCACCTCATGAGGTTCTCAAGTCTAACAGCCTGCTGCCCCTGCCCAGTGAGATGTGATTGTTGGGCAGTGTTCTTCTTCACGCCTGAGGATATCTAGATCCGTGCCTAGGGATCCTCATCAGCCGTTCGCTAGGTCCTGCTCAAGCTCGTCCGGGTCCATACCGATCGGTGATAGCCCGAAGCGGCTGAGGCGGAAGATGAACTCTACTCTCCCTATACCCGCCAGCTCGGCAGCGTGGCCGGTAGTCAGCCGGCCCAGCTCATAGAGTTTGACCGCAAGAAGAAGCCGCGCCTCAGCCTCGAACTCCTCCGGGCTCTCCTTGAGCGAGAGCAGAAGGTCATCCGAGTAGAGGATGGTCAATGCGTGGTGCGCCATTGCCTTTCCTTCCTCGTCGTCCTCAAGCAACTTGATTCTTGGGTTGATCCTCTGTACCTCTGCGTAGGCTCGCCGCCGCCGACGTGCTCGCACTAAAGACCTGATCCACTGCCGACGGTAACGTTCATGTCCAAGGCGAGCATAGCGGATCGGGATGTTGGGCCGGCGTCGACCGAGAAACAAGAGCAGAAGCTCGTTCAGTGGAGGCTCGGGATCATCTTTGGCGCCGCGCTGTTGCTCGTGCTGATGGCGTTTGGGGCAACGGGATGCGCCGAGAGTGAATCGCCAGACAAGGTCGATTCACCAGACGAAGCCGCAGTGCCTACGCCCAGCGACTCAGCCTCCGACGCCGTGCTCTCGTGCACCGGGCAGCAGTATGTCCTCTGCATCGCGGCGAGTTGCGACCAGACCACCGGCGAATGCGGCGTCATGCCGAGCGGAGACTCCTGGGTGCCCTGCACTCCAATGGACCGGGACGGTGTCTGTCTTCCCAGCGGAAGGCCGCTGATCGATCTCTGATCCTACGGATCCATCGGTCAAGCCTGTCAGGGCACCTGCAGGTCGCCCAAGCTGGCGTAGAGGTCGGCAAAATCGAGCAGTGAGTAGGGACTGTCGCCGGACAGAATCGAGCGGATGAAGGCCACCAGGTCGGGGTTGTCCCAGTTGTAGTGGAACGAAGCGGCGTACAGCGTGAGGTTGAAGAAGGCGATCAGCCGAGGCAGCGTCGCCATCCATTCTTCCCGTAACCGGTTCTCTCGCTCGTAGCCGGTCATGAGCTGGGTGAAGAACGACTCCGCCTCGCACAGCGGCGCCTGCTTGAGGTGCAGTCCGAAGAGGGTGAAGTAGAGGGTAATGGCGAGGTCGTAGGCAAACCAGCCGTAGAAGCACGAGTCAAAATCGAAGACTGTGAGCTTGCCGTCCGCGACCGCGAAGTTGCCGCTCGACAGGTCGCCGTGGATCAGGCCGAAGCTCTCCTCGTCTCGCGGCAGAGTGTCCAGGTCTCGCCACAGGGCACGCATGGACTCGATGGCGTGCGCCTCGGCCGGCGGCATCGAGCGCTCCACCAGGGCGACTAGAGACTCGCCGGAGAATTGCGGTCGGTGCAGGCCCGGGCGTGGCCGGTACGACTTGGAAAGTGCGTGGATTCGGCCGGCGGCTTGACCCCATCGGCGGAAGAGCGGTTGGCCAAACTCGTGAGGTCGGTAGAAGTTGATTCCCTTGCCGGGAGCCTTCTCGTACACCACTGCGAGGCACTTCGTACCCCCCGTGGGGGTCACCTCCTCGACCCAGTTGCCGTACTTCGAAGCTACCGGTGGACTCACTGGGGCGCCGCCGGTGTGGAGGTGGCGCACCCAGTCGATTTCGGCCTCGACCTCCGGTTGGCTCCAGCGCGAGGCGAGCGTGAAGCGTAGGACTAGCTCCCGTCCAGTGGCTGAGAAGCCGTAGGAGAGGCTTTGGCGCCCTCCTAGTTCTACCAGGAGGTCGTGGGTGCCGTTCCATCGCTCGAGCACAGCCTCCAGAGAGCGGCGATCGATCGCTTCTGGGCGTGAGGTTCTCATCATGAAGAGGTCGACGCCAGGGTCACATCCGGCGGCACGGCGGTCCGTAGATCACGGCTACTGGAGCACTCGCAGGGGCGCCGCTCTGGGTCTGGCAAGGGGCGGCGGCGGCACCAGCTCTTCGCGGTGCCGCTCGTAGAACTCGACGAACGATGGGCGGTCCTCGAGCCGCCGGAAGGCCTCGCCGAGGAGCGGCTCGGAGGCCTCCAGGACCTCATCGAACTGCCGTGTCACTCGCTCGTCGAAGACCGAGTACAGGGTCTGGATTCCTTTGTCGAATGGGCACTTCATGCAGAGAGTCTCAACCTCGTCTCCGCCCGGTAGCGGCCGGCCGGCGAAAGCCGCTCGCGAATTTTGATAGCGGGGGTTGTTCCACACTTTGACGAAGCCGTGCTCGCCGGGTTCGACGGTACCCAGATCGTCCTTCTGGTCCTCGGCGGCACAGCAGGGAGATAGCGACCCGTTGGCGTTAATCATGGTGAAGCCATAGTGCCAGCCGCAGGCCGGGCTCCTCGACACCGGCGCCTTCGGCTCGCCGGTGGGCGACCAGACCGACATCTGGCCAGGGGGTGAGATGCTGGGCTCCACCTTGCGATAGCTGGGCAGCCATTCCGGGTCGTTGATCCAGGCATCCCGCGCGTTGAAGCCGATGTCGAGGTCCCGGCAGTACTTCTCTACGGTGGGAATCTCGTGTTCGTTGAAGCTGAAGACGAGCAGATTCCAGACGATCCGGGTGTCAAGCCCCAGGCGGTCTCGAATCGCCACTAGCCGCTCCAGGTTTCCCTTTGCCAGGGCCAGGTCACCGCCGCGCCGGTAGGTCTCGTAGGTCTTCTGAGTAAAGCCGTCGAGGGAGGCGCCCAGGCTGCCGAGACCGGCGGTCAGCAGGCTCTCGAGGTAGTGGTCCGAGAGCGGTAGGGAAAGGTTGGTGTGGATGTCGGTTTCGATCTCGCGATCCGCCGCTTTGCGAATCATCGCCGGCAGGTTCTTGTTGAGCAGCGGCTCACCCCAGTTGAAAAACATGATCAGGAACAGGTAGTCGCCCATCTCTTCGAGCAGAGCGTCGAACAGCTCGGCCGACATTAGGGTTCGGTTTCTGAACACGATCTTCTCTTTGCTGTGGGCGCTCTCGTACTCGATGCCGGTGGCACACGTCGGACATCTGAGGTTGCAGGCGGAAGAGGGGTCGATTCCGACATAGGACGGATACGACTCGACCGCCACCACACCGGTGTACATCTCGTACTTCGCGCGCAGGAAGTTCAAGTAGGGTAGACGTTGGGTTTTGCGGACCCGCATGAGACTCCTTGTGGATTATCCGGTCTGTCCTTTTACGCTCCAGACGGAGCCGGTGGTGTACGTGTTCCTCTCGGAGCAAAGAAACTCGACCACTTCGGCGATCTCCTCGGGGTCGGCGTAGCGGCCGAGCGGCGTCCTGGGGTGGGCCACCTGTTCGGGCAGCAGGCGGGACGTGACCATGGGGGTCAAGACGCGGCCCGGTTCCACGCCGTTGATGAACACTCCGTCTGCTGCGTATGCATTACCACCGCCACGCGACCGGCGAGGTCGAACAACCCGTTCATCTCAGCGCCTCCCCCCGTTCCCTGGGGGCGGCGCGAACAGGCCACGGCCGGTCTCTCCCCGGTTGTCGCCGCCGGTCTCGGAGTCGTAAACCCAGACATCGCGAAAGTAGGCTCGTTGGCGATCGGTCAGCGATTCCAGGACCGCCGGCTCGATCGTTGGTCGGTGGAAGCGCATCCCCACGTGGTTGTAGGCGAAGAGCGCGGCGATCCGCGGCCGGTCCGGGTTCGTCCAAGGAGGTCCGCCGTGGGCCGTGTTCTCCGAGAAGATGATGATCGAGCCGGCGCTGCAGGTGGGGCGGTACAGGAACTGCGACTGCTGCCCGGGCTCAAGGGACTTCATGCTCTCGGGAACAGGGAAGTTGGCCTTGTGGCTGCCGGGCAGGAAACAGGTGGCCCCGTCCTCTTCAGCCACGTCGTTGAGTTCGAAGACCACCCGCGTCAGAGTCGACCGAATGGCGCCGCCGATGACGTTGTAGCGAAAGAACGGATCGGGGATCGGCCCGCCCATGTGTAGGTCCTGCGGGTGGCGCTCGCCTTTTTCGCGCCAGATCGCCGCGCAATGCTCCAGACGCAGATGAGGGCCGATAACCTCGCCCAGCACGTCCTCGACCGCAGGGTGATCGATCAGCGCGGCGAGCTCGCCGCCCGGCGGGGTGCGGGCTGCCGGTGGCAGCTCCTCCGGCGCGTGCACCATACGGGCGATCTGGCGTCGCAGCTTCTCGCACTGGAGTGGTGGAAGGACGCCGTCGAGGATCAGGAATCCGTTGAGGTCGAAGAGGAACTTCTGTTCGTCAGTCATGGGCTACGCCAGGGTCGGCCTCCACCGGTAGGTGAACGAGATCGAGAGCCAGGCCACGGTAGGCCGGCGCCCGGCGGTTGAGACAGGCCCGCGCAAGCGCCCCTTCGACCTGTTCCAAGACGCTTTCGATGTTGTAGTACCGGAGCGCCCGCTGCCGCGCTGCCCGGCCCATCTCGCGCAGCCGCTCGCGATCCGAAGCCAGCTCTCGCAGGGTTTGGTAGAGCCCGAGCGAGCCGTTGCTGAGCGCGCTGAGCCGCCCGGTACGATCATGGAAGACGCTCTCCTGTAGGCCGCCCACCGTGTTGGCGACGACCGGCAGCCCCAGGAACATGGCCTCGATCGCGATTAGGCCGAACGGCTCGTAACGCGACGGCAGGACGACGACGTCGACCGCCGCCAGGGTGCGGAGGAATTCCCGGCGCGACAACCAGTCGACGATTTGAAAGCTGTCAGCCGGCAAGTCGGCGAGGAGATACTCGAAGCGCCGGGAGTTGGTGATCGACAGCAGAAAAGTGTCTGGCAGCTCGGAATGGAGCTCGGCGAAGGCGCGATAGACGAGATCCGCTCCCTTGCTGTAGTCGGAAAAGCGGCCTGCGGTCGCCACCACCAGGGGCCGCTGAGTTTCCTCGCGCCGCCGCGGCGCGAGGAAACTGAAGTCGGGCTGCACGCCGCGGAACTCCTCGGCCGGAAGCCCGTTGGGGATCACTGTCGCGAACGAGCTGCCCAGTTCGAAGCCCCACTCGGTCGCCGCCAGCAGCTCGGAGTCGGAGAGGAAGATGTTGCTAGCCGCGCGCGCCGCCACTTCCTGCTGGTCGATGCCGTTGGCCTGCTCGAGGAGCTGCTCCATGCCTTCGATCCGCGCGTACGGACCGAGGAGCGCCTGGAAATGGTTGACCAGCGGTACTTCGGGCATCGCCGTCGCCAGCAGGCCTGCCACCTTGCAGCCGAAGAGCAGGGCACCTAGGTTGTAGATCACATCGTAGGCACCTTCCGCGGTGCGCTCCACCAGCAGGCGCCGGAGAGCGTCGGCGTCGTTGACGATCGAGTCGGGGACGGCGATGTCGATCCGCTCCGCCGCTTCGTCGTCGCCGGCCGATCGCGCCAGCACCGCGACCTCGTGATGCACGCGTAGGGCGTCGATGAGCCGCGAGCAGAAGATCTCGGAGCCGTTCCAGGCCTGGCGGCGGTAGTACTCGGTGATAGCCAGTATTCTCATTTCACCGTCAGTCCCGCGGTCGCCTTCTCGGCAGCGCCACTGACGCCGGTCCGCACCGCGGTTGCGGCCGCCGCCGGCACTTCGAAAAGCTCCGGGTGGCCCTGCCACTTGGCGGAGAAATATTGGAAGTTGAGGGCGAAGTTGTAGTTGCGCTGGTAGTTGTAATGCACGGCGCTGGCGAGCCCGCTGTATAGACACTTGAAGTCCCGCCGCCTGGCCTTGAGACAGAAGTCCACGTCCTCCATCTGGCTTGCCGGATAGTCGTCGTCGAAGCCGGCCACTGCCGTCACCACCTCCCGGCGCACGAGGAGCATCGTCGAGGGGAGCCAGGCGACCTCGGACTCGTAGTCGAACTGACCCTCGTCGAGCTGGCCGAGCCCGCGCGGCACCGGCATCTGTTTGTGGTTGAAGTAGGGATCGGCGCAGAAGATCCGGCCCTGGGGGTCGAGGATCTTGGGCGAGATGAGATCGCTTTCGGTAGCGGCCAGGCTGGCGCACAGGCGATCCAGGACCCCTTTGTCGGTGAGCTCGACGTCGTCGTCCATGTAGCAGACCAGCGGCCGGGTGGTTGCTCTGAACCCCAGATTTCGGTTTGCCGCGGCGCTCTGCCGGCGCTCGACGACATGGATCGCGTCCTCGGCGATGCCGCAGTTGCGTAGCGACGCCAGGCAGCGTTCCAGGCGCGCGCGATGATGGCCGGGCCGATTGCGATAGAGCCGCATCATGAGTGCCGGCTCTCCCTTCCCGGAGGCGTCGGGGTAGCCGAGGTAACACTGGAGGTCGTGGCGATTGCGCCGGTCCGGCTCGAGAGAGATCTTGAGGTAGAGATCGGTAGCACCGGCGTCGCCCAACCGCTGCATCGCGATCGACACGGTCCGGCCGACGCTGTTTTCTCCTGCGAGGCGGTATTCCCCCGCCGCGATGGGCGAGCCCGGGTCGGCGGCCGGCGCGACCACGACGCGGACCACGCCGTGCACTGCATCGGCGTTCGGAGCCACCAGCTCCAGGCGGTCGAACTGCCCGGTCCCCGGATCCAATCTCTGGCGGAAAGCGAAGCGGCCGTCCAGGCGGAGGATGCTGTTCTGGCGCCCGGCCTTCGGTCGCGAGTGGGCATAGTCGAGTTCTTCCTCGTCCGCCTCGAAGAAGGGAATGATGACATCGATCGCGGCCGGGCCGAGGTTGCGATCCGCGGTCGAGAGGTAGGTAAACGGCTGCCTCTCGTTGGCCCGCCGCAGCGGCAGCCCGATGCGCTCGATGGTCTTGTCAGCCAGCCGGCGCCACATTTCGTAGGCGCCCTCCGGCTTCAGTTCATGACTCGCCCGCTGGGAATTGAGGCGATAGTAGTAAAGGCATTCGTCGAGCAGCTCGACCGGCGCAACCTCTTCGATCTTGGTGAAGATGTCGCAATCCTCACCCGCCTGCATGAAGTCTTCGAAACCCTCCCAGCCGGCGGTCTTCTCATAGGCGGCGCGGCGGATGAGATAGGGCTGGCAGTGGTTGAACAGATCGGTGACCATCCCCCGGTGGTAGTGCCGCGACTCGAACGGGAACCACTCCGCCATGTCGACGATCTCGCCCTCCTCGTCGATGAACTTGCGGCGCGCCCGGATGATGCCGGCCCACGGCATGCGCGTGGCGGCGGCGAGAAGCCGTTCGACGGCGTCGGAGGCCAGCATGTCGTCATCGTCGAGCGGCAGGATGTAGTCACCGCGGCTTCTTCCAGACAGGAACCGTCGCGCCCGGGCGATGCCCTTGCGCTCCTCGAAGCAGACGGTGATCTTCGGGTGCTGTAGCCGTTCGACCTCTTCGAGAATGTTGCGCGATAGAGCGTCGCCGCCGTCCCAGACCATCGACATTTCCCAGTCGGGCGAGGTCTGGTTGAGGACGGACTCGATGCACGGGATCAGCCAGCCTCCCTTGAAGACCGGCGTTTCGATCGAGACGATCATCGGCCGCTCCCGCGCTGGCGTTCCCAACGCTCCATGTCCTCGCTCCACGACCTGAGCCGGCTGGCGAAGTCCTTGATCGCTCGCCGTCTACCGTCCGGGCTCTCGACAGCGAGATTAAATTGGCGTATTTGGCTGTGCGCGACGGCCGGCCGGAGCACCGCCGGTCCGCGGCGCAGGCCGTCGTGGAAAATCTCGACCGCGCGCTCGCTGAGCCGGTCCGGCCAGCTGAATTGACCGTGCTGGCGGCAGCCGATGCAAAGCTCCATCGTGCTGATCCGGTGGGACGCCTCGCCCTTGCGGGACAGCAGCGTCTCGGGATCGTCGTCGAAGATGTTGCCGAGCGGCAGCATCGCGCCGCCACCCACCGCCCGCGGGCAGGTCCGCACCCGCCCCCAGCGGTCGACTGTGATCGCGTGGCGGTAGAGCTGGCAGAAGTACAGGCCGGTGAGGAAGGCCGCTGGGGCGGCGGAAGGTCCGGTGCCCCTGTCGTCGCCTCCCGGCTCCAACGCAAAGCCGGGTAGGTCGATGAGCTCGGCGGGCACGCCCGCGGTGAGGAGCGAGCGCACGCAGCGGTAGTTGGCCACGGTGCTGACCACTGTGCCCCCCAACTCCAGCCAGACGCCGAGATAGAGGTTGGAGTCCGGGTGGTCGGCGAGGTGGTCGGCGAGAGCCCCCAGTCCGTGCTCCACCGGCTCTTCCCCGGCAGCGGTGGTCAGGATGAGATGCAGCGGACCGATCGCTTCCAGTCGTTCGAGCAGCCGGCGCGACAGCCGGGACGGCGGGATCAAAGCGTAGATCTGGTCGGCGAGCTCCCCGAGGTGGCCTCCCAGTAGCTCGAGGAGCTCCTCTTCGATGTCCTCTTGCGGCGGCATTACCGCGTAGAGATCCGGGCTGGCACCGCCTTCGCGCTGCCACCCCAGGAAATCTTCCAGGCAACGGCCGCCCTCGGTGCCGGTGATCGCCCGCTCACTCTGCGCGGCGGGCTCGCCGGGCTCGCCGGCGAGCAGGATCAGGTCCATGCCGCCCTCCGTTGTGTCCGGGGACGCAGGTCGCGCAGCGTCCAAGAACGCTCGACGGCGGTCGCCGAACTCGCCGCCGGCTGCCTGCGCCGTGCCAGGACGGCGTTGCGGCGCGCGATCTCGACCACGGTTGCGACCGCCGCTGGCTCGAATGCGGAGCGGAAGATGCGCAGCACTTCCAGCTTCTGGTTCAGGCCTTCCGAGATGTCTTCGAAACCGTCTTCGAGGTCGACGTAGGCCTTCTCGAAACGCGACAGGAAATCGTCGACGCCGAGATAGGAGGCGGCTTGGGGCACCTCCTCGTAGAAATGAAACCGGGTGTCCGGGAAGCAGCCTTCCTTGTACAGGTCGAGCACCGCCTCGAAAAGGAAACGATGATCCGGATGGGCGGCGATCGCCGCCGGCGCGTACACGTGGTCCGGCGCCAGCCGGGAGATCGCGGTGTGGAGAGCCAGACGCAACGAGCGGCCTACGCACTCCTCCCGGCGGTCGAACAGCTCGCCGGTGAACTCCGCGTGCCGCAGTTCGATCTGCGAGAACCCGAGCCAGGTGTTGCGGCACCCGAGAGCCCGAGCTGCAAGCTCCGCCTCGTCGCGGCGGATAGCGCTGAGCTCGATGAGCGAAGGGAATGCCTCCCCTGCCTCGGCCTCGGCCAGCCGAGAGCAGGCGATCAGGTGGGTGCAGTGGTGTCGACCGCGGCGGCGGTGCAGCCAGCCAGCCAGCGAGATCAGGCCGACCTCGGGCTGGGGCGACACCAGCAGGGTCCGCTCTTGCGCAGTGCCCGCGTCGGGCGGCAGGTCGATGGGACGATCGAGCCATACGAGGTACTCCACGATCTCGTCCAGCTCGTCGCTCCAGGGGTGCTGCTCGAGCACCTCGGCGAGCGTCGAGCTGCCATCGCAGGCGCGGCAGAAGGCGATGCCGCCGGTAGAGAGTTCGCCCAGCGGGGTTCGGCCGTCAAACAGTTGGTTCCCATCGATGATGACGTGGGGCAGGAGGACAGGCACCCGCCTCAGCTGCACCTCGCTGTCGGCGTTGGTGCCCATTTCGCCGCCCGGCTCGGCGTCGCTGCTCGCGAGGCAGCTCAACTCACTACCGCCAGGATCGGGGCGCTGCTCTCCCGTAACTCGGCGGGGCAGAAGTCACATCCCTGGCAAAAGCCGTCCAGCTTGCCGGTGGCGTAGGCTCGCAGCTTCTCGAAATGAGACTGCTGCAGGTTCTTGTCCTGGACCCGGCCGTAGGAGGTGACGCGCTGGTAATCCATGGCGCAGAGTCTGGTCTCGCCCTCGGCCGAGATGAAGATCAGCGACTTGGCGATCTTGCACAAGTTTCCGTCTTCCGGCGCCTCCCGGAAGATATCCACCAACACCCGCTCGTCTGTTTCGAATTGGTGGGAGAAACGCTCGATGTCACCCGCCTCGAGATGCACACCCAAGAGGCCGGCTCGATTGTTCACAGGGTGGAGCCAGACTTGGGTGACGCCGCGTGGCTCCCACTCGGCGACGAAATCGAGCACCTCGTGTTCGTTGAGGGTGCAGACGACGAAGCTGACGTGCACAAGAACGTCCGGGTAGCTCGCCTGCTTGAGTTCTAGAATCGAGCGCAGGTTCTCAACGATCCCGTCGTAACCCTTGAGCCGCATCACCTGCGAGTGGGTCTGCGCCGAGGCTGCGTTGAGGCTGAAATTGAAGCTCCTCATCCCTTTGTCGACCAGTGTGGCGAAGCGCTCTGGTGACATGAAGGAGCCGTTGGTGGTCATGCCCACGTAGGTGCCGGCACCGGACAGCAGCTCGACGATGCGGTCGAGATCGGGGTGGAGAGTCGACTCGCCGATGCCGCAGAGCACCACCTGCTTGAACACCCGGTTGTCACGCAGCTGGCGGGCCAGTTCCTCGACCACCTCAAGCGGCATGTATCCCTTGCGGTTCGGCAGGTGTTCGCGGGGGCAGAATCCGCAGTCCGCGTTGCAGGCGCTGGTGATCTCGAGATCGATCGTCACCTCGCCCAGGTCGCCCAGCGTCTGGTACTGGAAGAACCGGGTCGAACCCACCACCTCACGTCCGGTCTCGGCGTCGGTGTACACGGTGGTCGCGCGCTGAAAGTTGTCGTCCATCGCATGCCGGCGATCGTGCATTTGCCAGGGTGGCGGGCAGAAGCGATCATCGAGCAGCTGGAAGTGGGACATGGCCTGCTCGAGCTCGAACTCCAGGCTGAGGTTGTGGGTGCTGAGGCGGCGCAGGTAGAGAGGCTGGTCGATGAGCAGGCATGGCACCCCCGCCGCGTCCAGCTTGTGGAAGAGGATGGTGTCTTCGCCGGCGCACCGCAGCGCATCGTCCCACTCGAAACCTCCCACCTCGTCGAGTGTGGAACGGTGGATGGCGTACGGCTGGGTGACCTCGAAGGGGTCGTTGGGCACCCCGTCCACCAGCAGCCGGCAGCGGGGCGCCAGGTACTGCTCGACCAGTCCGACGAGCCGGGCGCCAGCGCGGAAGACGCGGCCGGTGGGGTAGGCGTCTATCGCCGCCGCGAACACCGCCAGCGTTTCCGGCACCAGCATGTCGTCGTCATCGATGCAGACGATGAAGTCGCCGGTTGCCTCCTGCGCCAGCCGGTGACGGGTGGGGCCGGTGCCGCTGTTGCTCTGCAGGCGCCAAGTGATGCGAGGGTCCTCCGCGAACCCCTCGAGGATCTTAAGGATGCGGCGTTGATCCTGTAGCGGCGGTCCGTCGACCGCGATCAACAGCTCCCACCGATGCCAGCTTTGGGCGCGGATCGACTCGATCATCGGTCGCAGGAACTGGGGTTTGTAGACTGGGCAGAGAACGCTGAACGTCGGCTGCCTCACGGCGTCTGGGAGCCGCGACGCGGGAGCGGGCAGGGAGATTGGCTGGGAGGTGGAGGTGACCCGGAACTGGGGCGGCACCAGGGCTTCGCGTCCAGCAGCGCCATCCGACCGGAAGCGCGCGTAGTCGTCCCGCAGCAGCGCCCCGTTTCGGCAGATCACCTCGGCCGCCCATCGCCGCGAATCGAGATCGAGGCGGGGCCGGCTGACATGACGCAGGACCTTCCCGCTGCGACCCAGCCGGTCGGCCAGCTCGAGCAGACGGAATTCGGCGGTCTCGAAGGGAGATTCGAAAAAGCCTGTCGCTTCGAGAGCGTCGCGCCGCAGGACCGAAAACCAGGGTGGTAGAGGCTGCACGTTGCGCCCGAAGACCCGGTCGAGTGCCAGCGAGGCGCAGGTCAGTCCGCAGACCGCCGGTTCGTCGAAGTGCTTCGAGATCGCTTGCCAGGCGTCGGTCGGGATGCCACAGGTGTCGTCCATGATCACCACCCAGGGAGCCGAAGAGGAGCGCAAGGCGTCTGCCGCCTGGCTGATGGCCTGGCCCAACTGATAGGTCTCAACGCGACCGGAGGCAGGCAGCTCCTCTGTGCCGGCGCGCCGTGCGGCGTCGCTCTGCCGGATAAGGAAATCGAACGGTGTGGTGATGGCGGTCACAGTGGGCACACCTTTCCGGCGTAATCCATCTTCGCCAGGAGGTCGGCGTGATCGGGAAGATGACCCCACGTCTGCGAGAAGATCTGGAAGTTGTAGTCGACGATCCGCGCCTTCTCATCCTGTGTCTTCTTGCCGTAGGTGGCGTGACCCTGGTGGTAGACGAAGCAGTCTTCGCGCACCAGTAGCTCGTATCCGAGGGCGCGGATCTCGCAGCACAAGGCGAGATCTTCGAAGTAGCCGTGCTGGTATTCATCGTGGAAGACGCCCACGGCATCGAGGATCCGGCGGTCGACAGCCAGGCACATCCCCGTCAAGTACGGTGCGGCGCTGGCTCGCCGGCGGACGGTGGCAACCTTCCGGGCTCGGTGCCGCACCGCCTCCTGGAGATCCTCGGGGTCGCCGGCACGAATCGCCAACTCCGGCCTGAATTGGTAGAGATCGGTCGGGTGATTCGACACCGGGGCCACGGCGGCGACCTGCGGGGTGTCGAAGGTCTCCAGGAGCCGGCGGTCGAAGCCGGGGGTCAGGATGGTGTCGCTGTTGAGCAAAACGACGTGCTCGCTCCGGCAAGCAGCTATGCCGGTCCGGATGCTCTCTTTGTAGCCGCGGTTTTGCGGGTGCCGAAGGAGAATGAAGTCTAGGCCGAGGCTGTGGCAGAGCCTCGCGGCGCTCTCGCCCTCCCCGGCCTTGGAGCCGTCATCCACCAGGTACAGCCGGTGCTCAAGCTCGGCCGAGGCCGCGAACGAGCGCAAGCAGCGGGCGAGCATAGGGTAGCCGTTGAAAAAGGGAACGACGATGTCGGTCATGGTCGCGACTGCGGTCACGATCTACTGGTCACAAGATTCTCCCGTCACCGCGGCTCCCTGGTCGATCCTCCTCCGAACGCGCGGCCACCGTTGCCGGGGCCACGAAGCTCGGCGGAGGTACCGCCGGGGCCGTCAGCGAGTCATCGTTCTTAACCGCCGACCGAGCTGCCCTTGAGCGTGATCCTGGCCAGCTTGCCGGTCGCTTGGCGGGCCAATCCCACCTTCCTGGCGTGCTCTGCCACCACGTGGCGTGCTGTGCGAGCCGCCGCCACGTGCCGAATCACCCTGTCGCGGCGCAGCTTGACCGCTCGCGCGGTCTGACGAGCCTTCTCCAACTCTGCGTTGGGAGCCGTGCGCGTCAGGGTGCCGCCGGCCTTGAGGTACTCGCCGAGAGCGTTGGCGGAGTGCTCTATCCGTAGACGACGGGCCTGAGCCAAGCGCACCGCTCTGGCGATCTGAAGACGCCTGGCGATGGCGAGTCTTGCAGCGCGGACCGCACGGATGTGCTTCACTACCACGAGATGATGCGCTTGAACCGCCGCTTCTGTACGTGAGTCTGACATTTTGTCTTCTCCTCTCGGTTGACCGTCTGGATCGACCGTCGGTTGGTGGTCATTTAAAAACAGAATCTAGGTGCCCTTTGCCCTGCGCGCCGACCATCGCATCGATGGCGACGCCCATGCTGAGAATGTCGTCGATCGTCTGACGTGGAGTCGGCAGTGCCTCGCGATTCGCCCTCCAGTGATGACACTGCTGGATCAATTCCGATCGCAGCGCTCCGCTGTAGAGGAGCGAATCCAGAGCCTCGGCCGCTGCGGTGACGTCGAGCGCCTCCGCTTGCAGGTAGCAGTCGGAGATCTCGAACCGATGCTCGAGGATGTCGCACGCCTCGTACAGTCCGTAGGGAAACACCTTGTAGGCAAAGGCACCGTGCTCCAGAAAGGAACCCCGTGTCGCTTCTCCGGTCCGCGTGTTGGCCAGCAGCAGAGCCGGGGTCGCCATCCGAATCGCGTGGTTTATACAGGAGATCATTGAATCGGCGAGATACGCGTCACTGGCATGAATCAAGGCCAGGAAGTCATCGAAGGGTAGGAATGGGACGTGAATTACGTTCCCGGTCTCGGTGAGCCCCGGCACCGGCTCCGGCGACACGATGATGAACTGCACCCGGTCGGGCGCTGAGTGGGCGAGGATCCGCCCGAGGTGAGGGTAGTAGTCGCCGTAGAATTTGGTGATGAAATCGAAACGGTTCTTCGAGATCGGGAAGATGACCGTCTTCTTGCCGGGGTCGCCACCTACTCCGGAAATGGTCGCCGCTCGGGAGGTCCGGCAGGCAGCCTCCCAGATGCGTGAGGCGTAGAAATGGCGCGCAAGGGGCCGCTCGGAAGAGCGCGACATGTAGCGCAAGGCCCATACCGACTCGGGCACCGGCTCGAAGTGGGTCCGCTTGCCCAGCCGCGGGACGACGTTGTCGAAGGCGATCTCGAAGGGATCAAAGGAAAGCACTGGCACTCCGGCGCGATGGACGCCGAGTGGGAAGCGTCCGAATTCAGCCCCCTTCTGGCCTCCGAGATTCCAGAATGCGTTCGAGGCGAAGATGATGACATCGGCCGAGACCGTGGCCGCCGCCCTCAGGATGGTCTCTTCGACGTGGATGTCAGCGGCGAACGAAAAGCAGCGATCCCGAGAATCGATGAAGGACGTAAGGCTCCGGTCGAGGACGAAGGCAAACTCGAATTCCTCACGCCCGAGATCAGCGATCCACTCGCGACACAAGGCGAGATCGCCCATATTGGACGACGTGGTTACGACAAAAAGCAGCTGCCTCGGCAAAGAAAAACCCTTCCTTATTTACAGGAAAACCTATCAATCACTATTTTTTTATTTTTGCCAGATTAACAGGTGACCTTGCGAGTGTCAAATTCATCTCTCCTCGAGCGGGTGCAGCTCGGGGAGTCCGGGCGCCTTGACCCGAACCGAGGCCTGGAGGAACTCACGACGTACGCGCTGGGGGTGCTGGCGAGGGCTGCTAGGATCGGAGGGCCCATCTCACCTCAGAAGGAGACGCACATGGCGCACAACGCGCAGCGGGAGTTCTGTCGCTCGGTGAAGCGTGAGCACCCGGACCGTTTCCGCGACTGCCTGGTGCTCGACGCCGGCTCCTTCGACATCAACGGCACCAATCGGCCTCTGTTCGAGTCCAGCCGTTACCTGGGTATCGACCTCATTCCGGGACCCAACGTCGATCTGGTGATCCGCGCGCACGACTTCCATGCCCCCGCCGAGACCTTCGACTTCATCATCAGCACCGAGATGCTGGAGCACGACCTGTACTACGGGCAGACGCTCGACAACTTCGTCCGGCTCCTGCGCCCGGGCGGCACGCTGCTCTTCACCTGCGCCACCACCGGCCGCCGTGAGCACGGCACGATCGCGAGTAAGCCCGCCGACTCGCCAGGAACGGTGAGTCGCGGCGGAGCCTGGAGCAGTTACTACCGCACTCTGAGCGAGGACGACGTCCGGCGGATCGTCGATGTCGATCGGGTCTTCGCCACCTACGAATTCTCAGTCAACCGGAGCATGATGGATCTCTACTTCTGGGGATTCAAGGCGGCTGCCACAGGCTGCTAAAGGCCCGGCAGCTCCGCCAGGAAGTCGAAAGCCGCGTGACTCAGATCGGCGGTGTAGTCGCCGTCGATCGGCGTGATGCTGATGCACTGCTCCGACATCACCTTGAGATCGTGGTCTGCAAGACGATGCCTCACCCGTTTCGGAAACGGCGGCTTCTCCCGGCACGGCGTAGGGACGAGCTTGGCGGTGGGGATTGGAGTCTGCGCCCCAAGCTCTTGTAGACGCTGGAAGGGTCCGAAGTTGGTCAACCGACTTCGAGAGAGGGAGCCTTTGCCGAGGCTGTCTCGAAAGGAGTCGCACCTCCCGGGAGGATCAGCCTCAGCCTTGGCCTCGTAACGCCCGCTCCTCTTTGATCTGCTCGGCCGACTTCGAGTAAATGGGGTAGAAATACGATTCGTCGCCTTCCTCGTCTACCTCTTCGTAGCCCTCGCCGGTGTAAGTGTAGCCTTTGCGGTCGCCGTAGTACCCGGCCACGGAAAAGGCAGGATCGCCATTTTCGGGGTCGAACTCGTAGGCGGCGAGAGCGACCCCCGACCACCCTTCATCGTCGGCCATTTCCTCGGCCCGCATCAACAGCGCGCCGCCAAGGCCGGCTCCGGGATCCGCGGCGAGCCCCTCTACCCACAGGCTGTTGTCGATGGCGAGGTTGACGCCACCAGGTTCCCCGGGCTGGACCGCGGGAGCATTCCCCAGGGACATGATCGCGAACCGTTCGGCGTTACCTTCCGCCTCGTTGGTGGCGACCAGGTAGCGGTAGTTGGAGTTGTACTCGTCGAAGTCGAAGAGCATGTTCTCCGCGGCGCCGACGGCCCGCTCGCGCATGGCCGTGACGACTTGCTTGAGCCCCTCCTCGCTGGGCTGGAAGATCCGCTGCAACTGAACCGGGTCGCCGGATGTCCGGCTTGTCTCCAGAATGGACACTCGTTTCCGTTGCGCGATCATCTTCGGGCTGGCGTCGATACGGTCGGCCATGCGCGTCAACTGCCGGTTCCGGGGGCTTCGATCGGCCATACTCTGCTGCTGAACGGTCCGCGCTTCGGGTCGGTTGTACGGGAGCGACGATTGCGATTCTCGCCGAGCGACCTGATCCGGGCGCCCGCCCTCGGCTGCTTGGAGCGGATTCGCCGGCTTTCGGCGGGCGCGATTGCCGCCAGAACTGCTGCGAATGGGCCGGCGAGATTCGAGAGCGTTAGCCTGCATGGCGTCTCCTCCTTTGCATCGTGTTCTGGGCGCTCGAGCCTGTGAGCACACCTTGACGAGAGCGGACTTGCGTCTCTACTCGAGAGTGGCGAGCTGGCGGATTCCATTTCACGCCGCCGCCTGCCCGCCAACACACTCATACGACACACCGTCCAGCAGGTTCAAGTCCTGCCCGGCAGAGCATGGCGGCAAGACGATGCCTCACCCGTTTCGGAAACGGCTCCGGCGGGTAGGGCCGGTCGTCGCTCCACAGGGCGATCGAGGAGCGACCTTGGCTCGCGGTCTCGTCAAGGGCGGCGGGCGAGGCGGGGGCACTCGTGCCGCCGGTGGCGAACCGGCTCACCACTCCGATCAGGATGTCGCTGGAGTTGGCGATCTGGAGGGCCGGCCGCCTGAACCAGGTTGTGGTCGAGCGACACCACCGGGAACAGCCCGGGCGACTGTAGGTAACAATCCCGTATTTCCGTGACACCACCTCTCTTCAGGTCGAAGTGACACAATACTGGCGAAGCTTAGCCTCAAGCCGACGAGAGGTGAATTCTTGAGCAGAGAAGATAACGGCGCCAGCTCTTTGAGAGCCGGCGAACCCCCTGAGGAATAGCAACAATGGATCATTCTCCAGTCAAGCAAGGAGGGCCCTATCTCTATGTTGATCAAGTGAACTCGAACCTCGCCTGGCCCACACAGGGAGAGGAAGTGCCGGACAAAGATGCCGAGATCGCGGCATGACTCACACACGACCAACCCGTCCCGGTTCAGCCGAACTGCGAGCCGAGACACTAGGAGCTGAATGATGATGTCCAGAGCTCAAGGCTCCATCAATCGCACCGCGAGACTTGCTGGGGGTTTGTATCTGTCCTTGATGCCCCTCGGCATCTTTAGCTTCGTCTACGTTCCGTCCGTTCTCTTCGTACGAAACGATAGCGCAGCAACGGCCCGCAACATCATGGAATCCGAGTGGCTGTTCCGCAGCGCCACGGTCAGCCACCTCTTGAGTCAGATCATTGTCGTGTTCTTGGCGCTTGCGCTGTACCGCATCCTCAAACACGTGAACAATTCTCATGCGGTGCTGATGGTCATCCTGGCGCTACTCGGACCCCCCATCGCATTCCTCAACGAAGTCCACAACCTCGCTGCCCTGCGGCTGCTTGGCAGCCCGGACCATGGCGCGTTCACCTCGGCTCAGCTCCATGCCCAGGCGATGCTATTCCTGGATATGAGCCGGAACGGGATCCTTCTTGCTCAGGTTTTCTGGGGGCTCTGGCTGCTGCCGTTGGGCTTACTGATTTTCAGGTCGCGGTTCTTGCCCAAGCTATTGGGTGTTCCGGTGCTGATTGCCGGGGCTGGGTATCTGTTCGATTCGTTTACGCAGCTGCTCTTCCCGGGCTTCGTAATGGTCAGCCGGTTCACCGCCCTCGCGGAGTTGATGCTCCCGTTGTGGTTACTGGTCAAGGGCGTGTGCCTATTCCGAGCCAAACTGGGCACCGATTCCGATCGAAACTGGGCAGTGATTCCGAGGCAAACTGGGCAGTGATTCCGCACTGAAACTGGGCAGTTTCTTCTCCTCGTCGGAATGAGTGCCCAGATTCGATCGGAATC
>JAJRVQ010000166.1 GCA_024277255.1 Acidobacteriota bacterium | reverse complement strand
GTCCAGCCCTCGGTGGAACCCTCGAAGTCGTTCACGTAGCTGCCCACGGACTGGACGGTGCAGTTGCGCACCTCGTAGTCGGTGGCCACGGTAATGGCCACCACGCTGTTGTCCTTCACGTTGCGGACCACGTAGCTCAGAGGCACACCGGTGTCGATGCCGCCGCCTTCGGTGAGAAACGCCGCTACCGCATCCACGTCACCGTTGAACGAGGCCAGCGCCAGCTGATGATCGCCGCCCAGGGCAAAGACCTTGACGTTGACGTTGGCGAGGCTGGAGAAGTCGCGACCGTCCAGATAGCCCGACCCGCCGGCCAGCGCGGCGTCGTACGACGCCGAGATCGACGCCTGCATGGCGGCCACCGACTCGGTGGACTCGATGAGCAGGTAGAACCGCCGGCCGTAGGTCACCGACGAGATGTAGGTGGCCGGATTGTCCTCGGCGATGTAGCGCGCCAGATCAGCCGGCGTGACCGACTCGTCGAAGAGCGCCCCGACGGACGTGGGCATGTCGAAGGCCATGGTGAAGTAGCGCTGGTTCAACTCCACCAGGAAACTGTGGTACGACTCGTCGGTGCTGAGGCTCAGCCGCGCATTGACGTCGGCAGTGAGCGATTGTGCGTTCACACCCATCTTGAGCGCCATCTGCTCCCGCGACTGCACCTCGGACGACTGGTAGGTGAAGGCCGCCGGCAGCACGCCGTTGTTGTCGGCGACGATGTCGTTCATGGCCTGGATCACCGTGCTGTAGCGCACCTGGTCCACGTCCTGGCTGACGACGTTCGAGCCGTTGACGAGGTTGATGGTGATCGTACCGCCGGCCCGCTCGACCACGATGGGGTCGGGCAAGGCGCCGCCCAGGCTATCGCCCTGCAGCAGATTGCCCGGAAAGATGACCTCGGCGTTGGGATCGAAGGTGGCGTAGTCCAGGGGCGCATCGACGATGCTGTGGCGTTCGGTAGTGCAGAGCAGGATGGTGCCGTCTTCCAGCTCGTCCTCCGAGGTCGCGATCATCTCGACCTGCTGGCTGGGTTCGGCCGACTGGTAGGTGCCGCCGCTATTGATGACCGCGTCGAAGGTTTCGAGGGCGGGCGCGGCCGGATCGTCGGTGCCGCAGCCCGGCAAGAGCGCCAGGCCGATCATCACGAGCAGCGTGGAAAGGGCGAATCGGAACGGGTTCATGTTCTCGTCCTCCTGTGGAAACCGGGACTCTTTCGGGTTCTCACAGGAGGACGCGCGAATATCAGATAAAAGCGATCATGGTTTCTGCGGGAACCAGATCACGGCGCGACCGGCGGCACCCACACCTCGAAGACCGCACGCACCTGCAGGCGGTCACCGTCCCAACGCTCGATGGTCAGGAAGTTGGACCCTGCCCAAAACTCCCGGGGCTGGGTCTGCTGGGACTTGTAGCCACTGCTCGGAACGCCGAACCAGCCCCGATCGCTCGGATCGTCGGGGTGGTAGACGTTCCAGCCGTAGCGGAATTTCACCGTGGGGCTGAGCGCCGTGGCGTCGGCGGTCTTCCAGAAGAACTGCACGCTCTGGCCGGGGTCCACGGGCACCACGTAGGTGTCCGTATCGCCGGTCACGAGCCAGCGGCCGAATCCCGGTGCGGACACCGCCAGCACGGCATCGCCGGTCACTGCCGGCAACGCGGTGGCGGTCGAGAACTTCTCCAGATCGCCAGCGGCCTCGGGAGCCGTGGCGTCGCTGCAGCCGACCAGCGTCAGCGGCACCACGCCCAGCAGGACGAACGCAAGGCAAGGCGCCCAGATTGCACGTCCGCGGGCCTGGAAGCGAAGGAAACCCTGAGTCATGATTGCACCTCCCGGTGTCTTTCGCGCCACCACCGGGAAACGGCGGCGGCGTCAGCACACAGGATGGAGGCAATTACCGGACCAGATGGATTCAGAACCGCCGTCGCGGCGCCTTCTGCCCCTTGTCCCGGGCCACGTTCACCCGCACCCGGCAACCCCGCAGCTCGAGACCATCGAGGCCGTCGACCGCCGCTTGAACGCAGTCATCGGGCAGCTTGGCGAAGCCGAAACCGCGGCTCGCACCCGTCTCGTGGTCGCGGATCAGCGTGAAGGACAGCACCTCGCCGAAGGGAGCGAAGAGCCCCCGGATCTCGGCCTCGTCGGCGTCCAGGGGCAAGCTCCCGATGTAGATGTTGCGGTCTTCCCTCACTCGACCGTGACGTTGGCCACCACGGCGATGTTGGACGGCTGCAGGCAGATCTTGTCGTCGCACGCCTGGGCAGTGAGGATGAAGGGGATGCGGACCTCGCCGCTGGCCGAGTCGGAGAGCGTTACCGTGACCTCGATGTCGGCCGTATGATGCAGCATGACCACCTTCTCGCCCATGAATTCGCCCTCCGATCCGGCAGGGAACACGACGCCGAAACCGGCGAGGTCGGCGTCCTCGGCGGGCATGAGATCCACGCCGATGAAGTAGGACTCGGGATCGAGGACGTACTGGTGATCGTAGAGGTGCCAGGTGTCAGCGATCTGGAGGTGCACCTTCAGCGTGACATCTTCACCCGCCTTGCCGCTGATCTTGGCAGGCAGGACCGTGGCCTTCACCACGTCGGCGGTGGAACGGGGACGCTCGGCGACCCCCGCCTCGGGGCCGGCCACGGCCAGGCCGGTCAACGATACGAGGGCGATGGCGATCATCAGGGTCTGGAACTGCCGCATCGTCGGTTCTCCTTGTCAGCACTGGTTGGTGGCTGAATCCTCGGCTTGCAGGATCCCGTCGGCGGTGCGGCGGATCACGCGCACCAGACGTTCGATATGCTCCCGGCGCATGCGCCGGTTCTCCACATTCACCCGCAGAGCGGTGCGATCGCGCAGAACAGTGTAACTGAACCAGGCGTCGCCTTCGCGCTCCACTTGCTCCTGGAGCCGGCGATTGAGCCGGTCGAGGTCCTGGCTCTCGAACCGCGGCGACCCGTCCGGGTTCCTGGGCACCCAGCGAAAGTTGCACACGCCCAGCGTATTGGGTCCCAGCAACTCGAAATCCCCCTCGCGTCTGAGCAACGCGGCCAGCACCTTGGCGAGGTAAATGTCGTTCTCGACCCAGGCGCCGAACTGGCTGCGCCCCACGAGCTTGAGCGACATCCAGATCTTCAGCGCATTGAAGCGCCGGCTGCCAGCGACACCGTACTGGAAGAAGTTCACCGTGTCGCCCATGTGGAAACCGCGAGGGTCGGGAATGATGCGGCGGCCGAAGGCGTCGAACTCCACCGCCTCGCCATCCTCGCCCGCCTTCGCCTTCTGCATGTAGTACTCCGGATGCACCAGGAAGCTCTGCCGCAGGAAGTCGCCCTCGCGTACCAGGATGCCGCCGGCCGAGAACGGCATGTAGAACCACTTGTGCGGATCGACCGTGATGGAATCCGCCTCCTCGATGCCCTGGAGCATGGGTCGATAACGATCGGACAGGATGACTGCACCGCCATAAGCCGCGTCCACGTGATACCAGCACTTGTGGCGGCGGGCGATGGTGGCCAACTCGGCCAGCTTGTCGATGCTGCCGGTGTTGGTGGTGCCGGCGATGCCGATGATGCAGCACGGCACGAGGTCGTCAGCGAGGTCCTGCTCGATGGCAGCCTCGAGAGCGGCGAGGTCGATGCGGTAGAGGTCGTCGGTGGGCAGCTTGCGTAGCTGGCCGACACCGAGGCCGAGCAGGTCCACGGCCTTGGTGAAGCTGTAGTGGCCCTGGTCGGAGACGTAGAAGGTGAGCTTGGCGATCTCGGGACCGGGCGGCGCGATGTCGTCGAGCTGCGAGAGGTGGCGGCCCAGGGAGCGGTTGATGGCCAGCTTGAGACCGGTGATGTTGGCCAGCGAGCCGCCGTCGATCAGGGTGCCGAAGCTGGTATCGGGCAGACCGAAGAGGTCGCAGAGCCAGCGGATCACCCGCTTCTCGATGGCCGTGCCGGCAGGCGCGTGGCGCCAGCTGGCGACGTTCTGGTTCATGGCCGAGGTGAGAGCGTCCGCGAGGACGGCCACCGGCAACGGCGACGGGTTCATCATGCCGAAGTAGCGGCGGCTGCCGATGGCCATGGTGTTGGAGAAGACCTTGGCGCGGGTCTCCTGGACCAGGTCCTGGAAGCTGCAGCCGTCCTCGGGGAGATCCTCGGCGAAGAGGTCGTCCATGCCCATGGGCGAGACGGGGCCGTAGACGCGGCGGCCTTCGAGACCCTTGAAGTAGTCGAGGATCAGATCGACGAAGGCGTAGCCGGTCTGGCGCATCTGGTCGAAGCCGTCGTCCGACTCGACCGGGCGCGCCGCCTCGGCTGCCGGATCGAGGTCGGAAAGGTCAGACTCGCGGGGTCGCGGGTCCGGACGTGGTGAAGCGCTCATGCCGACTCCTCGTCGCGTGGGGCGGGCAGGTCGAAGCGGCCGGCGGCGATCTCCTCCAGCACGACCGCCGTGCCGAATTCAGCTAGCGGCGCCGCCACCCGGTCGGCCGCCGCCTGCACGTCGCGGGGCCCGCCGCTCACCGCTACGCTCACCGCCGCCACGGCGAACATGTCGAGGTCGTTGTAGTTGTCGCCCATGGCGATGATGCGCCCGGGCGCCATGTCCAGGGCCTCGGCCAGCAGCAGCACGCCGGCGCCCTTGCTGCACGACCGGTGGTAGACCTCGGCCCAGAAGTAGCGGCCGCCGCCCAGCAGCGATCGCGTGTTGATGACACGCACCCTGTCGCTCAGCTCGGCGCGGATGGCCGCCGTCAGCGGCTGGATCACGGCCTCGAGGTCGATGGTGCCCACCTCCAGAGCCAGGGCCGGCAATTGGTCTTGCAGATCGTCCACATCGGTGATGGCGCCCACGCGCTCGCGCCGGTGAGCCAGGTACCGCGCCAGCACCGGATTGGTCTCGCCGCGCTCGTGTAGCAGGGTGCCGCCGTCCGCTTCGGTGGCGTAGATCATGGGCACGGTGTGGAACTCGCGCAGCAACGCGACCAGGCGGGCGATCACCTCGCGGTCGATCACCTGCTCGGCCAGGCTGCCGAAACCGGCGCCGCCATCGACCACCGCGCCGTTGAGCAGCACCTTGGGCAGGTCCGGCGGATGCCACCCGCTGCGGTCGAGCAGACTGTCCAGGGACTGGCGATTGCGACCGGTGCAGATGGCGACGATGTGGCCCGCGGCACGCACGGCCTCGAGGGCGGCGATCTCCCGCGGGCGCAGTCGGTCGTCGGCTTCGGTGTCGAGCAACGTGCCGTCCATGTCGATGGCGATCAGGGCGCGGTCCTGCACTCGGGGTCGCTCCTCGGTAGCGGGTCAGCCGGTCACTTCGAACTGGTCGTATTGCCCGGTGGCCTGTTGCCAGGTGTGGCGGCAGGTCTCGACCCGGGCGTGGTCGGGGCCGTGGCCGGCCCACAGGAGCAGCGCCTCCAGCGCGGGTCGCTGTCCCTCGGCGACCATCCTCACCGAGCCGTCGGGCAGGTTGCGCACCCAGCCGACCAGACCGAGCCGGGTCGCTTCCTGGACCGTGTACCAGCGGAAGGCCACTCCCTGGACGCGGCCGGTGACGGTGATGTCGATGCGTTCCATGTCGATTCCAAGTTATCCTGCATCACGTGGGAAAGCCAGCAGACCGCTAGCGATTCTTGTAGGCCCGCCAGACCTCGCTGCCGTCCGTGTCGACGATCCCGGTCCAGCCCTGGGCGAAGTGGGCGATGCCCCGGGCCAGGGCCCGGCCGTGATTCTCGATCTCGCCGGTGCGGAAATCGAACTCGCCGTAGATGGCGCGACCCTTGGTGCTGACGCTGTTGCCCACGCCCACCAGTTCGTCGTCCACCCAGCAAACGGTGAATCCCTTGGTGGCGGCATCGTCGGCCGCCGCGCCCAGCAGCTTGTCGAGCCAGCCGTCGATGTCGAGGATGATCCAGCCCGCGGCCACCTCCCAGATCGTGATGGCCTCGGCCTGGTAACGCCGGGTCGCCCCTTCGACGGTGACATAGACCGAGCGGGCGCCGAGACGCCACTCGTGGAGCACCAGGGGCGTGTGGATGCTCAGTGAACCGGGATGGTAACCCAGGATGCTGAACGGCAGCGGAAACTCGGCCAGGGCCGGCTTCAAGTTGACCAGCCAGCGGCGATTGCAACGGGCGCCGCGATGACTAAGCACCTGGTCGCCGGTGAGTTCCTCGCGGGTGATGCTGTCCAGGAATTCGGCCACCGGAAAGGCTGACTCCTCGCCCCAGGCCTCGCCGAAAGCCAGCAGGTCGGCGGCGGTCCAGGTGCCCAGACTGTCGGCCTCGGTCAGGGAGAACACGAAGGCGAAGAGGTGCTCGACGACCTGTTCGCGCAGGGCGGCTTCGCTGGGGACGAGGCCGTAGCTGTCGCGACGGTGCTGGATGGAGATGTAGGTGCTGGAGTCGGGGCGATCGGTGGTAGGCGCGGTGGACTGGCCAGCTGCTGTGGATAGCAGGACGACCGGGAGCAGAGCGCACATGAAAAGGGAACGCGTTTTCATGGTGATAAGGTCGGGGAAGTGGGTGATCTGGTCAAGGGAGGGGTGGGTTCGGCAGGGTCAGCGGTGGTTGCTCCACTCGAAGTCTTGGCTCAGCGCGAGGCCTTGGTTGGCGTTGGGGAGTCATCCGGGTAGGCCCTGGCGCCGGATTCTGAATCGACGATGGCGTAGATGATCGCCGACGCGGCCGCGACGGCAGCGACGGTGCGCAGCGTCTCGCCGGATCCTGTTCGGTAGGCTTCGAGTTTGCGGATCATTTCGACGGGTACGGAAACCAGGCGAACCTCGGCGGACGTTTCTGCGAGAGTGAGGACGAGGTCATCGAGTTCGACGAAAATCCCCTCGGAGATCTGACCGTCCGCAGCGGTGAGACGGATCTCATCGCCGGGTCGCAGGATTCGTGCTGATTCGAAATCACCCTCGGCCGGTTCGGTGGTCCATGGTCGGGGGAGTTCCTTATAGCCGCTGCTGGCGGTGAGACAGAGGATAAGGGTTGTTGAGAGGATGAGGGCTGGTGTGCGAGTTTTCTTCGAGGCCTTTCGGTGGTGGGTTCCGGCCGGCCGCGGGTCGGGGGCAGCACAGGTCAGCACAGGTCAGCTCAGCTCAGGTCAGTACAGGTCAGCCGCCGGATTCGGCCGGTCGTTCGACAACGCGGCCATCTCGCTCTTCACTCCAGCGCATCCACGATCTGCAACTCGAACTCCCAACCTTCATGGGTGCCAAGAACGGTCGCAAGATTATCGATATCAAGAGGAAGACCGTCTACTATCAGGATCACGCCTCCACTGCCGTCGGACGCAATACGTCCCCTGAGTCTGTCGTGGAGCAAGCGACGGTCACCCGATGAGCCCGTGACGTGGCGACTCGCCAGCGCAAGCGACATCTTCTTCCTCACACGGCCGAGGGCACTGTACGGACTGGTTTCGCTGAAGGCTGCGAATCCGTAGCCCATCCCCTCCTTCCCTTCTTCTTCCGCCCGAACGGTGAACCCGATTCCGTGCATGTTGCAGGTGATCACGAAAGTACGCATGTTCCCCGAGAAATCTTCCACTTCTTCCCGAATTGGAAAGTCTGTTTCCCATCGATCCATTTTTCTACCCCGCTGCGCGAGTTCGATCTTACCTGTGGCGTCTGCCCCGGCGGTGCCGATGGAAATCCTAATCCATTTGCCGGATTCCCATCAACTTCGTCGTTGCTATGGGTTCAGTTGTTCAATGAAGATTGTTTCCGGCTGCTTAATCAGGTCTGATTCCTGGCCAGCGATGAACTATTGTCGCGTCGACCACATATATTGTGCGGTCTTTGACGGACTTGACAGACCAGCAACATTCTTCGTGGAATAACCTACTAATTCCACACACTGCCACTTTCTT